>NZ_JBITGT010000003.1:0-596956 GCF_044457285.1 Streptomyces sp. NPDC050560
GGCGTCGGGTGCGGCGGTTGCGGGTGAGTCATGCTTTTCATTCCGGGTTGATGGAGCCGATGCTCGACGACTTCCGACACGTCCTGGAACAAGTCGAGTTCGGAGCGCCGACCATTCCGCTCGTGTCCAACCTCACCGGCGCCGTCATCCCGGCGCACGAGGTGGGCACGGCCGAGTACTGGACCCGCCACGCGCGCGAAACGGTGCGGTTCATGGACGGCGTGCGGCATCTGCGCGACGCCGGTGTCACCGCCTTCCTCGAAGTGGGCCCCGACGGTGTGCTCACCGCCATGGCACAGGACTGCCTGGAACAGGGACAGGACGCAGACACGGGCGCTCGGGCCGGGGCCGCGGCGATCGACGGAGCGGGGGCCCCGGGAGCGGAGACCGAGGGCGGCCGGGACACCCGCAGCCGCGCCGCCGGCCGCGCCCCGCTGGTGGTCGCCGCCGCCCCGCGCAACCGGGCCGAACCCGCCGCCGTGCTCACCGCCGCGGCGGCGCTGTTCACCCGCGGTGTGCCCGTGGACTGGCGCCGCACGCTCGGCGACACCTCGGGCCGCCGGATCGTCGAGCTGCCCACCTACGCCTTCCAGCGCTCCCGGTACTGGCTCGACGACCCGGGCGGCCACATCAGCGCGACCGCCCTCGGCCTCGAACCCGCCGACCACCCGCTGTTCGGCGCCGCCACCACCCTCCCCGACGACGGCGGCACCGACGCTACGGGACTGCTCCTCACCGGCCGCCTCTCCCTCACCACCCACCCCTGGCTCGCGGAGCACACCGTCCACGACACCGCCCTGTTCCCCGGCACCGCGTTCGTCGAACTCGCGCTGCGCGCCGGGCGGACCGTCGGCTGCGACACCCTCGACGAACTCGTGGTCGGCGAACCGCTGGCGCTGCCCGAGACCGGTGGCGTACGCATGCAGGTGTCCCTCGGCGCGCCCGACCCGGCGGGGCGGCGGACGCTCACCGTACACACCCGCGGTGCGGACGAGGACGGGCCGTGGACCCGGCACGCGACCGCGATCCTGAGCACCGCCGGTACACCCCACGACGCCCCGGGCGTGCCCCCGAAAAACGCCACCGACGAGGACGTGACCGACGAGAACGCGTCCGGAGAGGGTGCCACCAGAGAGGACGCCGCCGCCTGGCCGCCCCCGGGTGCGGAACCTGTCGACATCGACGACCCCTACGCGGACCTGGCGGAACGCGGCTTCCGCTACGGACCCCTGTTCCAGGGGCTGCGGGCGGTGTGGCGGCGTGGCGGCGACCTCTTCGCCGAGGTCGCGCTGCCCGAGGAACGGCGCCGTGACGCCGCCGAGTTCGGACTGCACCCCGCCCTCCTCGACGCCGCACTGCACGCCGCGGCACACGGCGGTCCCACCGGGCTCCCGTTCGCCTGGAACGGGGTGCGGCTGCACACCCACGGGGCCGGGACACTGCGCGTACGGCTGACGCCCACCGGGGACAACACCGTCGCGCTCGCCGCCACCGACGACCTGGGACGGCCCGTGGTCACCGTCGAGTCACTGACCGTACGGCCCCTGGAACCAGGCCAGTTGGCGCGCACCGCGCCCCTGCCCCTGCACCGGGTGGACTGGGTCACCGCGCCCGTGACGCCTCCCGAGGGCGGGGCCCTGGCCGTCCTCGGGGACGACCCCTTCGGCCTCGGTCTGAAACCCCTCACCGACCTGGCCGCGGACCAGGACACCCTCCCGGCCGTCCTGGTCCTCCCGGTGGCCGAAGGCGACGCGCCCGACCCCGCCACCGCCGCGCACCGCGCCGTACTGCGTACGCTCGGGCTGCTCAGGGCCTGGCTCGCCGACCCCCGCTGGGAGTCCGCGCGGCTGCTCGTCCTGGTCGGCGGCGGGCTCGCCGCCGCCGCGGTGTCCGGGCTCGTACGGTCCGCGCAGAACGAGCACCCCGCCCGCATCACGCTCGTCGAGGCCGAAGGCACCCCGCCCACCGAGGAAGCGCTGCGGCTCACCCTCGCCAGCGGCGAACCCCGTGTCGCCCTGCGCGACGGCCGCCTCACCGTGCCACGGCTCGTCAGGACCGCCCCGCCCCGGCGCGACACCGACGACACCGCCACCGGGCGCCTCTCCGGCTCGGTGCTCGTCACCGGGGCCACCGGCGCGCTCGGCGGGATCGTGGCGCGGCACCTCGCGGAGCGCGGCGCCGCGCACCTGGTGCTGGCCGGCCGCCGGGGCGCGGCGGCCGAGGGCGCCACGGAACTTGAGACCGCGCTCGTGGCCCGCGGCGCCCGGGTCACCTGGGCGGCCTGCGACGCCGCCGACCGCGATCGCCTCGACGAGCTGATCCAGGGCATCGAACCGCCGCTGACCGGGGTCGTGCACGCGGCCGGGGCCCTCGCCGACGGCACCCTCGCCTCCCTGACCCCCGATCAGGTGGCCAGCGTCCTGCGGCCGAAGGTGGACGCCGCCTGGCATCTGCACGAGCTGACACGGGAGTTGGACCTCGCCTTCTTCGCGCTGTACTCGTCGGCCGCCGGGGTGTTCGGCAATCCGGGGCAGGGCAACTACGCGGCGGCCAACGCGTTCCTCGACGCGCTCGCCGAGCACCGGCGCGCCCTCGGGCTGCCCGCCGTCTCCCTCGCCTGGGGGCTGTGGGAGGGCGGCGGCATGGCGGACCGGGCCGACAGGGGGCGGCTCGCGCGCGGCGGACTGCTGCCGCTCGGCGCCGCGGACGGCATGGCCCTCTTCGACGCCGCGCTCACCGCGGACGAACCCCTGCTCGTCCCCGCCCGGTTCGCCCCGGCCGCCCTCGGGGACGCCGCCCACGTACCGCCGCTGCTGCGGTCCCTGGCACCCGCGCGAGCACGCAGGGCCGCGCCCGCGTCCGACGGGCGGCCAACACTGCGCGCCGCACTGCGGCTGCCCGCCCCGCGGCGCGACGACGCGGTGCTCGACCTCGTCAGGGCCGAGGTGGCGGCCGTGCTCGGGCACACCGGCACGGCCGGGGTGGACGCCGAACGGCCGCTGAGCGAACTCGGCCTCGACTCGCTCGCCGCGGTCGAACTCCGCAACAGGCTCGCCGAGTCGAGCGGACGCCGACTGCCGCCGACACTCGCCCTCGACCACCCCACCCCCGCCGCCATCGCCGCCCACCTCGCACAGGACACCGCACACCGGCCGGACGCCACGGAGCCCGCGGCGCAGCCGCTGACCGACCTGTACCGGCGGGTCTGCGCGGCGGGACACACCGTCGAGGCCACCCGCATGATCATCACCGCGTCGCTGGCCCGCCCGGCCTTCGCACCCGGCGCCGTCGGCCAACACGCCCTGCCGCCCGTCCCGTTGACCCCGCGCAGGAGCACCGGGGACGACGGGCCCGCACCGCTGACCGTGGTGTGCCTGCCGACCGTCAGCCCCGTGTCGGGACCGCACGAGTACGCACGGCTCGCCGGGGCGCTCGGCGACGACCTGCCCGTGCTGTCCCTGCGGCACCCCGGGTTCCGCGACCGCGAACTCGTCCCCGACACCCTCGCCACCCTCGTCGCGGCCCACGCCCACACGGTGCTCGACACGGTGGGACGGGCGCCGTTCGCGCTGCTGGGACACTCCATGGGCGGACTCGTGGCGCACGCCGTCGCCGAGGAACTACAGCGGCGCGGCGCCACCCCCGCGGGCCTCGTGATGATCGACACCTACCATCTGCGGCCCGACGGGCTCGACCGCGACTGGCTCATGGCGCTGCCCGCGCACGGCACCCGCCAGGACGAGGCGGGCGCGGGCGTGCCCACGGCACCGGCCGGTGACACCGGGCTGACCGCCATGGGCGCCTACATGCGGCTCTTCGACGGCTGGGAGCCCACCACCACCGCGGCGCCCACCCTGCTGCTGCGCGCCGACCGGCCGACGCCCGCGATGCGTGCGGCCGAGACCGGCGACGGCTGGCGCGTCGCCTGGCCGCTGCCCCACGAGGAGACCGAGGCCCCGGGCGACCACTTCGGCCTTCTCGACGCCCACGCGGCCACCACCGCGGCCGCCGTGCGCGACTGGCTGCGACGACCCCGCTGACCCCCAGTGGTCGGATCGTGGACGGCCGATGGAGTGCTCTCCTGTTCCACAGGACCACCCCGTGCCTAGCATCGACCACCGTTGGTGTCCAAGGCCCGCCGGGGCACACGGCCGGGCGCGAACGGGAGACACGCGGCACATGACGATGGTCGAACGGAACCTGCAACTGGCGTCCTTCAGAGACCTGCTGGACCGCTGCCACCGGGGCGACGGCGGCGCGGCACTGCTCACGGGCCCCGTCGCGTGCGGCAGGACGGAACTGCTGCACGCCTGTACGAGGACGGCCACCGAGGAGGGCGCCCGCCACCTCGGCGCCACCGGCTCACCCGACGAACGGGCGCTGCCGCTCGGCGCGGTCAGCCAACTCCTGCGCACCACGGCCCTGCCGCCCGCCGCCCGCAGGCACGCGGCCGACCTCCTCGACCGGGCGACCAGGGCCGCCGAGGCCGGTGCGGACCGCCCGGAGACCACCCGGCTGCTGTTCGAACTCTGCCTGGTCCTCACCGACCTGGCGCAGGACGGGCCGCTGCTGGTCACCGTCGACGACGCGCAGTACCTGGACGACCTGTCGGCGCGCTGGCTCGGCTTCCTCGTACGGCGGCTCGTCTCGACGCCCATCCTGCTTCTCGTCACCGTCGCCGACGACCATCTCCGCCCGGAACACACCGAGTTGGTACGCGGTCCCGGCAGCCGCAGGATCACCGTCCCCGCGCTCACCCCCGCGGGAACCGCCGCCCTCCTGCCCGGCGCCGACCCCACGGCGGCGGCCGGACTGCACGCCGCGAGCGGCGGCAACCCGCTGCTCGCCCGCGCACTCCTCGACAGCCACGGCGGCGTCACCACACGGCACGACACCTACCGGCGCGCCCTCGCCCAGTGCCTGCGGCGCTGCCACCCACGCCTCGTACGGGCGGTACGCGCGGCGGCCGTCCTCGGCGCACACGCCACCGGCTCCGGAACGGCCAGGCTCGCCGGGCTGAGCGGCGCCGAAACCGACGAGGCCCTGCACGCCGCCCAGAGCGCGGGGCTCACCCTCGGCCCCCGGCTGCGGCTGCCCGCGGGACGCGCCGCCGTACTCGCCGACCTCACCCCCGGGGAACGGCACACCCTGCACTACGAGGCCGCAAGACTGCTCCATGAGCGGGGCGCCGCGGCCACCGAGACCGCCGACCAGCTCCTCACCGCGGGAGCGCCCCAGGAGCCCTGGGCCGTGCAGGTGCTCCTCGAAGCCGCCGACGCCGCACTCGCAGGAGGCGACGTGCACGCCGCCGTCCTCCGCCTCGAACTCGCCCACACCGTGGAGACCGACGAACACCACCGCGCCACCGTCCTCGCCCGGCTCGCCGCTGCTGAGTGGCTGATCAGCCCCGCGGCCACCGACCGGCACCTCACCCCGCTCGTCACCGCGAGCCGCACAGGACACCTCGGCCCTCGCCACCGCATCATGCTGCTGCGCCAACTGCTCTGGCTCGACCGCCACGACGAGGCCGCCGACGTACTCGCGCACATCCGCGCCGCCGACCAGGAACCGGGCACGGTCGCCACCACCGCCGTCCACGCCACCGAACTCTGGCTCGCCTGCACCCACCCCACCCTCGCCCGCCGCGGCAGGCCCGCCGTACGGGCCGGGGACGTCGTGGTCGCCCTGCGCGCCGACCCCTGGCTGCCGCCCGCGTCCATCCTCGCCTCGATCCTGCTGCGGGCCCGCGACGCCGAGGCGGCGGGGCGCGCCGAGCAGATGCTGCGCGACGTACGGCTCGGCACCGGCACCCCCTGGGCCGCCGAGTCCCCGCTGCTCGCGCTCGTCTACGCGGACCGCACCGACAGCGCGGCCGCCTGGTGCGACCGGCTGCTCACCGACGTCGGCGGACTCGGCTTCCCCGCCTGGCAGGCCGTCTTCTCCGGGATACGCGCGGAGATAGCGATACGCAGGGGCGCCTTCCCCGCCGCCCTCGACGCCGCCCGCAGCGCCCTGGCCCACATCTCCGCGAAGGGCTGGGGCGTCGCCGTCGGAATGCCGCTGAGCGCGCTCGTCCTCGCCGCGACCCGCACCGGCGACCTCGACACCGCGGCCGCCCACCTCGACCACCCGGTCCCCGAAGGGATGGCGCTCAGCCGCTACCAGGTGCCCTATCTGCACGCGCGCGGCCAGTACTACCTGGCCGCGGGCAACCGGCACGCCGCCCTCGCCGACTTCCTGGCCTGCGGGGAGCTGACCCGCGCCTGGGGCATCGACGTCCCAGGACTCGTGCCCTGGCGGATCAGCGCCGCCGAGGCATGGCTGAGCCTCGGCAACCGCGACGAGGCCAGGAACCTCCTCAGCGACCAGCTCGCCCGCCTCGGCCCCGCCAACCGCAGGGCCCGCGCCATGGCCCTGCGCGCGCTCGCCGCCTGCGCCCCGCCGGAACGCCGCCCCCGGCTCCTCACCAGCGCCGTCGAGGCCGCGGAGGACAGCGGCGACCGGTACGAACTGGCGCGCGCCCTCGGCGACCTCGGGCTCGCGCTGCGCCACGTGAAGGAGGGCGCGCGCTCCCGGATGACGCTGCGCAGGGCCTGGCAGGTGGCGCGGGCCTGCCGCATCGACCTGCCGGGCGCGGCCCCGCTCGACGCAGGTGGGCCTGCCGGTGCCACCCTGCCCGGCGTGCTGGCCAGGGTCGGGCTGCTCAGCGAGGCGGAGCACCGGGTCGCCGCGCTCGCCGCCGTCGGCTACACCAACCGTGAGATCGCCGCACGGCTCTTCGTCACCGCGAGCACCGTGGAGCAGCACCTCACCCGGGTCTACCGCAAGCTCCAGGTCAAGCGCCGCAGCGACCTGCCCGCCGACCTCCACTCCGACTTCGGCCGCGCAGGCTGAGCCGCCACGGCCACGCCAAGAGCCGAGCCGCCGCGGACACAGGAAGAAGGGGGCCGGTGCGGGCACCGGCCCCCTCATCTCCCTTTCCACGGGCGCGTGTTCGGCCTCAGCCGAGCAGCACCACCGGGTCCGAGGCCGACCAGAACTCCGCGATACGGCCGTCGCCGTCGATCCGCAGGATGTCGTGGGAGACCCGGCTGAACCGCGCCCCCGCGGGGCCGAAGGGGGTGTCCTTGCCGAGGACGCCGTGGGTGCGCCAGCGTCCCGCGACCAGGCCGTCAGCGGCGATCGGGCCCGCCTCCATCGTGAACTGCGCTTGTGTGAACACGGTGTTGAGCGCGGCGACCCAGGCGCGTACCGAGGGGCCGTCGTTGACGGCGCTCAGATCGCGGTCGGTCGCGACGTGCACGGTGAAGCCGTCGGCGACGATCTCCTCGGCGAGTTCCAGGCGGCCCGCCCACAAGTCGGTCCAGGCGCGCCACAGTTCGATACCGGTCTTCTCGTCACTCACCAGGTCACCTTCAACTCGACGGGCCCGCGCGAGAGTCCACCGCGCTTCCACTCGACGTCCGCGGCGGGCACCGCGAGCGCGAGCCCGGGGAAGCGCCGTACCAGAGTGCCGACGGCCACTTGCAGCATCGTCCGCGCGATCTGCGCGCCGATGCACAGGTGGACGCCGTACCCGAAGGCCACGTGCTGGTTCTGCGCGCGGTGGAAGTCGAGTGCGCCGGGGTCCGCGAAGACCGACTCGTCGCGGTTGGCCGAGCCCAGGTGCACCAGGACGCTCTCGCCCTCCCGGATCAGCACCCCGCCCAACTCGACGTCCTCCAGGGCGATACGGGGGAACCCCGCCACCGTGCCGAGCGGCACGAAGCGCAACAGCTCCTCCACCGCGCCCGGTACCAGATCCGGGTCGTCGCGCAGCGCCGCCATATGCTCCGGGTGGGTCAGCAACACATAGAGGGAGCAGGCCAGTTGGTGGGCGCTCGTGCCCTCGCCGCCCGCGATCAGCGAGAACCCGAACGCGATGATCTCCTCGGGGCTGAGCTGGTACTCGTCGGCGTGGGCGCGCACCAGGGTGCCGAAGACGTCGTCGGTGGGGTTGGCGTCGCGGTGCGCGATCAGCTCGGCGAAGTACTCCCGGATACGGGTCGACGCCGCGTCGATCTCCGCAGGCGACCTGCTCTGCGTCGCCATCGCCGTCTCCAGGTTGGTGCGCAGGAACGCGCAGTCCTCGACGGTGATGCCGAGCAGCCCCGACACGACGGTGGCGGGCAGCGGCGTCGCCAGGCCGTCGACCAGGTCGGCCCCCGGCCCCTCGGCGGCGATCGCGTCCAGCAGCCCGTCGACGGTCTCCTGGATGTGCGGCCTCGACTGCTGGGCGCTGCGGCGGGTGAACGCCCGTATGGCCAGCGACTTCAGCCGGGTGTGGTCCGGGGGGTCCATGCCCATCAGCGAGTTGTCCTCGTTGCGGGCCGGCATCACCCGGGGGTAGTCGCGGTTCCTGGTCGCGGCCCTGCTGAAGCGCTGGTCGGACAGGACGGTGCGGACCTCGGCGTGCCGGGTCACCAGCCAGCCGTCACCGCCGTAGGGCAGCCGCACCCGGCTGACCGGTTCGAGCCTGCGCAGTTCGGCGAGCTGGGGGTCGAGGTCCAGCGCGTGCGCCTGACTGAAGGGGAAGGTTCTCGGCTCCTGCTGGGTGGTCATGTGCCTCTCCATGGTGTGCCGTTGCTTTCGGCCTGGCGGGGTGGACGGGGCGGTGGTCGCGGGCGTGCCCCGCTCGGGGGCCGGTCAGTTCGTACGGGCCGGGTGGCCGGCCGGGGCGGTGAGGCGCTCGCGCAGGTCGGCGACGAGCGCGGGCACGTCAGCCGGGCCCTCCGCCGTGCCGAAGACGTAGAAGTCGGGCCGGGCGAGCAGCGCCGTCGCCCCGTGCTCGGCCAGGTACGGCAGGTACACCCCCGCGGTGTCCAGCACACCGGGTCCGCCGCCCGCGTCCGGCGGGCGCAGCCAGACGGTACGGGCGCGGAGCGACGCGAGGAAGCGCAGGTCGGCGGCGGACAGCAGTTCCTCGGGCGGGGTGTCGGAGAGGAGGACGAAGCCGGTTCCCACCACCTCGTCGAACATGCCCCGCGTCCCCTCGTGCTCCACCACCGCCTGCGGTACGAGGCTTCCCGCGAGGCCCGCCGGCCGCCCGTCGGGGCCGGTGCGCAGCACCCCGTCGGCCAGCGGGAGCGCCAGCACCTGCGGGCCCTGGCTGTCCGGGTCGGCCGCGAGCGCCACCATGAACGCGTCGCGCTCGGCCACCTTGACCGGGTCAAGCTCGCACACGAGCTGCCCGAGGCCCACCGCAAGCTCGGTCATCAGCTTCACGTGCGGGCGGCGCTCCACCGCGTACGTGTCGAGCAGCGCGTCGTCGACGAGGCCGCGCAGCAACAGGTCGAGTTTCCAGGCCAGGTTGGAGGCGTCACGCACCCCCGCGCACATGCCCTGGCCCGCGAACGGCGGCATCAGGTGCGCCGCGTCGCCCGCGAGCAGCAGCCGGCCGGAGCGCCAGCCGTCGACCCACTGCGCGCCGAAGGTGTAGACGGCGTGCCGGTACAGGGTGGCGTTCCCCGGGGTGACGTCGTGCGGGGCGAGCAGCGCCCACGCCGTGTCCTCGCGGGCAAGCTCCCGCGCCGACTCGCCGGGCAGCCGCATGAACTCCCAGCGCCGGTGCCCGGGACCCGCCGCCACCAGCGTCGTGGGCCGACCCGGGTCGCAGATCTGCATGTTGTTGGGGCTGAACTCGCGCCTGTCGTGCAACTCGACGTCGCACAGCAGCCAGTCGTAGCGGAAGCCCAGGTCGGTCACCGTGGAGCCGAGACACGACCGCACGAAGCTGTTCGCGCCGTCACAGCCGACGACGTAACGGGCCGTGAGGGCGCCCTCGCCGCTACCGACGACGTCGCCGTCGCCGCTGCCGTCACCGCCATGGCCGTCGCTGTCGCCGCCGGTCGTCCGCAGCCGGGCCTCCACATGGCCGGGGCGCTCCACAAGGCCGACCACCTCGTGGCCCATGACCCGGCGCATCGTGGGCAGTTCGGCCGCGCGCCCGTCGAGGGCCGCCTCCAGCGCGGGCTGGTGGAACGCCGTGGTCTTGGGCCAGCCGGACGGACCCGGCTCGTCCGGCAGGTCGATCCGCATCAGCGTCCGGCCCTCGGCGTTACGGAACTCGTAGTCGATCGACGCCTCCCCGAACTCGGCCATCCGGTGGCCGATCCCGGCCGCCGCGAGCACCCTGGCCACCTCGCCGTCGAACCCGACGGCCCGGGGGAACGGGTAGCGCCGCGGGTGGCGCTCCACCGCGGTCACCCGCCAGCCCCGCTGCGCCAGCAGGATCGACAGCACCTGGCCCACCGGCCCGTACCCGACGACCAGGACGTCCGCGTCGTACTCCGCCGCGGCGGCGCCGTGCCCCGTCACCGGAACGCCGCGACGTGCGTCCCGGCCCACCGGCGGAAGCCGCGGGCCGGGGTGCCGGTGATCTCCTCGACGGCGGGCGTCACCTGGGCGAGCGACGGGTCGGTGTTCTTCTGCATCTCGACCATGGCGTCGGCGAACGGCTCCGGATAGCCCGCCCGCCGCAGCGCGCCGCGCGCCACGTCCTCGGGCAGCTCCTCGAACGCGACCGGCTCGCCCAGCGCGTCGCCGAGCACCGCTGCCTGCTCCCGCGCGGTCAGCACCCCGGGGCCCGACAGCACGGGCGCGGCGCCCAGATACGCGTCGGAGACGAGGGCGCGGGCGGCGACGGCGGCGATGTCGGCGGGGTCGATCGGCGCGCTGCGGAAGTCACCGCCGAACGCCCGCACCACCCGGTCGGAGCGCACGCCCCCGGCCCACTGGAGCGCGTTGGAGGCGAAGGCGCCGGGCCGCAGGAACGTCCAGCCGCGGCCCGACTCCCTGACGGCGTCCTCCGCAAGCCTGTTGACCTGCCCCACCAGACCGCCCTCGGGGCTCGCCGCGCGGACCGACGACAGCAGCACCACATGCTCGACCTTCGACCGGGCCACGACCTCCGTCACCTTCCCGAAGTCCACACCGGGCAGGAACAGCAGCAGGAAGACCTTCCGTACACCGTCGAGCGCGGCGGCCAGCGAGTCGGGAGCGCCCAGATCGCCCGGGACCACGTCCACTCCGGGCGGGAAGAGCGCGCTTCGGGGGTCGCGGGCCAGCGCGCGGACCCGCTGCCCGCTGCCCACCAGTTCGGCGACCACCTCGCGCCCGACGTTTCCCGTGCCGCCAGTGACCAGAATCATGTGACGATCGCTCCTCGTGGAGAGGACTTCCCGGCAGTGACAGGCCAAGTATCGAAATGCTGTTCCACGGGAGCAATGGCGAATTACCGTCGAGTGGAGGGGCGGTGGAAACAAGTCAGCCGTACGTATTCGGCCCGCGGGCATGCGGTACGAGCCCGGATCGGGCCCGCTCGGGCACGGCGGCGGGCGCCCGCAACGGCGTGTGAAACGTTATCGGGAACGCGGCCGATGGGTTGCCGGAAAGGTAAACTCCCCCCAGGAAACGCCGCGTTAACGAACCGGCTCGAATGGAATGAACTCGGCCCCTTTATGCGGGGTGAAGGAAAGCGGAAGCAGTCGCTCCTGTCAAGCTCTGACGTGTTTCTGATTCTTTCCTCACACTCGATTAGAGCAAACACCGGGTCGGGTAGACTCCCGACTGTCCAGGCAGTGTCACGCGCCACGTCGGAAGAGTCCCGCCGGAGGCCGTCACATGGTCAACGGTCCATGTGACCCCGTATGTCCGGCCCGTACCGTCGCTCACGCCCCACAAGGTCGACGGCATTTCAAGCCGCCACGGAAATCACCATAAAGTCGTCACGTCACATCCACCGGAGCGCACCCAAGTCAACCCCGCCATGAAGAATGTGTTAATTGGATTCTCATCCCTGGTGTGGGGCGGCACTTCCGGGCAGCCACCCCCCAGGAGCCGTCCGTCTCCCGAGCGCCGAAGAATCATGGTTTGCGGGGCCGCCCTTCTCCCGTCCCGCAGCCGACCAGGGCGGCCCGGCGCGGCCGCGGAGCAGCAACTGGTGTGAAGTACCGCGCGTATCTGCCGACGGCGTCAGAACCCGCGGCGGCGACCGTCCGTCCCCCCACCCGACGGCCGGGCGGCCGCGAGGACTTCGGTCCGCACAGGGAAAAAGAGTCATGGAGCCGCTTCCGCGAGCCCGCACTGGGGAGAAGATGCAGTTCTCACTGCTTGGTCCGTTAGAGGTGACAGCGCAGGGAAAACCGGTGGCCCTGAAGGGGACCGTCCAGCGGGCCACCCTCGGCTACCTGCTCCTGCACAGCAACACCGTCGTCGCGACCAGCGAACTGGTGGACGCCCTCTGGCCGCGCGACGCCCCGGCCACCGCGCGCAAGATGCTCCAGAACGCCGTCTCCTACCTCCGCGGCACCCTCAGACCCCACCAGGAGACCGACCGCCCGCTGCTGCTCACTCACCCCCCGGGCTACGTCCTGCGCACCGAGACTGAGAACGTCGACCTGCTCCGCTTCCGCGATCTGGTCGACCGCGGCCGCGCCGAACTCGCCGCAGGCCGCTGGGAACGCGCCTCGGGACAACTGCGCGAAGCGCTCTCGCTGTGGCGCGGACCCGTCCTGGCCGACCTCGTCGAACGCGGCCTCGACTGGCAGCCCGCGAAGTCCGTGCACGACCTGCGGCTCGCCGCACGCGAACACCTCGGCGAGGCCGAACTCGCCTGCGGACGCCACGCCGAGGCCCTCGCCGACCTGGAGGCGCTCGCCCGCGCCAACCCGACGAGCGAACGCATATGCGAGCTGCTGATGCTCGCCCTGTACCGCTGCGGACGGCAGACCGACGCGCTCACCGTGTACCGCAGGACCAGACGCTTCCTGGTGGACAGACTCGGCCTCGAACCAGGCCCGGGGCTGCGCGAGGTGGAACGCGCCATCCTCAGCCACTCCCCGAAGCTCGGCGCCCCCTGGAGCAGGCTCTTCGAGGAACAACTCGTGGACACGGGACGGCGCCCGACGGCCGCACGGACACGGCGGGAACCGCCGCACACCCCCGCCCTGCCCGCCGCGGACGAACCCACGGGACCCGCCATGGCCCCACCGCCACCGCCCCCACCGCCCAGGAGCGCCACCCCGGCGGCGGCCAGGCCGCGGATCGAGCGGAAACAGGTCACCGCCGTGCTCGTCTCCTCAAGGACCCGGGCGAGCCTCGACGACCCGGAGGAGGCCGACCGGCTCCTGTCCGACATCGCCTCGACCATACGGGAGGCGGTCGAACGGCACGGCGGAATAGTCTCCGGCCGCTTCGGCGGCATGACGTTCGCGCTCTTCGGCGCCCACAGGACCCGCGAGGACGACGCCGACCGCGCCGTGCGCGCCGCCGAGGACATCGACGCCCGCCTCGGTCCGGAACTGGTCCTGCGGATCGCCGTGGCCACCGGGGACACCCTCGTACGCTACCGCCCGGGCTTCGGCGCCGACTCCGTCCCCGAGGCCACCGGCGGCCTGCTGGAGACCTGCGAACGCCTCCTGGAGAACGTCCCGCAGGGCGGCCTCCAGATCAGCAGGCGCACCCGCCAGACCCAGGAGGTACTGGACCACTACCGCGCCGTCCGCAAGGAGTGCTCCCTGCTGCCCTTCGTCGGACGCGACGGCGAACTCGCCCTGCTGCGCGAGCTGTTCCAGCAGACACGGCAGCGCGCAAGACCCCACGTGGTGACACTCCTCGGCGAGTCCGGCGTCGGCAAGAGCCGCCTCGTCGCCGAACTCGACCACGACCTGCGCCACACCCCCGAGCCGGCCCGCACCGCCCACGTCCGCTGCTGCTCCTACGGCTACGCCTCGGGGCTCGCCGACATGGTCCGCGCCTGCACCGGCGTCGACGGCGTCAAGTCGCCCGGCGCTGCCCTGGAGACCCTGACCGTCGCCGTACACCGCATCGCGGGCACCGGGAACACCGCCACCTGGCTGCTGTCCCACCTCGTACCGCTGCTCACCCAGCGCGGAAGGGTACGGCCCGACACCTCGCCCAGGGCCTGGTTCGCCGCCGCCCGCCACTTCCTTGAGGAGACGGCCGCCCAGCGCCCGCTGCTGCTCGTGGTCGACGACCTGCAATGGGCCGACGAACTCACCCTCGACTTCGTCGAGTACCTCGCCACCTCCACCCGCCCCGTACCGCTCTACCTGGTCGCCGTCGCCCGCCCCGAACTCCTCGAACGGCGCCCCTCGTGGACCGGAGGCGCCGAGGGCATGTCGATCATCACCCTCGGCCCGCTCGCCGCCCCCGCCGTCAGCCGCCTCATGGCCGCGGTCCTGCCGGAGACCGACCCGGCAGGGCTGCTGTCCGCGGTGATGGCACTCACCGGCGGCAACCCCCTCTTCGTCATGGAGTACGCGCGCGAGCTGCGCGGCGCCCCCGACACCGCACGCGGGGCCGGACTCACCTCCACCCCCTGGCTGCTGCGCAACGTGATGGCCTCGACCCTCGACGCGCTCCCGCAGCGCGTCAAAGGCGTGCTCCAGGACGCCGCCGTCCACGGCCACACCGTGGTGCCCTCCGCGGTCGCCGCGGCCCGCGGACGCGACCTCGGCGAGGTGACCACCGCCCTCGAATACCTGGAACGCCGCGAGTTCCTGCGCCGCGACAGCACGGGCGTCGGCGGGGAGGCCAGATTCGTCTTCCGCTACGACCTCGTACGCGACGTCGCCCGCTCCCAAGTGCCCAGGCGCATACCGGTGACCGACGGGTGAGGCACGCCGGAGTACGGGCCCCGTACCGCCGGTCCCTCAGGACGCCTGACCGGGGACCCGTGGCCCGCCCGGGTGCAGCCCCTCGACGAGCACCGTCAGCAGCCGCGTGGCCTCCTCGGCGTCACAGCCCGTCTGCGCCGCCACCAGCGACACCGCGTTGATCACGCGCAGCAGCAGCATCTCGTCGATGTCGCCGCGCACGGCACCGGCCTCCTGCGCCCGCGACAACAGCGTCGCCGCGGCGCCGCGGATCGTGCCGCGGCACCACGAGCTGATCTCGGCGCCGTCGTCCTTGAGCATCAGCGCCAACAGGCCCGTCAGGCCCTGGTAATGGCTCATGCTGGTCAGCAGCGTGCTCATCCAGCGCATCAGCGCGCCGTACGGGTCCTCGGACGCCGACACCTCCAGGGCCTGCCCGCACAGCCGCTCGATGTGGTCCCGGTAGACCTGTTCGAGCAGGGCCTCCCGGGTGGGGAAGTGGCGGTACAGCGTCGCGTTCGCGACACCGGCGCGCTTCGCGATGTCGTCGAGCGAGGCGTCGGCGCCGTACCGGCCGAACGCCTTGTCCGCCTCGACGAGGATGCGCGCGTAGTTGCGCCGGGCGTCCGCCCGCCGCGGGCGCTGCCGCGCCGTGGAGCCGCCGCTCGTGGACGTCACACGCGCCTCCCTGGTGGTGTCGCGGCGATGGCCGCTCGTATGCCGCTGCCCCCGATCATAGGCGCCCCCGGACACGGCGCTGACCTGCGCGGACAATTCCTTCTTGAGCAAAGCGGGGACGGTCCCCTATTGTTTCGGTGTCAGGCGGGGACTGTCCCCGTTTCGTGTGACGCCCCGCTGCCGGACGCCCACCGCCCCGGCGGCGCCTCCGGCAGGCCCACCACCGCCAGCGAGCCGAATTCCCACGGAGTCCCATGACCGAGAACACGGTCCCCGGCCAGAACGTCGAGAAACCGGTGCGGAGCGCCGCGGACTCCGCGACCCACCACCCTGCCGTCACCCTGGCCATCATCGGCGTCTGCTACCTGATGATCACGCTGGACTCGACGGTGGTCACCATCGCGCTGCCCGACCTCCAGAGCGACCTCGGCTTCTCGTCCACGAGCCTGTCCTGGGTCATCAACGCCTACACGATGGCCTTCGGCGGCCTGCTGCTCTTCGGCGGACGCCTCGGCGACATGATGGGCCGCCGCCGCGCCCTGATGGCCGGCACCGCCGTCTTCACCCTCGCCTCCCTGCTCGGCGGCCTCGCGGGCACGGCGACCCTGCTCGTGGCCGCGCGCGCCCTCCAGGGCGTCGGCGCCGCCCTGATCGCGCCGAGCACACTGGCGCTGATCGCCAGCAGCTTCGAGGAGGGCCCCGCGCGGCACCGCGCCCTCAGCGTCTACTCCGCCACGGCGGGCGCGGGCGGCTCGCTCGGCCTCATCCTCGGCGGCCTGCTCACCGACGTCTCCTGGCGGCTCACCCTGTTCGTCAACGTCCCCCTCGGCGTCCTCGCCGTGCTGGCCGCGCCGCGGTTCCTGCGCGAGCCCGAGCGCCACAGGGCCCGCCTCGACATCGTCGGCACGGTCACCGCGACCGCGGGCATGGTCGGCCTGGTCTACGCCTTCATCCGGGTGCCCACCGCGGGCTGGGGCGACAGCCTGACGATCGGCTCGTTCCTCGCCGCGGGCGTGCTGCTCGCCGGCTTCCTGTGGACCGAGACCAGGGCCGGGGCGCCGATCATGCCGCTGTGGCTCTTCACCGACCGCAGCAGGTCGGGCGCGTACCTGAACATCCTGCTGCTCACCGGCTTCATGCTGGGCACCTTCTTCTTCCTCACCCAGTTCGTGCAGGACGTGCTCGGCTTCGGCTCGCTCGAAGCGGGCCTCGCGTTCCTGCCGATGACGCTCGGCACCTTCGCCACCGCGTCCCAGGCGCCGAAGCTGCTGCGCAAGTTCGGCGCCAAGCGGCTGATGGCGGCGGGCGCGGTGCTCGTCGGCTGCGCCTCCCTCTGGTTCACCCGCCTTGGCGGCGACAGCGGCTACGCCTCGGGGGTCCTCGGGCCGCTGATCCTCACCGGCATCGGCATCGGGCTCAGCTACATGCCGATGAGCGCCACCGTGCTGGCCGCCGTCCCCCCGAAGGACTCGGGCTCCGCCTCCGGAGTGCTCCAGACGATGATGCAGCTCGGCGCGGCCCTCGGACTCGCCATCCTGGTCACCGTCTTCGGCACCGCGAGCGGCAACGCCCACGGCCCCGCCGGCGCCTCGCCCGAGACGCAGGCGCGGCACGCCTTCACCGAGGGCATCCAGAGCGCCTTCGCGGCGGGCGGCCTCTTCGTGGTGTGCTCGCTGCTGGTCATCCTGTTCCTGATCAGGAGCAGGCCCAAGACCCCCGAGAACGCCGGGTGAGACCGCACGGCCGCCCCCGCCTCCCCGCTGTCACGCCTGGTTACTATGCCTACCTCATACCGGAGGCCGGTTTCCCCGGGCCGCGACGCGTTGGAGCAGACCTTGGAACGTGCGGGACGCGAGGGACGTACGCAGCGTACGGGCCGTGAGGGGTGTGCGGGCCGTATGTGCCGGGCGTGGGAGCGGCGAGGGGGCTCCGGGGGATGCTGAGGGAGGTCACCGCCACCCGCTATGTCGAGCCGCTCCGTGAGGGCGGCTCGCTGCCCGGCCTCGTCGAGGCCGACGACCTCGGGCTCTACGTCACCAAGTTCACCGGCGCGGGACAGGGCCGCAAGACACTCGTGGCCGAGGTGATCTGCGCCGCGCTCGCCCGGGGCCTCGGGCTGCGGGTGCCGCGGCTGGTCACCGTGGACGTCGACCCCGTACTCGGCCTCGGGGAGCCGGACGAGGAGGTGCAGGACCTGCTGCGGCGCAGCGGCGGCACCAACCTCGGCGTGGCCCACCTCTCGGGCGCCCTCGGCTTCGACCCGCTCGCGTACACCGTGGACCAGGCGGAGGCGGGCCGCGTGGTCTGGTTCGACGCCGTCACCGGCAACGTGGACCGCTCCTGGCGCAACCCCAACATGCTGGTCTGGCAGGGGCGGCTGTGGCTCATCGACCACGGCGCCACCATGATCTGGCACCACAACTGGCGCGGCGCCGAAGCCGCTGCCGCCCGCCCCCACGACGCCTCCGACCACGCACTCGCCGCGTTCGCGCCCGCCGTCGCCGAGGCCGCGGCCGAACTGGCGCCCCTGGTCACCCCCGACCTGCTCGCGCGGGCCGCCGCCGAGGTGCCCGACGCCTGGCTCGCCGGGGAACCCGGCTTCGCAAACCCCGACGAGGTACGGACCGCGTACACCCGCGCACTCCTGGCCCGCGCGGGCACCCCCGTCGACCGGCTCGTCACCGGCCTGCCGGAGGCCGAGCCGCCGGGCCCCGCGGGCTGGGCGGCGACCGGACGGGAGGCCGGGGCATGAGCGCGCGAGGGACACGCGACGTGTTCGAGTACGCGCTGCTGCGGGTGGTCCCGAGGATCGAGCGCGGCGAACGGATCAACGCGGGCGTCGTCCTGTACTGCCGGGCCCACGACTACGTGGCCGCCCGCACCCACCTCGACGCGGCACGGCTGACCGCCCTCGACCCGGACGCCGACGTCACCGGCGTGCGGGCCGCGCTCGCCGCCGCGGAACGGGTCTGCGCGGGCGGCGCCGCGGCCGGGCAGGCGGGCCGGGACGACCCCGGCCGCCGCTTCCGCTGGCTGATCGCCCCCCGCTCCACCGTCGTCCAGCCGGGCCCCGTGCACACCGGACTCACCGCGGACCCCGCGGCCGACCTGGAACGGCTGCTCGAACTGCTGGTGCGGTGAGGTACGGCACATTCCGGAGCCCCGCGCGGAGCGAAAAGGACCGGGACCGGCGGCGGGCCGTTGACACCGGGTGCCCGGACTTCTAGCGTCACGTCTGCCGAAGGTACTAAGCGGTCGCTCACTGTCCGGGCGGGCCGCTCGGCACAGTCAGAGGCCGGTGTCACGGCGTGTCGAGGCAAGGAGAAACGCAATGCCCACCACTGATCAGCGGGTCGCGATCGTCACGGGGGCCGCGCGCGGCATCGGCGCCGCGACCGCCGTACGGCTGGCCGCCCAGGGCCGCGCCGTCGCGGTGCTCGACCTCGACGAGGACGCCTGCGCCGACACTGTGGGACGGATCAGGGAGGCGGGCGGCACGGCCACCGCCGTGGGCTGCGACGTCTCCGACGAGGCCGCGGCCCAGGCCGCCGTCGCCCGCGTCGCGGACGAACTCGGCGCGCCCGTCATCCTCGTGAACAACGCGGGCGTGCTCCGCGACAACCTGCTGTTCAAGATGAGCACCACCGACTGGGACACCGTCCTCGGGGTGCACCTGCGCGGCGCCTTCCTGATGTCCCGCGCCACACAGAAGCACATGGTCGACGCGGGCTGGGGCCGCATCGTCAACCTCTCTTCCTCCTCCGCCCTCGGCAACCGCGGCCAGGTCAACTACTCCGCCGCCAAGGCCGGGATGCAGGGCTTCACCAAGACCCTCGCGGTGGAACTCGGCAAGTTCGGCGTCACCGCCAACGCGGTCGCGCCCGGGTTCATCGCCACCGACATGACCAAGGCCACCGCCGACCGGGTCGGCATGGGCTTCGAGGAGTTCAAGACGGCCGCCGCGGGACAGATCCCGGTGCGCCGCGTCGGCGAGCCCGAGGACGTGGCGGGCGCCATCGCCTTCTTCACCGACGACGCCTCCGGATTCGTCTCCGGGCAGGTGCTGTACGTGGCGGGCGGGCCCCTCGACTGACCCGCGGGCGTCGGCCACGCGCCGGCACCCGCGGCGGGCCCGACCGGCCCGGGACAAGGCGGCCCGAGGGGGCCCGGACGACAAGGCAGGCGAATGACAGTGCAGGACAGCGGCCGGGTGGCGCTGATCAGCGGGGCGAGCAGGGGCATCGGCTTCGGTGTGGCGGAGGCGCTGGTGGCGCGCGGCGACCGGGTCTGCATCACCGGCCGCGGCGAGGAGGCCCTGCGCGAGGCCGTGGCCAGGCTCGGCGAGGACCGCGCCATCGCGGTGGCGGGCAAGGCCCACGACGCGCGGCACCGGGAGGCGGCGGTGGAGCGCACCATGGAGGCGTTCGGCCGCGTCGACTATTTGGTGAACAACGCCGGGACCAACCCCGTCTTCGGCGGGCTCGCCGACCTCGACCTCGACGTGGTCCGCAAGGTGTACGAGACCAACGTGCTCTCCGCGCTCGGCTTCGCCCAGCTCACCTGGGCCGCCTGGCAGCGCGACCACGGCGGCGCCATCGTGAACATCGCCTCCATCGCGGGCGTGCACGCCTCGCCGGGCATCGGCGCCTACGGCATGAGCAAGGCCGCCATGGTCAACCTCACCCTGCAACTGGCCCATGAGTTCGCGCCTGTGGCCCGGGTCAACGCCATCGCGCCCGCCGTCGTGAAGACCCGCTTCGCACAGAGCCTCTTCGAGGGGCGCGAGGAGGAGGCCGCCGCCGCGTACCCGCTGGGCCGGCTCGGCACCCCCGTCGACATCGGCGGCGCCGCCGCCTTCCTCACCTCGGAGCAGGCCGACTGGATCACCGGCCAGACCCTGCTGATCGACGGCGGCCTGGTGCTCAACGCCGGGGTGAGCTGAGCGCCGCCCCGTGCGGGGCGCGTTGTCAGTGCCGCCCGGTAGGTTCTTCGGTGTTGCGGCGGTCGCGCTCCACGGCGGCCGTCAGAAGAGCGTATTCCGGAGGATGTTGACGTGACCGACACCGCCATGCTGCCCGAGTCCTGGCGCGGCGTCCTGGGCGAGGAGCTTCAGAAGCCGTACTTCGCCCGGCTCACCGAGTTCGTCGAGGAGGAGCGCGCGAAGGGTCCCGTCTACCCGCCCCGCGACGAGGTCTTCGCCGCCCTTGAGGCGACCCCGTACGACCGTGTGAAGGTGCTGGTGCTCGGCCAGGACCCGTACCACGGCGAGGGACAGGGCCACGGGCTGTGCTTCTCGGTGCGCCCCGGCGTGAAGACCCCGCCGTCGCTGCGCAACATCTACAAGGAGCTGCACGCGGAGCTGGGCCACCCCGTCCCCGACAACGGCTATCTGATGCCCTGGGCCCGGCAGGGCGTCCTCCTGCTCAACGCGGTCCTCACGGTCCGCGCGGGCGAGGCCAACTCCCACAAGGGCCAGGGCTGGGAGAAGTTCACCGACGCCGTGATCAGCGCCGTGGACCGCCGCCCCGACCCGGCGGTGTTCGTGCTCTGGGGCAACTACGCGCAGAAGAAGCTCCCGCTCATCGACACCGGCCGCCATGTCGTGGTGAAGGGCGCGCACCCCTCGCCGCTGTCCGCGAAGAAGTTCTTCGGCTCGCGGCCCTTCACCCAGATCGACAAGGCGGTCGCCGACCAGGGCCACACCCCCGTCGACTGGCGCATCCCCGACCTCGGCTGACCCCCGCCGCCCGGCTGCCCGGGGGAGCGCGCCTCACCGGCATTGTCGGTGCGGGCGGCTAGCGTCGACCGTCGGGCGGGCGGGCCGCCCGGGCCGCGCCCGCGCGCGGCCGTGCGGGACACAGGACGAAGGGAGGACGCGATGACGGAGCGGCAGGACGAGGCGACGGACGACCCCATGATGGCCAGGATCGGCCAGGTGATCATGCTGCACCACGGTGGGGACCGCGAGGAGGCGAGGGACCGCTTCCTCGCCCTCTGGTCCGAGATCGGCGAGCACGGCGACCCGCTGCACCGCTGCACCCTGGCGCACTTCATGGCCGACGCCCAGGACGACCCCGGCGACGAACTCGCCTGGGACCTGCGCGCCCTGTCCGCGGCCGAGGAGCTGACCGACGACAGGCTCGCGGCCCACCACGCCTCGCTCGCGGTCCGCGCCTTCTACCCTTCCCTGCACCTCAATCTGGCGGCGGACTACGAGAAGCTGGGCCGCCACGAGGCCGCGCGCAGCCATCTGCACCGGGTGCGCGCCACGATCGGCGCGCTCGCCGACGACAGCTACGGCGACGGCATCAGGGCCGCCGCCGACCGCATGGGGGAGCGCCTGGGGGACCCGCGGCCGGGCGAATGAGCCGGGCGGCGGGCGGCCGGGGTCAGTTCCCGCCGTGGCCGTACGTCTCGTCGCAGATGCGGGACTCGGAGCTGCCGTGCCGCCAGCCCCCGTACTTCCGCGCCAGCGCGCACAGATCCTGCGCCGACGAGGGAGCGCCGCTCCCGGGCGTCGCCGACGGCGTGCTCCTGGGCCGCTTAGTCGTGGGGCCCGGGTCGGGCCTGCCGGTACCCGGCGGGGCCTGCCGGGAGGGGGAGCCGGTGGGGGTCTCGCCCGCGCCCATGCGCTGAAGCGCCTCCTGCGCGGGCCCGCGCTGCATCCGCGGCGCGCTGCTGGCGTCCGGCGCGGAGGCGGCCTGACGGGACGCGTGCGGGGCAGACGGGGCCGGGTGCCGGGATGCGCTTCCCGAGCAGCCGGAGACGGCGGCCAGGGCCGACACGGCCGTCACGAGTACGGCGGCCACGGTGGAGGGAGTTCGCTGCACCCGCCTACTCTGCCGCCTCCCGCCCGGTGTGAGAATCAGATCGGCCCGATGTCACCCACAGGAGTGAAATTCCCGGGTGGGAGTGCATCGGGGGGCGGGACGGATGTCGCCGTTGTCGTGGTTCAGGCGTCCCGGGACGGCTCCCCTGCGGCCGTGACGACCGCCGCCAGGTCCGCGCCCGCCCGCAGCAGTGCCACGGTACGCAGCGCGATCTGGTCGAGCCGCCGGTCGAGGATGCGCCGTGCCTCCCCGCGGCCCTCAAGACCGGACAGCGCGTCCACGACGCCGCGGACCGCGGGGATGCCGTATCCGGCGCCGCGCAGCGCCGCCACCACCCGGGCCGCCCTGATCGCCGCGAGGCCGTAGCGGCGCGCCCGCAGCGACGTCACGCGCTCGGGCGCGAGCAGCCCTTCCTGCTCCCAGAACCTCAGGGTCGAGGGCCGCACGCCGAGCGCCTGGGCGAGCTGCGTGATCGTCATGGCGTCGCCCCCGTGCTCGAACTCGCGCGCCCCCGCCTCGGCCTCGACCGCCCGCAGCGCCTCCCGCGCCCGCAGCGCCTCCTCCCGCTCCCGCGCCAGCAGGACGTGCGCCGCGTTGACCGCCGCTGCCGCCGCCGCGAGCGGTCCGCCGCGCAACTCCGCGAGGGTGTGCCGGGCCGCGACGGGCCCGACGGCGCCCGCGAGCCCCCGGTAGGCTCGCAGGGCGTGCACATGGACGGGCGTGTAGGCGCGGTAACCGTTGCCCGACCGGGCGGCCGGAGGGATGACGCCCAGCCGCTCCAGGTCCCGTACCTGCTGGAGCGAGTACCCGGACTCCCGGGCCACGTCCGCCGTCCTCAGCGGCGCCCGCCGCGCACCGCCCGTGTCCTCGTCCACCGGCCAACCCCACAGCAGCACTTGAAGGTCATGCTCGAACCATGAGCGAAGCCAAGAGTGCCAGAAGCAGTGTGGTCATGGAGCAGATCGTCGCGGCCGTGCGGGGTTTCGACGGCGCGTTCGTGCGCGTGTCGGAGCCGGGCGGCGACGCCCCCGAGGCGGCATGGGGCGACGCGTTCTTCTACTACGCCCCCGACGGCCGCCCGCCCGCCAACGCCCAGCCCTACGGGACCGTCGTCACCGGGGACCTGCCGGGCGACACCGCCTCCGCCCTCGCCCCCGCCGGCCGCTGGCGCGTCAACGTCCAGGTGGACCCGGCGACGTTCCGCGCCCTCACCGGCGAGGAGCCGCGCGCCCTCGCCCGCCCCCGCGACCACACCGCGGCCGACCTCGTCCTGCCCCACCCGGTGTACGGGCCGCTCGGCTGGATCGCCGTCGTCAACCCCGACCGGACGGCCGGGACGGTGCTGCGGCTGCTGCGCGTCGCCCACGACGCCGCACGCGCCCGCCACGCGCGCAGGCACGGAACAGCCGGAGGGTGACCGGGGGCGTACGGCCTCGGCGCGTCACCGGGCGCCGGGGTCCGCCCCCGGCGCCGCCCCGAACAGCCCGGCGAGCAGTTCCCCGAAGCCGGTCCGCAGCTCGTCCCTGGACGGCACCTCCGCGTGGTAACTGCCCGCCACGCACGAGAACATCAGGCCGTCGCAGTAGGCCGTGAGCGCCAGCACATGGCGCCCGGGGGCCGGGGAGCCCGCCGCCGTCAGCATGGCCCGCAGCAGCTCCCTGAAGCCGCGCCCCGCCGCGTCGAAGTAGCCGCGCAGCTCCGGCCTCCGGGTGGCTTCGAGGGCCAACTCATAGCGGGCCACCAGCAGTTCGCGATGGCCCGACAGATAGCGGTGCAGCGCGAGCGCCAGCGCGTCCCCGAGCGCGGCGCGGCCCCCCGCCGCCGACGCCATCTCCCCGGGCGCCAGCACCCCCGCCTCCCGCTCGGCCAGCCGCCGCACCGCCGCCTCAAGCAGTGCCAGCCGGGTGCGCGCGTGGTTGGACGTCGACCCCTGCGGCAGCCCGGCCGCCTCGTCGACCGCCCGGTGTGTCAGGCCCCGCATGCCCCGCTCGGCGAGCAGCCGCAGCGCCGCGTCCGCCACCGCGACCGCCCGGGGGGACGGCGCGTGCGAGGAGGCAGGGGCGTCAGAAGAGCTGGGCATGCCCTCAACCTACCGGAGCCACTACGTGTGTAGTACGGTCGCCAGAGGTACTACACCTGTAGTGGAAGCGGCGAGGAGGAGCCATGGTGGACGGTCCCGAGGGCCAGGACGGCGCGGAGCGCAGGGCCGTGGTGATCGGCGGCGGTATCGGCGGTCTCACCGCCGCGCTCGCCCTCACCCGGCGCGGCTGGCGGGTCACCGTGCTGGAGCGCGCCGACTCCACCGCCCCGGTCGGCGCCGCCATCTCGCTGGCGCCGAACGCGCTGCGGGCCCTCGACACCCTGGGCCTCGGCGACGAGATCCGCGACCTGGCCGCCTGGCAGGGCGAGGGCGGCCTGCGCACGCCCCGCGGCACCTGGCTCGCCCGCAGCGACGCACGCGCCGTCGCCGAGCGCTTCGGCGACCCCCTGGTGCTGCTGCACCGCGCCACCCTGGCCGGGACGCTCGCCGCGCGGCTGCCCGAGGGCACCGTGCGCACCGCCACCGCGGCCACCCTCGCCGACCCCGGGGGCCCGGGACCCGCCAGGGTCGCCACCGCGGACGGCGACATCGAGGCGGGCCTCGTCGTCGCGGCCGACGGCGTCCACTCCCGGGCCCGCGCCGCCCTCTTCCCCGGCCACCCCGGCGCCGTGTACGCGGGCTTCACGAGCTGGCGCATGATGGTCCCGCCCCCGTTCCCCACGGTCGCCCCCCACGAGACCTGGGGCCCGGGAAGGCTGTGGGGCAGCCAGCCCCTCAAGGACGGCACCGTCTACGCCTACGCCGCCGCCACCCTGCCCGAGGCCGCGCCCGCGCCCGACGGCGAGAGCGCCGAACTGCTGCGCCGCTTCGGCGACTGGCACGCGCCGGTGCCAGCCCTTATCGAGGCGGGCCGCGCGGGCCCCGTCCTGCGCCACGACGTCCACCACATCGCCACCCCGCTGCCCGCCTACCACCGCGGCCGCACCGCACTCGTCGGGGACGCCGCGCACGCCATGCCGCCCACCCTCGGCCAGGGCGGCAACCAGGCCATCGAGGACGCCGTCGTGCTCGCCCACCACGCCCCGCCGGGCGCCTCCGCCCTCGCCGCCTACACCGCCGCGCGCCGGCCACGTACCACCGCCATGGCCCGCAAGGCCGTCGCCGCAGGGCGGCTCGCGCTCCTCAGGCCGCGGCCCGCCGTCGCGCTTCGCAACGGGGCGCTGTGGCTGCTGTCGCGCACCGGGCCCGCCTTCTTCCTCCGCGGCTTCGACGGCATCGCCGACTGGCGCCCGCCACAGGCCCCGTATGCTTCCCCGGCACGGAACCCCACCAGCACCCCGTGAGGAGATTCAGGTGAAGGTCGGCTGCGTCGGACTCGGCGACATCGCCGTCAAGGCATACCTGCCGGTGCTCACCGCGCTGCCCGACGTGGAACTGCACCTCACCACCCGCACCCCCGCCACCCTGGCGACGGTCGCCGACCGGCACCACGTCCCGCCCGCCAGGCGCCACCCCGACCTGGAGTCCCTGATCGCGGCGGGCATCGACGCCGCCTTCGTGCACGCCTCCACCGCCGCCCACCCCGAGCTGGTGGCGCGGCTGCTCGAAGCGGGCGTGCCCACGTACACGGACAAGCCCCTCGCCTACGAACTGGCCGACTCCACACGGCTCGTGGAGCTGGCGGAGCGCACCGGCAGCGGCCTTGCCGTCGGCTTCAACCGCCGCCACGCCCCCGCCTACGCGCAGTGCGCCCAGCAGCCGCGCGACCTGATCCTGATGCAGAAGAACCGCGTCGGGCTGCCGCAGACGCCGCGCCTGCTGGTCCTCGACGACTTCATCCACGTCGTCGACACCCTCCGCTTCCTGGCGCCCGGCGCCATCGACCAGGTGACGGTACGGGCCCGCACCGAGGGCGGCCTCGTCCACCACGTGGTGCTTCAGCTCGGCGGCGACGGGTTCACCGCGGTCGGGGTGATGAACCGGCTCAGCGGCTCCACCGAGGAGGTGCTCGAAGTCGCGGGCCGCGACTCCAAGCGGCAGGTGCTCAACCTCGCCGACGTCGTCGACCACAAGGGGCAGCCGACCACCCGCCGCCGCGGCGACTGGGTCCCCGTCGCCCGGCAGCGCGGCATAGAGCAGGCCGTCCTCGCCTTCCTCGGCGCGGTGTCCGCGGGCACCGCACCCAGCGCGCGCGACGCCCTCGCCACCCATGAACTCTGCGAGCGGATCGTCCTCGCCATCGGCGAGAACACGGCCTGACCACCCCGTACGTCGCACACCACTGCTGCCGAAGCGGGAAGGTGTGGGCGCGACGCCACCGCAAATGCCGCTGTCCTGACACCTCGTCGTCCTACCCTGGGGCCCTCCGGCAGAGAAATGAGTGGTTGCCCATGATCCAGACCGTGGTGTTCGACGTGGCCGAGACCCTGGTCAAGGAGGACCGCCACTGGGCGGGGTGGGCGGACTGGCTCGGTGTGCCGCGCTACACGCTCGACGCCCTGGTGGGGGTGGTGGTCTCCCGCGGCGGCGAGGGCGAGGACGCCCTGCGGCTGCTCCATCCGGGCATGGACGTGGCCTCGGCCCGGCATGCGCGCGAGAGCGCGGGGCGGGGCGAGTACCTCGACGAGAGCGATCTGTACGCGGATGTGCGCCCCGCCCTCGGCGCCCTGCGCGACATGGGCAAACGAGTGATCGTGGCGGGCAACCAGAGCGCGCGGGCCGGGGCGTTGCTGCGCGGTCTCGACCTGCCGGCGGACGCCGTGACCACCTCGGGCGAGCTGGGGGTGGCCAAGCCCGACCCGGCGTTCTTCGAGCGGGTCCTCGACCTGGCCGGGTCGGCGCCGCACGAGACGGTGTACGTGGGCGACCTCCCGGCCGTGGACGTGTTCCCCGCGAAGGCGGCGGGAATGCGCGCGGCCCACCTCAGGCGCGGGCCCTGGGGGTATCTGTGGGCGGACGACCCCGAGGTGGTGGCAGCCGCCGACTGGCGCGCCGACTCCCTGACGCGCCTGGTGAACGCCCTGGCCGAGGACGACAGGATGAACGGCGCGAACGAGCCTGCCCACGCCGGGGGGAGGGGCGAGGAGGGGTGACGAGAGGTGGGCGCCGGGGTGCGACGACGGAGGATACCCCGGCCGGGCGGCACACCGACCGCACCTCCGACACCCCGGACCCGCGCCCCGCACCGGGATACCAGGAACACCGCCGCGCCCACGGGTACACACCCCGTACCGGCACACCCACCCCGCACACCGCCCTCCCCGGTCGCACCCACCTCGGGCGGGCACACGGTGGTACGGCGCTATGCGCATAGATGGGGGACTACACCCGGTCCGACGCCTCGCATGGGGCCGCTCACCTGGTCATTCGCCGGGAGGGAACGGGCGTTGACGGTGCGGTGGGTGGCGGCCGGTCGGGGCCGGGGGCCCGCGGTACCGCTACCGCGGGCCCCCGGGTGTGCTCCTCGCTCTCACGGGAGGGCCGTTGGATCAGGCCGCCTCGACGATCTCGCGTCGCACGGCCTCGGCCCACTCGGTGACCAGGGTCTCGTACTCCCGTCGCTGATCCGTCGACAGCGTGCCACCGGCACGCAGCCACAGCGCACGGATCTGCTCGTTGACCTCAGCGGCAGATCGTGCGGAAGGACGGGTCTCACGGATGGGGGACATGCCGTACAGCTTAGGGGGTGAATATGACTGTCCGCTCCTCTGCGTCAGCGATTCATTGCCGGGCGTAGCCGGGAATACCGCCCCTGACCTGCCGAATTGACCCCGAAGGCGGCTTTGGGAAACCTCTGTGTGATGTTGGCCGCATCGATGTTTCCGTGGGTAAGAACGGTGGAATACAACGTGGATCTGTTCCCGGCGGCATGTTCTGCGGCCGAGGTGCCCTCGGGCGGTGGATTCGCCCACCGGGGGCGGGTGGGGCCAGGGAGTGTCCCGGGGCTCAGTCGGCGGGGCGGATGAGCTGGACCTGGCGCTCCGTCTCGGCGAAGCCCAGCGAACGGTAGACCCGGATGGCGTGGTAGCCCGGGTCGGCGGCGATGACGAGGGTGCTCACACCGGGCCGCGCCGCCATCGCGGCGCCCGCGCGGTGCACCACCGCCGCGGCGAGGCCCCGCCGTCTGAAGTCCGGGTGGGTTTCCACGTTCTGGTAGCGGGCGAGCCCCGAGCCGTCGGTGAACACCCCCGCGCCCGAGCGCATCCTGCCCCCGGTGAACGCCCCGTACCACTCGCCGTGCCCGCACTCGGCCAGCCGCCGGTACGACGCGTACCGGGCGCGCAGGAAGGGGAGCCGGGAGCCGACGGTGTCGGGTTCCTCACAGGAGCAGTGCAGTTCGAGCGCCTGGGCCCAGTCGGCGTCCCCCGCCAGCGGGCGGACCACGGTGTCCCGCGCCGGGTGCGGGGGTGTGCCCGGCCGCCGCGCGGTGAGGACCGCGATCTCCTCCGCCTCGACGCCGAGCGCCGCGCGCACCGTGGGGTCGCCCGCGTCCCCCTCGGTCCCGTCCACACCGAGCGCCAGATGTGCGGCGCCGGGGAACTCCGCCGCGAAGGCGGCCTCCAGGCGGTCGGCGTCGCCCGGCACCGGCGGCGCGGCGAGCAGCAGGAAGTTGCCCCACCAGAAACCGGGGTTGGCCGGGGTGCGCACCACCAGGTGCCCGCCGCGGTCCTCGACGGCCGAACCGTCCAGGGCACGCAGCATCAGATCCGTACGGAAACCGAGCGAGACCACCTTCACCGTGCCGATCCTAGACGGGCCCGCGAACCTTCCTGCGACGCTCACCGCGGCCACCGCCGGACCGTTGCGGACATGTTTCCATGGGCCGTACAAGAGACCTGACGTCCCGTCATGTCCCGTACTATGAAAGCCGGGCGACCGCAGGCGCGGCTGTCGTCGTCACCGTTACCGCGCCCGTCGTGCCCGACGGTCGGCCGGGTGTGCCAAGCCCCCGCCGGGGCCACGCGCGTCCGGCCGGCCGGCGGCACCCGGGGCTCAACGCCCCCGCAGCCGGTGCCGCTTGCGCCAGGCCACCAGCACCCCCGCCACTGCCGGGAGCACGATGAGGGCCGCCGCGACCAGGAAGACCGGCGAGGTGGGTGTACCTGCGCGGGCCCCCGCCACCACATACGCCGCCGTGTTGGGCACCGAGCCGACCGCCGTCGCCAGCAGGAAGGGGAACCAGCGCATCCTGGACACCGCGGCGCAGTAGTTCGCCGCGGCGAACGGCACCCCGGGAAACAGCCGCATCGCCATCATCGAACGGAAGCCGTGCCTGCTGAGCTGCCCGTCGGCGGCCAGCAGCAGCCTGCCGCGCAGCAGCGGGCGCAGCGCCTCCTGCCCCAGCATCCTGCCGAGCCCGAACGCGACCCCCGCGCCCAGCACCGTCCCACCCACCGCCGCGGCGAGCCCGGGACCCGAGCCGAACAGCGCGCCCGCCGCCAGGTTCAGCAGCGGACGCGGCGCGAACGCCACCGTGCACGCCCCGTACGCGGCCGCGAACACCGCCACCGCGGGGGCACCACTCAGCCGGGGCGGCCAGCCGGACTCCAGCACCCGCTGCGGCTCGAAGAGCAGCACACACGCGCCGAGGCCCGCGAGCAGCGCCACCAGCAGCGCGAGCCGCGCCCACGGCGACACCAGCACCCGCAGCACCCGCCCGGCGAAGCCCGACACCCGCGCGGTCGGGCGGGGCGGGGCGTTGACGGCGGAGTCTGGCACCCCCGGAGCGTAACCGAACCGCCCCCCGGCCGCCGCGCCGCTCCCCGCACGGCCGCGGCCCCGGAAAACCGGTCGACGCCGCGCGGGGAGTCGGCGATGATCCCGTCATGTTCCGGTTCGCCTTCCTCCTCGCAGCATCCGCAGCCGCGGATGCCCGGAAGGCTGCCGTCCAGGTCCTCCTGGCAGCCGACGACGGCGCCCGAAGCTGACCCTTCCCGGACAATCACCGGCGGACCCCGCAGGGGGAGGGTCGGCACCACGAGGGGTCCCCGCTCCCGGCCGCGCCGGGACCGCACACCACCCGCGAGGACACCGCCATGCCGAAGACGGCATACGTACGCACCAAGCCCCACCTCAACATCGGCACCATGGGCCACGTCGACCACGGGAAGACGACCCTCACCGCCGCCATCACCAAGGTGCTCGCCGACCGCGGCAGCGCCACCTTCACCCCGTTCGCGCGCATCGACCGGGCCCCCGAGGAGACCGCCCGCGGCATCACCATCAACATCACCCACGTCGAGTACGAGACCGACACCAGGCACTACGCCCACGTCGACATGCCGGGCCACGCCGACTACATCAAGAACATGGTCACCGGCGCCGCCCAACTCGACGGGGCCATCCTCGTGGTGTCCGCGCTCGACGGGATCATGCCGCAGACCGCGGAGCACGTACTGCTCGCCCGCCAGGTAGGCGTCGACCACATCGTCGTCGCGCTGAACAAGGCGGACGCCGTCGACACCGGCGACGCGGACCTGGCCGACCTCGTCGAGCTCGACGTGCGCGAACTGCTCACCGCGCACGGCTACGGCGGCGACACCGCCCCCGTGGTACGGGTCTCCGGGCTGCGGGCGCTGGAGGGCGACCCGCGCTGGGTGGCCGCCGTCGAGGCGCTGCTCGACGCGGTGGACACCCATGTCCCGCTGCCCGAGCGGTACGTCGACGCGCCGTTCCTGCTGCCGGTGGAGAACGTGCTCACCATCACGGGCCGCGGCACGGTCGTCACCGGCGCCGTGGAGCGCGGCACCGTGCGCGTCGGGGACCGGGTGCGGGTGCTCGGCGCGGACACCGAGACCGTCGTCACCGGTCTTGAGACCTTCGGCAAGCCCATGGAGCAGGCGCAGGCGGGGGACAACGTGGCGCTGCTGCTGCGCGGCGTCGCCAGGGACACGGTGCGACGCGGCCACGTCGTCGCGGAGCCCGGCAGCGTCACACCGCGCCGCGAGTTCACCGCCCGGGTGTACCTGCTGGCGCCGGGCGAGGGCGGCAGGACCACACCGGTCGCCACCGGCTACCGTCCGCAGTTCTACATCCGCACCGCGGACGTCGTCGGCGACGTCGACCTCGGCGAGCGTGCCGTGGCACGGCCGGGGGACACCGTCACCATGTCCGTACGGCTCGGCCGCGACGTGCCGCTCGAAGCCGGGCTCGGCTTCGCCATCCGCGAGGGCGGGCGCACCGTCGGCGCGGGGACCGTGACCGAGGTCGCGTGAGCCCGCCGTCCGCCTCCCCACCGGCAGGGGGGCGGACGGCGGCACCCGCGGGCGCGGGCACAATGGCACGGTGGAAGAGCCAGTACCCGTGACCCGCGCCGTGGACCAGGGCACCGCCAAGCTGATGCCCGACGTGGACCGCGAGCGCGCCTACCTCCTCACCGTCGACGGGGCGCCGCAGTCGTACGTCGACCTGGACGACCCGGAGCACCTCGCCTTCGAGTACGTCCGCAGGATGGGCCACGTCCTCGACCTGGCCGCGCCGCCGGGGCGGCCACTCGACGTCGTCCACCTCGGCGGCGGCGCGCTCACCCTGCCCCGCTACACCGCCGCCACCCGGCCAGGATCGCGCCAGCGGGTGGTGGAGCGCGACCGGGCGCTGCTCGCGCTCGTCGCCGAGGTGCTGCCGCTGCCGCCGGGCAGCGGGGTCGAGACCACCGCCGCGGACGCCAGGCAGTGGCTGGCGACCGCCCCCGCGGGCAGTGCGGACGCCGTCGTCGCCGACGTGTTCGGCGGCTCCCGGGTCCCCGCGCCGCTGACGTCCCTGGAGTTCGTACGCGCCGCGGCACGCACCCTGCGGCCCGGCGGTGTCCTGCTCGCGAACCTCGCCGACAGCGCGCCCTTCACCTTCCTCGGCCGCCAACTCGCGACCTACGGGGCCGTGTTCGAGGAGCTGGCGCTGCTGGCCGAGCCCGCGGTGCTGCGCGGGCGGCGCTTCGGCAACGCCGTGCTCGTGGCGTCCGACCGGGAGCTGAACCTGGCCGCGCTGGCCCGCCGGGCAGCGGGGGACCCCTTCCCCGCGCGGGTCGAGACAGGGGAGGCGCTGCGCCGCCTCGCGCGCGGCGCGGCGCCCGTCGGGGACGCCGACGCCACCGCGTCGCCCGTGCCGCCCGGCGGCACGTTCACCGTCGGCTGACGGAGCCCTATCGTCGGCTGACCGAGCCCTCGGGGGCCGCGGTGAGCGAGCGCGCGTCGTCCGGTACGGCGGGAGCGGCGCCCTCGGGGCCCGCCGCGGCCCCGGCGCCCTCGTCGGTCCCGCCGTCCTGGGAGTCCGCGGAGTCCTCCGGCTCCACGGCATTGTCGGGGCCCTCGGGGAGCGCCGGGCCGCTCCCGGCGTCGACGGCCGCCTTCGGGGCGTCCTGCCCGGCGGCCTCCCGGGTGCCCGCGACGGCCTCCGCGGGACCGGCGGTGACGAGACCGGTGAGGTCGGCGAGGTCGTCCCGCGCCACCGTGGTCACCCTGATGTCCCGGCTCCTGCGCGCCAGGTTCCGTACGTCGGGCACGAACAGCACCGCCAGCGTCATCAACACGATCAGCACCGCGCACCCCCACAGCGAGGGCGTGCGCCCGAACACGCTCTCCGCCGGGCCCGCGAGCGCCGTCGCCAGCGGGATCATCCCGATCGAGCCCACCCAGTCGTACGCGGAGACCCGGGAGAACTTCTCCTCGGGGATCTCCTGGTGCAGCGCGGTCAGCCAGGCCACCCCGAACACCTCGATCGACACCCCGCTGACGAACATCACGCCCACCAGCGCCTCTATCGGCAGCGGCAGCGCGAGCGCGGCCGACGGCATCGCCAGCGGGAACACACACAGGGAGCCCGCGAGCAGCATGCGGCGCGGCTTCCACCGCGTCATCAGCAGCGCGCCGCCGACCGTGCCCGCGCCGAACGCGCCCAGCGCGAGCCCCCAGGGCCCGGCGCCGCCGAGGCTGTCGCGTGCCACCAGTGGCCCGAACACCGACTCCACGGCGCCCACCACCGCGCACACCACGGAGAACTGCGCGACGATCGCCCACAGCCAGGTACGGGAGACGAACTCCCGCCAGCCGTCCTTGAGATCGGCGAGCATGCCGCCGCCCCCGCCCGAGGGGGCGATGCGGTCGATGTCGAGGAGGGAGCGCAGCGCGCCCGCGACCGCGAAGGCCGCCGCGTCCGCCACGAGCACCCAGCCGGGGCCGATCGCGGCGACCATCGCGCCGCCGAGCGCGGCGCCGCCGATTCCGGCGCCGTTCATCGCCATGCGGTAGATCGCGAAGGCCCGGCCCGCCTGCTCGCCCTCCACGGAGGAGAGCAGCATGCCCACGGCCGCCGGGTTGAAGAACGCCTGCCCGGTGCCGCCCAGCGCGCTGAGCAGCATCATCTGCCAGAGCTGTGCCTGCCCGGCGAGCACCAGGGCGGCGAAGGCGGCCTGCGAGAGGCAGTTGACCGCGTTCGCGGTGACCATCACCCGGTGCCGCGGCAGCCGGTCGGCGACCGCGCCGCCGATGAGCAGAAAGAGCACGAGCGGCAGCGTGCGGGCCGCGGCGACCAGACCCACGTCGCCACCGTCACCGCCCGCGTCCAGCACGGCGAACGCGGAGGCGATCAGGGCCCCCTGGCTGCCGAGGTTGGTGACGAAGGTGGCGGTGGTCAGCAGTGTGTAGTTTCTGCTGGCCCAGGAGGGACGCTGGAGACGCCGGATGGCTGGAGTGGCAGCGGGCACTGTGGGACTATCCCCAATGCGGGGCTCCGATGAAAAGCGACTTTCGGCCAGGTGTCCGATTGTCCGTGCGCGGGAGAGCGCCGGAGCCGCCCCCCGGCAGGTCACGCCCCCGGGGCTCCTGGGAACCATGGGAGAAGAAACGGCCGAACCCTGTCGGCCGCCCCGCCCCCTCGTGCCCGTCACCGCCCGTTCCGCCGGGGTACGGCGCCCGTTCACGCTTCCGTACGCTCCCGGCCCGCCCCGTGCCACGGGTCATGACCCTGCCACGGGCCATGACCGTGCCGGCCGGGGCTACTCCTCCGGTTTGCCGTTCAGCCGCACCGTCTTGAGGATCTTCTGGATGGTCTCGTCCGGGATCTCGTCCTTGACGCCCTTCGCGCCGTAGAACGTCCACGACACGAACTCGCCGCCGCCGTTCTTGAACGCGAAGGTGGTGGCCTTCCCGTCCGACGAGCACTTGTCCGTCTTCTTGACGCCGTCGGAGTACGTGGTGGCGACGCTGCCCTTGACGCCCGACGTGGTGGTGAAGGGCTTCGCCTTCCCGATCGTCAGCAGCTTCTTGCTGGCTTCCTTCTGGTCCGTGTAGCCGCCGAACACCCACCACGCGGAGTCGTTCTGCGCCACGTCATCGGTGTTCTTGGCGCCGTTCTGGCCCTTGGTGCCCGCCGCGCCCAGCGCGGTGTCGTCCGTCTGACCGTCGTGGTCGGAGTCGGACGTGCACCACTTCTCCTTGGCGTACGCCGGTGCGGACATGCCGATGAGGGCGGAGCCGTCGCCCTTCTGGTCGTCCTCGAAGCCGATGAAGACGCCCGGGTCCTTGACCGCCCAGTCCGCCGGGACGTCGAAGGCGGTGCCCCACTTCGGGTTCACCACGACCTTCCAGCCGGGGATGGTCGGCTTCACGCTGCTGCCGCCGCGCGGGTTGTCGTCACCGCCGCCCGACGCGCTGGGGTCGGGCTTCGACGTGGCACCGCTCGCCGAGGGGGAGGCGGAGGGGTCGGAGGACGCCGCCGTCTTGTCGTCGTCGTCCGGGATCACCAGGAAGCCGGTGACGGCCGCCGTGACCACCACGGCCCCCGCCGCCACCAGCGCCGTGATCTTGGTGCGCTTCGCCTCGTCCCGCCCCGGGCCACCGGGCTGCTGCGGCGGCTGGCCGCCGCCCATCGCCATGGTCGGCGCCTGCCAGGGCTGCTGCTGGCCCGGCTGCTGCCCCGCGCCCTGCTGCTGCGCGTACGGGTTGGGCTGCTGCTGGGAGGGCTGCTGGCCGTACGAACCCGGCTGCTGCTGGTACCCAGGCTGCTGGTACGGGTTCGGTTGCTGGTACCCCGGCTGCTGATAGGGGTTCTGACTCTGGTCCTGCGGGTTCTGCTCGCCCCCGGGCGGCTGCTCTCCTGGCCACATGGCGAGCCAGCTTACTGGCGGCTCGGACACGGTTTCGTCACCGGGCCTCGTCAGCTCCGTACCGGATATGTGGCGGAACCGTGCCCTCCGGGGCGCCCCGGGTCGCCATGCGCACCGGGTGGCACCCGGCGCCCGGGCCCCACGACCGGGCTTTTCGGGCACCGTTGACGACGTACGCCCGGCATGGCAACCCCCGGGCCGCGCCCGGCGTCCACCCCGTCGAAGCGGGTACCCTTTCCGGGGGCGCCCGGGGGCATACGGCGCGGTCGTGTGTGGGCGCGCCCACGGTGAGATGGAGGGGACCGACGTTGGACGTCCAGGGCTGGCTGGAGACCGTGCCCGCGGTCAGTGTCTACATCCTGGTGGCGGCGGTCATCGGCGTGGAGAGCCTGGGCATTCCGCTGCCCGGTGAGATCGTGCTCGTCGCCGCGGCCCTGCTGGCCTCGCAGAACGGCGACATCGACCCCGTCGTGCTCGGCATCTGCGCGAGCGCGGGCGCGGTGGTCGGCGACTCCATCGGATTCGCCATCGGACGCAAGGGCGGCAGACCCCTCCTGGCCTGGCTCGGCACCAAGTTCCCCAAGCACTTCAGCGAGTCCAACATCGGCGTGGCCGAGCGCTCCTTCAAGAAGTGGGGCATGTGGGCCGTCTTCTTCGGCCGCTTCATCGCCCTGCTGCGGATCTTCGCGGGACCCCTGGCGGGCGTGCTGAAGATGCCGTACTGGAAGTTCCTCGTCGCCAACATGCTCGGCGGCGTCGTCTGGGCGGGCGGCACCACCGCCATCATCTACTCCGTGGGCAAGGTCGCCGAGGCGTGGCTGAGCCGGTTCTCCTGGCTCGGCCTCGTCCTCGCCGTGCTGATCGGCGCGGGCTCGATGCTCTTCGTGCGGCGCAGGGCGAAGAGGGCGGAGGCCGAGCGGGAGGCCGAGGCCGAGGAGCCCAAGGAGAGCGTCACGGCGGGGGAGTGAGCGAGGGGGCCACGGCCCCCTTCCGCCCGTCGGAGCCACCCCGCGCCCCGGCCATACCCCGCAGCACCCGGCAGGACACCGCCGCGTACGGTGAGGGCGTGTCGAAGAGGAGAGCGCGTGGCCCCGTGACCGGGGGAGTGGCACCGTGACCTGGGGCTGGGCACGTGGGGTGGCGCAGCGGGCGGTCCACGGGTGCTGGCGCTTGACCAGGCGGGCCGGCGCGGTGACCGCGCGGCACCCCGGGCGGCTGCGGTTCGGGGCGCTCGGCCCCGGGAGCCGCCTCGCGTTCCCCCAGGGCGACATCTTCAACGAGCACTGGATACACCTCGGCGCCGACTGCCGGATCGGGGAGCGCGTCCACCTCACCGCGGGCCTCTCGTCCCCCGCCGACCTCGGGCCCGACCCGGTCGTCCGCATCGGCGACGGCGTCGTCATCGGCCGCGGCAGCCATGTGATCGCCGTGGCGCCCGTCACCATCGGCGCCAAATGCTGGTTCGCCCCCAACGTCTACGTCACCTCGGTCAACCACGCGTACGACGACCCGTTCTCCCCGATCGGCGAGCAGTGGCCGCGCGCCGCCCCCGTGGAGATTGGCCCCGGCTCCTGGATCGGCGTCAACGCGGTGATCCTGCCCGGCGCCCGCATCGGCGCGAACGTCGTCGTCGCCGCGGGGGCCGTGGTCCGCGGCGAGGTGCCCGACCGCAGCGTGGTGGCCGGCACCCCCGCGAAGGTCGTACGGCGCTGGCTGCCCGGCACCGGCTGGCAGCCCCCGCTGCCCACCCCCGCGCCCGCGCCGATCCCGCGCGACATGACCCCGGAGCAGTTGGTGGCGCTCGCCCGCCTCGCGCCCGCCCCCGAGCAGGCAGCGGACGCCCCGCCCGGTGCCTGACCCGCGGCGCTCACCCCGTCGCCAGCAGCACCGTCCCCAGCAGCGCCAGCCCCGCGCCCGCCGCCTGCACCCGCGCCAGCCGCTCCCGCAGCACACCGCGCGCCGCGAGCGCCGTCACCACCGGGTACAGCGAGGCGAGCACCGCCGCCACCGTCACCGGACCGTGCTGCGCCGCCAGCGCGTACGTGCCGTTCGCCGCGACATCGGCGAGGCCCACGAACGCCAGCGCGGGCAGCGCCCGTACCAGCACCCGGGCGCCGTCCCCGGCGGGCAGTAGTGGGGCGCCGCGGCGGGAGCGCAGCAGCAGGGCCGTGCCGCCCCCGGCGACGTTGGAGACCCGCTGCACGAACAGCGCGAGGAAGAGCCCCGTGACGGTGCCCGACGCCTGGGAGATCAGCGTCATCACCGCGCCGAACCCCACCGCGGCCACCAGCGTCAGCAGCACCGCCTGCCGCTGCACCGGCGCCCCGCGCAACTGCGGCCCGCCCGCCAGCACCACTCCCGCCACCGCCACCGCGATCCCCGCGACCTGGACGAGCCCCGGGCGCTCCCCGAGCACCAGGCCCACCCCCAGCGGCACCACCACGCCCAGCGAGCCGAGCGGCGACACCACGCCCATGGGGCCGAGGGCGAGCGCCCGGTAGAAGGAGAGCATCGCGACCGGGCCGACGAAGCCCGCCGCCACCGCGAACCACAGCCGGGCGTCCGCCTCCCGCCAGGCGCCCGTGGCCAGCACGATCCCGCCGAGCACCGGAAGCGTCAGCAGTTGGGAGGTCACGACCACGGTCAGCGCCGGGGTCCTGCGTGTCAGCAGCCCGCCGCCGAAGTCGGCGAACCCCCACAGCAGGCTTGTCGCCAGGGCGAACAGGACGGTCACAGTCGACACGGGGACCTCGCAGTAAAGTGCGGTTGACCAGGGCGCACCACACGGTAGTGCAGTACATTGAACTTATCATCCAAAATATTGGACGGGGATGTGTCGGACCTCGATCAGCTCACCCAGTCACTCGCCCGCAACCTCAAGCACTGGCGAGGCGAGCGCGGTTTCACCCTCGACGCCCTGGCCTCCCGCGCGGGCGTCAGCCGGGGCATGATCATCCAGATCGAGCAGGCCAGGACCAACCCCAGCGTGGGCACCACCGTGAAGCTCGCCGACGCCCTCGGTGTGAGCATCACCACCCTCCTCGACCAGGACCAGAGCGCGAAGGTGCGGGTGGTGGGCCCGGCCGGCACGGTGCGCATGTGGTCGACCGACGCGGGCAGTTCGAGCACGCTGCTCGTCGGCACCGAGAGGCGCGGCCCGCTGGAGATGTGGGAGTGGTGGCTGATGCCGGGCGAGGGCAGCGAGTCCGACCCCCACCCGCCGGGCACCGTGGAGATGCTGAACGTCCGCGAGGGCACCCTGACCCTGGTCGCCAATGGCGCGGAGCACCCGGTACCGGCAGGCTCGTCCGCCGTCTTCGAGGCCCATGTGGCGCACGGCTACCGCAACGACGGCACGGAGCCCGTCCGTATGACCATGTGCGTGTCGGTGCCGCCGGTGCCGTGACCGGGGGCCGCTGTTAACGTGCCGCCATGCAGGCACCCTTCGGAAACTTCGACGACGCGGCCCCCGCCACCGACCGCCTCGACGACTTGGCGGCCCCCGTCGCCAACGCCGTGCGCGGCTGGCGGGGCGAGGTCGGGGCCGCCCGGTTCATCCTGGTGGACTCCGACCCCCGGTGGGCCGACACCGCCGCGTTCATCGAGCACTACGGGGCCGACCTCGTCGGCGTCTCCGCGAACTGCGTGGTCGTGGCAGGCAAGCGCGGTGGCGCCGCCACGCTCGCCGCCTGCGTGGTCCCGTCCACCACCAAGGTCGACGTCAACGGCGCCGTACGGCGGCAACTCGGCGCCCGCAAGGCGTCCTTCGCGCCGATGGACACCGCCACCGGCGAGACCGGCATGGAGTACGGCGGCATCACCCCCGTCGGACTGCCCGCCGACTGGCCCGTGCTGATCGACTCGTCCGTGGTGGCGCTGCCGTACGTCCTGCTCGGCAGCGGACGGCGGCGCGGCAAGCTCATCGTCCCCGGCGAGGCCCTGGCCGAACTGCCGGGCGCCGTCGTCATGGAGGGCCTTGGCATCTAGGCCGTGTCGTTTGGATCTTCGCGGGGGTGCGACGCCAGCTACGGCACTCCCCCAGCCTTCGGCCGGGAGGTACCCCCACGCCGCGTTGTCGGAACGTCCACGTACGCCCAGTACGAGGACGATCCTCCGCCTTGCGATGCTCCCCCACAGCCCGAAGGGCGTGGGAGGTACCCCCAGCATCTGACGCCGCACCCTGGTCCACGAAGATCCAAACGACACGACCTAGACCCGGTCCGGCAACTCCCGCCGGGGCCGCGGTGCCCGGACGCGTCCCGCGCGGGCGGTGCGCCGCGCGGGACCGCCCCGCCGCTACGACGCCACCGGCTGGAGCCCCGCGTACACACCGCCGCGGCGCATCAACTCGGTGTGCGTGCCCGCCTCGGCGATCCGGCCGCGCTCCAGCACCACGATCCGGTCCGCGTTCCTGACCGTGGACAGGCGGTGCGCCACCACGAACACCGTGCGCCCCGCCACGAGACGCGCCAGCGCCTGCCGCACCAGCGCGATCGTCTCGCCGGGCCGCGCCGACAGCGTGAAGTCCTTGACCGCCGCGCCCGACTCCCCGTACGAGAAGCCGACCGCGCGGAAGTCGACACGGCCCACGACCCGTTCCACCCGCTCCTTGCCCGCGTTGCTCTCCAGGTCCGGCGCCTGGAGCACCTCACCGGCGGAACGCACCGACTCCAGGCCCCTGGTGAGGACCGGGGCGAGGCTCAGCAGGGTGGTCACCGAGCCCGTGAGCGTCGTGAAGAACGCGCTGAGCATCACCACGTCGCCCGCGGTCAGCGGCAGCCAGCCGTAGTACGCGACCAGCGCGGAGCCGGAGAGGCACACCGCGCCGAGGCTGTTGAGGAGTATCCAGGCGAGCGAGCCGAACTTGCCGTTGAGCCGGTCGAGCCGCAGGCCCGCGGCGAGCACCTGCTGGAGCGAGCCGTCCACCCGGCCGAGCGCCGCGCTCTCCAGGCCGTGCGCCCGGGTGATCGGGATCAGGCTCGTCATCTCGCCCACCCGGGACGACAACAGCTCCACCTCGCGGCGGAACGACTCGTTGTGCGTCCGCAGCCTGCCGCGCAGCCGCGTCACCAGGGCGGCGGCGGCCGGCACCACCACCAGGAACACCGGCACCCGCAGCCCGATCACCACCAGGCCACCGGCGAGCGTGATCACCGCCGCGAGCCCCATGTCCGCGGCCTGCTTCACCATCTGCTCCACCGACTCCACGTCCCTGACCACCTTGGCCTGGAGCACGCTCGAACTGACCCGGGAGTGGTAGCCGATCGAGAGCTGCTGCATCCGCCGGCAGAGCGCGGAGCGCAGCACCGTACTGGTGCGCCTGATGCTGCGGGCGAGACAGGTCACGTAGACCTGGTTCAGGGGGTAGTTCAGGAGCAGGATCAGCAGCAGCCCGCCGGCGTTCAGCCACAGCAGGCGCACGTCCCCGTGGCTCACCACGACGTCGAGGACGTTCGCCGTGATCAGCGGGAGCAGCCACACGGGGCTGTGCTTGACGAGGAACGCCCCGGCCGCGACGGCGAGTCGGCCGCGGTCGGGGCGGAAGAGGTAGGCGAGGGTGCGGACCGGGTGCTCGCCCCGGTAGCGGTGGTCGAGCGAGTCGGGGGCGTCGCCGGGGCCGGGCGGTGGCGCGGGCGGCGAGGCGGGGGAGAGGGGGTGGTCCTGGGACGCATGCGCACGACGCGATTGCTCCATATGTCAATCCCACCGGTTCGGCCTCCGCGGCCGCAACTCCGTTTGGCGCCACGCGCGACCGCGCAGAATGCCCGCGGCGGCCGTTTCCGCGACGGCCGCTCCGGACGACCGTACGGCGCCGCGCGGCGGTGGGGACGAGGACGAAGGAGCGCACATGGCCGTCATGTCGCACGTCGAGATCGGAGTGAGCGATCTCACCAGGGCAGCCGAGTTCTACGGAGGGCTCCTCGGCTTCGCCGAGGACGGCGCCCGCAGCGGCGGCGACACCCTGGTCATGGCGGCGGGCGCGGCCACGGTCAGACTCGTCGAGGTGGGCCACGACGCCACCCCGAGCGGCTGGAGCCCGGACGACCTCCAACGGGGCTTTCGCCACTTCGGCATGAAGGTGGACGCCGTCGACGCGCGCCTCGCCGTGCTGGAGGACGCCGGGGTGCCCGTCAGGCTCAGGCCGCTCGACGCGGCGGGCGGCGTCAGGATCGCCTTCTTCGCCGACCCGGACGGCACCCACCTGGAGTTCGTCGCGGGACAGCTCCGGTACGACCCGGTGTGGTCGCCCGCCCTCGTCGCCGAGGAGGAGGCCGGCCTGCACAACGGGTGGGACGGCACCCCGCGCTTCGACCACGTCGCCGTCACCGTCGACGACCTCGACCGCGCGCTCGGCTACTACCGTGACACCCTCGGCATACCCGTCCTCGGCCAGCTCGACCACCGGGCCACCGACGAGCGCGGCTTCGTCATCACCTACCTGCGCGCGGGCGAGACCGTCATCGAGGTGTTCAGCTTCCGCGCCGACACCGCGCCGGGACCCTGGCGGCCCGCGCCCGACCTGCTCGGCATCCGCTCCGTCGGGCTCACCGTCCCCGACCCGGCCGCCGCCCGCGCCGCCCTGACCGCGGCGGGCGGCACCGCACTCACCCGGCCCGGCGCGCGCCCCGTCGAGCTGGTCGCGGACGGCGACCAGTTGGTGGCCGAGCTGGTACGCGCCTGACCGCACGCGCGCCCCCGGGGCCGCGGGCCCGCCCCGTTCACTACGGTGGACGCGGACCGACAGGCCCCGGGCGGGCGACAGCGAGGAGGGCGCACGATGGCGGCAGCACGGCGGGAGGGCCCGTCGGCGGACGGGCCCGGGACCGACGCCGACGTGGACGCCAACGTCAGGGCGCTCCTGCTGCTGATGCCCCGGCTCGTCGGCAGGGCCAAGCGGATGCCCGTGCCCGAGGAGCTGCGGTCCTTCGCGCTCGCGCCCCGCCATCTGTCGATGCTGGCGTACCTGGTCTTCGACGGCCCGATGACCGTCAACGAACTCGCGGGCCGCCTGGAGGTCGCGCCCACGACGGTGAGCCTCATGGTGGGCGAGCTGAGCCGCAAGGGCATCCTGGAGCGCCGCGAGGACGAGGCGGACCGCAGGCGCCGCATCGTCAGCGTCACCGAGCGCCGCAGCGCCGCCGTGAGCGCCTGGCTCTCCCGCGGCGCCCTCGCCTGGCGCCGCGCCCTCGCCCCGCTCACCCCCGCGGAGCGCCGGCTCGTCGTCACCACCCTGCGCACCTACGAGCGGACCGTCGAGGAACTGGGCGAGTGAGACCCGGCCGCCGGGCCACGCCGCACGGTCAGCGCAGCGTCGGGATCTCGATGGCGGGGCAGCGGTCCATCACCATGTCGAGCCCCACCGCACGGGTGCGCTCGTACGCCGCCTCGTCGACCACGCCGAGCTGGAACCACACCGCCTTCGCGCCGATCTCCCGCGCCTCGTCGGCCACCGCGCCCGCCCACGCGGAGTGCACGAACACGTCCACCACGTCCACGGGGAACGGGATGTCGGCCAGCTTCGCGTAACCCCGCTCGCCGTGCACCGTCTCCGCCTTGGGGTGGACGGGCACCACGCGCTTGCCGAAGTCCCGCAGCACCCGCGCCACCCCGTACGCGGCCCGCGAGCGGTTCGTGGACAGGCCCACCACCGCCCAGGTGTCCCCGCCCTCCAGCAGAATCCTGCGGACCGTCGCCTCGTCTCCGTACACCGCACAGCCTCCCTCGCGCCACTGCCGCTCCACCCGCTCCAACGAGGCCGGGCGCCCGGGGATTCCCGCGCCGCCTACGCTGGCCCCATGCAGGAGGAGTACCGCACCGTGGTCCGCGAGGGAGTCCACGAGACCGAGGTGGGCCGCTCGCGCTTCGTGTGCACGCTCGCGCCCGCCCAGGACGAGGAGGCGGCGCGCGGCCTCGTCGCGCGCGTACGGGCCGCCCGCCCCGACGCGCACCACCACTGCTTCGCCTACGTCATCGGGGCCGACGCCGCCGTCCAGCGCGCGGGCGACGACGGCGAGCCCGGCGGCACCGCGGGCGCGCCCATGCTCCAGATGCTGCTGCGCCGCGACATGCGCTACACCGCGGCCGTCGTCAGCCGCTACTTCGGCGGCGTCAAGCTCGGCGCAGGCGGCCTCATCAGGGCCTACGGGGGCGCGGTCGGCGAGGCCCTCGACACCCTGGGCACGCGCGTGCGCAGGCGCTACCGGCTCGTCACGGTCACCGTCGGCCACACGCGCGCGGGGCGCCTCCACAGCGACCTGCGCGCGGCGGGCCGCACCGTCCGCGACGTGCGCTACGCCCGTGACGTCACCCTGGAGATCGCCCTGCCGGACGCCGAACTCCCCGCCTTCACCGCCTGGCTCGCCGACGCCACCGCGGGCGAGGCGGTGTGCGAGCCGGGCGGCGAGACCTACGGGGACGCCTGACCTGACCGGCACCGGCGCCGCGGCCCCACGCCGCGCCACGCCGGGGGAGCGGGGGTCGCCAAGTCGCCAAAGGGACACGGGGAACGGGGGAGACCGGTGGGCGGGGAGCGTTGTCAGACCTCCCCGCTAGTGTCGGGGATCATGAGGCTGCTGCATACGTCGGACTGGCATCTCGGCCGGAGCTTCCACCGGGTGAGCATGCTCGACGCCCAGGCCGCGTTCATCACGCATCTCGTCGCCACCGCGCGCGAGAGCGGGGCGGACGCGGTCCTCGTCGCGGGCGACGTCTACGACCGCGCGGTGCCGCCGCTCGCCGCCGTCGAGCTGTTCGACGACGCCCTGCACCGCCTCGCGGACCTCGGCATCCCGGTCGTGATGATCTCCGGAAACCACGACTCGGCCCGCCGCCTCGGCGTCGCCTCCGGGCTCATCGGCCGCGCCGGAGTCCATCTGCGCACCGACCCCGCCCGCTGCGCCACCCCCGTCGTCCTCACCTCGCGCACCGGCGAGGAGGTCGCCTTCTACGGCCTGCCCTATCTGGAACCCGCCTTGGTCAGGGACGAGTTCGGGGTGACAGCCGCCAGCCACGCCGCCGTCCTCGGCGCCGCGATGGACCGGGTGCGCGCCGACCTCGCCGCCCGCGCCCCCGGCACCGGCTCCGTCGTCCTCGCGCACGCCTTCGTCACCGGCGGCCTGCCGAGCGACAGCGAGCGCGACATCACCGTCGGCGGCGTGGCCGCCGTGCCCGCGGGCGTCTTCGACGGCGTCGACTACGCGGCCCTCGGCCACCTCCACGGCGCCCAGACCATCACCGGGCGGGTCCGCTACTCCGGCTCCCCGCTCGCCTACTCGTTCTCCGAGGCGGGCCACCGCAAGAGCATGTGTCTTGTCGACCTCGCGCCGGGCGGCCCCGTCACCGCCGAGCGGATCGACTGCCCCGTGCCGAGGCCCCTCGCCAGAATCCGCGGCAGGCTCGACGACCTCCTCGCCGACGAGCGCCTGACCCGGCACGAGGACGCCTGGGTGGAGGCCACCCTCACCGACCCCGTGCGCCCCAAGGACCCCATGGCGCGCCTCGCGCGCCGCTTCCCGCACACGCTCAACCTCCTCTTCGAGCCCGACCGGCCGCCGGGCGAGACCCGCGTGTCGTACGCGCACCGCCTCGCGGGCCGCGACGACCGGCAGATCGCCGGGGACTTCCTCGCCCATGTGCGCGGCGCGGGCCCCGACGCCGCGGAGAGCGCCGAGCTGCGGGCCGCCTTCGAGGCGGTGCGCGCGGACGGCGCCACCAGGGAGGCCGCCCCGTGAGCCGCACCGGCAGCCCCATGACACCCCCTCACCCGGCGCCGCGGGAGGCCCCATGAGACTCCACCGGCTCCGCGTCACCGCCTTCGGGCCCTTCGGCCGCAGCGAGGAGATCGACTTCGAGGCCCTGTCCGCCGCCGGGCTCTTCCTGCTGCACGGGCCCACCGGCGCGGGCAAGACCTCCGTGCTCGACGCCGTCTGCTACGCCCTCTACGGCTCCGTGCCCGGCGCCCGGCAGAGCGGCCAGGGCGGCGCGCTGCGCTCCGACCACGCGCCCGCCACCACCGCCACCGAGGTCAGCCTCGAACTGACCGTGGCCGGGCGGCGCCTCGAACTGACCAGGCGTCCCCCCTGGCAGCGGCCCAAGCGGCGCGGCAGCGGCACCACCACGGAGAAGGCCCAGTCCGCGCTGCGCGCCCACGACCCCGCCACCGGCGCCTGGCGCGACGTCAGCCGCTCGCACCAGGAGATCGGTGAGGAGATCGGGCAGCTCCTCGGCATGAGCAGGGAGCAGTTCTGCCAGGTGGTGCTGCTGCCGCAGGGCGACTTCGCGCGTTTCCTGCGCGCCGACGCCGAGGCGCGCGGCAAGCTGCTCGGACGGCTCTTCGACACCGGCAGGTTCGCCGCTGTCGAGGCGCACCTCGCCGAGCGCCGCCGCGCCGGGGAGGCCGCCGTGCGCGAGGCCGACGCCGCCCTGCTCGCCGAGGCGCACCGGATGCAGCAGGCCGCGGGCCCCGCAGCCGAACTGCCGCCGCCCGACCGGTCACCGGGCGATCCTGGCCTCGCCGACGCCGTGCTCGGCTGGGCCGCCGTCGCCCGCTCCACCGCGCGCGAGCAGCGCACCGCCGCCCGCCTCGCCCTCGACACCGGCACCGCCCGCGACACCGCGGCGCACGACGCGCTCGACACCGCCCGGGGCCTCGACCGGCTCCAGCGCCGCCACGCCGAGGCCACCGCGCGCGCCGCCCGCCTCGCCGCCACCGCCGACGAGCACGCGGCCGACCTGCGCCGCATGGAGCGCTCACGCAAGGCCGAGAGCGTCACCCCCGCGCTCGACCTGCGCGCCGCCGCCCACCGCGAGCACCAGCACGCGGGCCACACCGAGACCGCCGCACGGGCCGCCCTCCCCGCCGCCCACGCGGAGGCCGACGCCGCGTCGCTCGCTTCGGCCGCCCGCGCCGTCGCCGAGGAACTCGGCGCCCTCACCGCCGCCCGCCGCGCGGAGCGCCGCCTCGCCGACGTACGCACCGAACTCGCCGCGCTCGACCGGCAGGAGCGCGCCGACGACGACCTGCTCGACGAGACCGCCGACTGGCTCGCGGGCAGGGACGCCGCCCGCACCGCCCTCCAGGCCCGTATCGACGCCGCACAGGAGGGCGTCGCACGCGCGGAACACCTCGCCGCCCGCCTCGACACCGCCCGCGCCCGCCTCGACGCCGCCCGCCGCCGCGACGACCTCGCCGAGCGCGCGGAGACCGCCCGCACCGCCGCGCTCACCGCCCGCGAGACGGCCGCCGCCGCCTACGAGCACCTTCTCGGCCTCAAGGAGCGCCGGCTGCGCGGCATCGCGGCCGAACTCGCCGAACAGCTCACCGACGGGCACCCCTGCGCGGTCTGCGGCGCCACCGCGCACCCCGCCCCCGCCGCCCGCACCCCGGGACACGTCGACGCCGCGGCAGAGCAGCGCGCACTCGCCGCCCACCGCGCCGCCGACGCCGAGGCCCAGGAGTGCGAACGGCGCCTCGGGGCGCTGCGCGAGGAGCTGGCCGCCGCCACCGCGGAGGCGTCCGACACGCCCGCCGACCGGCTCGCCTCCGACGTCGCAGGGCTCACCGATGAGCACCGCGCCGCGCACATCGCGGCGAGCGACCTGCACGCCGCACAGGAGGCACGCGACCAGGCCGAGCGCGAGCACGACCGCAGGACCGCCGCCCGCCAGGAGGCCCAGCGCCGCGCCGCGTCGCGGGCCGCGCTCCGCGACGCCCTCACGGCCGAGCGGACCGGCCTCCACAGCGAGGTGGAGCGCGCCCGCGGCGGCGCCGACAGCATCGACCGCCACGCCCGCCTCCTGGAGCGCCGCGCCGAACTCCTCACCGCCGCAGCCGACGCCACCCGCGCCGCCCGGGACGCCGCGGCCCGCCTCAAGGACGCCGACGCCCGGCTCGCGGACGCCGCCTACCGCGCCGGGTTCGACACCCCGGGCGCCGCCGCCGACGCCCTGCTCACGCCCGAGCGGCACGCCGCGCTCCAGCGCCGCGTCGACGCCAGGTCAGAGGAGGACGCGGCCGTACGCGCGGTCCTCACCGAGCCCGACACCCAGGACGCCGCGGCCCGCCCGCGCGCCGCGCCCGAACGCGCCCAGGCCGCCGCCGACCGGGCCGCCGCCGCCCTGCGCTCCGCCGCCTCCGCGCACGACGCGGCGCTGGGCCGCTGCGCCGACCTCGACCGCCTCTCCGCGGCCGCCGCCCACGCCGCGCGCGCCCTCGCGCCGGTACGCGCCCGGCACGACCGCGTCGCCCGGCTCGCCGCGCTCACCGCGGGCACCTCGGCGGAGAACGAACGCCGGATGCGCCTGGAGTCGTACGTCCTCGCGGCCCGGCTCGAACAGGTCGCGGACGCCGCATCCGCCCGGCTGCGGCACATGTCCTCGGGCCGCTACACCCTCGTCCACTCCGACGACCGGGCGGGGCGCGGCCGTTCAGGACTCGGCCTGCACGTCGTCGACGCCTGGACGGGCAGTGAGCGCGACACCGCCACCCTCTCCGGCGGCGAGACCTTCTTCGCGTCCCTCGCGCTCGCCCTCGGCCTCGCCGACGTCGTCACCGACGAGGCGGGCGGCGTCCGCCTCGACACCCTCTTCATCGACGAGGGCTTCGGCAGCCTCGACGACCAGACGCTCGACGAGGTGCTCGACGTCCTCGACACCCTCCGCGCACGCGACCGCGCCGTCGGCATCGTCAGCCACGTCGCCGACCTGCGCCGCCGCGTCCACACCCGGCTCGAAGTGGTCAAGGGCCGCGACGGCTCCTCGGTGCGCCACCACGGCGTGCGCGGCTGACGCGGCGCGCCGGGTCAGGAGCCGAGGTAGCGCAGCACCGCGAGCACCCTGCGGTGGCCCTCCTCGGTGCGGGGCAGCCCGAGCTTTGTGAAGATGCCCGCCGTGTGCTTCTCGACCGCGCGCAGGGAGACCCCGAGGGCCGCCGCGATCGCGGTGTTGGTCCTGCCCTCGGCCATCAGGGCGAGGACGTCGCGCTCGCGGGCGGTCAGCGCGCCGAGGCCGCCGCGTGCCGGGCGCGCGGCCAGCAGGTGCGAGACCACCTCCGGGTCGAGCGCCGTACCGCCCGCGGCCACCCGGCGCAGCGCGTCGACGAAGTCGGCCACGTCCACGACGCGCTCCTTGAGGAGATAGCCGAAGCCCGCAAGGCCCGTCGCGGCCAGCCGGTCGGCGTAGCGCGTCTCCACGTACTGGGAGAAGAGGAGCACCCCGAGCCCGGGGTGGCGCTCCCGCAGCGTGAGGGCCGCCCGCAGCCCGTCGTCACGCAGGTCGGGCGGCATCCGGACGTCCGCGACGACCGCCTCGGGCCGGTGCTCCTCGGCCGCGGCGAGCAGCGCGGGCGCGTCGGCGACGGCGGCCACCACGTCGAACCCCCGCTCGCGCAGCAGCCCGACAAGGCCCTCGCGTACGACGGCGGCGTCCTCGGCGATGACGATGCGCATGGTCGGCCTCCTGGCTATCCGAGGGGGAGTCGTGCCGTGACGGTGGTGGGGCCGCCGTCGGGGCTGTCGATCAGCAGTCGGCCGTCCACCGTACTCACCCGCTGGGCGAGGCCGCCGAGCCCCGACCCGCCGCCCCTGCCCGCGCGCGCCCCGCCGTGTCCGTCGTCGCGCACCTCCAGGTGCAGCACGCCGTCCCGTTCGTACGCGGCGACCTCGACCCGGGAGGCCCCGGCGTGCCGCGTGGCGTTGGTGATCAGCTCGGCCGCGCAGAAGTAGGCGATGGACTCGATGGCCTCGGGGGGACGCCTCGGCAGGTCGAAGCGGGTGGTCACGGGCAGCCCCGCGCGGGTCGCCAGGGTTCCCACGGCCACGTCGAGGCCGTCGTTGAGCGCCGGAGGGTGGATGCCGCGCACCAGGTCGCGCAGTTCCGCGATGGCGGTACGCGAGTCGGCCAGCGCGTCGGCCACGAGTGCGCGGCCCTGCACCAGTTGCGGCGCGTCGCCCGGCGCGTCGGCCAGCCGGTCCTCCGCCCTGGCCAGCGCCATCGCGACGGCGACGAGCCGGGACTGGGCGCCGTCGTGCAGATCGCGCTCGATACGGCGCAGCGTCGCCGCGGAGTCCTGCACCGCCAGCGCCCGAGTCTCCTCCAGCACGTGCACCCGCTCGTCCAGGCGCCCGGGACCCAGCAGCGCCCGCGCCATCGGACGGACCACCAGGGCGAGCAGCCCCCGCGTCGACCAGGCGGCGAACACGAGGACCGCGAGCCCCGCCGCGGCGGTCGCCAGCGCGGCGGGCCAGGTGTCGAGCCGGGCGTCGCCCGCGAAGCCGACCCCGCGCCTGCCGTCCTCCTCGACCGCGCGCCACCACAGCGGATACGTCAGCGCGGCGAGACCGTAGAGCCGCATCGCGGTGGACACCGCGAAGAGGAGGGCGCCGAGCGGCACAGCGGCGACGGTGAACGCCGCCGCCCGCCACCCGTCCCCGTCGGTGGCCACGGCCCGCAGCCCCCGCACGAACCCGCGCCCCGCGCGGGGCCGCGGCCGCGGCGCCGGGATGTGCTCGCCGAGCAGGCCGCGCAGCAGCGTGCGGTGCAGCGCCCCGGTCGCCCGCGCCGCCGCGAGCACCCCGACGAGCAGGGCGAGCCCGACCTGGGTGACGGAGGCGACCAGCGAGAGGGCGAGCAGGGCCAGCAGCACCACACCGCAGACGATGCCGGGCACCGGTGCGAGCAGCGCGTAGGCCGCCTCGCGGGGCGTGCCGAGGAACATGGCGGGGCCGGGGCGGCGCCCGGCGGTCTTGGGGGGCATGGGAGGGGTGTGCTTCCTTCGCGTCGTGTCGTCCCATGGTGCCCGGCGGCCGTCGCGCGGCGGCGCAGGCGCCGGGGCGTTCACACGCTGCGCCGCGCGAGACCGGCGAGCGGGCGCACCCGCAGCAGGTGGCCGAGCGGCGCGCAGGACGCGGTCCACACCAGCGCCGCGCAGCCCGACAGGGACACCGCCCAGACCCAGCCGGGCAGTCCGGACAGCGGGGTGCCCGTCTTGGGGCCGAGCGGCACCATCACCGCACAGGCCGCGAACACCCCGGCGCCCGCCCCCGCGAGCGCGGTGATCGCCCCCTCGGCGAGCACCACCGCCACGATCCGCCGGCGGCCCGCGCCGACCACCCGCAGCAGGGAGAACTCCCGCAGCCGTTCGAGCGTCAGCATCACCAGCGTGTTGGCGGCCACCAGACCGGCGAAGCCCGCGTACAGCAGGGTGCCGAAGACGTCCATCCAGGCGGGGTCGCCCGACCCGGTCAGCGACACCAGCTTCGCCACCGCGAACGCGGTCACCAGCGCGATCGGGGTGATCGCCGAGGAGAGGCGGCGCGAGCGCGCCCTGCTGCCCGCGACGGCCAGTTCGCCCGCGACCCCGCAGCACCCCCGCAGCAGCGGCGCCGCGACCGCCGTCGCCAGCCTCCCGATCCAGGGCCCCGCGAGCCCGATGGCGACCATGTACGCCAGCAGCACCAGCGGGATCTCGGACCCCGCGTCCTCCGCCGAGCCCGCCCCCGCGGCGGCCGTGAGCGCCACCGCGCCCCCGAGGAACACCAGCGAGGCCAGCCCCCGTACCGCACCGGGCCGTTCCCCGCCCTGCACCTGACTGCGGGTCAGCACCGCCGCCGGTCTGGTACGGGACGCCCGCCAGGCCCCCGCGAGCCCCCCGAGCTGCGAGGAGACCAGCAGTACCCCGAAGGCCGCGAGCAGTGGCCAGAGCCCGATGTGCAGCACCACCCCTTCGGGCACGAGGCCCTGCCGGTCCATGCCCCTGAACCACGCCTCGGCCAGGAGCGCCCCGAGGCCGTAGCCGACCGGCAGCGCGAGCAGCGCCGCGGCCAGCGCCTCGGCCGCCACCATGCGGCGGATCTGCCGCGGCTCGGCGCCGACCGCCCGCAGCAGCGCGCTCTCCCGGTGGCGCTGCGCGACGGCAAGGGACACCGCCTGCGCGATGACGAAGACCGACAGATAGACGCTGACGAGGCTGAAGCCGACGCCCATCTCGGACAGTCCGGTGTCCCCGTCCACCGGCGGGGCGCCCGCGGCCGACACCGCGACGGACACACAGGCCGTGACGACCGCCCCGGAGAACACCAGCGCGGCGAAGGTCCCGGCGAACGCCGAGGGGCGGGCCCTGACCGAGGCCGCGGCGAGCGAGGCGGTGGCGCTCACGCCGCCACCCGTGCGGTGTCCCGCGCGAGCCGCCCGTCCGCGAGCCGCAGCACCCGGTCGGCGCGGGCGGCCACCGCGGGATCGTGCGTCACCACCACGACCGTCGCCCCGTACGAGCCGACGGCGTCGCGCAGCAGCCCCAGCACCTCCGCCGCGGTCTCCTGGTCCAGGGCGCCCGTGGGCTCGTCGGCGAAGACCACGTCGGGCTCGGTGATGAGGGCGCGGGCGATCGCCACCCGCTGCTGCTGGCCGCCGGAGAGTTCGCCGGGACGGGCGTCGGCGCGCCCGTCGAGGCCGACGAGGGCCAGCATGCGGCGCGCCCTCGCCGGGTCGCGGCGCCTGCCGTCGAGGCGCAGCGGCAGCAGCACGTTCTCCTGCGCGGTGAGGGTGGGAAGCAGGTTGAACGACTGGAACACGAAGCCGATGCGGGCGCGCCGCAGCCGGGTCAGCTCGCGCTCCCGCATCGCGCTGACCTCACGCCCGGCGAGGCGCACCGTGCCCGACGTCGGCCGGTCGAGCCCGGCCGCGCACAGCAAAAAGGTCGACTTCCCGGAGCCCGAGGGCCCCGTCACGGCCGTCAGGGCGTGGGGGTAGAGACGGGTGTGGACGTCGCGCAGCGCGTGCACGGCGCGACGTCCGCGCCCGTGGGTCCTGCTGACGTGCTCCATTTCGAGGACGGCGTCCATGGCGGCGATGGCCTCTTCCCTGTCGGGTTCACGCGGTCCCCCCGACCGTACGAAGCCGCAGGTGGGAGCGGCGATGGGGGAGACACCCGAGTCAGGGGTTCGGAACTCCCGAACCCCGCCGCCCGGGGCGGTGGGCCCGCGTGGACCCGGCCGTCCCGCCCCGGGCGTCGCGGCCCCGCGAAGACCGGCAGGACAGGGCCTACAGCCGGGACAGCTCGTCCACCAGATCGTCGAGGCCGAGCGAGCCCTGCGAGAGCGCCGCCATGTGCCACCGCTTCGCGTCGAAGCCGGAGCCGTGGCGGCGGCGTGCGTTCTCGCGGCCGAGCAGCCATGCGCGCTCGCCCAGCTTGTAGCCGATGGCCTGCCCCGGCATGGACAGGTACCGGGTCAGCTCGCTCTCCACGAAGTCCGCGGGGCGGCTGCTGTGCGCGCCGAAGAACTCCTGCGCGAGACCGGGCGTCCAGCGCTCCCCTGGGTGGAACGGCGAGTCCCCGGGGATCTCCAGCTCCAGATGCATGCCGATGTCGACGATGACGCGGTTCGCCCGCATCATCTGGGCGTCGAGGTAGCCGAGCCTGCGCTCCGCGTCGGTGAGGAAGCCCAGCTCGTCCATCAGCCGCTCCGCGTAGAGCGCCCAGCCCTCGCAGTTGGCGCTGACCTCGCCCACGGTGGCCTGGTAGCGGGAGAGGTCGGCGGCGACGTGCGCCCACTGCGCGAGCTGGAGGTGGTGCCCCGGCACGCCCTCGTGGTACCACGTCGACACCAGGTCGTAGACCGGGAAGGTGGTCCTGCCCATGGTGGGCAGCCAGGTGCGACCCGGGCGGGAGAAGTCCTCGGACGGCGCCGTGTAGTACGGCGCGGCCGCGCTGCCGGGCGGCGCGATACGGGACTCCACGCGCCGTACCCGCTCGGCGAGTTCGAAGTGGGTGCCGTCGAGCGCCGCGATCGCCTCGTCCATCAGGTCCTGGAGCCAGCCCCGTACCTCGTCGACGCCCTCGACACGGGTGCCATGGGTGTCGAGGTGGGCCAGCGCCTCCCAGGGCGAGGCGTCGGGCAGCACCTTCGCGGCCTCGGTGCCCATCTCGGCGCGCAGCCGGTGGTACTCGGACCAGCCGTAGGCGTACGCCTCGTCGAGGTCCACGTCGGCGCCGTTGAAGAACTGCGACCAGCGGGCGTACCGCTCGCGGCCCACCGTGTCGGGGGAGCCCTCGACGGCGGGCGCGTACACGTCGCGCACCCAGTCGCGCAGCGCCGCCACCGCGGCGGTGGCCTCCCCCGCGGCCGCGTCCAGGTCACCGCGGAGCGCCTCAGGCGCGGGCGCGGTGAACTCCTGGAACCAACTGCGGCCGCTGCCCGTCGGGTCCAGCCACTCGCCGAGCTGCCCGACGAAGGTCGTGGTCGGCCGCGGGGCTCCGTGCAGCTTGCGTTCGAGGCCGAGGGCCAGCGACGCGCGGTACCCGTCGAAGGCCGCGGGGACGGCCCGCAGCCGCTCGGCGACGGCCGCCCAGTCCTCGTCGGTCTCCGTGGGCGTCAGGGTGAAGACCTCCCTGACGTCGTGCGCGGGCGACATGATGTTGGACACCGCGCGCAGGTGCTCGTCCGCGTCGTGCACCGCGAGCTGGGACGTCAGCCGCTCCCGCAGGAGCCGCCCGCAGCGCCGCTCGATGTCGCTGTCGCCGCCCGGGGCGCGCTCCGCCTCCGTCAGCAGGCCGAGGGTGCGCCGGGCGAGCGCGGCCCTGGCCTGCTGCCCGTCGGGCGAGTAGTCGGGCAGTCTCGACGAGGCTTCCCGCTCGCCGATGTAGGTGCCCATGATCGGATCGATGGCGCAGTACTCGTCGACGTACGCGTCGGCGACCTGACGGGGAAGCGTGATCTTGGTCTCTGGCATGGGGCCATCCTCATACGAGGCGGGGCGCCGCGTCACCACTATTCGGCGACCCCGTGCCGACGGCACCGCGCGGCGCGGGGAGCCAGTCGGCCCCCGCCGCCGCGCGTGCCGGGCTCAGCCCGCCGGAGGCGTCGCCGGTCCTTCGCCCTGCGTCCCGCCCCCGGGGGCGACGGAGGCGCCGTCGAGCCGTGCGGTCACCACGAGGGTGCCCTCCTCCACCTGGTAGTCGAGCGGCAGGCCGAGCCCCCGCATCGCCGACACCATCGCGGTGTTCGACACATGGGTGACCGCGTACACCCCCTCCGCGCCCTCGTCGGCCGCCGTCGCGACCAGCCGGCGCAGCAACTCGCCGCCGATGCCGCGCCCTTGCCAGTCGTCCTCGACGAGCAGCGCCGCCTCCGTCTCGTCGCCGTCCCACAGCAGGTGCCCGAGCGCCACGATCCGCCCCGAGGGCGTCTGCGCGGCCAGGGTGCGCCCGAAGCGGGGGCTGAGGAGGTGGTCGAGATAGCGGTCGGCGTCCTGGACGGGCCCGTGGTAGCGCTGCCGCAGGGTGCGCTCCGAGCACCGGGCGTGCAGCGCCCGCGCCGCCTCCAGGTCGCCCTGGCCCGCGCGTCGCAGCGTCACCGCCGAGCCCTTCGGCAGCGCCACCACGTCGTGCCCGTGCGGCAGCCGGGGACCGAGCCGCGCGTCCAGCTCCACCAGCGCCCTGGCCCTGGCGAACTCGGCCGGGGTGAACGGCAGATGGGGCCGCTCCACGGTGATCGTGCCGCCGTCGGGCGCCCGCAGCCGCAGCACCGTGCCGTCGAGCCGCCCCTCGGGCGGCACCTCCACGGCGTCGGGCGCGGGCAGCGAGCGCACGGTGCAGCGGCCCAGCAGCCCGCGCAGCGCGAGCGGCAGCTCCGCCGGGTCGAGCGCGGTGCGGGTGGCCAGGGCGATGACCCTGGTCGGCGCGTCCACCAGGTCGTGCGCGTCGACCCGCTCCGTCCAACTGTCGCGGCCGCCGGCCGCCGCGACCGTACGGCTGATCTCCGAGGCCGTCACGGCGCCGGGGGCGCGCAGCAGGAACTCGTCGACCGTGCCGGACGGCAGCGGGTGCGTCTGGAGGCTGAGGATGTCCACGCCGAGTCCGGCGAGCGCCCCACTCAGCGCGGCCAGCGAACCGGGCTCGTCGCGCACCGTGGTCCGCAGCCGCCACAGCGTGCCCGTGCCCTCGGCGCCGCCGTGCCCGCGTGGCCTCCCCGGCGCGTCACCGGGCGCGCCGGGGCCCGGTGGGGACGGCGGATGGCCGTGGCGCCGTGCCCACCATGTGTGGAAGCCCGCCGTGGCCGCCAGCGCGGCGGCGGAGCCCACGAGCACCGCGGGGCCGTCGGGGCCGTGGCCCACCAGGTTGGCCACCGCGTCGGCCACCGCGACCGCGGCGAAGAGTGCGGCCAGCTCGACCAGGTCCCGGCGCCAGTGGTGCGCGGGACGGCCGTGCCGGTTTCGGCTCACCTCGTACATGTCCGATCTCATGCCACTCACAGTGGACCAGGGGTGTTGCCTGGTCACAAACGGTGTGTGACTGATGGGTAAAGCGGCATTCCGGTTGGTTTGTGAGGTCTGTTCTGGTGCTCGCGAGCGCCGGAACGGTCCTAAAGGCGGCATTTGCCCCACCCTCCCCCCAGAGGTGTTGTGGCGGCCCGGCCCGGGCCTATAGGAATGGTCCCATGACTGCCCTTGGTGTCGTGTTCCGACCCCAATTCCCGCCCGAACGACTTCTCTCCGCCGCCCGCGCCGCCGAGTCCGCGGGCCTTGAGGAGCTGTGGCTGTGGGAGGACTGCTTCCTGGAGAGCGGCATCGCGAGCGCCGCGGCCGCGCTCGCCGCGACGGGCACCGTCCGTGTCGGAGTCGGCCTGCTCCCGGTGCCGTTGCGGAACGTGGCGCTCGCGAGCATGGAGGCCGCCACCCTGTACCGGCTGTTCCCCGAGCGGGTCGTGCTGGCCGTCGGGCACGGCGTCCAGGACTGGATGGGGCAGGTCGGGGCGCGCGCCGCCTCCCCGCTGACGCTGCTGCGCGAGCACCTGGACGCGATGCGCGCCCTGCTGCGCGGCGAGCGCGTCACCATGAGCGGCCGGTACGTGTCCCTGGACGGCGTCGCCCTCGACTGGCCGCCGCCCGCCGCGCCGCCCCTGTTCACCGGCGCCACGGGGCCGCGCACCCTGCGCCTCGCGGGGGAGGCCGCCGACGGCACGGTGCTCACCGCGGGCACCACGCCCGACGGGGTGCGGCGCGCCCGCCGCCTCGTCGACGAGGGCCGCGCCGCGGCCGGCCGCACCGACCGGCATCTGATCACCGTCTACCTGCACACGGCCACGGGCCACGGCGCGGCAGAACGGCTCGCCCCGGAGCTGGAGCGCGAGGGCGACACGGCGCCGGGCGCGTCCGCCGCGGGCGACGCCGCCACCGTCGCGGCGGCCGTACGGATGCTGGCCGCCGCCGGAGCGGACAGCGTGATTCTCCAGACCACGCCCGACGAACCCGACCTGGAGGGGTTCATCCGCTTCACCGCACAGGAGGTCGCGCCGCTCGTGCCCTGAGCCCGCCCCCGGCGCCAACCCCGCGTACCGGCGCCCCGCCCGCCGCTACTGCCCGACCCGCCCGGGGCGCAGCACCTTCGTGAACAGCACCTCGCCGCCCTCCTGGCGCAGCCGCACCGTCAGGTCGCCGCTGTGCCCGTCGATGTCGACCTCGCCGAAGAACTGCGGGAACTCGTCGGGGGACGCGTTGGACTGCGTGGGCGCCTTGATGAACTCCTGGCGGGGCCCGAAGGTCCCGTCGAGCGCCACCCCGGGGAAGCCGCCCGCGGACAGCGGTCCCGACACGAACTCCCAGAACGGCTCGAAGTCCTTGAACGCGGCGCGGGACGGCTCGTAGTGCTGCGCCGAGGTGTAGTGCACGTCCGCCGTCAGCCACAGGGTGCCGGTGATCCGCTCGTGCTTGATGTACCGCAGCAGCTCGGCGACCTGGAGTTCGCGGCCGAGCGGGGCGCCGGGGTCGCCCTGTGAGACGGCCTCGAAGTCCTCGGGTCCGTCGACGACCACGAGCCCCAGCGGCATGTCGGCGGCGATCACCTTCCACACCGCGCGCGACCTGCGCAGCTCCCGCTTGAGCCAGGCCAGTTGGGCGGCGCCCATGATGCCCTGGTGGTCGTCGGGCTGCCGGTCGGGCGAGTTGGCGTCGCGGTACGTGCGCATGTCGAGGACGAACACGTCGAGGAGCGGCCCGTGCCGCATTACCCGGTACACCCGGCCCTCCGGGTCGCCGGGCGGCAGGGTGGAGATCGGGAAGTACTCGCTGAACGCCCGCCGCGCCCGTGCCGCGAGCACGTCGACGTCCTTCACGGTGTACTGGTCGTCGTCGAGGATCTGCCCCGGGTACCAGTTGTTGTGGACCTCGTGGTCGTCCCAGCTCATGATCGTGGGCACCTGCGCGGAGAAGCGGAGCAGGTTGTCGTCGAGCCGGTTGTAGCGGAAGGCGCCGCGGAACTCGTCCAGGGTCTCGGCGACCTTCGACTTCTCCTCGGTGGTGATGTTCCGCCAGGTCCGCCCGTCGGGCAGGGTCGCGGTCCGCGGGATCGGGTTGTCCGCGTAGATGTTGTCGCCGCTGCACAGGAAGAAGTCCGGGTCGAGGCGCCGCATGTCCTCGAAGACCCGGTAGCCGCCGCGGTCGGGGTTGATGCCCCAGCCCTGGCCCGCGAGGTCGCCCGACCAGAGGAACCGCACGCCGCGGCCGCGCTTCGTCGGGGTGGTGCGGAAGGTGCCGCTGACGGGCTCCCCGGTGCGCCGGGGGTCGTCGGGGTCGGCGAGGCGCACCCGGTAGTGGATCTGCTCGCCCCCCGGCAGTCCGTGGAGTTGGGTCCTGCCGGTGAAGTCGGTGTCGGGGCCGAGCAGCGGGCCCCGCCACACGCGCGGGCGGTGGAACGACTCGGTCGCGGAGGTCTCCACGACCATCCGCGCGGGCCGGTCGGAGCGCACCCAGACAAGACCCGAGTGCGCGGTGACGTCCCCGGCCTGCACGCCCCATGCCGCTCCGGGCCGCCCGGACAGCGCCAGGGCGGGGGCCGCCGCCGCGACCCCGGGCAGGGCGAGCGCGGCGGACGCGACGACGGAGCCGCGCAGCACGCTGCGGCGGCCCGGGAGCTGACGGGGCGGAAGGTGTGCCATGGATACTCCTCCATCGACGGTTCAGGACGGGGCGCGCGGTGCTGCGCCGCGGGTCCTGTGCGCTGCCAAGACCTACTGCGGCGGTGCCACGCGCACACGAACCGCGGGTGAACAACCGTCGCGGCCACCCTGTCGGCCCCGCCCGCGCGGTGCCAGGCGCGGGGCGCCCCGCCTGGACAGCGGCCCGCCGGTGAGCTGGGATGGGGGCCGTGGGAACCGATACCGCAGTCGACGTCTTCGAGCAGCACCGCCCCGTTCTGATGGGGGTGGCGTACCGCATGCTGGGCGGTGTCGCGGACGCGGAGGACGTCGTGCAGGAGGCGTGGCTGCGCTGGTCAGCGGCGGACACCGGCGAGGTGCGCAGCCCGCGCGCGTATCTGGTGCGGGTCACCACCCGGCTCGCGATCGACCGGCTGCGGCATGTCGCCGCGCGGCGTGAGGCGTACGTGGGCCCCTGGCTGCCCGAGCCGCTCGCCACCGAACTCGACCGCACGGTGCCCGACGTGGCCGAGCGCACCGTGCTCGCCGACACGGTCTCCCTCGCCGTCCTCGTGGTCCTGGAGTCGCTCTCCCCGCTGGAGCGGGCGGTGTTCGTGCTGCGTGAGGCGTTCGGGCTGCCGTACTCCGAGATCGCCGTCACCCTGGAACGGGGCGAGGCCGCGGTGCGGCAGCTCGGGGCGAGGGCCAGGGCGCATGTCGCCGAGCGCAGGCCACGCTACGAGGTGGACCCGGCCGAGCGCCGGGAGCTGACCGAGCGTTTTGTGGCGGCGGCGGTCGAGGGCGATCTGGCGGGGCTTGTGGGCCTGCTGGCGCCGGACGCCACGCTGGTGGGCGACAGCGGCGGCAAGGCGAAGGGGCCGCTGCGGGTCATCGAGGGCGCCGACAAGGTGGGCAGGTTCGTCGCCGCCATCGCCCAGCAGGGGGCGCGGGGAGCCGAGTTGCGCTTCCTGGAGCTGAACGGTGTGGCGTCGCTGCTGGTGCTGGTGGCGGGAGCGCCGGACACGGTGGTGCAGTTGGAGGTCTCGGCGGGCCGTGTCGCTCGCGTCTACGTCCTGCGCAACCCGGACAAGCTGACCGGCCTCGGCGGGAGCGCGGCCGCGGGGGAGGGCGGCGCGGGCTGAGCGCCGGGGGAGCGCGGCGCACCGCGGCGCGCTCCGCCCGGGTCAGGAGGCGTGCCGCTCGGGGTCCTGGTGTATCTCGACGCCGCCGGAGTCACCGAAGGTGAGCCGGCAGGTGTCCGCGCGGTAGGTGGCCACGGACACGGCGGCGGTACGGTCGCCCGCGTAGAAGCGGGTGGTGACGACGAGGACGGGGGCGCCGGGCAGCCGGTCGAGTTCCCGCGCGTCGTCGGCGCCCACGGAGCCCAGCTCCACGGAGCGGTCCTGGCCCTGGAGGGTGCTGCGCTGTAGCTCCCGCAGTACGGCGCGGGCGCGCAGCGCCCCGGTGGGGGTGTCGATCGCGGGCAGACCGGGGACCGAGGCGGCGGGGATGTAGAGGAGTTCGGCGGCGACGGGGCGGCCGGCGAAGATCCGGCTGCGGCGCACCGTGTGCACCTGCTCGCCGTCGGCGGTACCGAGCGCGCGGGCGACCGCCGTCGGCGGCACCGCCTCGGCGCCGTCGAGCCCGCCCCAGGAGTCGTCGGCGGCGCCGGGCCACGCCTGCGCCGTGGTGCCGACGGAGACGCCGACCCGGGGCGGCGCGACGGTGGTGCCGACGCCGCGGCGGCGCTGGAGGCGCCCTTCGAGTTCGAGCTGTTCGAGCGCCTGGCGCAGGGTCGCGCGTGCGACGCCGAACCTGGCGGCGAGGTCACGTTCGTTCGGCAGGATCTCGCCCACCGAGAACTCGGAGTCCAGTGCCTCGCTGAGCACGGTCTTGAGATGCCAGTACTTCGGCTCCTGCGCCGATTCGAGCTGCGTGGTCCCCACCCTGTCCTCCGCAATTCCCGTGTCGCCGGCCGTGTGTGGCGTCTTTTGGCTTCATTGTTTATTAAAGGACCTTGCACTATCCGGTTCGACGATAGGGCCGGGCCCCGAGTTGGTCAAGACCAATCGGGGGAGGCGGGTGGGAGCAGGGGGCGCCCGTGGGGGGCGTGAACGGCGTGCGGGGGAGGGGGCCGGGGCCCGGTTCAGCGGCGGGCGGTGACGGTGCTCTCCACCGCGAACAACTGCTCCTCCACGTGGTCGAGGGCGAGCCGCAGCGCGCCCGTGGCGACGGCCGCCTCTCCGAGCAGCGAAAGGGCCACCCGTGGCGGCCGCAGACAGAAGCGGGCCAGTTCGCTGCGGAGCGGCGCGAGCACGCCGTCGAGACCCGCGGCCCAGCCGCCGACCACGACAAGCTCCGGGTCGAGCGCGAGGACCAGCGCGGCCACGTCGTGCACCAGCCGCTCGATGAAACGCTCTACGGCCTCCCGCGCCCGCGCGTCGCCCGCACGCGCCAGCCGGAACACCTCGGCGACCGCCTGCTCGTCCAGCGGGTGCAGGGGCTCGCCCGTCGTGGAGAGCAGGGTCTCGGGCGTGGCCTCGCGGCCCAGCAGGTGCAGCGCGCCGATCTCGCCCGCGGCGCCCCCGAAGCCGCGGTGCAGCCGTCCCCCGATCAGCGATCCCGCGCCGGGGCTGAGCCCGGCCATCACGAACACGATGTCGTCGGTGCCGGTCGCCACGCCCTTCCAGTGCTCGCCCACGGCGGCCGTGTTGGCGTCGTTCTCGACCAGGATCGGGCAGGTGAAGGAGCGCCGCAGCCGGTCGGCGAGCGGCAGCCCCGTCCAGTCGGGCAGCGCCGTCCCGAGCCGTACCGTGCCGTCGGCCTCCACGATGCCGGGGCTGCCGACGCCGACCGCCCGCAGCGAGCCGCGCGCCACGCCCGCCCGGCGCAGCAGGTCCGCGACCGCGGCCCGCAGCCGCTCAAGGCGCTCGTCGGCGCTCGCGGTCTCCCCGACCTGCTTCGCGGCCGTGCCCAGCACCCTGCCCTCCAGGTCGGACAGCATCGCCGCGACCCGGTGCGCCCCGATCTCCAGGCCCAGCAGATGGCCCGCCTCGGCGCGGAACCTGAAACGGCGCGCGGGTCTGCCCTGCTTGCGCGCGCCGCCCTCCTCCGCGGCGACCTCCACCACGAGCCCCGCCTCGCCCAGGCCCTCCACGACGCCCTCGACGGTCGGCCGGGAGAGCCCCGTCACCCGGGTGATCTCGGTCAGCGTCGCCCCGTCGCCGCCGCGCAGCGCGTGCAGTACCACGGCGGAGTTGATCCGCCGCAGCAGAGAGGGATCTCCGCCGGTCAGCCGCCCCAACGTTCGTCCTCCCGCCCATCCGGTGCGCGTGTGGGCGGATCGTACCCGCAGCGCACGGCGGCTGCGAGGGCGGGGACGTGCGGGCGCGCTCCCACTCCCGCGCACCCTGCCGCCGCCGGTGCCCGCGGGGCGCGCTGCGGGGCGTCCGGCCCGGCGGGGGAGCGACCGGGGCCGCGCCTCGTGGCGCCTGCGCGGCGGGCAAGAGACCGGGGCGGCGCCTGACGCGGTGCCAGTTTCCGCGCGGGCACGGTTTACTGGAATGCATGGCACTCGCCCAGCAGCTCGCCGCGCTCGACGCGCTGTGCTCCCGCGCGCCGGGAGCCGCCGCGCCCGGCAGTGCCGCGCAGGACCACGGCACCGCGCTGCTGCCGGGCACCGCCGACGGGGAGCACGGGGAGCGCTCGCGCGAGCAGTGCGAGGCCGAACGGGACGCGCTCACCCTGCTGCTGACCGCCCGCTGGGGCGCCCCGCACCGCTTCGGCCTCCAGGGCCTGCCGCTGCGCGCCGCCGAATACGGCGAGGACATACCCGAGCCCTGGCGCTCCCTCGCCGGCCATGTCGGCGACGTGCACGCCTGGCACACCGGGGGCCGGTGGGTCGTCCTCGGCGTCTCGCGCCGCGGCGACGACCTGCCCTGCCGGCTCCTCGCCGCGGTCACCCCCGTCGACCCGCCCTGACCCGCGGCCGCCCGCGCCCGTCCCTCGGCTCACGCGCCGCGCCCTCCACCCCCGCGCGCAGCGCCTCCTCGGTGACGGGCACCATCAGTGCATCCTCCTGCCGGTACACACCTCTCCCCTCCCCAGGGCGCGCCCGGTGCGCCGAGGTTCTGACGCAGAAGCTAGCGCCGGGGTTTGACAACGGCCCGCGAGGCGTGCCGGGCGGGAACCACCGGACCCGTGGCGCTGTCAGTCCCCCTTGGTAGAAAGTGCGCGGGCACGACAGCCCGCCGGGGCCCGGGGTCCGTACACGCGCGTCGCAGACACGACATCAGGAGCAGGTCCATGAACGACTGGAAGAAACTCCACGGCAGCGACATGGGCGGCCTGCCCACGTTCGCGTTCCCCCGCGCGGGGGAGAGCGCCGGGAAGCTGCCCGACGCCGCCTCCGTGGCCTGGAAGGTCCGGGTGCAGGCGTGGGGCGACGAGGAGAAGTGGACCGACGCGTTCGCCCGCTTCCTCGACACCGTCGACACCGCGCGGGTACGCGCCCTGGTCATCGGCGCCTGGGAGGAGCCGCAGGACGGCGGCGCGCAGGAGGTCGTGGAGGCGGTGGCCGCCGCCCGCGACCGGCTGCCCGCGCTGCGGCACCTGTTCTTCGGCGACATCGACTCCGAGGAGTGCGAGATCTCCTGGATCGAACAGACCGATGTGGCACCCCTCCTGACCGCCTTCCCCGACCTGGAGTCCTTCCGGGTGCGCGGCGCGCTGTCCCTGGCCCTCACCCCGCTGCGGCACGAGAAGCTGCGTCACCTGACGGTCGAGAGCGGCGGGCTCCCCGACGCTGCCGTGCGCGAGATCGCGGCGTGCGACTTCCCCGCGCTCGTCGAACTCGACCTGTGGCTGGGGGAGCCGAACTACGGGGGCACCGCCGAGGTCTCCGACCTGGCGCCGTTCCTCGACGGCACCCGGCTGCCCGCCCTGCGCTCCCTCGCGCTGCGCAACAGCGAGATCCAGGACCGGATAGCGGCGGCGTACGCGTCGGCGCCCGTCGTGGCCCGGCTCAAGCGGCTCGACCTGTCGATGGGCATCCTCACCGACGAGGGCGCCGCCGCGCTCCTCGGCGGCCAGTCGCTCACCCACCTCGCGATGCTCGACCTCCACCACAACTACCTCACCGACGCGGTACGGAGCCGGATCGAGGAGGCACTGGCCCCGGCGGGTGTGGAACTCGACCTCGACCCCGACGACGCGTACGAGGACGAGATGGACGACGGCGAGGTCTGGCGCTCGGTCGCCGTAGGCGAGTAACGCACGGTCGCCACGGGCGTGCCCGGCCCGGTACCGACAGCCGCGCCGCCCTCCTGCGGGGGCGCGGCACCCACACCCCGCGGCGCGCCCCGCCGCGGCACGAACGGGGGAGAAGGTATGGACGAGCCACCGCGGCACGCGCGCGTGGACGGCGCCGCGCGCCGCTTCACGGTGGTGGGCAACCCCGAGAACCGCAGGGTCGCGCTCTTCGCCGACGCCGTGCGCGCCGCAGGGCTGCCCGCGCCGCGCGTGGTGCCCTGGCTCACCGTGCTCCGCGACGGCGGCGCCGACTTCGGCCCGGGCGAGACCGTACGCCTCGAATCGCCCGGCGAGAACGCGGAGGTGGACCGGATCTGGCGCGGCCTCGACGACCCCACACGCGTCGAGGGCGGCGCCCGCTGGTACGCGGGCCTGAACGCCGCCGTGCGCACCCTGCGCGGCGGCGTCAGACTCGACGACCCCGGCGAACTCGCGGTGCTCTTCGACAAGCGGCTCTGCCACCGCGTACTCGCCGACGCCAACGTCCCGGTTCCCGACTCGCCCACCTCGGGCGCGACCACCGCCGTCACCGGCTGGGACGGGCTGCGCGCGCTGATGCGCGCCCACGGCCTGCCCCGGGTCTTCGTGAAACCGGCGCACGGCTCCTCGGCCGCCGGGGTGCTCGCGCTGGAGACCGCGGGCGGCGGCCGCACCCAGGCCACCACCTCCGTGGAGTCGGCGGACGGGCGCCTGTACAACTCCCTGCGGGTGCGCCGCCTCACTCGCGAGCGCGACATCGCCGCCCTCGTCGACGCGCTCGCCCCCGACCACCTCCACGTCGAGCGCTGGCTGCCCAAGGCGTCCCTCGGCTCACACCCCGCAGACCTGCGGATCGTCGTCGTCGCGGGGCGCGCCACCCACGCCGTGGCCCGCACCGGCAGGCACCCCATGACCAACCTCCACCTCGGCGGCGCACGCGGCGACCTCGCCGCGGTCGTCGAGGCCGCGGGACCCCGCTGGCCCGAGGCGCTGCGGGTGGCCGAACGCGCCGCCGCCTGCTTCCCCGGCACCCTGTGCGTCGGCGTCGACGTACTGCCCGCCACCGGCTGGCGGCACTTCGCCGTCGGCGAGGTCAACGCCTTCGGCGACCTGCTGCCCCGGCTCACGGGGCTGCCCGGCAGCGGCGCCGAGGGACTCGACACCTACGGCGCCCAGGTCGCCGCCCTGACCGCGCCCCACACCCCGAGGAGCGCCCGTGCACCCCACTGAACCCCCGGCCACCACCCCACACCGACTCCTCGACACCGCACCCGACATGAACGAGGTCGTGGGCCGCGACGACATCCTCCTCGTCACCCTCGACACCCTCCGCCACGACGTCGCCGCCGCGGCCGCGGCCGACGGCCTCACCCCGCACCTGGCCCGCCACCTGCCCGGTGGGGCGTGGGAGGAGCGGCACGCGCCCGGCAGCTTCACCTACGCCTCCCACCAGGCCATGTTCGCCGGATTCCTGCCCACACCCGCCACCCCTGGACCGCATCCGCGGCTCTTCGCCGCCCGCTTCGACGGCAGTGAGACCACCGCGCCGCGCACCTGGGTCTTCGACACCCCCGACCTGGTCGGCGGCCTCGCCGCGGCCGGTTACCACACGGTGTGCCTCGGCGGCGTCGGCTTCTTCAACAAGCGCGGCGCCCTCGGCGGAGTCCTGCCCGGACTCTTCCAGGAGAGCCACTGGGAGCCCTCCTTCGGCGTCACCTCACCCACCTCCTTCGAGGCGCAGATCCGCCGCGCCGAGCAGTGCGTCGCCCAACTGCCCAACGAAAAACGGCTGTTCCTCTTCGTCAACGTCTCCGCGCTGCACCAGCCCAACTGGTTCCACACCCCGGGCGCCACCCGCGCCGACGGCGACACCCTGGACACCCACCGCGCCGCCCTCGCCCACGTGGACCGGCACATCGGGCGCCTCTTCGACCTGATGAGCGCGCGCCGCAGGTGCTTCGCCATCGTCTGCTCCGACCACGGCACCGCCTACGGCGACGACGGCCACACCGGGCACCGCATCGGCCACCCCGCGGTGTGGACGGTCCCCTACGCCCACTTCTTCCTCACCCACCAGGAGCCCGACGCATGACCCAGGCCGCCGCGCCGCCCGCCGTTCGCCCCTACGAGGCGTACGTGTACGCGTACCCGCACAAGACCGCCTACCGCCCGCTGCCCGACAGGCCCGCGCTGCGCGACGTGTGGCGCGGCGAGCCGAAGGACACGCTCGCGCTCTACCTGCACATACCCTTCTGCGAGGTCCGCTGCGGCTTCTGCAACCTCTTCACCCGCACCGGCGCCCCCGCGGAACTCACCGCCCGCTACCTCGACGCCCTCGACCGCCAGGCCGCCGCGGTCCGCGACGCGCTGGACGACGGCGGCCCCGTGCGCTTCACCACCGCGGCCTTCGGCGGCGGCACCCCCACCCACCTCGACCCGGGCGAACTCGACCGGCTCTGCGACATCGCCGAGCACCGCATGGGCGCCGGGCTGCGCGCCGTGCCCCTGTCCGTCGAGGCGTCCCCCGCCACCGCCACCGCCGACCGGCTCGCCGTGCTCGCGGCGCGCGGCACCACCCGGCTCAGCCTCGGCGTGCAGTCCTTCGACGACAGGGAGGCGCGCGCCGCCGTACGGCCGCAGCGGCGCGCCGACGTGGAGGCCGCGCTCGCCCGCGTCAGGGACACCGCCATCCCGGTCCTCAACATCGACCTCATCTACGGCATCGCCGGGCAGACCACGGCGACTTGGCGCGCCTCCCTCGACGCCGCGCTCGCCTGGCGCCCCGAGGAGCTGTACCTCTACCCGCTCTACGTACGCCCGCTGACCGGCCTCGCCCGCAGGGGCGCGGAGCCGGACGCGGCCTGGGACGAGCGGCGGCTCGCGCTCTACCGGCAGGGCCGCGACCACCTCCTGGAGCGCGGCTACGAGCAGGTGTCGATGCGGATGTTCCGGCGCGCGGGCGGCGCTCCCCAGGGCCCCGACGACCACGCCTGCCAGACCGACGGCATGGTCGGCCTCGGCTGCGGCGCCCGCTCCTACACGGCCGGGCTGCACTACTCCTTCGACTACGCGGTCGACGCCCACCGGGTCCGCGGCATCATCGACGCCTACACGGCCGCCGCCGACTTCACCACCGCCCGCCACGGCCGCCGTATGGACGCGGGCGAGACCAGGCGCCGCCATCTGCTCCAGTCCCTGCTCCAGGCCGCCGGGATGCCGCTCGCCGACTACCGCGCCCGCTTCGGCACCGGCCCGTACGACGACTTCCCCGCGGAACTCGCCGACTTCGCACGCCGCGGCTGGCTCGCCGACCCCGCGGCCGGCACCCTGCGGCTCACCCCCGAGGGCCTTGCCCACTCCGACGCGGTCGGCCCCGCCCTCTTCTCGCCCCGGGTACGGGCCGCCATGGCCGCGTACGAGGCGAAGTGAGCCGCGCATGGACCTGACCCTGCTCTACCGCGGCCCGCTCGCCTCCTGCGACTACGACTGCCCCTACTGCCCGTTCGCCAAGCGCCGCGACACCCCCGCGCAACTCGCCGCCGACCGCGCCGCCCTCGACCGCTTCACCCACTGGGCGGGGGAGCGGCCCGAGGACCGCCTCTCGGTGCTGTTCACACCGTGGGGCGAGGCCCTGACCCGGTCCTGGTACCGGCGGGCCGTGGTGCGGCTCTCACGGCTCGGCCACGTCCGCAGAGTCGCCGTGCAGACCAATCTGAGCTGCCGCACCGGCTGGCTCGCCGCCGCCGACCGCGACACCGTCGCCCTCTGGTGCACCTACCACCCGGACCAGGTCCCGTACGACCGCTTCCTCGGCAGGACCCGCGAACTGGCCGCGCTCGGCGTCCGCTTCAGCGTCGGCGTCGTCGGGCTGCCCGAACACCGGGAGGCCGCCGCCCGGCTGCGCGCCGACCTGCCGTCCCATGTCTACCTGTGGGTGAACGCCGCCGAGGGCCGCGCCTACACCGACGCGGAGGCCGCGGCCTGGACGGCGCTCGACCCGCTTTTCCCCTACAGCCGCCACCCGCACGCCTCGGCGGGCGCGCCGTGCCGCACCGGCGACTCGGTGGTGTCCGTCGACGGCGACGGCACCGTGCGCCGCTGCCACTTCGTCCGCGCCGCACTCGGCAACCTCTACGACGGCTCCTACCGTGCCGCCCTCGCCCCGCGCCCCTGCCCGCTGGCGGTCTGCGACTGCCACATCGGCTACGTCCATCTGGAGACGCTGCCGCTGTACGACGTGTTCGCCGGGGGAGTGCTGGAACGCGTCCCGGCCGCCGTACCGCCGCGTAAACCCGCTCGCCCCGCGGGCCGCGCGCCGCTTACCGTCCTCCCGTGACCACCGCCCTGCGCCGCTTGACCCCCGCCGACACCGACGCCCTGACCGCGTTCCTCACCGCCGAGAGCTGGCCGTACCACGGCTCGCACCGCCCCGACCCGGGCCTGGTGCGCCGCCGCGCGGCGCAGGGGTACTACGCGGGCCCCGGCGCCGAAACGTTCTGGATCACCGCCGACGGCACGGACGTCGGCATGGCACGCCTCTTCGACCTCGACGACGGCGGCACCCCGATGTTCGACCTCAGGGTGGCCGCCGGGCACCGGGGCCGCGGTATCGGCACCGCCGCCCTCGCCCACCTCACCCGGCACGTCTTCACCGCGTACCCCGCCGTCCACCGCTTCGAGGGCACCACCCGCGCCGACAACACCCCGATGTGCCGCACCTTCCTGCGGGCCGGGTGGGTCAAGGAGGCCCACTACCGCGAGGGCTGGCCCGACGAGGACGGCACCCGCCACGACGCCGTGGGCTACGCGATCCTCGACCACGACTGGCGCGACGGCACCGTCACCCTCCCCCGCTGGGACGCCGCGCCGATGCCCGGCCCCGGCCTGCCGTAGCGACGGGCATGCCTTCGACCCCGGGGGCCTCACTCCCCGGTCGCCGCCCGCAGGCGGGCGAACTCCTCTGCCATCGTCTGGGCGGTCCAGTGGGCGTTGAGGCCGCTCGGGTTCGGCAGGACCCAGACGCGGCTGGTGCCGAACGTGCGCTCCTGGGGGCCGACCTTGGCGTGCTTGTCGCCGAAGGCCGCGCGGTAGGCGGTGACCCCGAGGACCGCGAGCCAGGCCGGGCGCAGCCGCTCCACCTTCGCGGCCAGCAGGCGCCCGCCCTCGCGGTACTCCTCGGGGGCCAGCTCGTCGGCGCGCGCGGTGGCCCTGGCGACCACGTTGGTGATGCCGATGCCGTGGTCCAGCAGCAGGTGCTGCTCGGAGGGGTGCAGTCGGCGCGGGGTGAACCCCGACAGGTGCAGCACCGGCCAGAAGCGGTTGCCGGGGCGGGCGAAGTGGTGGCCGGTGGCGGCGGTCATCAGGCCCGGGTTGATGCCGCACAGCAGCACCCGGAGCCCCGGCGCCACCACGTCCGGCACCAGCAGCTCCCTGGCGGCCTCCAACTGCTCGGGGGTGAAGCGGGGCGCGGCGGTGCTCGGCATCAGAGGATGGCCCCCGGCGTGTAGGCGGCGGCGCCCGGATGGCGCTTGACGATCTCGTCGACCGCCGCGGCCACGGCCGCGACCTGGTCGGCGGCGGCGCCGGTGAACGACAGCTTGTCGGCCATCAGCGCCTCAAGCGCGGGGCGGTCGAGCGGAATCCGCTCGTCCGCCGCGAGCCGGTCGAGCAGGGTGTTGTGCTCCGTGCCCTCCTCGCGCATCGCGAGAGCGGCGGCGACCGCGTTCTCCTTGATGGCCTCGTGCGCGACCTCCCGGCCGACGCCCGCACGCACCGCCCCCATCAGCACCTTGGTGGTCGCCAGGAACGGCAGGTAGCGGTCGAGTTCGCGGGCGACGACCGCGGGGAAGGCGCCGAACTCGTCGAGCACCGTGAGGAACGTCTCCAGCAGCCCGTCCAGCGCGAAGAACGCGTCGGGCAGCGCCACCCTGCGCACCACGGAGCAGGACACGTCGCCCTCGTTCCACTGGTCGCCCGACAGCTCCCCGGTCATGGCGGCGTAGCCCCGCAGGATCACCATCAGGCCGTTCACACGCTCGCAGGAGCGGGTGTTCATCTTGTGCGGCATCGCGGAGGAGCCGACCTGGCCAGGCTGGAAGCCCTCGGTGACCAGCTCGTGCCCCGCCATCAGCCGGACCGTCTTCGCCAGCGACGACGGGGCCGCCGCGAGCTGCACCAGGGTGGTGACGACCTCGTAGTCGAGGGAGCGCGGGTACACCTGCCCCACCGAGACCAGGCCCTCGGCGAACCCCAGGTGCTCCGCGACCCGCCGTTCGAGCAGGGCGAGCCTGTCGGTGTCCCCGCCGAGCAGGTCGAGCATGTCCTGGGCGGTGCCCACCGGGCCCTTGACGCCGCGCAGCGGATAGCGTGCCAGCAGGTCGTCGAGGCGGCCGAAGGCCCGGGTCAGCTCGTCGGCCGCGGTCGCGAAGCGCTTGCCGAGCGTGGTGGCCTGGGCGGCGACGTTGTGCGAGCGGCCCGCCATCACCAGCTCCGCGTGCTCCACGGCCAGCCGGGAGAGCCGGGCGAGCACCGCCACCGTGCGCTCCCGCACCAGTTCCAGGGAGAGCCTGACCTGAAGCTGCTCCACGTTCTCCGTGAGGTCGCGCGAGGTCATGCCCTTGTGCACCTGCTCATGACCGGCGAGGGCGTTGAACTCCTCGATCCTGGCCTTCACGTCGTGCCGGGTGACCCGCTCGCGGGCGGCGATCGAGGCGAGGTCGACCTCGTCCACCACCCGCTCGTAGTCCTCGACGGCGCCCTCGGGCACCTCGATGCCGAGGTCGCGCTGGGCGCGCAGCACGGCCAGCCACAGCCGCCGCTCAAGGCGTACCTTCTGCTCGGGCGACCAGAGGGCGGCCAGCTCGGCGGAGGCGTAGCGGCCGGCCAGGACATTGGGGATACGGGGCTTCGACGGCGCAGATGTCACGTGGAGCGAGTCTACTGGCGCCGCGCGCCGGTCCGACACCTCGGCCCCGGCCTCACGCCCGCTGCCCGAACAGCTCCCGCAGCACGTCCTCCATGGTCACGAGACCGCTGAGCCGGCCGTCCGCGCCGCGGACCGCCGCCACATGGGCGCGCCCGCGGCGCATCGCGGTGAGGACGTCGTCGAGCGGGGTGGCCTCCCTGACCCGGGGGATCGCCCGCATCCGCTCGCGCGGTACCGGCTCGCGCCGCGGCAGCTCCTCCAGGGCGTCCTTGACGTGCAGGTAGCCGACGATGTGCCGCCCTTCGTCCACCACCGGGAAGCGGGAGAAGCCGGTGCGCGCCGACAGCCGCTCAAGCTCCTCGGGGGTGACCCCGAGGCGGGCGTACTCCACCCGCTCCAGCGGCAGCACCACGTCGCGCACCGGGCGGCGGCCCAGTTCCAGCGCGTCGTGCAGCCGCTCGCGCGCCCGGTCGTCGATCAGGCCCGCGTCCGTGGAGTCCTTCACGATGCGGGCCAGCTCGTCGTCCGAGAACACCGCGCTGACCTCGTCCTTCGTGTCCACCCGCAGCAGCCGGAGCAGCAGGTTCGCGAAGCCGTTGACGGCGGCGATCACCGGGCGCAGCGCCCGGGACAGCGTGACGAGCGGCGGCCCGAGCAGCAGCGCGGTGCGCACCGGCTCGGCCAGCGCCACGTTCTTCGGCACCATTTCGCCGAACAGCATGTGCAGATACGTGGCCAGGGCGAGCGCGATCACGAACGACACGGGGTGCACCACGCCGTGCGCCACGCCCGCCGCGTCGAACAGCGGCTCCAGCAGGTGGGCGATGGCGGGCTCGGCGACGATGCCGAGCACCAGGGTGCACAGGGTGATGCCGAGCTGCGCCGCGGCCATCAGCTCCGAGACGTGTTCGAGGCCGTACAGCACTCGGCGGGCGCCGCGGTCGCCGTTCTCCGCGCGCGGCTCGATCTGGCTGCGGCGCACCGAGACGAGGGCGAACTCGCCGCCCACGAAGAACGCGTTGGCGACCAGGGTCGCGAGGCCGACGAGGAGTTGGACGACGGTCATCGCGCACCGCCTCCCGCACCGCCGCGCCGCCCGCCGCCGTGCGCGCTGCTCGGCCCGTCCGGCCCGTCCGGCCTGCCCGGCGCATCGGGCCCGTCCGTTCCGTCCGTCCCCGCGCCGTCCCGCGGTCCAGGCGGCGGCGCGTGCAGCAGCACCCTCGCCGCCCGGTGCCCGGTCGCGTCCGTCACGTCGAGCCGCCAGCCGTTCACCACCACGCTGTCCCCGTCCCGTGGAATGCGCCCCAGCTCCGTGGCGACCAGGCCCGCCAGGGTCTCGTAGGGCCCCTCGGGCGCCCGCAGCCCGACCCGCGCGAGCAGGTCCGTACGGGCGCCGCCGTCCGCCGTGTAGAGCGCCCTGCCGTCGGCGTCGTGCCCCGCGGACGCGAGGTCGGGGTCCTCGTGCGGGTCGTGCTCGTCGCGTACCTCGCCGACGACCTCCTCGACGATGTCCTCCAGGGTGGCGACGCCCGCGGTGCCGCCGTACTCGTCGATGACGACGGCCATGGTCCTGCGGGCCGAGAGCCGGTCGAGGAGCCGGTCCACGGTCAGCGACTCCGGTACGAGCAGCGGTTCGCGCATCACCCGCGACACCGGGTGCCGCGGCCGCTGCGCCGCGGGCACCGCGAGCGCGTCCTTGATGTGCGCGACGCCCACCACCCTGTCCAGGCTGTCGCGGAAGACCGGGAAGCGGGACAGCCCCGTGGCCCGGGTGGCGTTGGCGACGTCCTCGCAGTCGGCCCGCTCGTCCAGCGCGATGACCTGCACCCGGGGCGTCATCACGTTCTCCGCGGTCAGCTCGGCCAGGTTCAGGGTGCGTACGAACAGCTCGGCCGTGTCGGCCTCCAGCGCGCCCTCGCGCGCGGAGTGCCGGGCCAGGGCGACGAGTTCCTGGGGGGAGCGCGCGGACGCCAGCTCCTCGGCCGGTTCCAGGCCGAAGGCGCGCACCACGCGGTTCGCGGTGTTGTTCAGATGGCTGATGAAGGGCCGGAAGGCGAGGCTGAACCAGCGCTGCGGGGTGGCCACCCGGCGGGCGACCGCGAGCGGCGCCGAGATCGCCCAGTTCTTCGGCACCAGCTCGCCCACCACCATCAGGAACACCGTGGACAGCGCGGTGCCGACCACCAGCGCGGCGGAGGAGGCCACGGAGGGGGCGAGGCCGAGGCCGCGCGCGGGGCCCGCGAGCAGCCTGGCCACGGAGGGCTCGGCGAGCATGCCGACGACCAGGTTGGTGACGGTGATGCCGAGCTGTGCCCCGGAGAGCTGGAACGTCAGGTTCCGTACGGCGGTGAGCGCGCCGGAGGCGCCGCGCTCGCCGCGCTCCACGGCCCGTTCGAGATCGCTGCGCTCGACCGTCGTCAGCGAGAACTCCGCCGCGACGAAGGCCCCGCAGGCCAGCGAGAGCAGCACCGCCACCAGCAGCAGGAGGGCTTCGGTCATCGGGTCACCTCGGTCCCATGGTCGGTCAGGGGCCGGGCGGCCGCGCGTCGGTGGTGCCCGGGTCGGGGCGGCTTCTCTCTGCGGTCACGGGGGGACACGGGTGGGCGCTCACACCTTCCGACGGCGGCGATGACGGCGCCCCGCGCACCGTACGGCCGCGGGGCGGGGGCGGCGGACCGCTCCCCGGGACTCGGACTACCCCGCCATGGTAAAGGAACCGCAAAGTTGCCTAGGGGGCGCCCGCCCGGCCCCGCCGCCCCCGTGCCCCGGGACCCGCGAGCAGCAGCCACGCAAGGAAGGCGCCGCCGACGGCGCCCGTCACCACCCCGGTGGGCAGCGTGACGCCGGGCGCCCGGCACACGGCGTCCGCGAGCAGCAGGGCCAGCGCCCCGGTGAGCGCGGCGGGCAGCACCCCGGTCCCGGGGGACCCGGTCAGCCGGCGCGCGAGCGGGGGCGCGGCCAGCGCCACGAACGGCACCGGGCCCGCCACACAGACCCCCGCGCCCACCAGCGCCACCGCGAGCAGCAGCGCGGCGGCCCTGGTGCGCCCGGCCTCGACGCCGAGCCCGCGCGCCCCGTCGTCGCCCATCTCCAGCAGGTCGAGCGGCCTCGTCAGGGACAGCAGTACGGCGAGCAGCGGCGGCAGCGCGAGCCCGGCGGGCAGCACCTGCTCCCAGGTGGCGCCCGCGAGTCCGCCGGTCAGCCAGAGCTGGGCGCCTGCCGCGTCCTCAAGACCGGCCCTGCTCAGGAAGTAGTCGGTGAGCGCGTACGCCATCGCGTTGGCGCCGATGCCCACGACCACCACCCGGTGGCCGCCCACCCCGCGCGCGGCGGTGCACAGGAACACCACGAGCGCCGTGGCGAACGCGCCGCAGAGCGCGCCGCCCGCGACGGCCGCGGCGCCGCCGTGCAGCAGGGCGATCACGGCGGTGGCCCCGGCCGAGGCGCCGCCGGTGAAGCCGAGCAGGTCGGGGCTGCCGAGCGGATTGCGGGTGACGCTCTGGAAGACGGCGCCCGCGGCGCCCAGCGCGAGCCCGGCCACGAGCGCGCCGACCGTGCGCGGCGCCTCGATCCGGTACAGCACCAGCTCCTGGAGCCGGTCGCCGTGCCCGGAGAGCGTGTGGAGCGCGGCGGCGGGCGACAGCGTCCCGAGCAGCAACAGGGACAGCAGCCCGCACAGCGCGCAGCCCGCCGCGAGGAGCGCGGTCACCAGCACCGCGCGCGGGCGCAGCCGCAGCGCAGCGCCGCGGCCGAGCCGCAGGACGGGGCGGCGGGGCGTCGCCGCGGTGTTCACACGGACCCCCTGCCGCGCGCGGCGAGCAGCATCAGCACCGGCGCCCCGCAGAAGGCGGTGACGAGCCCCACCTCAAGCTCGCCCGGGGGCGCCGCCACCCGCCCGACGATGTCGGCGGCCAGCAGCAGCGAGGGCGCGGTGAGCATCGAGTAAGGGACGACACGGCGCTGGTCGGGCCCGGTGAGGCGGCGCACCAGGTGCGGCACCGCGAGCCCCAGGAACGACACGGGACCTGCCGCTGCCGTGGCGGCCCCGCAGAGCAGGGTGACGGCGAGGGCGGCGAGCAGCCGGGTGCGCCCCGCGCTCACCCCCTGCGCGCGTGCCACGTCGTCGCCGAGCGCGAGGGCGTTGAGCGCGCGCGGCAGGCACAGCGCGATCACGGCACCGGCCAGCAGGAACGGCAGCACCGCGAGCAGCACCCCGGTGCCGCGCCCCGCGAGCGAGCCGATCTGCCAGTAGCGGAAGCTGTCGAAGGCGCCGGGGCGCTGGGTGAGCACGGCGCGCACGAAGCCGAGCAGCCCCGCGCTCACCGCCGCCCCCGCCAGCACGAGCCGTACCGGGGTGGCGCCGCCGGGGGCGCGGGAGCCGATGGCGTACACCAGGACGGTGGCCCCCGCGGCGCCGAGCAGCGCGAGCCAGACGTACGCGCCGGGTGCGGCCACGCCGAGGAGCCCCATGCCCGCCACCACGGCGGCCGACGCGCCCGCGTTGACGCCGAGGAGCCCGGGGTCGGCCATCGGGTTGCGGGTCACGGCCTGCGCCAGGGCGCCCGCGGTGCCGAGCGCGGCGCCGACGGCGATCCCGGTGAGGGTACGGGGCACCCGCAGGGTGCGCACGGTGATCTGGTCGGCGGTGCCGGTGTAGTGGAACAGCGCGTCGAGGACGGTGTGCGGGGCGATCGGCCTGCTGCCCACCGCGACGCTGCACAGCGCGAGCGCGGCGAGCGCGAGCACGCCCGCGACGGGCAGCAGCGCCATGCGCCGCGCCGCACGGACGGAGGGGCGCGCGCCGGCCGCCTCCGTGGGCGCGGGGGCCAGGTCCGCTGCGGGCGGGGCTCCGGTACCTCTCGCCCGTGGGCCTGCCACCGCTCCATCCCCCCTTGGCACCGTGCTCCTTTGTGGTTAGGTTAGCCTAACCTTCACCGTATGTGGTGTGCGCCCCGGGGCCGCCCCACCCGCGCCCACCAGCCGTCCCCCGACCCCCGGAAGGCAGCAGCACCCGTGCCACCCCGGCGATCCGCCGTCAGCCACCGTGAAGGAGTGGAAACATGACCGTTCCCGCCCGCCGCCGACTCCCCACCGGGCTCTCGGGGCGCCCCACCCGCCTCTTCCCGGTACGGGTCGCCCGGCGCACCGCGCTGACGCCCCACATGGCCCGTATCACCTTCGAGGGCCCCGCACTCGCGGACTTCGCCGACGACGGCCCCGACCAACGGGTGAAACTGATCCTGCCGCGCGCCGACGGGCCGGGCCTCGACCTGCCCGCCGACCTCACCCCGCTGGACATCCTGGCGCTGCCCGAGGCGGAGCGCCCGCTGATGCGGACCTACACCGTACGCGACGCCGACCCCGAGGCGCGGCGGGTGTCCGTCGACTTCGCGCTGCACCACCCGGCGGGGCCCGCCACCGAGTGGGCCGCCGCCGCGCGCCCCGGCGCCGAGGCCGCCCTCTTCGGCCCGGTGGCCGCGTACGCCCCGCCGCCCGACACCGCCTGGCAGTTGATCGCGGGCGACGAGACGGCGCTGCCCGCCATCGCCGCCATCGTCGAGCGCCTGCCGGCCCGGATGCCGGCCCATGTCGTCGTCAGCGTCCCCGCGCCCTCCGCGGTGCTGCCGCTCGCGGTGCGCCCCGACACCAACGTCACCTGGCTGCCCCGCACCACCGGCGAGCCCGAGGGCGCCGAGGACCGGCTGACCGCGGCCGTGCGCGCCGCCAACCTGCCGCCGGGGCCCGGCTACGCCTGGGTCGCGGCCGAGCAGTCCGTCGCCGGTTCGGTCCGCCGCCACCTCGTGCACGAGCGGGGCATGGACCGCGACCGCATCTACTTCTCCGGCTACTGGCGCCGCGGCAAGAGCGAGGGGGACGCGTGAACATCCGCACCCGGGGCCGGTACGCGGCCGTCGCCGCCGCCGCGCTCGCCGCGCTGACCGCCTGCACCAACAGCGACGCCGGAGGGCCCGCGCCCGCCACCTCGGGCGGCACCTCCGTCACCGTCAAGGGCAAGCTGGGCACCGCCACCGTCAAGGGCCGCCCCCGCACCGTGGTCGCGCTCGACTTCACCAGCGCCGACATCGCCACCCAGCTCGGCTTCCAGCCCGTGGCCATGTCCGACGTGCCGCTCGGCCCGAAGGACGGCATCCAGCCCTGGACCGAGGCCGCCCTGCACGGCGACAAGCCCGCCCTGCTCTCCACCGCGGACGGTGACCCCGTCGACAAGGTGGCGTCGTACCACCCCGACGTCATCCTCGCCACCAAGGACTACAACCTCACCAAGAGCTACCCGCAACTCAGCGCGATCGCGCCCGTGGTGCACTACACCGACGCGCCCAACACCGACTCCTGGCAGCAGACCACCCGCACCGTCGCCAAGGCCCTCGGCGTCCCCGGCAAGGGCGAGAAGCTGATCAGCGGGGCCGAGTCCGCCATCGCCAAGGCCAGGAAGGACCACCCCGCGGTGGTGGGCCGGAAGTTCAACTTCCTGGTCTCGCCCGAGCCCAGCGGCGTCTGGGCGGTCAACTCGACGAAGGACGTCTCCGCGCAGTTCCTCTCCAGGCTCGGCCTCACCCTCGACGAACCCCTGCGCAAACTGCCGACGTCGAGCATCCCGGGACGCACCCGCCTCAGCTACGAGCGCATCTCCGACACCGACACCGACATCCTCTTCGCCACCGGCTCCGCCGCCTCACTGCGCACCCTCGGCGGGCAACAAGGCTTCAAGGCGCTCGCCGCGGTACGCGAGCACCGCTACCTCACGCTCGACCCCACCATCGCACAGGCCATCGCCTTCCCCTCGGCGACCAGCATCACCTGGGCCGTCGACAAGCTGATGCCCAGGATCGACAAAGCCGCCAAGCGGGGGTGAGACGGTGGCCGCCCGGTTAACAACCGCATAACCACGTACAACCGACCGGGTGCCCGCCCGGGTCTCACAGGTCATGCGGATCAGATTCCTCCTGCACAACGCCTACGGCATCGGAGGCACCATCACCACGACCCTCAACCTCGCCCAGGCGCTCGCCGACCGGCACGAGGTCGAGATCGTCTCCGTGTTCCGGCACCGGCAGCGGCCCAACCTCACCCCCGACCCCCGGGTGCGGCTGCGCCCGCTGGTGGACCTGCGCCACGAGAAGGACGACCCGCGCCACCGCGCGCCCGCCCGGGTCTTCCCGGCGTCCGAGTACCGCTACCGGCAGTACAGCGCCCTGACGGACAGCCGCATCGGCGAGGCCCTGGCCGAGGACACCGCGGACGTGGTCATCGGCACACGACCCGGGCTCAACGTGCACCTCGCCCTCCAGGGCCCGCGCGGCGCCCTCAGGATCGGGCAGGAGCACCTCACACTCGACAACCACCCGCCCGCGCTCCGCCGCGTCCTGCGCCGCACCTACCCGGCGCTCGACGCCCTCACCACCGTCACCCACGCCGACTCCCGTGCCTACCGGCGCAAGCTGCGGCTGCCGGGGGTGCGCCTAGAAGCGCTTCCCAACAGCGTGCCAGAACCGGCGCTTCCGGTCGCGGACGGCTCGGCGAGGACCGTGGTCGCCGCCGGGCGCCTGGTCCCGGTGAAGCGCTTCGACCTGCTGATCACCGCGTTCGCCCGGGTCGCCGAGCGGCATCCGCAGTGGCGGCTGCGGATCTACGGCAAGGGCGAGGAGCACGGCAGGCTCAGGGCGCTGATCGACTCACTCGGACTGTGCGAGAACGTCCTGCTGATGGGCGCCACCGCACCCATGGAAGCGGAGTGGGTGAAAGGCTCCATCGCCGCCGCCACCTCGAACTTCGAGCCCTTCGGCATGACCATCGTGGAGGCCATGCGCTGCGGCCTGCCCGTGGTCAGCACCGACTGCCCCTACGGCCCCGGCGAGATCATCCAGGACGGCGTCGACGGCCGCCTGGTGCCGGTCGGCGACGCCGACGCGCTCGCCGACGCCCTGCTCGCCCTCGTCGAGGACGACGAACTGCGCCGCCGCATGGGCACCGCCGCCGTACGGGCCGCCCGCCGCTTCGCCCCCGGCCCCGTCGTCGGCCAGGCGGAACGCCTCATCGAGGAGCTGATGGACTCCGCCCGGACCACACGGCCCGCCAAGGCCACCCGGCGCCCGCCCGGCGTACGCCACCGCGTCGTCAGCGGCGGCTACGCGGCGAAGGACACCCTCCACGCCACCGCCTCCGCGGCCCTGCGTACCGTACGGGGAATACGGGGAGGCCACCGGTGACCCGCACACCCGCCACCGAGCCCCGCGCCCACTGCACCGCCGCCGCCGACGGCACCCTGACCTGGCTCCTCGACCCGCCGGCCGCCACCGCGCCCGCACTGGTGCTCACCCGCCGCCGCAAGCAGGGGCGGGAGCAGGCCCCGGGTGACGAGCGCACCCTGCCCCTCACACCCACGCCCGAGGGCGGCAGGCGCGCCGTCCTGCCGCCAGAACCGCCCCTCGCCGAGGGCCGTTGGGACACCTGGGCCCTCCTCGACGACGGCACCCGCCACCGGCTGCGCCCCGGCCTGCGCGACCTGCGGCTGCTCACCGAGGGCGCCGCCCGCGACCGTCCGTCCCCCGTGGCGGTGCGCATCCCCTACCCCACCAAGGACGGCTACCTCGCCCTGCGCACCTGGCTGCGCACCGCCCACGCCGAGGCCGAGACCCTCCGGGTCACCCCCGGCACGATGACGGTACGGGCGCGGCTGCACGGCGCCACGACCGGCCCCGGCGCCGCCGTGCTGCTGCGCGAGCGCGCCCACGGCGCCGTACGCGAACTGGAGCCCACCCGCCGCACGGACCAGGAGATCGAGTTCACCGTCGGCTACGCGGCCCTCTTCGACGAGGGCAAGGAGGCGGCGCGGGGCCGGGTCCTCGACGTCTTCGTCAGGCCCCGGCAGGGCGCCGACCGCGTCCGCGTCGGCCGGCTCCTCGACGACCTGGCCGACCGCAAGGCGGTCAGCGTCTACCCGGCGGCCACCGTGCACGGCACCGCCGTGCGGCCCTACTTCACCGTCGACAACGACCTGGCGCTCGACGTGGGCGGCGCCGCCGTCTGAGCCGTCCGCCTCACCCGGCGAGCGGCTTCACCCACCGGCGCCAGTGGTCCTCGCGGTGGTAACCGGCGGAGCCCCACGCCCGGTGCGCCCGCTCGTTGACTTCGAGGACCATGGCGTCGGCGCGGCGCCCGCCGAGCGCTTCGAAGCGCCGCTCGGCGGCATCGAGCAGCGCGGTGGCGACGCCCCGGCGGCGGTGGCCGGGGTGGACGGCCAGCCGGTACAGGGAGCAGCGCCACCCGTCGAAGCCCGCGATGACGCTGCCGACGAGCAGCCCCTCCCGCTCCGCGAGCAGCAGCGCCCCGGGGTCGGTGCCGATGAGCACGGCCACCCCCTCCTGGTCGTCGCTGACGCTCGTGCCCTCCGCGGCCTCCCGCCAGAACCGCAGGACGGACGCGATGTCGGAGGCGGCGGCCGGACGTATGCGCAGATCACTCATGCGCCCACCCAAGCACGCGGTGCGCGGCCGCCGCGAACGGGTTCCCGACGGCCGCCCCCCCCCCGCTCAGCCGCCCGTGGTGAGACGGAGGGTGTCCAGGTAGATCCCCGGCTCGGTGAACACCAGGTGCAGCGCGCGGTGTCCATCGCCGCCGGGGTCCTGGCGCAGGGCGGTGTGCGCGGTGCGGAAGTCCTGGAGGCCGCCCGTGGGGGCGAAGGACACCGTGCCGAGCAGCGGCCCGTCGGGCGCGTCGGCGTGGACGCGGACGGCGGGCCTGTCCACCCCCGCCCAGGAGGCGTCGGTGGTGGCCACCCGCAGTTCCACGCCGCGCACCCCGCGCAGGTCGACACGGGTGAAGCCGATGTGGTCGCCCGCCTTCCGCGAGGCCACCGAGTGGTAACCCCCGCGGCCCGCGAAGGTGTTCTCCTTCGACACCTCCCAGTGGGTGATGCCGGGGCTGCTGACCGTGTAGTGCTCCCAGGCGTTGCGCGCGTGGCCCTTCAGGTCGAGGGTGCCGATGGTGTGTCCTGCGATCCGCAGGGTGCCGCGCAGCCTGATGTCGTCCGACGCGGCACCCACCATGATCTCGTAACGGCCGTCCTCCACCACCGTGGTGCCGCTCACCGGGTCCCACACGGCCAGGTCCGCCGGGTCGACACGCACCCTGACGGTACGGCTCTCGCCCGGGCGCACCCCCTTCACCCGCAGGAATCCGGCGAGTTGCCTGACGGGGACGTTGTCGCCGTACGCCGAGTCCAGCGAGCGGACGTACACCTGCACGACCTCGTCGCTCGTGGCACGCCCGGTGTTGCCGAGCCGCAGCGACACCGTGAACGGCTCCCGCGCCCGCGCCCTGCCCGGGAGCACCAGCTTCCCGTAGCGGAACGTCGTGTACGTGAGCCCGTGTCCGAAGGCGTAGGTGTACGGCGCCGTCGAGTAGCGGTAGGTGAGCTTCGCCGCCAACTGGTCGTACTGGAGCATGTCCACGGTGTATTGGGGCTCGTGGCCGTCCGCGTCGGCCAGCATCCTCGGCAGCGACGACTCGTCCCGCAGCCATGTCGAACTCAGCCGTCCCGCGGGGGAGCAGCGGCCGAACAGCACGTCGGCGAGCGCGGTCCCGGCGGCCTGGCCGGCGTGCGACGTGTAGAGGACGGCCGCCACGTTCGGGTCGTCCTGGATCTCCTGCACCGCGTACGGATAGCTGCTGACGATCACCACCACGGTGCGCCCGGGACGGGCCGCCGCGGTCGCCCGCACCAGCTCCAACTGCCCCGTGGGCAGGGCGAGTCCCGGCCTGTCCTGGCTCTCGCGCGCGTTCACCCGCACGTTGTTGCCGACCACCACCACCGCGTAGTCGCTGGAACGGGCGAGCCCCGCCGCGCTCTTCGCGCCCCGTTCGAGGACCACCTCGTGGAACTCGGCGGTGGCACGCAGCGCCGCGTCGCCCGAGTGGAAGTCGTCATGGCTCAGGTCCGGCACCAGGCGGTGGTCGCCGCCCTCCTCGGCGCGCACATAGCGGCCGGTGGGGTACTGCCGGTAGAACTGGTCGTTCTCGATGTAGTCCACCCCGTAGAGCGACCTGGTGCCGTTCGCGCCGCGCGGGTAGTGCCAGTTGGTGTTGGTGTTCCACTGCGCGTCGCCGTCCGGCATCGTCGGCTGCGAAGTGCGCAGCTCCGTCGCGTCGTTCACGATGTCCTGGTCCGTGTCGACATAGGCGCCGCTCGCCACACTGCGGAAGAACTGCTGGTCGTAGCCCCAGTCATAGACACGGAACGCCTGCTCCGGGCCGATCAGGCCGCCGGGCACCCGGTAGCCGCCCTGCACCCCGCCCGCCGCCGGTGTGCAGGCCGCGGTCATCGGCCCGTCGCCGGTGCCCGCCGTGACGTAGGTGCCGTACGCGGCCGAGCGCCAGGCGACGACGTCGGTGCCGGTGGTGAACCGCACCTTCCCCCGGCCGATCTCGGCCTCGATGCCCCCGAGCGGGGTGACCCGCTCCTCGTCGGGGGGCGCGGGGCTGTAGTAGTCCCGCAGGTTCACGTCCGCGAGCGGCCCCACCACCGCGACCCGGCGCGCCCTGGCGCGGTCCAGCGGCAGCAGGCCGTGCTCGTTCTTCAGCAGCACCATCTGCTCGCGCGCGGCCAGCAGCGCGAGCCTCCTGCTGCTCGCCTTCCGCTGCGGCCGGTCGTCGGGCGGCACCGTCTTCACGTTGTACGGGCTCGCGTCGCCGTCGAGGGCGCCGCTGCGGATCTGGTAGGCGAGCCAGTCCCGCACCACCCGGTCCACGTCCGCCATCGACGCGCCGAGCACCCCCTTCGCGACGGCGTCGCGGGCGTAGGCGTCCGGGGTGAAGTCGGCGCCGTTGCCGTCGGAGAAGTTCGACATGCCCGAGTGCAGCAGCAGCGCGCCCGCGGTGGCCAGGTTCGTCGCCTCGTCCGCCGGGTCGGGGCTCAGACCCGTGGTGTACGACACGTCGGCGCCGTCCGGCACCGTCAGCGGGAACACGTACGGCGCGCCCTTGGTGGCGTAGACGTTGAACTCGTCCCAGGCGTCGGACACGAACATGAAGCTGCCGGGCGCCCACTCCTCGCGCACCTGCTTCAGCACCGGGTTCATGTTGCTCGGCACCCCGTTGACGAGGTTGTACGCCACCATCGCCCCGAGCACCGCACCGGCCGCCACCGGCATCCGGTAGCTGACGATGTTGAACTCGTGCAGGGCGCGCGCGCTCATGCTGCTGCTCGAACGGGCCCTGTTCCACTCGTGGTTGTAGGCGAAGAAGTGCTTCATCTCGGGCTTCGCCAGGATGTAGAGGGGGTGGCGGCCCTTGATGCCGAAGGCGTACGCGGTGCCCAGCGTCCCGCTCAGGAACGGGTCCTCGCCGTAGCCCTCCTCGTAGCGCCCGGCGAGCGGGTTGCTGCGGGTGTCGGCGACCGGCGCCCAGGCGCGCAGGTTCGCCGGGTTCCTCGCCCGCACCTCCATCCCGACGACCCGGCCCATCTCCTCGACGAGTTCGGTGTCCCAGGTGGAGCCGAAGCCGATCGCCTGCGGGAACATCGTGGCGTTGGGCACCTGCCCCGAGCCGTGCAGGCCCTCGACGCCCGCGCTGCTGCGGGCGGGCAGCGCGTAGCCGTCCTCCAGGGTCATGGCCGGCAGGCCGGTGAGGCAGGAGAGCTTCTGCTCGTCGGTGAGCCGGGCGAGCAGCGCGTCGACGCGCCTGTCGAGCGGGAGCGAGGTGTCGAGGTAGTCGGCGACGGCCTTCTCGGCCGCGGCCCTGTCCGCGGCGCTCGCGTGCTGTGCGGGCAGCCCGAGCACGAGGCCGCCCGCGCCCGCGGCGAACACACCGAGGAGGGCGCGGCGGCGCACACCGCCGCCTCCTGTCGACTCGTCACTGGTCTGCGGGTGCTGGGTCATGGTCACTGTCCTCCGTGGGAAGTACCTCTGCCATGCGGAATCGAAGGGAGCGGGTGGGGTGCGGGGGTGCGCGTGCGGGCGCGGTGTCGCGCGGGCATGCCGAGCGGTCATGCGGTGCGCTGCGGCGAGGGGGGCGCTCCGGGGCCGGGGCGGAGGCCGTCCGCCCCGGGCCCGGGCGGTTCAGGCGAGGCGCGCGGTCAGCCGGCGGGTGCCCGCGGGGAGGGTGTACAGGGCGCCGAGCGGATCGGCCGCCGCGTCCCCTGCCGGGGCGGCGCCCACGAGCAGGACCCGCCAGGGCCCCGCGGCGTCCGTCTCCACGGTCACCTCGTGGCCCGCGCGGCGGACGGTGAACACGGCGGCCGCCTCCGAGCCGTCGCGGGACGGGATCGCCGTCACCCGCTCCGAGCCGTCGGCGGGCTCGTGCACCCGGAGGGTGACCCCGTCCGCCCAGTCGTACCCGGGGCGGTCGTCGACGGCGCCGAACGGCACCACCGAGCCGGGGCGCGCCAGCAGCGGCAGTGTTCCGAAGCCGTGGGTCTCGCGCCGCCAGCGGGGCCCCTCGACACGCTCACCGGTGAGGACGTTGGTCCAGACGCCCTCGGGCACGTAGTACTCGACGACGCCGTCCTCGTCGAACACCGGCGCCACCAGCAGGTCGTCGCCGAGCATGTACTGCCGGTCGAGGGCGTGGCACGCGGGGTCGTCGGGGAATTCGAGCACCATGGCGCGCATGGTGGGCGTGCCGTCGTCCCTGGCCTGGAGCGCCGCCCCGTACAGGTACGGCATCAGCCGGTGCTTGAGGCGGGTGAAGGCGCGGGTGACCTCCACCGCCTCCTCCCCGAAGTCCCACGGCACCCGGTACGACTTGGAGCCGTGCAGCCTGCTGTGCGAGGACAGCAGGCCGAACTGCACCCACCGCTTGAAGAGCGCCGGGCTCGGCGTCCCCTCGAAGCCGCCGATGTCATGGCTCCAGAAGCCGAAGCCCGAGAGGCCGAGCGAGAGCCCGCCGCGCAGCGACTCCGCCATCGCCTCGAACGTCGACTCGCAGTCGCCGCCCCAGTGCACCGGCAGCCGCTGCCCGCCCGTGGTGGCGGAGCGCGCGAACACCACCGCCTCTCCCTCGCCGCGCTCCCGGCGCAGCAGGTCGAACACGGTCTCGTTGTAGAGCTGGGTGTAGTAGTTGTGCATCCGCTCGGGGTCGGAGCCGTCGTGCCACACCACGTCGGTCGGCACCCGCTCGCCGAAGTCGGTCTTGAAGCAGTCCACGCCCTGGTCGAGCAGCGCCTTGAGCTGCCGCGCGTACCAGTCCCGCGCGTCCCGGTCGGTGAAGTCCACCAGAGCCATCCCGGCCTGCCAGCGGTCCCACTGCCACACGTCGCCCTCCGCGGTGCGGAGCAGGTAGCCGCGCTCCATGCCCTCCGCGAACAGGTGCGACTTCTGGGCGATGTAGGGGTTGATCCACACACAGACCCGCAGGCCGCGCTCCCGCAGCCGGGCCAGCATGCCCGCCGGGTCGGGGAACACGTCGGGGTTCCAGACGAAGTCGCACCACTGGTAGCCGCGCATCCAGAAGCAGTCGAAGTGGAAGACGCCCAGCGGGATGCCCGCGTCCGTCATCCCGTCCACGAAGCGGCCCACCGTGGCCTCGTCGTAGTCGGTGGTGAACGACGTCGAGAGCCACAGCCCGAAGGACCAGTCCGGCGGCAGCGCCGGGCGCCCGGTGAGCGCGGTGTAGCGCGCCAGCACCTCCTTGGGCGTGGGCCCGTACACCACGAAGAATTCGAGCGACTGGTCCTCGACGCTGAACTGGACCTGCCCGACCGCCTCGGAGCCCACCTCGTAGGAGACGTGCCCCGGGTGATTGACGAACACCCCGTAGCCGCGGCTGGAGAGGTGGAACGGCACGTTCTTGTACGCCTGCTCGCTGCTGGTGCCGCCGTCCGCCTGCCAGACGTCGACGCTCTGGCCGTTCCTGACGAACGGGGTGAACCGCTCGCCGAGCCCGTACACCTGCTCACCGACGGCCAGACTGTGCCGGCCGACCATGAAGTGCCGCCCCTCGGCGTCCTCGGTGTACCCGGTGCCGCGGTCGCCGAGCGAGGTCAGGAGGAGGCCCCCGGCGCCGAAGTCGAGCCGCCAGGGCGCCTCGGTGTCCACCCGCAACGACAGTTCCCCTGAGCGCAGTTCGAGCGCGGAGCCCTCCCGTACGGTCTTGGCGTGGCCGCCGTCACGGGCCGTGGCGAGGGCGAACTCGGGGCCGCGCGGGGCACGTCCCGCGTGGTGGGTGGTGCGCACCCCGATCACCCCCTCGGCGGGGGACCAGCACTCCACGGTCAGCAGCGGGGCGTTGAGGGTGTCGCCCCGGTGCCGCACCCTGTCGACCGGCGCGTACAGCGTGAACCGGTCCTCGGCGACGACGGCGTCGGCGACCGAGGACGCGTGGTACGCGCGCACCCCGGGACGCATCAGCCAGTAGCCGTCGGTGAACTTCATCGGTACTCCACTCTGTTCACTTGACCGAGCCGCCGGTGATACCGGCGGCGACGTACTTCTGGGCCAGCACCAGCAGGATCGCCGCGGGGACCGCGGAGACCACGGCGGTGGCCATGACCGCGCCCCAGTCGCTGACATGGGCGCCGATGTACTCGTACATGCTCAGCGTGATCGGCTTGACGTCGTCCGTGGTGTTCAGCGTCAGCGCGAACATGAAGTCGGACCAGGCGAAGAGGAACGTGAACAGGCCCGCCGTGATGAGGGCGTTGCGGCTCATCGGGAGCACGATCCGCACGAACGAGGTGAACCTGTTCGCGCCGTCCACCAGCGACGCCTCGACCACCTCGCGCGGGATCGACACCATGAACGCGCGCAGCAGCACGAGCGAGAACGGCAGCCCGAGCGAGGCGTCCGCGAGGACGAGGCCGAGCAGCGAGTTCACCAGGTGCAGGTCGACGTAGGCGCTGTAGAGGGCGTTGGCGACGACGATGCCCGGCACCATCTGGGTGATCAGGGTGCCGAACAGGATGGTCCTGCCGCCGCGTAGCCCGAACCGCGCGAGCCCGTACGCGGCGGGGGCCGCGAGCACCAGGCACACCACCACGGCGCCGAGCGCGACGAGGAGGCTGGTGCCGAGCGAGCCGCCCTGGCTGCTCAGCGCGCGGTGGAAGTTGTCCCATCCGGGCGAGACGGGGAACCAGTCGGTGGCGGCCAGGCTCTCCCCGGGCTGGAGCGCGATGTTGACCATCCAGTACAGCGGGAACAGCAGGACGACCAGGATCACCACGGCGACAGCGGTGTTGGCGCCGCGCGGCATCCTGCGGGCCCGGCCTGGGCCCCGGCGCGCGGTGCCCGCGGGCCTGCGGGTGGACACTGAGGGTGACGACATGGCGGCTCACTTCCCCCGGCCGAAGTCGGCCCTGTTGGCGCGGAGGTAGAGCACGGCGAACACCGCGCTCACCAGGATCAGGATGTTGCCCACCACCGCGCCCTGCCCGAAGTCGAGCTGCTGGAAGGACAGTTGATAGGTGACGGTGCCCAGCGTCTGGGTCGAGTCCGCGGGGCCGCCCGCGGTCAGCGCGAGGATCAGGTCGAGGATCTTCACCGTGGACATGAAGCCGAGCACCAGCACCACCGTGACCACCGGCCGCAGCAGCGGCAGCGTCACACTGCGGAACGTGCGCCAGGCCCCCGCGCCGTCGAGCGACGCGGCCTCGTACAGCTCCTCGGGTATCTCCTGGAGGCCGCCGTAGAGGATCACCATGTTGAACGGGATACCAATCCAGATGTTCACCAGGATCGCGGAGAGCAGCGCCACGCTCGGGCTGCTCAGCCAGTGCACGGGCGACGACGCCAGATGCAGGTCGGCCAGCAGGGTGTTGACGACCCCGGTGTCCTGGTCGAGCAGCTTGCGCCACACGATGGAGGTGACCACCATCGGCACCAGCCACGGCAGCAGCAGCACCGCGCGGGCGAAGCCGGAGAGCCGGAAGCGCCGGGAGAAGAACACGGCGAGGGCGAGCCCGATGGCGAACTGCCCGAGCAGTGAGCCCGCCGTGAAGACCAGGGTGTGCCAGAGCGAGTCGGTGAAGAGCGGGTTGTCGAAGACGGCGCGCCAGTTGTCGAAGCCGTTGAACGGCGACTCGCCGGTGAAGTAGGTGCGCGGTGTGTAGTGCTGGAAGCTCATGACGATGTTGCGCACGAGCGGGTAGCCGAAGAAGGCCAGCATGTAGAGGACGGCGGGGGCGACGAAGCACCAGCGCAGCAGGCTGCTGCGGCGCCCGCCCGCCCCCGCGGTCCGCACGGACGCCGGGTCGGGGGCGCCCGGGGCGGTGGTGGCGCCGGCGGCGGTGATGGTCATGGCTGTCTCCTCACTCGCCCGACGCGGCCCGGGCCTGGGCCCGCGCGAGCGCCGACTGCGCGGACGCCCTGCCGGTCAGCACGGACTGGAACGCGCCCGCCAGCGCGTCGGACACGACGGGCCAGTTCGCGCCGACCCGGTCGGTGCGCGAGCGTGCGGTGGCCACCTCGTCGGCGAAGGCGGCCAGCTTCGGGTTCTGCTTCTTGTACTGCTCGGTCGCCGCCGCGACCGTGGGCACGTTGTTGACCGCCTCGCCCCAGGCGACCTGGTTGCGCCGTTCGTTGAGGCAGTTGATGATCCTGGCGGCGGTGTGCTGGCGGTCCTTGTCGTCCGTCCTCGGGATCGTCATCACCGTCCCGCCGATGGGCGGCACCGGCGGCTTTCCCGCCTGCGGGACCGGGATCGGCGCCACGGCCCAGTGCAGGTCCTTGTGCTGCCCGAGCACCGGCACCTGCCAGGGGCCGTTGACCATCATGGCGGTGCGCCCCGCGATGAACTGGTCGTTGACGTCCTGCTGGTTCCAGGTGACCACGGCGCTCGACGCGGACTTCTGCGCCACCAGGTCCTTCCAGAGCTGGAGCGCGGGCGCGCCCTTGCCGTCGTCGAGGTGGGCCTCGTCGCCGCCCGCCGACCAGAAGAACGGCAGGAACTGGTAGACGCCGTCGGCGTCGGGTGTCGCGCTGAACGCCATGCCGAAGGTGGAGCCATGGGTGAGCTTCTTCGCCGTGGCCTTCAACTCGTCCCAGGTGGTGGGTGGTTCGAGCCCGGCCTGCTTCAGCAGGTCGACGTTGTAGATCAGCGCCAGCGAGTTCACCGCCCGGGCGACGCCGTACTGCGTGCCCTTGAAGCTGCCCATCGTCACGGCGCTCCCCGACATCCCCGTGACGTCCACACCGGCCTGCCGCACCGGCACCAGGCCGCCGGTGTCGGCGAACTGGGGCACCTCGGAGCCGTCGAGTTCGAGGATGTCGGTCAGCGAGTGCGACGACGCCATCCGGAGCGCCTTGGACACCACCTGGTCGGCGGGGACGCTGGTCTGCCTGACCTTGACCCCCAGCGGCTTCGCGCACTGGTCGAAGAACTGCTGTGCCTGAGCGTGCTCCAGGCTGTCCGTCGCGGAGTTGAGCACCGTGATGGTGCCGGGGTCCGGGACGCTCGCGCATCCCGTCAGCGCGGTGGCCGCCATCGCGGCGGCGAGCAGGGCGGCCGTCGCCTGGCGGCGACGGCGAGTGGGGTGCATGGTCGTGGGCTCTCCGTTCGGTCTGCGGCGCTGTGCGAACGCGGAGGGGCGCACCCGGGTCGAAGCAACTGTCGAATCGATTCGATCGAGGTGACGCGGCGATGCTAGGCGCTGCCGGGGGTGGCGACAATAGGTCGGGGCCGACCGGGAATGTTCGGCCGGGAGCGGAGTTTGGCCACGAGGCGCGGCGCGCTGCGCACGGTGGCCGCGGACGGGCCGCCGGGCGCGCCCGCCCGCCGCGGACGGCGGTGCCGGGGGCACCCGACGGCGTTGGATACGATGGCCGACCGTGTCGTCGAAGGGCTCGAAGTTGGCCACCATCAGGGATGTCGCCCAGCGGGCGGGGGTCGCTCCGAGCACCGTCTCCTACGTACTCAACGGGTCGCGGTCCATCTCGGAGGAGACGCGGGAGCGGGTCCGTGAGGCGGTGGACGCGCTCGGCTACCACCCGCGCGCCAGCGCCCGTACGCTGCGCAGCAGCCGTACCCGGGTGATCGCGCTCGCGCTGCCGCGCAGGGCCGGGTTGCAGCACTCGGTGGACGGCAGGTTCGCCATCGAGCTGAGCGACGCCGCCCACGGCCTCGGCTTCGACCTGCTGCTGACGACCAGCCGCGACAAGGCGGAGGGGCTGCGCAGGGTCGCGCTCAGCGGGCTCGCGGACGCCGCGGTGCTGATGGCCGTCGACATGGAGGACGCCCGTATCGACGTCGTGCGCGAGGTGGCCTTCCCCGCCGCGCTGATCGGCAGGCCCGCCGACGAGAACGCGCTGCCGTGGACCGACCTGGACTGGGCCGGGGCGGCCGCGCTCGCGGTGCGCACCCTGGCGGCGGCGGGCCACCGCTCACTGGTGTACCTCGCGCCGAGCGAGGCGGAGGTGCGGGCGCGGCGCAGCTACGCGCTGCGCGGCATCGAGGGCGCGCGGGGGGCCGCCGCGGCCACGGGGTGCGCGGTCGAGGTGGTGCACTCGCTGGACGACCCGGCGGGCGAGGCGCGGCGGCTGCGGGCGCTGCTGACGGACGACGGTGTGTCCCTGCGCCCCGGCGGGCCCACCGCGCTCGTGGTGCAGCACCCCTCGGCCCACCACCACCTGCTGGCGTCGATGCCGTCGGCGACGGGGCTCAGGGTGCCCGACGACCTGCCGATGGTGGTGATCGGCACCCTGCCGGAGGACCGGTCGAGCAGCGCGCTCTCCCGGATCGAGCTGCCGGTCAGAACGCTCGCGGACGAGGTGACCAGGCTCGCGGTGGCCGCCGCGGAGGCGCTGCGACAGCGGCGCGGCGCGAGCGAGGAGCCCGGCGCCCGGCTGCTCGCTGCGGCGCTGGGACACCTGCTGGTCGAGCCCGAACTGCTGCCCGGTCCCACGCCGTTGGCGCCGCCGCAGCACTGAGGCGCTCCCACAGGGCAACCCCCGACAGCCACACGCGGGAGGGCGGCGTCACCCCGCCTCCGGCGGCGGCACCGTGCCGCACGACTCCCGCACCACGATGTTCGGCCACAGCTCCACCCGGTGCACCGGCCACTCGTCGCCGACCTCGGCCAGTCTGGCGAGCGCGAGTTGGGCCGCGAGCATCCCCAGCCGGTGCTTCTGCGGGCGCACCGCGGTCAGCGGCGGGTCGGACGCGGCGCCGATCTCGTCGTCGTACGTCACGATGGCCAGGTCCCGCGGCACCTCGACACCCAGGTCCCGGCCCCGCTCGATGAGCCCGATGGCCTCACGGTCGGAGTGCACGAGCAGTGCGCGCACCCCGCGCTCGCGCCCGCGCCTGAGCACGTCGGTGTACGCCTCGGCCCAGCCGGGCTCCCCGTACGACGGCACCTCGACGTCCATCCCGTCGTGCGGCGGCAGTTCGAGCGCACGCGCCGCCTCCCGCCAACCGGCGCGCAGCGCCTTGCTCGTGGGGCTCTGCCGGGTGGTGACAAGACCGATCCCGCGGTGGCCGAGGGTCACCAGGTGCCGCACGGCGAGCCCGGCGCCGAGCGCGTGTGCCGTCGTCGCCGCGTCCAGCGCGAGCGTCGCGAGCCCGGGCGGCGGGCGGCGCTCGACGAGGACCACAGGCACCCCGAACGAGCCCAGCCGGCGCAGCAGTTCCACCGCCGCGTCACCGCTCGTCGCCGGTGCGACGAGCAGCGCCTGCACACCGCGCTCAAGAAGCGCGTTGATCTGCCGCCGGTCCTCCGCGGGGTCGTCCCACCGCGAGGCGCGCATCACGAGCCGGCCCTCGGCCGCCGCCACCGCGGTGTGCGCGCCCTGGATGACCGGCGGCCAGTAGTACTCGACCGAGGGCACCACCATGCCCACCAGGGCCCGCGTCGCCATCGGCCCGTACGCGCCCTGCGGGCCCTCACGCGCCCGCGGCGCCTGGGCGCGGTGCGGCAGCGCGATGCCGCCGTGGAGGCGCCGTACGAGGCCGCGGTCGGCGAGCAGCGTCACATCCCTGCGCACCGTCACGGCGGTCACACCCAACTCCGCCACCAGCTCCGCGAGGCGGACCATGCCGTGCTGGCGCACCGCCGCGAGTATCCGCTCCTGGCGCTCGGCGGCCAGCGGCATGGTGTGCTCCTGACGCTCCATCCGCTCCTCCTGACGCCTCGTCACATACCATCGCCCGCCCGTGCCGTGGGCCCACCCCGGGGCGGCGGGGCCGTTGTGCCGGGCGCCGGGGGGGGCGGTGCGACGGGGCCCGCGTGGGCGATCGCTCCTGATCGGAACGGATCGTCAATGTACCGGGGGTTGAGGAACATCGGAACGAAAACCGGCGCTAAGCCTCGCGCGGGCCTGAGAGCGCTTTGACCTGGGACTCTGAGGGGGCGGAGCCTTCGGCAGTCGTGTTGATCATTGACTGTCTGGAGGTCCGGGATGCCGGTCGAGTTTCTGACGGATTCGCAGGTCGCGGGGTACGGGGCGTACGAGGGGGCGCCGTCGCGCGCGGAGCTGGAGCGGTTTTTCTTCCTGGACGATGCGGACCGCGCGCTGGTCGACCCGAAGCGACGGGCCCACAACCGGCTGGGCTTCGCGGTCCAGCTGACCACCGCGCGGTTCCTCGGGGTGGTCCTGGACGACCCGGCCGACGTGCCGGCGGAGGTCGCCGGCTACCTCGCCGAACAACTCGGCATCCCGGACGCCTCCGCACTGAAGACGTACGGCGAGCGGGAGAACACCCGGCTCGACCACGTCCGGGAGCTGCGGGAGGTCTTCGGCTACCGGGAGTTCGCCGGGGCGGAGGCGGAGCTACGGGAATGGGTGGACGCGCGGGCCTGGACGGCCGAGGAGGGCCCGAAGGCGCTGTTCGACGCGGCGGTGGGGTGGCTGCGCGAGCGGCGGGTGCTGCTGCCGGGGGTGACGACGCTGGTGCGGCTTGTGGCGTCGGTGCGGGCGGAGGCGAACGAGCGGCTGTGGCAGACGCTGTACGGGCTGCTGAACACCGGTCAGCGGACGGTGCCGGACTCTTTGCTGGAGGTGCCGGCCGGTGCGCGGGTCCCGGAGCTGGACCGGCTGCGCCGGGGCCGGTGCGGGTGTCGGGTCCGGCGATGAAGGCCGCGCTGGAGCGGGCGGCGGAGATCGCCGCGTTCGGCATGGCGGACCTGGACGTCGCCGCGGTCCCGCCCCGACGGCTGGCGGAGCTGTCGCGGTACGGGGTGGACGGGAAGGCGTCGCTGCTGCGGCGGCACGGCGACCACCGGCGCCTGGCCACGCTGATGGCGACTGCGGTGTACCTGACGACGCGTGGTGGGTCGGTTCGGCACGGTCCGGCCGTTCCTGAAGACCCTGGTGGACGTCGTCGACTTCGGGGCAACCCCGCAGGGCGCCGACGTGCTGGCCGCACTGAAGTCGCTGCCCGGCCTGCTGAGGCGCCGCAAGGTCGCGCCCGCCGAGATCGACGCGGGGCTGCTGGCCGGGTCGTGGAAGCGCCTGGTGCTGGCCTCTTCGGACGCCGAGCCGGGGTGCGTGGATGTGAAGGCGTACGCGCTGTGCGTGCTGGAGGGGCTGCACCGGATGCTGCGGCGCCGCGAGGTGTTCGCGGCGAACTCCTCGAAGTGGGGCGACCCGCGCGCGAAGCTGCTGGACGGGGCGGTGTGGGAGCGGGTGCGGCCGGTGGTGCTGGCCTCCCTTGGCCTGCCCGGCGAGCCCGGCGAGCACCTGGCCGCCCGCGCCGCGCTGCTGGACGGCACCCACCGGGAGGTCGCCGCCCGGGTGCCGGCGAACTCCCACATCGTGTTCGACGGCGACGGGCGGCTGCACTTCGCCGCCCTGGAGCCCGAGCCGGAACCGGCATCCCTGCTGGAGCTGCGGGCGGCGGTCAACGCGATGCTGCCGCGGGTGGACCTGTCGGAGGTGCTGCTAAAGGTCTTCTCCTGGACCGGCGCCGACAAGGCGTTCACCTCCATCACCGGCGGCGAGGCCCGCCTGGCGGACCTGGAGGTGACGATCGCCGCGCTGCTGGTCGCGCACGGCTGCAACGTCGGCTACACCCCGGTCATCGGCGGCGTCATCCGCTTCACCCAGCCCGGCACCGCCGGGCCGTCGTAGCCGTGGTCCGCGCACCAGCCGAGCCAGGCCAGCACCGCCGCGCGGCGCGCGTTCCAGGTGTTGACCGCCGCGGTGTCCCAGAGCTGTTCCAGTGCCTCGCCGGCCTCGGCGTCGGCGACCGCCGCCAGGGGCCGCTCCTCGTCGAGCCGTTCGGTGGTCTTCCCGACGCCGGTGCCGTAGCCACGGGCGGTGTTGGCGTTGGTGAGCGAGCCGGGGAAGGCGTCGTCGGCCGCGCGGACGGTCAGCGCCTTCCCGGACCGGAGCTGGACGACGGCGGGTACCGTTTCCCCCTTGCCGCAGATAACGGGGTCGCTTCGCGCACCGGCTCGGCGACGTCGGCGCAGGTCGGGTTCAGCGATGCCGCAGATAAGCCGCAGATAATACGACGTTATCTGCGGGAAGACTTCCGACCCGCCCGGCCACCGTCGGCCCGACCGCCGCTCACCAGCACCGCCGGGGTCTTAGCGCCGATTTTCGTTCCGATGTTCCTCAACCCCCCAGAGGCCCGCGAGTTCGCGGAAACTGAAGTTCATTCGGCGGGAACTCAAGGGTCTGTCGCCCTGATGCCAGGGGATGGACCCGTGGGTTCACTGGGAAGTCGCGGGTCAGGGTTGGCGAATGCTTGCCTACTGTGCAGGAGCAGTTCACGCATCCCTGGGCTGTGGGCGCTCTTCCAGATCAGGGCGAGCAATGCGGGTGTATCGACGTCTTCGATGGTGCGGGCGGTGAGCCTGTCGCGGTAGCGCGCGGCCATGGAGTCGCTGAGGATGGCGACAGCAAGCCCGCGGGCGGCGAGGTCGGCAATGGCATCCGCGGCGCTGGCTTGCAGCGCGATCGCAGGTTGGAGGTTCTGTGCGACGCAAGCCTGGTCGAATACCGAGCGCAGGCCGGTACCGGTCGGCATGCACACGATCGGGTAGACGACCAGGTCGCGCAGAGTGACCCGCCGCTGTTTGGCCAAGGGGTGCCCGGCCGGGACTGCCACGACGAGCCGCTCGCTGATGATGGTCAGCGCGTCCAGCCCCTCGGGGGTGGCGGCTGCGGCACCGATGAGTGCCAGGTCGACGGCACCGGTGCGCACCCCTTCGACGAGTCGGTCCGAGCTGTCCTCCAGCAGCGAGATCTCCACACCGGGATGTGCCTGGTGGAACACGGCGAGGGCGTCGAACAGCGGGGTGAGGGTGCAGCCGATGACCATCCCGACGGTGAGGTGCCCCCGGATCAAGGCGGTCACCTCGCCTACCGCTTGGCCGACTGCCCCAGCGGCGGCGAGGGTTGCGCGGGCGTGTTCGAGTGCGGCCTTTCCCGCGACGGTGAGGGTGACGGCGCGGGCTGACCGGTCGAACAGCTCGGCGCCGAGTTCCCGTTCCAGTTGGCGGATCTGGGCGCTGACGCCGGACTGGCTGATGTGCACTCGCTCGGCTGCCCGGGTGAAGTTCTGCTCCTCGGCGACCGCGACGAAGTATTCCAACTGCCTCAGCTCCATGACTGTAGATTCTAGCTTCCAGAAGATTCATCTGTTGGACTTCTGGTCAGTCGATGGCCACGCTGGGAGGCGTCGAAGCCCGACCTCTAGGAGGAATTCATGCCGGAGTACGAGAAGGCCATGCGCCCCGAGGACGTCACCCGCTTGTTCGTCGAACGATCCAATGCTGGTGACGCGGCCGGGGTCGCCGCACTCTACGAAGAGGATGCGGTGATGGCCTACCCGCCCGGTGACCAGACAGTGGGCAGGAAGGCGATTCGCGCGCTGTGGGAGAAGGTGCTGGCCAACCGTCCCCATTTTGAGCCGGAACAGCCGCTGCCGACACTGATCAGCGATGACATCGCCCTCACCTCGACCCCACCGAAGGACGGTGCTGGTGCCCGGGCACAGGTCGTCCGGCGCCAGCCTGATGGAAGCTGGCTGCGCCTGCTTGACCAGCCCGAGTTCGTCCCACCCGCCCCCTGACTCATCGCCGTCGTGAGTTCGCGGAACTGAAGGACTGTCGACCTGGCCCTGGGGCGGTGCCCCCAGGTCAGGGAGCTGACTCGTGGGCTCGTGGTGAAGTGGCGAGGCCGGTCTCGGCGGCCTGTTCCAGCAGCGCTGGTGCGGAGTCCGCGTAGCGCATCTCGGTCTTCTCGTCGAGTCCGAAGACCTTGGCGAGATGGAGCGGGTCGGGCCCGTGGGTCAGGGCCTCTTCGAGTTGCCGGTCGACGCGGAGCCGCTCCAACGTCGCATCCTGCCCGCGCATCGCGGCACTGATCCAGTGGTTGCTGGCGCGGCTGGTCATGTTGGCGGTTTGGTGGTTGATCAGCAGGTGGAGGTTCGCGGTGTTCGGCCACCGGCGGCGCCGGTGCTCCAACCAGTCCAGCAGCAGCTTCCGGGTGAGATCGTCGAGCGGGCGGACGCGTCCGGCGATGGTCAGCCGGTGGTTGCCGAGGTCGACGTCGTCGAGCCTGAGGGTGGCGATCTGGGCGACCCGGGCGGCGTGCACCGCTGCGGAGGCGAGGATGAGCCGCGTCGCCGGGGTGGTGGCCGCCGCGACGGAGCGGTCGACCTGCTCGGGGACGAGCGGTTGCAGCACGGCGTACTCGAATTGCCCGACCTTGATCCGGCTGGTGGGGTTGCGGGAGATCAGTCCGTAACGCTTGGCCCAGGTGAACAGCGAGTGCAGGGCGACGAGTTGGTCGTGGCGCTGGTGGCCGTGCAGTGTCTTGATGTAGGTGAGGACGTCGTCGCGGGTCACTTCGTGCAGGTGGTCGTAGGGGTTCGACCATTCCAGCAGGGCCGGGCGGACTCGGTTGAGGTAGAGCCAGACCGTGCCTTCACGCGGCGAGCCGGTCCCGCACGTCCGTCTCGTCCCATGGGCTGGCCGACGAAAGTCTTCGCGCTGAGGCGGGCCTGGCACCAGCACAAGCGGCAGTAGTTCCACTTCAGCGGCTGGATGCGGCGGCAGCCGGTGCATGCGGCCGCGTCGTGGCCGCGGCCGAACATATAGCAGGTGGGGCAGAGGCGGCTGCTGAAGTTTCCCCAGGCCAGGCAGCTCTCGCAGGAATCGGTGGGCTTGACGTAGCCCTTCGGGAACCGTGCCACCGGCTCACTCCGGCGGCAGCGACCGGCCGTCCCGCCGCTTGCGGACCACCTTCGGTGCGACGGTTCCCGCGCGACCGCGGCCCGTTCCGTCTCCTCTGCCTGGCCAGGGCGGCGGACCTTCTCAGGTTCGGGGACCAGCAGGTCGCCGATCTCGCAGCCGAGGGTCACGCAGATGACGTCCAGGTCCTCCAGCTTGAGCGAGACCGGCTGGCCCGACCACAGCCCGGTCATCTTGTCGGCCGAGATCACCAGGCCGTGCTCGGCCAGGCTCCGCTGGAGCTCAGACGCCTTCCAGATACCCTTGTTCGCGGCGGTCAGCCGCAGGTTCCACCTCATCGGGCGTCCTTCCAGCCGCTTCGCGGCCCGTTCCATCCCGGCGACCCAGGCGTCCTCGACCCGGGTCTGCTGCATGTGGATATACCGCATGGTTGTAGCAATCCAGGAATGTCCGAGAACCTCCTGGATAGCGAGCAAATCCGGCTCGTTTCCGTAGAGTTGGGACGCACAGAAGTGCCGCAGGACGTGAGGGGTCACAGCCTGTCTGTCCAATTCGGCAGATGAGCCACGACCGCGTTGTCGAGCCCGTTGCGCAGGGCGTCGTCGCCGACCCGGCGGGCGGAGCCGTCGGTGTTCTTGCGTTCGGAGGGAAACAGCGGGGCACCAGGGCGCGTGTGATCGTCGTCGAACTGACCCCACACGTCCTCGATGAACCACCGCTGTGTCCGATCGGCACCGCTGATCAGCGGAACCATCCGCTCGCGCGGCCCCGAGCTGCGGGCCCCCTTGCCGTTGCGGACGTGGAGTTTGCCGAAGCGGCCCAGGTCCCACTTGATGTCGTCCAGGTCGAGCCCACATGCCTCGCTCACCCGCAGGCCGACCTGGGACATCAGCTTCGAGGCGGTGTAGTTCCGGGCGGTCGGGGCGAACTTCCGGCAGGCCGCCAGCTCGCCGCCCCAGCCCGTGAAAAGCGTCCCGGTCTCCGGCTCACTCGGCGGGATCCGCAGCGGGCGCCCTTGGCCCCGCGCGGCCGGTTCATCTCGTCGATCGGGCACTCGACCGCCCGGCCGGTCATCCGGTGGATTTCGACCTTGTGCCGCAGCTCCAGGAACATGAAGTACGTGCTCGACGCCTGCGACCGGCCCAGCCGGGTGCCGCTGGGCGAGTGCCGCAGCACCTTCCCGAAGTACCCGTCCGCGTCGGCGGGCTCCATGTCCCACAAGGGCCGGCCGAACCAGTTCCTGATCTGATCCAGGTGACCGATGTCCCCGCGGATGGTGCTGTCCGCCAGCCCTGCCGAGGCCCGTGCCAGGACGACGCAGCTGGACTCAGGGAAACCCACGGGATGTCGCACACCCCACCGCCGCGCCCGGTGTCAGCGGGGGCGACCCCATCCTCACTATCGTTTCTGTTCGTTTCTGATCGAACTGGTTCCGCCTCGTTGACCCCGGGCGACACCGGGCGCTGAAGTGATCCGCACCACCACCTCAGGAGGAGACGATGGGGTCACTCAGGCCGGAACAAGGCCGGGGCGCGACGGCCGGGTCCGCACCCGGCGCCGGGCCGCCGGGCCCCACCCGCCGTGCGCTGCTGCGCGGTTCGCTCGGCGCGGGCGCCGCCGCCCTCACCGGCGCCGCGGTGTCCGGCTGCTCCGGGTCCTCCTCGGGGGCCACCACGGTCACCGTGTGGTCATGGCTGACGGGCATGGACAAGTACGTGGCCGCGTTCAACGCGTCCCACCCCCGCATCAGGGTCGAACTGAGCGTCATCGCGGCCGGGCTCTCCGGCGGCTACGCCCAGCAGACCAACGCGTTGCGCGCCCACAACGCGCCCGACATCCTGCACGTCGAGTACCAGGGCCTCCCGCAGATCCTGACGAGCGGCGGCCTGCGTGACCTCACCGCCGACCTGCACGACCTGGCGGACGGCTACGCCCCCGCCGCCTGGGAGGGGGTGCGGCCGGACGGGCGCACCTGGGCGGTGCCGATGGACATCGCGCCCATGGTGCTCTACTACCGCAAGGACCTGTTCGACCGGCACGGCATCGAAGTGCCCCGCACCTGGGAGGAGTTCCGCACCGCGGCGCACGCCGTGCGCGACGCCCGCCCCGACGCCCGCATCACCACCTTCCCGCTGAACGACGGCTCCTTCTTCGCCGGAATGTCCTGGCAGGGCGGCGACCCCTGGTGGCGCGTCGAGGGGGAGAGCTGGCGGGTCGACGTCGCGGGGGAGGGCACCCTCCGCACCGCCGCGTACTGGCAGGAGATGATCGCCTCAGGACTGGTGCGCTCCGACCCCACGGGCAGCCAGGAGTGGATCTCCGCCGTCCACACCGGGCGCCTGTGGGCACTGCTCGGCGCCTCCTGGAGCGTGGGCACCCTCGGCAAGTCCATCCCCGGCGACACCGGCCGCTGGGCGCTCGCCACCCTGCCCACCTGGGACGGCAGGCCCGCGGCCGGCATGCAGGGCGGCACCGCCTTCGGCATCTCCGCCGAGAGCCGCGCACCCGACGCGGCGCTGACGTTCCTGCGCTGGCTGAGCACCGACCCCGAGGTGGTCCGCATCGGCGCCGCCTTCACCTCCCCGTTCCCCGGCTACACCCCCAGCCGAGCCGAGGCGCGCAGGGTCTACCGGGGCGGCTACTTCCTCGGCGACCCCGTCTACGACGTCCTCGACAAGGCGGCCGCCAGCGTGCCCGAGTGGACCTGGGGGCCGAACGCGCTCGGCCTGTTCTCCACCGTCGCCAACGCGTTCGGCGGTGTCACCTCGCACGGCACCACCCTGCCCCGCGCCGTCCGCACCGTGCAGCGGGAGGCGGCCTCCGCGATGCGGGCCCGCGGCCTGTCCGTCGTCGAGGCCGCCCCGGCAGCCGCGCCGCACACCCCGGCGGGAGACACCGCCACGTCCGTGAGGAGGCACGTATGAGCCTGCTCGGCCCCGCACGCGGCCTCGACCCCGGCACACCGCCGCGCCGCCACCCCGCCGCCCGCCGCCGCGGCGGCACGGCACGGGGCGGCCTGCTGCTCGCCGCGCCCTTCGCGCTGCTGCTGCTCGCCACGGTGCTGGTCCCCGTCGGCTACGCGGTCTGCCTCAGCCTCTTCACCGACCGCCTCTCAGGACTCGGCTTCGGCGGCCCGCACCGGGTGTTCGTCCGGCTGGCCAACTACACGGACGTGCTCGGCGACGCCGACTTCCGCTCCGGCGTGGGCCATGTCGCCCTCTACGCCCTCATCCATGTGCCCGTGATGCTCGGCGGCGCCCTGGTCCTCGCGCTGCTGCTCGACTCCGCCGTCGTACGCCTGCGCGCGGTGTGGACGCTCGCGGTGTTCCTGCCGTACGCGGTGCCCGCGGTGATCGCCGGTCTGATCTGGGCCTACCTCTACAGCCCCACCATCGGCCCTGTCGACGACCTGCTGCCCTTCGACCCGCTCGGCGGCAACGGCGTGGTCGCGTCCATCGCCAACATGGCCGACTGGCAGTGGTGCGGCTACAACATGATCATTTTCCTGACGGCGCTGCGCTCCGTCCCCCGGGACATCCTGGAGGCCGCCCGGGTGGACGGCGCGGGAGCACTGCGCACCGCGCTGCGCATCAAGGTGCCCGTCATCGGGCCCACCCTGTTCGTGGCCCTGGTCTTCACCCTCATCGGCTCCCTCCAGCTCTTCACCGAGCCCCTGGTCCTGCACACCTTCACCGGCTCCGTCACCAGCGACTGGACACCCAGCCTGTACGTCTACGACTCCGCCTTCGTGGGCGACGACTACGGCCGCGCCGCCGCGGCCTCGATCGTCCTCGCGGTGGTGTCGGCCCTGCTCTCCGCGCTGGTCATGCGCCTGTCCACCAGGAGGTCCGCGCGATGAACCGCACCACACCCGGCACCACACCCCGCGCCACCCCCGGCAGCACACCCCGTACCGCCGCGGCCCCCGCGTCCGCGTCCGTGTGGACCTCGCGGGCCGGTGTCCACGCCGTCCTGCTGATCGGCGCCCTCTACAGCGTGCTGCCGCTGCTGTGGCTGGTGACCTCCGCCACCAAGGACGTCGGCGACTTCTCCACCACCGGCGCCTTCACCCTCCACCCGGGCTCCTTCAGCCTCGGCGACAACCTCAGGGCCCTCTTCGACGAACAGGACGGCGTCTTCCTCTTCTGGGTCCGCAACTCCGTGCTCTACGCCGTGGTCGGCGCCGCCGTCGGCGCGCTGGTCTGCGCGGCCTGCGGCTACGCCGTCGCCAAGCTGGACTTCCCCGGGCGGCGCACCCTCTTCGCCGTCACCCTCACCGGGGTGCTGGTGCCGACCACCGCGCTCGCCCTGCCGCTGTACCTGCTCGCCTCCCAACTCCGCCTGGTGGACACCTTCTGGGCGGTGTTCCTGCCGGTGCTCACCAACCCCTTCGGCGTCTACCTCGCCCGGGTCTTCGCGGACGCCGCCGTACCCGACGAGATCCTGGAGGCGGCCAGGGTCGACGGCTCGGGGGAGCTGCGGACCTTCTTCACGGTGGGCCTGCCGATGATGCGCAACGGCGTCGTCACCATCCTGCTGTTCCAGTTCGTCGCCATCTGGAACAACTTCTTCCTGCCGCTGGTCATGCTCACCGACCCCAAGCTCTTCCCGATGAACCTCGGCATCTTCCAGTGGAGCACCAGGGTCACCCAGTTCCCCCAGTACAACCCCCTGGTGATCACCGGGTCGCTGCTCGCCGTCGTCCCGCTCGTCGCCGCGTTCGTCCTGCTCCAGCGGCAGTGGCGCAGCGGACTCGCCACCGGGAGCGTCCGATGACCGCGGCCCGCGCCGCCGCGCCCCGCCCGGCACGCCCCGAGACACTGCTCGTCATGGACGACAGGGCGCTCGCCATGCAGTTCGGCGCCGCGGAGCTGGCCAGGCTCGGCGCCACCGCCGCCCTCGGGGAGCCGGTGGCCGTCACCGAACTCACCTCCGGGGCCGCCCGCCGCCGCCTCGCGGAGGCCGAGGTCCTGCTCACCTCCTGGGGCTGCCCGCCCCTCGGCGCCGACGTCCTGGCCGCGGCGCCCCGGCTGCGCGCCGTGCTGCACGCCGCGGGCTCGGTGCGCCCGCACGTCACCGACGCCGTCTTCGACCGGGGCCTGCTGGTGACCACCGCGGCCGACGCCAACGCGGAGCCCGTCGCCCACTTCACCCTCGCCGCGGTGCTCTGGGCGTTCAAGAAGGCACCCTTCCTCGCCAACGACGCGCGCCGCTTCCGCGACGACTGGACGTACGCGACCGGCCGCGGCGAACTCTCCGGGCGCGACCGCACGGTGGTCGTGGTCGGCTTCTCCCGCGTCGGCGGCCGGGTCACCAGGCTGCTGCGCCGACTCGACCTGGCCCGGGTGCTCGTCGTCGACCCCGTGGTGGACCCCGCGGCCGTCGCCGCGGCGGGCGCCGAGACCGCCACCCTGGCCGACGCCCTGCCGCGCGCCGACGTGCTCAGCCTGCACGCGCCCGCCCTGCCCGGCACCCGGCACCTGATCGGCGCCGCACAGCTCGCCGCCCTGCCCGAGCACGCGGTGCTCGTCAACACCGCACGCGGCTCCCTCGTCGACACCGCGGCCCTTGAGGCGGCCTGCACGGCGGGGCTGCACGCCATCCTCGACGTGACGGACCCCGAGCCGCTGCCCGCGCACTCCCCGCTGTACACCCTGCCCAACGTGGTGCTCACCCCCCACATCGCCGGCTCCCTCGGCTCGGAGACCCGCCGCATGACCGACCTGGCCCTGACCGAACTGGAGCGCTACGCCGCCGGGTTGCCGCCCCTGGCCCCGGTCACCCACGCGTCCCTTGAGGTGCAGGCATGACCACCCCGGCCGAACTCCTCGGCGCCGCCGGGACCTCCCCGTACACCGGCTGGCGCCGCCAGGACTGGACCGCGCTCGCCGACCGGATGCTCGCCGCACTCGACCCCCACCGCTCGCCCGGCGGCGCCCGCGTCCTGCCGCCCGGTCCGCCCAGTGCGTACGGGCCCGACTCCGACGGGCTCGAAGGCTACGCGCGCTCCCTGCTCCTCGCCGCCCTGCGCGTCGCGGGGGAGGACGGCGCGGACCCGGCCCACCTCATGGAGCGCTATGCCGCGGGACTCGCCGCGGGCACCGACCCACACCACCCCGAGGCATGGCCGCGCCCCGACCGCCTCGACCAGGCCAAGGTGGAGGCCGCGTCCGTCGCCCTCGCGCTCCGGCTGACCGGCCCCTGGCTGTGGGACCGCCTCGACGACCGGGTCAGGGACACCACCGTGCGCTGGCTCTCGACGGTGGTCGGGCAGCCGTACCCGCCGCTGAACTGGGTGTGGTTCCGTATCGTCGTCGAGTCCTTCCTGCGTGAGAGCGGCGGCCCCTGGGCGCCGGGCGACATCGAGGCGGACCTCGCGGTGCACGCCTCGCTGCGCCGCGCCGACGGCTGGCTCGCCGACGGGCCCGAGCGCGCCTACGACCACTACACCGGCTGGGCCCTGCACACCTTCCCGCTGCTGTGGACCCACCTCTTCGATGTCACGGGGACGCTCTGTCCCCCCGCGCTGCGCGCACGGTGGGGCGCCGACCTCGCCCGCTACCTCGACGACGCGGTGTGCCTCGTCGGCGCCGACGGCTCACCGCTGCTCCAGGGGCGCAGCCTCGTCTACCGCTTCGCCGCGGCGGCCCCTTTCTGGGTGGGCGCCCTCACCGGGACCACCCGGCTGGCGCCGGGGCTCACCCGCCGCGCCGCCAGTGGCATGCTGGACCACTTCACCCGGCACGGGGTGCCCGACGGGCGCGGGCTGCTGACGCTCGGCTGGCACCGGCCCTGGCCGGGGATGCGCCAGTCCTACTCGGGCCCCGGCTCCCCTTACTGGGCCGCGACGGGCATGCTCGGCCTGCTGCTGCCCGCCGGGCACCCGGTGTGGACCGCCACCGAGCGGCCGCTGCCGGTGGAGGAGGGCGACCGGGCGCGGATCGTGCGCGCCCCCGGCTGGCTGGTCTCGGGCCGCGCGGCGGACGGCGTGGTGACGGTCCTCAACCACGGCACCGACCACGCCGCCCCCGGCGCGGTGCGCACCGACGCGCCCCTCTACGCCAGGCTCGGCTACTCCACCGCCACACTGCCCCCGCTGACCGGCGCCACCACGGCGGACCCGGTGGACAACACCGTGGCCCTCGTCGACGCGCACGGCCGCGCCACCCACCGCACCGGCTTCCGCACCCGCGGCCTCGCCGAACTGCCGGGGAGGGTGCTGACGGCGGTGTCCGGCGGGCGCGTGCACTGGGTGGCGGCGGCGGGGGACGCCGCCGACCACGGCTCGGGGCGCACCGGGACGGCCACCGCGGGCCCGGTGGTGACGGTGGCGTCGGTGGTACGCGACGGGGTGGAGGTGCGCCTCGCCCGGGTGGAAGGGCCCCTCGGCCCGGCCCGCCGCCTCCGGCTCGGCGGCTGGCCCGTCGCCGCCGACGTACGCCCGGACACCGAGGCCACCGACGCCCACGGGGCGCCACCACCCGGCGGTACGGCGCCCGGGGGCGCGCCGCACGCGGTGGCGGCCACCGGCGAACTCACCTCCAGGCTGCGCGGGTTGCGCGGCTTCGACCGGGGCGGTGTGCTGCTTGAGCAGGACAGCGGGCCGCTCGGCCACTGGACGGCGATCCCGTGGCTCACCGCCGAGGCGCCCGCGGAAGGCGCCCTCGTCGCCGCCGTGGTCACCCTCGACGGGGGAGCGCCGCACACCCCGCCGGGCGCCCTTGCGGTCAGGTCCGACGGGGCGGGCGGCCATCTGGCCCTCGTCACCTGGTGCGACCGCCTGGTCTCCGAGGTGGCGCTCCCGGCGGGCTGAGGCGCGCCCGCGCCCGCGTGGGAACCGCCACCCGCCCGTGGAACCCGCTTTTACTCCTCCGTCGGGCCCAGGTCGGGGGTGTCCACGAGGTCGGCCACGGGCGCCACCGTTGCGTGCAGTTCGAGCACCACGATCTCGTTCTCGCCCGCCACGAGGACCGGCGCCGGGACGTAGAGGCGCCGCTGCGGGCCGCGCGACCAGTAGCGCCCCAGCGGGAACCCGTTGATCCAGGCGCAGCCCTTCGTCCACCCGGTGAGGTCGAGGAAGGTGTCGGCGGGCTCCGCCACGGTGAACACACCGCGGTGGAACGCCGGTCCCGGCACGGGCCGCCCGCCGACCGCGAACCGCAGGCCGTCGAGCGACGCCAGCCCGACCGGCCGGGAACTCCACCCCCGCAGCACCTCGCCGTCCAGGAGCACGTCGCCCAGCACCCCCTTGCGGTCGTGGAGGGCGGGCCCGTAGTTCACCCTGCCCTGGTTCTCCACCAGGAGGTGCAGCCGCGCCCCCGCCCGCGGGACGTCCACGACCACCGCGGCCTCGTGTGCCTCACGCTCCAGCACCCCGCAGGGGCGCCCGTCGACGAACACCTGGGCGCGGTCGCGCACCCCGCGCACCTCAAGCAGCGCCGTACCCGCCGCGTCCAACGGGCGCTCGTACAGCACGAAGCCGAAGTCCTGGCCCAACTCCTCCATGGAGAGCGGGTGTTCCCCGAAGACCGCCTCGCCAAGGCGCTCCCGCTGGTCCAACAGCCCGGCGCTCTCGCCGAGTACGACGCCCGGCACCGCGAGCTTCCGGGACGGCCCGGGGAACGGCTCGTCGGACACCGGGACATGACGGCCTATCACCTTGCGGAACGCGTCGAACTTCGGCGTGGGGTCCCCGGCCTCGTCAAGCGGTGCGTCGTAGTCGTACGAGGTCACCGTGGGGCGGTAGGTGTGCTTGTCGTTGGCCCCGTTGGTGAAGCCGAAGTTGGTGCCGCCGTGGAACATGTACAGGTTGACGCTCGCGCCCGAGGCGAGCAGGGTGTCCAACTCCCGTGCGGCGTCGTCCGGTTCCCGTACGACATGGGTGCCGCCCCAGCGGTCGAACCAGCCGTTCCAGAACTCCCCGCACATCAGCGGCCCCGAGGGCCGGTGCGCGCGCAGCGCGGCGAGCCCCGCGGCCGTGCCGCTGCCGAAGTTCACCGTGGCGAGCACCCCCGGCACGCTGCCCGCCGCCAGGTCGCCCGGCTGGTCGCAGGTGAACAGCGGGACGTCCACCCCCTGGGCGCGCAGCAGTTCCGCCAGCCAGCGCGGGTGCTCCGGGTCCTCGCCGTAGGCGCCGAACTCGTTCTCCACCTGCACCGCGAGCACCGGCCCGCCGCGGTTGCCGAGGAGCGGCAGCACCCGGGGGAGCAGCCGGCCGAAGTACGACGCCACGGCCTCCAGGTAGCGCGGGTCCGACGACCGCAGCCGGATGCCCTCCTCGGCGAGCAGCCAGGAGGGCAGGCCCCCGCCCTCCCACTCGCCGCAGATGTACGGGCCCGGCCGGAGCAGGACGTGCAGGCCCTCCTCCTGCGCCAGCCGGACGAACCGCCGGAAGTCGAGACCGCCGTCGAGCACGAGCCGGCCGCGGCGGGGCTCGTGGAGGTTCCACGGCAGATACGTCTCGACGGTGTTCAGCCCCATCAGCCGGGCCTTGCGCAGCCGGTCCCGCCACTGCCCGGGGTGGACGCGGAAGTAGTGCAGACCACCGGAGACGATCCGGAACTCGGCACCGTCCAGCAGGAACGCGTCCTGGTCGACCCGCAGCTCTGGCATGGGACAGCCTCCTCCTCGACAGGGGCCACGGCCCGGAGGCGGTGACGGTATGTTTGCGCAATCATACGGGGAGCCGGGCTCACCGCGGGTGCGATGCGGGGCGGCCCGCATGGGTGGGCGAAATGTGCAATGCCCGGTGTTCGCGCGGGTGTTGGATGCGGGGTCTTCGCGCGGTGCGGGGCCGGGTGCCCGGTGGCTCAGACGGCGGCCGCGGGCGGCGGTGCCGTGCTGGCCCTGGTGACCAGGCGCGTCGGCACCAGCGTGGTGCCGGTCTCCGGCTCGTCGCTGCGGATCTGCCGCAGCACACTGTCCACGCAGCGCCGGCCCACCTCCGCGAAGTCCTGGTGGATCGTCGTCAGCGGGGGGATGAACGAGGTGGCGTCGGGGATGTCGTCGAAGCCGACGACGCTGACGTCCCCCGGCACCCGGCGCCCCGCCTCACTCAGGGCGCGCAGCACCCCCAGCGCCATCTGGTCGTTGGCGGCGAACACCGCCGTGCAGCGCGGCTCCAGGGCCAGTTCGCGCCCCGCCTCGTAGCCGGAGTCCGCGCTCCAGTCGCCGCGCAGCAGCCGGGGCACCGCGCGCGCCCGCGCCTCCAGCATCTCGCGCCACGCCCGCTCCCGGCGCTGCGCCGAGAAGGAGTCCGCGGGGCCCGCGACATGCCACACCGTGTCGTGGCCCAGCTCCAGGAGGTGGTGCACGGCCGCGCCCGAGCCGCCGACCTGGTCGGTGTCGACCACGCAGCGGCTGCCGCCCGCGCCGGAGTCCACGACGACCACATGGGTGCGCGGCGGCAGCAGCACCGTGGCCGCGTCCAGCAGGTGCGACTCCATCAGGATGACGACACCGTCGACGGCCAGCTCGCTCAGCCTGCTGAAGGCGCCGCGCACCCCGTCCTGGGTGGGCACCTCCACCGGCAGCAGGACGGTGGCGTACCCCTCGCGGGCCGCGGACGAGGAGATGGCGTCCAGGGTGCGGACGTTGCCCGTGGTGGACAGGTTGAACAGGATCACCCCGATGGTGCGGAACTCCCCGCTCTTCAGGGCGCGCGCCGCGCTGTTGGGCCGGTAGCCCAGCTCCTCCATCGCGGCGAGCACCTGCTGCCTGGTGGGTTCAAGCACCCCCGGGTAGCCGTTCGACACCCGCGAGACCGTCTGGCTCGACACCCCCGCGAGACGGGCCACGTCGGCCATCGACGCGCCCCTCCTGCGGCGTGCGGCGGTCCCCGGCGTGCCCGGTCCTTCGCTGGCGGCCACGTGCTCGCTCTCCTCGTTCCTCTGCGTACCAGCAACCTCGGCGGGCCGGCGCATCAGCCTACGGTAAGGGCGGCCCGCCGCCGGGTGGGCGGCCCACCCGGCGACCGGCGCTCCCGGTGCGGCGCGGCTCAGCCGCCGACTGTGAAGCCCTGCTCCTTGCCGTACTTGACGGAGGCGTCCTGCCACGCCTTCAGGCCCTGGGAGAGCGGGGTGGAGGACACGTACGCCTTGCCGACGGTGTCGCCGAAGACGGAGTTGGCGTACACCTGGAAGGGCAGGTAGGACCAGCCGGTCCTGACGTCCTTCGCGGACCGGGCGAAGATCCTGTTGGCCCGCTGGCCGTCGAAGTAGGGGAAGGCGCGGTCCTGGAACTCGCGGGAGTCGAGGTCCGCCGTGGTCGCGGGGAAGGCGCCCCCGTCGATACGGGTCCGCACGCCCGCGTCCTTGTTCGCGTACTCCAGGAAGCCATAGGCCAGGTCCTTCTCCTTGCCCGCCTGCATCAGCGCCAGCGAGCTGCCGCCGTTCTCGGCACTGGCGTGCTCGCCCTCCGCCCACTGCGGCAGCGGGGCCGCCCGCCAGTCACCGGAGGCGGAGGCCACGCCCGAGGTGAAGTTGGCGGGCATCCAGGCGCCGGCCGGCAGGGTGGCGATGGTGCCGTCGCCGAGCCCCTTGTACCACTGGTCGGTCCAGCCCTTGACCGGCGCGAGCAGGTGCTCGGACACGAGCTTCTGCCACACCCCGGTGTACCTCGCCGTGCCCGCGTCGCCGAAGTCGACGCCCACCTTGGTCCCGTCGACCCGGTAGGGGTGGCCTCCGGCCTGCCAGATCATGCTGGTGGTGAGACCGGCGTCGCCGACATCGCTGGCGATGTACGCCTTCGGGTCGGCCTTGTGCAGCTTGCGGGCGGCGTCCAGATACGCGTCCCAGGTCGCGGGCACCGAGATCCCGTACTTGTCGAAGACCTTCTTGTTGTAGAAGAGCGCCATGGGGCCCGAGTCCATGGGCAGCGCGTACACACTGCCGTTGATGTCCACGGAGTTCCACGGTCCTGGCGAGTACAGCTTCTTGAGGTTCTCGGCGCCGTAACCGTCCAGCTTCGCCACGGACTTGCCCAGGGCGAACTGGCTGAGCGCGAAGTACTCGATCTGCGCCACGTCGGGCACCCCGGAGCCGGCCTGCACGGCGTTCTGGAGCGCCTTGTACTGGTCGTCGCCGGTGCCCGAGTTCACCAACTGCACCTTGACCTTGGGGTATTTGGCCTCGAAGTCCTTGACCACCTGCTTCAGCGTGGGCTCCCACGCCCACACCTTGAGGGTGCCGCCCTCGGCGAGCGCGGCCTTCACGTCCTTCGCGCCGCCGCCCGCGTCCCCGTCGTCGGAGCCGCCCGAACCGCAGGCGGTGAGGGCGAGGAGGGCCGCGCACACCAGGGCCGCGCCCGGCACCGTCCGGCGGTGTCTGCTGATCTTCATCTCATTCACTCCGTTGTGATGCTGAAACCGGGAATTCGAAGCCGGGCGGGACGCGGCACCGGCCGGGGCCGCGCCCCGCCGGTCACTCCTTGACGCCGCCCGCCGCGAGACCGGAGCGCCAGTAGCGCTGGAGGAGCAGGAAGGCGGCGACCAGCGGCAGCACGGTGACCAGCGAACCGGTGATGACCAGGTGGAACACGGGCTGCCCGCCGACGGTGCTGGCCTGCTTGTTCCACGCGTCGAGCCCGAGGGTGAGGGGGTACCAGTCCGCGTTCCTGAGCATGATCAGCGGCAGGAAGTAGTTGTTCCACGTCGCGACCATGGTGAAGAGCAGCACCGTGACGATGCCGGGGGCCAGCAGCGGCACACAGATCGTGAAGAACGTGCGCACCTCCCCGGAGCCGTCCATCCGCGCCGCTTCGAGGAGTTCGTCGGGGATGGCCTCCGTGGCGAACACCCACATCAGATAGAGCCCGAACGGCGAGATCAGCGACGGGATGATCACCGCCCAGGGGGTGTCGGTGAGGCCCATCTTGCTGAACATCAGGAACGTCGGCACCGCGAGCGCCGTCCCCGGTACCGCCACCGCTCCGATCACCACCGCGAAGACGGCCCGCCTGCCGGGGAACGCGAACTTCGCGAGGCCGTAACCGCCCAGCACGGCGAGGAAGGTGGCACCGCCCGCGCCCACCACCACGTACAGCAGGGTGTTGAGGAGCCAGCGGACGAAGATGTGGTCGTCGTAGGTGAAGGTCTGCCGGATGTTGTCCCAGAGCGCGAAGTGGCCGTCGAACCAGAGGCCGAAGGAGTTCAGCAGGCTCGGCTGGGTCTTGGTCGCGTTGATCAGCAGCCAGGCCAGCGGGACGAGGGCGTAGAGCACGACGAGGGCGGTGAGCACCGTCAGCAGGACGCTGCGCCGCGGCCTGCCGGGGGAGTGGCGGCGCCGCGCGGGGCGCCTGAGGGGCGTGGTGCGCCGGGTCCTGCCGGCCGCCCGGGGCGGTGACACGCTCGTGGGGGCCATCGGTCATGACTCCCTTCGCATGCCGCGCAGTTGCACCGCGTAGGCGACGGCCATCGTGATCAGGCCCATGATGATGGCCACCGTGGCCGCGTAGTTGTGCTGGCGCCCGGAGAACGCCAGCGAGTACGTGTACACATTGGGGGTGAAGTACGTGGTGATCGCGTTGGGCGCGAGGGTCTTGAGGATGCTGGGCTCGCTGAAGAGCTGGAAGCTCCCGATGATGGAGAAGATCGTCGCGATCACCAACGCGCCCCGGAGCGCGGGGAGTTTGATGGCCGCGATGACCCTGAGCTGCCCGGCGCCGTCGATCTCGGCGGCCTCGTACAGCGCGTGCGGGATGACGCGCAGCGCGGCGAAGAAGATGAGCATGTTGTAGCCGACGAACTCCCACGTCACGATGTTGCCGATGCTCGCCAGTACCAGGCCGGGCGAGAGCGGGTCGGGCAGCGGGACGCCGAGGGCGTCGCCCAGGTCGGCCACGAGCCCGAACTGCTTGCCGTACATGAAGCCCCACATCAGGGTGGCCACGACCGCGGGCACGGCGTAGGGCAGGAAGATCGAGACGCGGAAGAAGCTCCTGCCGTAGAGCCGCCCGCTGTCCAGCGCCAGGGCGACGAGCAGGGCGATACCCAGCATGATCGGCACCTGTACGAGCAGGAAGAGACCGACCCGCGCGAGCCCCTGCCAGAACTGCCCGTCCCCGAGGGCGTCGCGGTAGTTGTCGAGCCCCACGAAGGAGTTGCCCCCGATGAGCTGGTCCCTGAAGAGGCTCAGATAGACCGAGTAGGCGATCGGCGCGAGGAAGACGAGCAGGAAGACCAGCGCGAAGGGCGCCACGAACCCCCAGCCGGTCCACCGCCGCCGACCGCGGGCGCCCCGTCGGGGCGCGGTCCTGCCCCTGGCCGGGGGCGAGATGACTGCCATCTTCCATCCCTCACATCGGTGGGGTGAGCGGACCGGGCGCGACGTCCCGGGGCCGCGCGGGCGGCAGCGCCGAACCTCCGTACGCGCCGGGACGTTTACGTAAACATTTCCCGGCGATGCTGACACCGGCGCGCGGGTACGTCAAGAAGTGGGGAGTTCTGTCGGGGGGTTGGCCCGGGAAGAGCGTCCGCGCTGCCCGCTCGGTTCTTCGGGTGACGGGCGGCTGCACCGCGGCGACCGGCGGTGTCGCGGGGTGGAGGCGGACTTGTGGCGCCGCGCGGCCGACGACGGCCCGTGCCGAAGGACCAACAAGAACGAACAGCTTCCTACCGCACCGTTGACGTGTCCCCGACACGCCTCTACATTTTCGAACGGTATACCGAACCACGTTCGAGATACCGTCAAGGGCGCCGGGTCACCGGGCACGCCCCGCCTCCCGGCGCCCCCGACGCGCGTGCGAACCCTCCGCGCAGGCCGCCACCAGAACCGCCCCCGCCCGGCGCCGGTCGGCGGGCCGGATTCCGGGGCGGCCCCCGCCGCGGCACCGGTCCGCGCACCGTGCGCCTCGCCGCCACCACGCACGCGCACCACCCGCCCCTCTTCCGGGAAAGGAAGCGAACACACCATGAGAGCGCACCTCAGGCCCGTCCTCGCCGGGCTCCTGCTGACCGCACTGGCGACCGTCGCCGGCTGGGGCCAGGGCACCGCCCCCGCGGTGGCCGCCACCGACGGCTTCCGCGGCGTCAACTGGGCAGACGAGCGGGACAACTTCGTCGACGGCGCCCTGGTGCTCGGCGGTCTCAGCACCTCCGACAGCTATGACACCACCCGGGCCAAGACGGACCGGATCGTCACCGGCCTCCAGGACAACCTCGGCGCCAACACCGTACGCATGCCCGTCAACTACGCCACCGTGTCCGGGTCCTACTGGAACTCGTACACCGGCGCCGTCGACGAGGCCACCGCCCGCGGCATGAAGGTCATCCTCAGCTACTGGGAGGGCGACAGCTCCCGGGACGGGAAGGTCGACGACCTCTCCCAGTTCTGGTCGATGTGGCGGACCGTCGCCGACAAGTACGCGGGCAACGCCAACGTCTACTTCGAGCCGATGAACGAGCCGCACGGCTACAGCGACGACGACTGGAAGGACCTCGCCGCCCAGTGGCTGGACACCTACCCCACCGTGCCCAGGGGCCGGGTCATCGTCAGCGGCGCCGGATACAACCAGCGGCTCATCACCATCGGCGACGACAGCCGCTTCGACGGCACCCTCCTCTCCCGCCACATCTACCAGTTCTTCGACACCGGCCGGCACACGGAGGCGTCCTGGCGCCAGGCGCTCTCCGACAGCATCGGGAAGTACGCCGACCGTTCCCTGGTGACCGAGTGGGGCGCCCCCATGACCGACGGCAGGAACTACGGCGCCCCCGCCGACAACAGCGACGACTTCGTGGCCTTCGTCCGCGGAGTCGCCGCCGAGTCCCGCGACCTCGGCATCGGCACCGTGTACTGGCCGGGCATCAGGCCGAACGACGCGTACCGCATGGAGACGCTGAACGGCAGCGGCACCGACCTCTCGCTCACCACCACGAGCACCTCGGGCCGCGACCAACTCCGCCACTCCTGGGGATTGTGACGGGCCGTCAGTTACGACGCCCGCCGACGCCGACCGACCCCCATCGACCGGAAAGCACCGCACAGGCTCCCGAAAACCACCCCACACAAGGAGAACTGATGCCCCATCAGCCATGGACACCACCCTCCGGCACCGACCGCCCCCTCGCTCGCCGCACCGCGCTCGGGCTGCTGGGCGGCGGACTGCTCGCGGGCGCCGCGGCCACCGCGCTCCCCGGCCGCGCCCACGCCGCCACCAGGGCGACGGAGGTGCTGATCAACGGCTCCCTGGCCTCGTACGGCACCTTCGAGAGCGCCTGGAACTACCTCTACCCGTGGGGCGACCACCACAACGGCTCGGCACTCATGGTCGCCGACTCGGGCAACCACAACCACGTCTCGCTCTCCGGCGGCGTACTGACCCTGACCTCGACGCCCTCCACGGGCGGCGACTACCACTACCACTCGGGCACCGTGTACGCGAAACAACAGGTCACGGTCAGCGACACCTGGCCGGTGTGGGACGTGCGCGGGGACTTCCAGGCGCCGTCCGCCCGGGGCACCTGGCCCGCCTTCTGGCTCACCGGGGCCAACAGTTGGCCGCCGGAGAGCGACATCCTGGAGTTCAAGGGCTCGGCCACCAACTGGTCGAACACCTACAAGAACCAGAACGGCGACTGGTCCACCACCCAGACCGCCGTCTCCAACCCGGCATCCTGGCACACCTACCGCGCGGTGCTGCACAAGTCGAGCGGCACCGACGTCCAGATCCAGTACTACGTCGACGGGGCGCTCAAGGGCACCCACACCGGCGCGGGCTTCCTCGGCCAGCCGCTGTGGCTCATCATCGACCTTCAGATGGAGGGCTCGTCCGGCTCCCCAGGCCCCACCGGTACCACGTACTTCCGCGCCCAGAACCTCTACCTCGCCCGCTCCACCGCCTGACCCACGGCGCGGGCCGCCCCGGGGACACCCCCGCGGGCGGCCCGCACCCCCGCACCTCGAAAGGCGCCGCGCCCCGAGGACACGACGCCCCAGCCCCGCAAGGGAGTTCATGATGCGACGACGCTCGTTCGTGGCCGGCGCCCTGCTCGCCACCGCGACGGCCACCACCTCCACCCCCGCCGCTGCCTCCGCGTCGGGTGCCGCGGGGGCCGCGGCCCCTCCGGGCCCTTCGGTGACCCCCCTGGGTACCACCCGACTCGACCCCCAGGCCCTCTACTTCGTCTCGTACGACGGCCTGGTCAACAACAACTCCTTCCAGAAGAGCGGCCTTCTGACCCACCGGGGCCACCAGTACGCCGTCTGGTACACGGCGAGCCGCGCCGCCGTCGTCGCCCGCCGGGCACTCGGCGACGCCGACTGGGCCACCGTCACCCTCGACCACCGGCTCAAGAGCGACGACTCGCACAACGTCATCTCGATGGGGGTCTCCACGCTCGACGGCAGGCTGCACCTGAACATGGACTCCCACAGCAACGGCTACTTCTATGTGAAGTCGGTCGCCGGGCTCATGGACGACCCCTCGGCGGCGGCATGGACGCCCGACGTCTTCGGCCCCGTCCTGACGTCTCTCGACGGCACGGAGCTGACCTCCCAGTTCACCTACCCGCAGTTCCTGACGACCCCCGAGGGCAGGCTCCAGTTGAGCTACCGCGCCGGTGTCTCGGGAAACGGGCGCAACGCGCTCGCCGAGTACGACGGCACCCGGTGGACGGCGCTGGGGGAGTGGACCGCCTCGACCGGCACCTACACCAGCGCGCACGGCTCCTCCACGGCCCGCAACATGTACCTGCACGGCGTCGACTACGGCGGCGACGGACGCCTGCACGCCTTCTTCACCTGGCGGGAGCAGAGCGCCGCCGTGATGTGCGCGAGCGGCGGGCTGAGCAACCACGACACCGGCTACGTGTACTCCACCGACCGGGGCCGCACCTGGCGCAACGACGCCGGAACCCTCGTCGCCACCACGGGCGGCCCCGGCCTGGTGGCCGTGGACAGCCCAGGACTCGTCGTCGACCCGCTCGACCCCGACCACTCCCTGATGAACCAGGAGAGCCAGGCCGTCGACTCCACCGGCCTGCCGCACGCCGTCATCAGCTACGTCCCCGGCCGCTTCGGCCAGTGCACCACCGACTACGCCGCCGACCGCACCGCCCACGGCCGCGCCTTCCACCTGCGCAAGGACGCGTCGGGCGGCTGGACCAAGACCGAGATCCCCGTCCCGCCCCACTCCACCCAGCGCACCAGGCTCGTCCTCGACGCCCACGACAACGCTTACGCCGTCCTGCCCCGCGGCCACATCGCCGGGGCGTCCAGGGCGTCCGGCTACACCGACTGGGCCCTGCTCCACGACGCCGCCGACCTGAACGCCTTCGGCGAGGTGGTCGTCGACGAGGCGCGGGTGGGCGCCGACAACACCCTCTCCTTCCTCTACCAGGAGACCTCCACGGGCACCGCGCCGTCCGCGCTCCACGTGGCCGACTTCGCCCTGCCCGGATGACCGGGGTCAGGGGCGCCGGGACCGGCGGGGCCTGCGGGGTGTGAGGGCCGCAAGGGCGGCCACGTCAACACTTGGCAACGATTTTCATATCACAGGGATCTGGAATGGTTCCGAAAATCGTTTCCATCTAATGTGGGGGCGTGCCCGCCCGAGCGGGCGCACCGCTTCGCGTGACACCCGTACGACCCCTGGTGGAGGAATCCCATGTCCCTGTCCACGTCCCGGCTCCTGGCGCTGGCCACCGGCGCCTCGCTCGCCCTCCTCGCGGGCTGCGGCGGCTCATCGGACTCCGACGGCGGCAAGGACTCCGCACCAGGCTCCGGGGCCAAGATCCCGGTGGTCGCCTCCACCAACGTCTACGGGGACATAGCCAAGGCCGTCGGCGGCGACCGGGTCGACATCACCTCGATCGTCAGCGACCCCGACCAGGACCCGCACTCCTACGAGGCCAGCACCCAGAACCAGCTCGCCCTCTCCAAGGCCAAGGTCGTCATCGAGAACGGCGGCGGCTACGACGACTTCGTCGACCGCATGCTGAAGACCGCGGGCGGCGGCGCCGAGGTGATCAACGCGGTCAAGGTCTCCGGCAAGACCGCCCCCGAGGGCGGCGAACTCAACGAGCACGTCTGGTACGACTTCCCCACGGTCGCCAGGATCGCCGACAGGATAGCCACCGCCCTCGGCAAGGCGTCCCCCGACGACGCCTCCGACTTCACTGGCAACGCCAAGTCCTTCACGGCGAAGCTGAAGCCGCTGGAGGACAAGGAGGCGCAGATCAAGAAGGCGCACCAGGGCGACGGCATCGCCATCACGGAACCGGTGCCGCTGTACCTGACCGAGGCGAGCGGCCTCGTCAACAGGACCCCCGAGGACTTCAGCGAGGCCATCGAGGAGGGCAGCGACGTCTCCCCGAAGGCGCTCCGCGACACCCTCGCCCTCTTCACCGGCAAGAAAGTCCGGGTGCTCGTCTACAACGAGCAGACCTCGGGACCGCAGACGGAGAAGGTCGGGAAGGCCGCCAAGGACTCCGGCGTCCCCGACGTCCCGGTGACCGAGACCCTGCCCGACGGCAAGGACTACCTCGGCTGGATGGGCGACAACGTCGACGCGCTCGCGGAAGCGCTGGAGAAATGAAACGGCCCGGCATGGCCCTGTTGCCCGGCCCCCGCACCGCAGCCGAGGACGCACCGCCCGACGACGCCCCCGCGATCAGCCTGCGCGGCGCCGCGCTCTCCTACGGCGACCGCGAGGTGTGGCGCGACGTCGAACTCGACGTGCGGCCCGGGGAGTTCCTTGCGGTGCTCGGGCCCAACGGCTCGGGCAAGACCAGCTTCGTACGCGCCCTGCTCGGGCGGCACCCCCTGTCCGCGGGCACCCTCTCCGTCCTCGGGCGGGCGCCGCGCGCCGCGGGCCGTGACATCGGCTATGTGCCCCAGCAGTCGTCGCTGTCCACCCAGACCATGGTCCGCGCCCGCGACCTGGTGCGCTTCGGGATCGACGGGCACCGCTTCGGGCTGCCGCGGCGCTCGGCCGCCGTACGCCGCAGGGTGGACGAGATTTTGGACGCCGTCGGCGCCTCCGCCTACGCGGACGTCCCGCTCGGGCTGCTCTCCGGCGGCGAGCGCCAGCGGGTGCGCATCGGCCAGGCCCTCGCCACCGACCCCCGGGTGCTGCTCTGCGACGAGCCGCTGCTCTCCCTCGACCTGCACCACCAGCGCGCGGTCACCGCACTCGTCGACGCACGGCGCCGCTCCCACGGCACGGCGGTGGTCTTCGTGACCCACGAGATCAACCCCGTACTCGACCTGGTCGACCGGGTGCTCTACCTCGCCAGGGGCGGGCACCGGGTCGGCACCCCCGACGAGGTGCTCACCTCCGAGTCGCTGTCCGAGCTGTACGGCAGCCGGGTCGACGTGCTGCGCGTCCAGGGCCGGGTCGTGGTCGTCGGCGCCCCCGACGGGCCTGCCACGCCCGCCCACCACGACACCGTGGAAGGAGCACGCCCATGACGCTCGCCGACGGCATCTGGCAGCAGATGTTCACCTTCGACAACTACGGCGAACTCCTCACCCTGGTGCGCAACTCGCTGATCGTCGGCGTCGCGCTCGGCCTCGTCGGCGGGCTCGCCGGGGTCTTCGTCGCGATGCGCGACCTGCCGTTCGCGGTGCACGGCATCAGCGAGCTGTCCTTCGCCGGAGCCTCGGGCGCGCTGCTGGCGGGCACCAACATCGTGGCCGGGTCGATCGTCGGCTCCCTCGTCGCCGCGGGCGCGATCGGGCTGCTGGGCGCCAGGGCCCGCGACCACAACTCGGTCATCGGCATCCTCATGCCCTTCGGCCTCGGCCTCGGCGTGCTCTTCCTCGCGCTCTACAAGGGCCGGGCGGCGAACAAGTTCGGCCTGCTCACCGGGCAGATCGTGGCCGTCGACAGCCCCCAGACCGGCTGGCTGCTCGGCACCTCTGCCGTGGTCCTCGCCGCGCTCGCGGTGATCTGGCGCCCGCTCACCTTCGCCAGCGCCGACCCCGACGTCGCCCAGGCCCGCGGGGTGCCCGTACGGGCGCTGTCCCTCGGCTTCATGATCCTGCTCGGGCTCGCCGTCGCGCTGTCCGTCCAGGTCGTCGGCGCCCTGCTGGTGCTCTCCCTCGTGATCACCCCCGCCCTGGCCGCCGCGCGGATCACCGCCTCCCCCGTACTGCTGCCCGTCCTCAGCGTGCTGTTCGCGGTGGTCTCCATCGAGGGCGGCATCCTGCTCGCGCTCGGCGGCACCATCCCCATCAGCCCGTATGTGACGACGATCTCCTTCGCGATCTACGTCGGCTGCCGACTGGCCGGCCGGTACCGCGCCAGGCGCTGGGGGGCGAGGAGGACCACGGCACAGCCCGCGTGAGCACCGCGGGGCCCGCCGTCGCTCCCGGCCGTGTCACTCCGGGTCGTCGCGCTCCGCCACCCGCCGGTGCCGCGCCAGCGCGGGCAGCACGAACCACGCCAGGCCGAACCACACCACCATCCCCGCCACGATCCACCCCGCCGCGGTGTCGCTGCCCGCCACCCGCAGCACCAGCAGCAGCGCCGCGGCCATCGTGCACACCAGCAGGGCCAGGCCGAGCACGGTCAGCCGCGACGCCCAGACCACCGTCTCCGGCTTCAGCCGCAGCCCGGTCAGCATCCGGTGCAGCGACACCGGGCCCACCAGTGCCCCCGTGGTGCCCGCGCCGAGGGCGACGGTCACGATGTACAGGGTGCGGTCGCTGTCGGAAAGCTCCCCGAAGCGCTGCTGGAAGGCGACCGTCAGCAGAAAACCGAAGAGGATCTGCACACCCGTCTGCACCACCCGAAGCTCCTGGAGGAGTTCGCCCCACTGCCGGTCCGCCCGCTGCTCCGGGGTCTCGTCCCGGCCGGGGGCGGCACTCTCCGGGTCCACCCGGTCACCCTCCGCGCCTCGCGCCATGCCGCCTCTCCATCGCTCCGCACGCCACCGACGCCGCTCCGGGTGCCCCGCGAGGCCCGCGCCAATCGGCATCGCCCCGCGATACCGGGCATCCGTCGAGGTTCATCCGGGCGCGGCACGAGGAGATGGCCGCCTTCGAGGCCGTCGGGTACGCCAAGTTCTCCGGCCGGGCGGGGTGTGCGCCGCGACCCCGGGCCCCGCCGACGTCCAGGAACTCGACTGCACCCCGCCCACCCACGCGTTCAAGATCGTGCCGTCGAGCCTCGGCATGGCCTCCTGGGCGCCGGGGTGGCCAAGGCGCTCCTCGGCAAGGACGTACTCCCCGACGACGTCGTCCTCGCCGCGGACTCCGGCTCCGCCGCCAACTGGTACGCCCGCCATGTGCGGATGCGCGGCGACATGCGCGGCTCGCTGTCCGGCACCCTCGCCACCCTGGGCTGCGGTGTGCCCTACGCCATCGGCGCCGACTTCTCAAGGGCGACAGCGACAGGGCCGCCATGGTCAGGCAGGGTTTCAAGGCGAAAATCCAGGAGGCACTGCCGGACCGCCGCCCCCGTTCGTGAGACCCGTACCCGCCCCCCGGCCGCTGCGCCGAACGGCCCACGCCGCGTTTGCCGCCGTCCGCGCGCGGCTACAACGGCTCGGGCGGCGCCCCTGTCGTCACGCGCCGCCGCCGCGAGGAGGCAGCACGATGGCGCAGCTCGAACAGCCGGTCGCACGGCCCGCCGCGGCCCGGTCGGGGACGGAACGCCGAATCTCGGCGGGCAACCGGGTGCTGAGCGTCCTGACGACCACCGACCACAAGACCATCGGCTCCATGTACCTGGTCACCGGCTTCGCCTTCTTCCTTTTCGCGGGCCTGCTCGCGATGGGGATGCGGGCCGAACTCGCAAGGCCGGGGCTCCAGTTGTTCAGCCCCCAGGAGTACAACCAGATGGTGACGATCCACGGCACCATCATGATGCTGCTGTTCGCCACCCCCATGTTCGCCGGGTTCGCCAACGCGGTCATGCCGCTCCAGATCGGCGCCCCCGACGTCGCCTTCCCCCGGCTCAACGCGCTCACGTACTGGCTCTACCTCTTCGGCGGCCTCACCGTGGTCGGCGGCTTCCTGGTGCCGGGCGGCGCCGCCGCCTTCGGCTGGTTCGCCTATGCGCCGCTGAACAGCGCGGTGCGCTCGCCCGGCGCCGGGGGCGACCTGTGGGCCATGGGCCTGGTCGTCGCGGGGCTCAGCACCACCCTCGGCTCGGTGAACTTCATCGCCACCATCGTCTGTCTGCGCGCCCCCGGAATGACGATGTTCCGCATGCCGATCTTCACCTGGAACATCCTCTTCACCTCCATCCTGGCGCTGCTCGCGTTCCCCGTCCTCACCGGGCTGCTGCTGGCGCTTGAGGCGGACCGCAAGTTCGGCGCGCACGTCTTCGACGCGGCCAACGGCGGCGCGGTGCTCTGGCAGCACCTCTTCTGGTTCTTCGGCCACCCCGAGGTGTACATCGTCGCGCTGCCGTTCTTCGGGATCGTCACCGAGATCATCCCGGTGTTCAGCAGGAAACCCCTCTTCGGATACGTCGGCATGGTCGGCGCCACCATCGCCATCACCATGCTGTCGGCCACCGTGTGGGCCCACCACATGTTCGCCACCGGCGCGGTGCTGCTGCCGTTCTTCTCGGTGATGTCGTTCATCATCGCGGTCCCGACCGGGGTGAAGTTCTTCAACTGGATCGGCACCATGTGGCGCGGCTCGCTCTCCTTCGAGACCCCCATGCTCTGGTCCGCCGGATTCCTCGTCACCTTCCTCCTCGGCGGCCTCACCGGGGTGCTGCTGGCCTCCCCGCCGCTCGACTTCCACGTCACCGACAGCTACTTCGTGGTGGCACACCTGCACTACGTGCTGTTCGGCACCGTCGTCTTCGCCATGTTCGCCGGCTTCTACTTCTGGTGGCCCAAGTGGACCGGGAAGATGCTCGACGAACGCCTGGGGAAGATCCACTTCTGGACCCTGTTCACCGGCTTCCAGGGCACCTTCCTCGTCCAGCACTGGCTGGGCGAGGAGGGTATGCCGCGCCGCTACGCGGACTACCTCGCGGCCGACGGCTTCACCCTCCTGAACACGATCTCGTCCATCGGCGCCTTCCTGCTTGGCCTGTCGACGCTGCCGTTCCTCTACAACGTCTGGCACACCGCACACCACGCGCCCCGGGTCGCCGTCGACGACCCCTGGGGCTTCGGGCGCTCCCTGGAGTGGGCCACCTCCTGCCCGCCGCCCCGGCACAACTTCGAGGCGCTGCCCCGTATCCGCTCCGACTCACCCGCCTTCGACCTGCACCACCCGGAGGCCGGGGCCGCCACGCCCCCCGACACCGCCGGGCCCACGCCCAGCACCCACCGGGGGAGCGGCGCATGAGGACCGAGACCAGGCTCTTCGCGGGGGTGGCCCTGTTCTTCCTGGTCACCGACGTCATCTACACCGTGTGGTCCCGGGAGCCCGCGGGCATCGCGGCGCTCACCGTCTCCTTCGCGATGGCCGCCCTCGTCGCGTTCTTCTTCGGCCGGGTGCACCGGCGCGACGGTGCGCGCCCGGAGGACCGCAAGGACGGCGCCGTGGCCGACCGCACGGGTCCTGTCGACTTCTTCCCGCCGCACAGCCCCTACCCGGTGCTCACCGCGCTCGGCGCCGTGCTCGCCGCCCTCGGCGTCGTCTTCGGGCTCTGGCTCTTCCTGCTCGCCGCGGGCGTCCTGCTCGCCGGAGTCCTCGGCCTGGTCTTCCAGTACGCCGACCGGGACTCCGCGTAGCCCCGACACCCCGTAGCCCCGACACCGCGCGGCCCGCGCCACCGTGCGGCTGCGCGCACCGCCGGTGCCTCAGTCCCGGTCCTCGTCGGACCACGGTGACGCCGAGGGCGCCGTCAGCGCCTCCTCGCGGCGCCTGTCCTGCTCCGGTGTCACCGTCGTCTCCACCCGGTCCCGGTAGTACCAGGAGCTGAGCGCCGACCTGAGCCGGCCACGGCGCCGCTCCCCGGCCCGCGCGGGCGGCAGCGGCCCTGGCGTCTCGCGCACCACGAACCGGTAGCGCAGCGCGCCGGGCGCCGGGCTGTGCCGTTCGCCGATGCCGCCGAACACGCTCTGCCCGATCTCGCCCGTCTCGTCGCCCTCCTCGACCCGCCGCCTGTCCCGGAACTGGAGCGCCAGGCACACCCGCCGGGTCAGCCAGAACGCCGCGGGCGGCGCCAGTACGAGCGACACCCGGAAGATCCAGGTCAGCGTGTTCACATCGAGCTTCAGCGAGTGCGCAGCGACGTCGTTGCCGCCCGCCAGCAGCAGCACCGCGTACCCGACCACCGCCGCCACCCCGAGACCGGTGCGCACCGGCCGGTCCCTGGGTCGGTCGCACAGGTGGTGCTCCACCCGGTCACCCGTCACCCACTTCTCGAAGAACGGATACATGTAGAGCACCACGAACAACACCCCGGGCAGCACCACCGCGGGAACGAGCACGTTCCACATCACGGTGTGCCCGGCGAAGTCGGTCTCCCAGGGCGGCATCATCCGCAGCGCCCCCTCGAGGAAGCCCACGTACCAGTCGGGCTGCGCCCCCGTGGACACCTGGTCGGCGTTGAACGGCCCGTACACCCACACCGGGTTGATCTGCGCCACCGCCGCGAGCACCGTGAGCGCCCCGAACACCATCAGCAGCAGCCCCGTCGACTTCGCCGCGAACTGCGGGAACATCGGCTGCCCCACCACGTTCCTGTTGGTCCTGCCGCGCGCCGACCACTGGGTGTGCTTCAGATAGACCACCAGCACCAGATGGGCCACCACGAGCGCCAGCAGCAGCCCCGGGATCAGCAGCACGTGCAGGATGTACAGCCGGGGGATCAGCACATGTCCGGGGAACTGCCCGCCCCAGACGAAGAACGCCAGATAGGTGCCGACCACCGGGATCGAGCTGACGATGGTGAACGCCGTGCGCAGCCCGGTGCCGGAGAGCAGGTCGTCGGGCAGCGAGTACCCGCAGAAGCCTTCGAGCAGCGCCAGCAGGAAGAGGGTCACCCCGATCACCCAGTTGGCCTCGCGGGGCCTGCGGAACGCGCCGGTGAAGAAGACCCGCAGCAGATGCACCCCGATCGACGCCAGGAACACCAGCGCCGCCCAGTGGTGGATCTGACGCACCAGCAGCCCGCCGCGCACGTCGAAGGACACCCCCACCGTGGACGCGTACGCCTGTGTCATCCGCTGCCCGCGCAGCGGGGCGTGGCTGCCCCGGTAGACGGTCTCCACCATGCTGGGGTCGAAGAACAGCGTCAGGAAGACACCGGTCAGCACCAGCACCACGAAGCTGTACAGCGCCAGCTCGCCGAGCAGGAACGACCAGTGGTCGGGGAACGCCTTGCGCAGCAGCGCCCGCGCCGCCTCGCTCACCGGGAGCCGTCGGTCCACCGCCTCGTAGCCGGTCACCGCGGCTTCTCGTCTCCTGGCCGCCGTCCGCCGACCGCGCCGCTCCAGCATGTGCGGGCCTCGCTCCCGTCGCCTGCTCCTCACCTACGCGAGCACATGGTTAACCGCGCCCGCGGGCGGCCAACCCGGCGTTAGGCGGAACAGCGCAGAGCGGCGGGCCAGGCGGGGGTACGGGACAGGAGGGCGCAGGGCCGTACGGGACGGACTGCTGACGCCCCCTCAGTTCCCGGCGGGCGGCGCCGCGAACCGGGCCGTGAACGCCGCCGCGTCCCAGCCACCGCCGAGCCCGGGGCCGAGCCAGCCGGGCGCCGCCGCCCGGAAGCCGCCCGGGGCGAGCGACCCGGCGCCCGCCGGGACCGCGCCGAGCAGGGGCGCGCCCGCGGCCGTCGGCAGGTCCGCCAGATTGCAGCGCGCCGCGAGGCCGGGCCGCTCCGGCCAGCTCCCGACCACCACCCCGAGCTGGTCGAGCCCCCGGGCGCGCAGCGCCTCCGCGGTCAGCGCCGTGGTGTTGAGGGTGCCGAGCCCCGCCGCCGCCACCACCAGGACGGGGGCGCCGAGTTCCCCCGCGGCGTCCGCGAGGGTGCCGCCGTGCGCGCCGAACCTGACCAGCAGGCCCCCGGCGCCCTCGACGAGGACCAGATCGTGCTCGACGGCCAGCTTCTCGGCGGCCCGCGCCACATCCTCCGGCTCGACCGGCGTCATCCCCGCGCGCAGCGCGGCCGTGGCGGGGGCCAGCGGCTCGGGGAAGCGTGACACCTCGGTGGCGGGCACCCCGGCCAGCCGCGCCACCTCCCCGGCATCGCCCGGCTCGTCGGGCGCCACGCCGGTCTGCGCGGCCTTCAGCACCGCGACGGACCTGCCGCCCGCCCGCGCCACCGCCGCGACGGCCGCCGTCGTCACCGTCTTGCCGATCTCGGTGCCCGTCCCCGTGACCACGACGACCGCCATGCCGCCACCGTCCCTTCGTACCGCGCGGCAGCCGCCGCGCGCTCGTCCCGTACGCCCCGCCGTGCGCGGGCCCGCTCAGCCCGCGGTGGCCGCCGCCGCCACGGCCCGGCAGATCCGGGCGACGTCGTCGTCGTCCGCCACATACGGCGGCATCGTGTACACCAGATCCCGGAAAGGACGCAGCCAGGCGCCCTCCGCGACGGCCGCGGCGGTCGCCGCCGCCATGTCCACCTCGTGGTCGAGCTGGACGACCCCGATCGCGCCCAGCACCCGCACCTCGCGCACCCCGGGCAGCCCCGCCGCCCCGGCGAGCCCGTCCAGGAGCCCGGCCTCGACCCGCTTCACCCGCGCCGCCCAGTCCTGCGACAGCAGCAGCTCCACCGAGGCCGAGGCGACCGCCGCCGCCAGCGGGTTGCCCATGAACGTCGGCCCGTGCGCCAGCACCGGCACCTCGCCACGGGAGATCCCCTCGGCCACGGCAGGACTGCACAGCGTCGCCGCCATCGTCAGATAGCCGCCGGTCAACGCCTTGCCCACACACATCACATCCGGGCTCACCCCGGCCTGCTCCGCCGCGAACAGCGTGCCGGTGCGCCCGAAGCCGGTGGCGATCTCGTCGAACACCAGCAGCACCCCGTGCGCGTCGCACGCCTCGCGCAGCACCCGTAGATAGCGCGGCGAGTGGAAGCGCATGCCCCCCGCGCCCTGCACCACAGGCTCCACGACCACCGCGGCCAGTTCGTCCGCGTGCCGCGCCACCAGGGCGCGCAGCACGTCCGCGTACTCCTCCTCGTACGCGGCGGGCGGCGCCGGGGCGAAGACCTGCTCGGGCAGCACCCCCGACCACAGCGCGTGCATCCCGCCCTCCGGGTCGCACACCGACATCGGCTGCCAGGTGTCGCCGTGGTAGCCGCCGCGCCAGGTCAGCAGCCGGTGCTTGCCGGGACTGCCGAGGGAGCGCCAGTACTGGAGGCACATCTTGACGGCGACCTCCACCGACACCGAGCCCGAGTCGGCGAGGAAGACATGCTCAAGCCCCTCGGGCGTGATGTCGACAAGTCGCTTCGCCAGCCGTACGGCGGGCTCGTGGGTGAGCCCGCCGAACATCACGTGACTCATCCTGCCGAGCTGCGCGGTGACCGCCTCGTTGAGCACCGGGTGGTTGTACCCGTGGATCGCCGACCACCAGGAGGACATCCCGTCGACCAGCTCCGTGCCGTCGTCGAGGCGCAGCCTGACCCCGGCGGCCGACTCCACCACGAGCGGCTCCGTACGGCCCGGCATCGGACCGTACGGGTGCCAGACGTGCCGGCGGTCGAGGTCGAGCAGGTCACGCATTGGGTGCGAGGTCCGTTCCCGCGCCCCTGCGGCGTACCGCCACCAGGTCCGTGCGCGCCGCGCCCGCCGGGGCCGGCACGCGCTCCTCCTCGGCGGCGGGCGCCTCGTGCCCGCCCGCGCACGCCCCGCCGCAGCCGTGGCCGCCCTCGGCGCACCCCGGTGCCTCCGACAGCTCGGAGCGGTGGGCGGGCAGCGTCACCGTGCCCGGGTCCTCCACCTCGAAACCGGCGTCCGCGATCATGTCCAGGTCGGTCTTGCCCGCCTGGCCCTCGCTGGTCAGATAGTCGCCGAGGAAGATCGAGTTGGCCAGGTGCAGCGCCAGCGGCTGGAGGCTGCGCAGATGCACCTCGCGCCCGCCCGCGATCCGCACCTCCACGTCGGGGCAGACGAACCGGGTCATGGCCAGGATGCGCAGGCAGTGCTGCGGGGTGAGGTTCCACTCCTCGCCGAGCGGCGTCCCCTCGAACGGGATCAGGAAGTTCACCGGCACCGAGTCCGCGTCCAGCTCGCGCAGCGAGAAGACCACGTCGACCAGGTCGTCGGCGCTCTCGCCCATGCCCGCGATCAGCCCCGAGCACGGCGAGAGCCCCGCGGAGCGGGCCCGGCGCACGGTGTCGACCCGGTCCTCGTAGGTGTGGGTGGTGGTGATGTCCCCGTAGGTCGCCTCCGAGGTGTTCAGGTTGTGGTTGTACGCGTCGGCGCCCGCCGCGCGCAGCCGCTCGGCCTGGCCGTCGGAGAGCAGGCCGAGGCAGGCGCAGACCTCCACGCCCTCGTTCTGGCCCTTGATCGCCTCGATGGTCCGCGACACCCGGTCCACGTCCCGGTCCGTCGGGCCCCGGCCGCTCGCCACCAGGCACACCCGCTTCGCACCGCCCGCGACCCCGGCCGCCGCCGCCCGGGACGCCTCGTCCGGCTTCAGCCAGGTGTACTTGAGGATGTCGGCGCCCGAGCCGAGCCGCTGGGAGCAGTAGGAGCAGTCCTCGGGACACAGCCCGGACTTCAGGTTGACCAGGTAGTTCAGTTTCACCCTGCGCCCGAACCAGTGCCGCCGCACCTTCCCGGCCGCGGCCACCACGTCGAGCACGTCGTCATCGGGGGTGGCCAGCACGGCCAGGGCCTCTTCGCGGGTCGGCAGTTCCCGCCGGAGCCCCTTCTCGACCAGCGTCGTCAGCAGATCCATGGCCTCGATCCTCGCCTACCGCGGGCCCGGGGTCCAAGGAGACTTCGTACAAAGGAGACGCCGCGGGGTGTGGGTATGACCACATGCCGCGGGTTCGTCCACCCCGGTTAGGGTCGCGGTACGGCCCGCCGCCGCCCGCGGGCAGCCCCCGTACCGCATGGAGCGCAGGATGCCGAGACCGCCCTTCGACTGGATCGACGAGCAGGCGCGGCTGCGCGCGGACGCGGGGCTGACCCGGGTGCTGCGGCCGCGCGCCGCGCGGACCACGCTCCTCGACCTCGCGGGCAACGACTACCTCGGCCTCTCCCGGCACCCCGAGGTCACCGCGGCCGCGGCCGAGGCGGCCGGGAGCTGGGGCGCGGGCGCCACCGGCTCCCGCCTGGTCACCGGCTCCACCGAGCTGCACGGGGATCTTGAGCGCGAACTCGCCGCCTTCTGCGGCGCCGAGGCCGCCCTGGTGTTCTCCTCCGGGTACGCGGCCAACCTCGCCGCGGTCACCGCGCTCGCCCCCCACGGCACCCTGCTGGTGTCCGATGCGGCCAACCACGCCTCCCTCATCGACGGCTGCCGCCTGGCCCGCGCCGCTGTGCAGGTCACGCCGCACGCCGAGCCCGAGGCGGTGCGCAAGGCGCTCGGCACCCACCACGGGCCCGCCCTCGCGGTCACCGACTCGGTGTTCTCCGTCGACGGCGACGCGGCCCCGCTCGCGGCGCTCGCCGCCGTCTGCCGGCAGCGGGGCGCGGGCCTCCTCGTCGACGACGCCCACGGCTTCGGCGTGCTCGGCGAGGGCGGCAGGGGAGCGGTGGCCGCCGCCGGGCTCGCGGGCGCCGCCGACACCGTCACCACCGTGACCCTCTCCAAGTCCCTCGGCAGCCAGGGCGGCGCCGTGCTCGGCCCGGCCCCCGTCATCGCCCACCTCGTCAACGCCGCCCGCACGTTCATCTTCGACACCGGGCTCGCCCCCGCCGCCGCGGGCGCTGCGCTCGCCGCGCTGCGGCTGCTGCGCCGCGAGCCCGGACGGCCCGCCCTGGCGCGGGCCGCCGCCGCCCGTCTGTACGAGGGGCTGACGGCCGTGGGACTGCGCGGCACCCGCCCGGACGCCGCCGTCGTCTCCGTGCACGCTCCGTCACCGGAGACGGCGGTGGACTGGGCCGAAGCATGCCGGTCCGCAGGGCTGTTGGTGGGCTGTTTCCGGCCACCCTCGGTACCGGACGGCATCTCCCGGCTGCGGCTGACCGCCCGCGCCGATCTGACCCGGAACCAGCTCGACCGGGCGCTCGACACCATCATCCGCACCGCGCCCGACCTGGCGGACACCGCACACAACGCATGAGAAACGGCCGGAAACGCATAGAGCAGCGGTCGAAATCCCGCCAGCGCGCTCGAAGATCACGTCTAGCCGCTCAAATACGGTCGGTCGTAGCAGAGTTCACCGAATTGAGCGACAGATGTCCGCACATCTCGGTGGATCGGCTCCCGCGACCCCCGTCGAAGTGGCAGGCTGACGGGCAGCACCGGCCCCCGGGCGGCCCCCTCCCCGTCCGCCCCGCGGGACGGCCGGGCCTGGAAGGGGCAGCGCCGCCATGGCAGATCTTCAGGAAGCATCCGTCACGCTGAGGAGTGATGCCGCCTCGGTCCCCGCGGCGCGCGGCTACGTCGGCGACGTGCTCGCCCGGTGGGGCATGCCGTGCGGTTCAGAACCCGCCGACGCGGTACGGCTCATCGTCTCCGAACTCGCCACCAACGCCGTCCAGCACACCTTCGGCCAGTCCCCGACCTTCACCGTCGACGTCGTGCTCGAACGGGACGAGCAACTGCGCATCGGCGTCACCGACAGCCACCCGCGCCACCCCCAGCGGCTGCCCGCCGCGGTGCAGCAGGACAACGGGCGCGGCCTGGTCATCATCCGCTGGCTGATCGCGGAGCGCGGCGGGCGGCTGCTTGTCACGCCCACGCCCGCGGGCGGTAAGACGGTCTGGATCATGCTGCCGTGGCCGGTGCGCGTCGGCGCGGACGCCTGAGCGCCCGCGCCGGGCACGGGGCGCGCGGCGACCGCACCGCGCACCCCTGGGCGCCGAGGGCCGCCAGGTCAGGCGACCCGGCCGTACGACACCTGCTTCGTCCAGATCCGTTCCAGCTTCACCACGTCCCCGCTCTTGGGGGCGTGCCAGATCCGGCCGTGCCCCGCGTACACCCCGACGTGGTACACGCCTCCGCTGCCGTGGAAGAACACCAGGTCGCCCAGGGTGCGCCGGGACGCCTGCACATGGTGGGTGCCGTTGTACTGCGAGGCGGCGGTGCGCGGCAGTTTCTTGCCCGCCTGTTTGAACGAGTAGACCGTGAGACCCGAGCAGTCGAATCTTCGTGGGCCCGCCGCGCCCCACTGATAGGGCGAGCCCTTCTTGGAGGCGGCCACGTCGAGCGCCTTGACCGCCGCCGGGGCGGCCGCGGCCTCGGTGGCGCCGCCCGGTAGCGCGAGGGAGGAGCCCACCGCGGCGAGGGTGAGGGCGGACGCGGTGCAGGACCGCGTGAGAAGACCTGGGACACTATTGAGCGCTGTCATGCGCGAACCCTTCGTCCAGCCGCCTGTGAAGGATGGCCTGTCGGGTTCGGGCGGCGAAGGTGCCCGGCCGCGTCGGCGGCTTCACCCCAAGGGCCTTCGGCGCGATGCCGTCGGCCCGCCGTGCTGGGTCCTCCACTCCTGCCGATCCACTCACGTCGACCCTGCGTCCCGTGCGGCGGCAGGATTCGGCGTCCGCCAGGACCGCCCCGTCGCCGTGACGAGGGCTTGTCGTCGCAACGGATCTTCGTCCACCCCGGGCCCGATGTCAGCGCAATCCGGCGTTCCCCCGGCGCGCCGCGCGGCTGGCCCGACCGGGTGGCGCGCCGTGCGCGCGGGTGCCGTCGCGGCGCTCGTACCAGCGGCGCCGCGCATCCGTGGCGGTGGCGGGCGCAAGTGCGACGGGGCCGCGCCCGGCGCGGTTTCGCCCCCGGTTGGGGGTCTCGCGTTACGCCGGAGGGGGGTAGCCCGTACGGCGCGTTTCGCGGCGCGACACCACCGCGGCGCGGGGTCAGCGGCCGGGGGCGCCGGGCGGGCCGCCGTCCCGGTGCGGCCCCGCGGGGGCGGGCAGGGTGACCCGGGTGGTGCGGCGTTCGCCGTCGAGGACCCGCATGGCCTGCGCGAGCGTGGCGCCGTGCAGCTCGTCCTCGCCGCGCTGGTGCATCGTGGCCAGCGCGTCCCGCAGTTCGAGCGCCTTGGACACCAGGGCCTGGGCGGCCCGTAGCCCCCCGTAGGTGTGGTCGGCGCGGGCCGGGTTGATGCGGCCGAGCAGGTCCACGGCGTCGAGATAGCAGTCGATCAGCTCGCCCTCGGCGCGGGTCAGCGCGGGCAGCGGCGGCAGCTCGGGCGGCAGCATCGGGCGCTCACCGCCCGGCCGGCACGGCCCCGGACGCCTTGCGGTCGGCGATGATGCGGTCCACGAGCCCGTACGCGACGGCCGCCGAGGCGTCCAGCACATGGTCGCGCTCGATGTCCGCCGAGATCCGCTCCTTGTCCCTCCCGGTGTGCCGGGCCAGCAGCTCCTCCAGCAGCTCCCGTACGCGCAGCAGCTCCTGCGCCTGGATGGCGAGGTCCGTCGCCTGCCCCTCGACGGGCTCGTCGAGCGACGGCTGGTGGATCAGCACCCGCGCCCCCGGCAGCATCGCCCGCTTGCCCGGGGTGCCCGCGGCGAGCAGCACCGCGGCGGCGGACGCGGCCTGCCCGAGGCAGCAGGTCTCCACCTCGCAGCCGATGAAGCGCATGGTGTCGTAGATCGCCGTCATCGAACTGAACGAGCCGCCCGGCGAGTTGATGTAGAGGGAGATGTCGCGGTCGGGCGCGGCGTGCTCCAGGTAGAGCAGTTGCGCCATGACGTCGCTCGCCGAGGTGTCGTCGATCCGGGTGCCGAGGAAGACGATCCGCTCGTCGAGCAGCTTGGAGTACGGGTCAAGGGTGCGGTGTCCCGAACTGGAGCGCTCGGTGAACTCGGGCAGCACATAGCGGCCTGACGGCTGGGTCATGACGGTGCCTCCTCGCGACGGACCCCGCGGGCATACTCGCAGGGCCTGCACGTCCTGTAAAAAATGTACAGGACGTACATGACGTAATGTGGGGAGCATGGCGCATGAGATTCCGGTGACGCAAGCACGTGCGGAGTTCGCCGAACTGATCAACCGCGTGGTCTACGGCGGCGAGCGCGTGGTCGTCACCCGCCACGGAAAGCCGCTCGTCGCCCTGGTCTCGGCCGCTGACCTGGAACGACTCGAAGAGTTGGGCGACCGCTCCGAGGACCAGGTGATCTCCTCGGTCTCGTCGGTGCGCGGGGTCGCGTCCGCTCCCGGCGAACGCCGGCGCTTCGGGATCGCGGCGGAGCACAGGGGACCCGACCCCCGGTAGCCGGACGGGCCGCGGGGCCGCCGACGGAGGGGACGAAGGGGCGCCGGGGCGGCTCCCGGCGGCGGGTCAGCTCAGCGGCAGCCGCGGGAAACGGTGCCCGGCGGCAAGCGACTTGTCGCTCTTGGCGGCCTCCGCCTTCGCCTCGGCGGCGTACTGGTCCACGTACTCCTGCCCGGACAGCTCCAGGATGGTGTACATGATCTCGTCGGTGACGGCGCGCAGGACCGCCTTCTCGTCCTCAAGGCCCTCGTAGCGCGAGAAGTCCAGCGGGGCGCCGAAGCGGATGGTGATCTTCCGGAGGCTCGGCAGCTTCTGTCCCGGCGGCTGCGCCTCGAAGGTGCCGATCATCGCGCACGGCACCACGGGCACCCGGGCGCGCAGCGCCATCACGGCCACCCCGACCTTGCCCTTGTAGAGCCGGCCGTCGAACGAGCGGGTGCCCTCGGGGTAGATCCCCAGCAACTCGTCGCGGCTCAGCACCGAAAGGCCTTCTCTGATGGCGGCCTGCCCGGCCGCACGCCCGGAGCGGTCCACCGGGATCTGCCCCACGCCGCGGAAGAACGCCGCGGTCAGCCGCCCCTTGATGCCGGGGCCCGTGAAGTACTCGGCCTTGGCGAGGAAGGTGATACGGCGCCTGAGCATGGCCGGCATGATGAAGTGGTCGGCGAAGGACAGGTGGTTGCCCGCGATGATCGCGGCCCCCGACTCCGGCACGTGCGCGAGCCCCTCGATGCGCGGCCGGAACAGCAGGCGCAGCAACGGGCTGAAGAACAGGTACTTCAGCACGTTGTAGAACACGGTGTTCCCTCGCTCATTCCGGTCGGCTCCACGGGCATGCTCTGCCAGGTCACACCGCCCGTCGGGGCCCCGGCCCGCCCGCCTGCGCCACACCGTCCATGACCAGGTCTGACCGGACCCGTGCCGACTCCCATCCGGCCTTGCTGACACTTGATCAGCGAAGGACCCGATGACGCACGGTCTGCATCTGTCCGGCTGATCCTAGCCCGACCCGCCGGGCGGCCCGCAGAGTCGGGGCGAAAGGGTTCTCCGGGCCCGGCCCCCTCCGACGGTCACGGGCGCCCGCCCCGTCCTCCCGCGCGTCGGCGCGGGGGCGCCGCCGGGGCCCGATCGGTCACGAGCCGGCTGCCCGTTCAGGCACAGGCCCGCGCGCGGGGGCCGGCCCGCCACTGCCCGCCCCTCGACCTCCTGCTGCGCGATGAGGCACTGCTCGCACCCGGGCACCCGACTGGTGGCGGGAAGCCGGAGGTCTCCACCACCGCCGCTGGGCAGGACCTACGGGTTCGTCCAGGAAGGGCAGACCCGTCCCACGGAGGGGCACGCACGCGGCGGGCCGGACTTCGGTGATCATCCGTCAGCCATACTCCCCGCCCGACAGGGCATCTGCACTGTCAGCCATCGGAAGGCGGCGCGGTCGACGGGGCCCAGGGGGAGCGGGCTCGCGTCACGGCCGGACAGTCACCCGGCCCCGCTCCGCCTCCACCCCGAGCGCATGGCCGCGGTGCAATGCGCCTGCCCGACCGAGGAGCGGAATGACCCTCTACGAACACCCCCTGACCCCCGCGGGCTCCGCGGAGCCCGCCGGCGGCGAGGCCGGCCGCATGTTCCAGATGATCACGGGTTACTGGGTGACCCAGGTGGTGCGCACGGCGGCGGAACTCAACATCGCCGACCATCTGCGCGCCGGTCCCGCCACGGCGGCCGAGATGGCGCGCGAGGAGTCGCTCGACCCCTCCGCCACCCACCGCTTCCTGCGCGCCTGTGTCGCCCTTGACCTCGCCACCTGCGAGGACGGCGAGCACTTCGCCGCCACGCCGCTGCTGGAGACGCTGCGCACCGACCGCGCGGGCTCGCTGCGCGACCTGGCCCTGTGGGGCGGGATGTCGTGCCACTGGAAGCCGTGGGACCAGCTCGTCGACGCGGTGCGCACCGGCGAGGCGCAGGCCCCGGCCGTGCTGGGCCAGGACCTGTTCACCTACTTCAGCGGACACCCCGACGAGGGGGAGCAGTTCACCGCGGCCATGACGGCGATGACCGACGGGGTCGCCGAGCACCTGGCCGACGTCATCGACGTGACGGGAGCGGAGAAGGTCGTCGACATCGGCGGCGCCGCGGGCGCCTTCGTACAGACCCTGCTGGTACGGCACCCGTCGCTGCGGGGAGCCTGCCTCGACCTGCCGCACGTCGCCGACGCCGCCGAGAAGTCGGCCGCCCGCGCGGGCGTCTCGGACCGCTTCGACTTCATCGGCGGCGACTTCTTCGACTCGGTGCCCGCCGCCGATGTCTACCTGCTGAAGTACGTGCTGCACGACTGGGACGACGAGTCGGCGGTGCGGCTGCTGCGCAACTGCCGTGACGCGCTCAACCCCGGCGGCCGCATCCTGGTCACCGAACTGGTCATCGGGAGCGAGGAGGCCGCGGGCGGCCTGCCTACCCTCATGGACCTCAACATGCTGACGCTCTCCAACGGCGGCCGCGAGCGCAGCCGTTCGGAGTTCGAGGAGGTGTTCAAGGCGGCCGGGCTCCAGCTTCGTACCGTGACGCCGTCCGCCTCGCTGATCTCCGTGGTCGAGGCCGTGGCGGCCTGAACCGCCGGTGTCCGGCCGCCGGAACGCCAGGGCCTCGTGGCGTCGGCGGCCGGGGCGCCGACGGGCGCACGGGCACGGCAGGTCGACCGCGGTCGTCACGACCGTGGTCGTGCTAGCTTGGCGCCATGCCCACGAACGACGGCGCGGCCGGACCGAGGAGCCGCCGGGAGCGCCCCGCGAAGCCCGCCCTGAGCAGGCAGGGAATCATCGACACGGCGCTCGCCATCCTCCGTGACGAGGGGCTCGCCAAGGTCACCATGCGCCGTGTCGCCGCCGCCCTCGACTCCGGGCACGCGTCGTTGTACGTCTACGTCAGGGACACCGAGGACCTGCACGCGCAGATCCTCGACGCGCTGCTCGGCGACATCGGCGTCCCGGCCGCCGCCGACGGCGACTGGCGCGCGCGGATGCGCACACTGCTGACGGAGTACGGCACCCTCCTCGCCCGCCACCCCGGCATCGCCCGCATGGCGATGTCCACCCAGCCCACGGGCCCGCACTACATGGCGCTCGTGGAGGCGGTGCTCGCGCTGCTGCACGAGGGCGGCGTCGCGGACGCGGCCGCCGCCTGGGGAGTCGACCTGCTCCTGCTCTACCCCACCGCCATCGCCGTCGAGCACAGCAACCCGAAGGCCGACGCCCGCAGGGCCGAGGCCCGTACCGAGCTGGCCGACCGGCTGGCGGGCGCGGACGCGCGGGACCACCCGCACATCGCCCGGCTCGGCGCCGCACTTGTCTCCGGAACCGGCAGGGCCCGTACCGACTGGGCGCTGGACGTCCTGCTCGACGGCATCCTCGCCGCGAACGCCCGTACCCCCGAGGCGGAACCGGGCGGTACCGCGGCCGAGGAGTAGCAGGCCCTCGCCCGCACTCCGTGACCCGGGCGCCCGGGTCATGTCGCGATGTCGGGGTACGGCAGGGTCACATGGGCGAGCCGGCGGGCGTACTCCCGCTGGAAGCCGAGGGGTTCGTGGTCCCGTTCGAACATGCCGATGAAGAGGGTGAGCGTGAGGAACGGGTGGGCGCCGAGTGCGAAGAGCCTCGGGTAGTCGTGCGTGGCCAGCGCCTCGCGCTCGGTGTCGTCGAAGCGGAGCCAGGTCGAGGACTCGCCCTCGTGGCAGCCCAGGATGCGGCCCGCCCAGTTCTCCTCCCAGAAGGCGACGGTGCCGCGCGGGTCCTCCCGGTAGCGCTCGACGAGCGCGGGGTCCCGGTCGACGGTGAACAGGAACTTGTCCAGCAGGTACTTGCTCACGCCCGCACCCCCCGCGGATACCAGGTGAAGTACGCCTCCATGGTGTGGAAGAGGTCGTACGTGTCGACGTAGTCGGCCTTCTCGCCTTCCCCCGCCACCCCCATCATCAGCAGGAAGTCCATGAAGCCGTGGGTGGCGTTGCCCGGCAGGTGCAGGCTGTCCAGGGTGACTTCCGCGAGGCAGCCCTCGATGTCGCCCGACGCGATCCACCCGACCGCCCTGCGGTCGAACTCGGGGTCGGGCCCCGTCGGCCCGAACTGCCGCGGCCCGCCCAGCTCCAGCGAGAGATGCCCGGTGCCGATGACCGCCACCCGCTGGTCCGACGGCCAGGACTCGACCAACTCCCTGATGGTGCGGCCCAGTTCGACGAAGCGCCGGGGGCGCGGCAGCGGCGGCGCGAAGATGTTGGTGTAGACGGGCACGACGGGCAGGTCGTTCTGCGGGCGCAGCGTGAGGATCGGGCAGGTGATGGAGTGGTCGAGCCGCAGCTCGTTGGAGAACGCCAGGTCGAACCCGGCGTCGAGGCCCTCCCGCAGCACATGGGCGGAGAGCGCCTCCTCGCCCGTCAGCAGCATCCTCGGCAGCCCGAACTCCCGCTGCTCGTTGGAGAAGTTGGCGTCGTAGAACGGCGCCTTGCCGACGAGGAACTGCGGCATGTTGTCCAGCCAGAGCTGGTGGAAGTGGTCGGAGCCGACCATGACGAGGACGTCGGGCCTCGCCCTGGTGAGGGTCGCGCGGAACGACTCGATCTTGCGCACCCACTCATCCGCGAACGGCGGCCGGTCCTCGCCGGTGGCCGTGCTGGCGCGGTAATAGAACGGGTGGTGGGTCGACGCGATGACGGCGACCAGTTCAGCCATGGGCTCCTCCGTGGTCCGCGGCGCGGGGCGGGTGGGGCTCGGGAGCGACCGGGCGGTTGTTGAGGTCGACCGAGCGGAAGATCTCGTCGGCGACCGGATGGCGCAGCTCCTCGGCCAACTGGCCGATGAGCCCCGCGGTGCGGGCCAGCAGCGCGAAGCCACGCAGGAGTTCGAGCGGCAGCCCCAGGTCGGCCAGTGCGGCGCCGCAGGCCCCGGCGCCGTTGAGCGGCAGCGTCCTGCCGAGCACCCGCGGATGCACCCGCCCGATCGCCGCGAACAGCGACAGATGGGGGCCGTGAAGGCCCTCCTCGGCGGCGATGCGCAGCAGCCGCGGGGTCCGCGGGTCGCCCCGCTTGTGCACATGGTGCCCGAGCCCCGGCACATAGCGGCCCTCGGCCCTGGTGGCCGTGACGGCGTCGAGGGCGACCGCGTCCCAGCCCGCGTCGTCCGTGGGCGGTGCGCCGCCGAGGCCGCCGATGACCCGGTCGAGGTAGCGCCCGCAGTCCTCGGTCACCCCGAGGAAGCGGGAGCCGCCGCCGAGCAGCCCGGCGGCGAGCGCGCCCTGCACCGAGTCGGGCGCCGACAGATAGGTCAGCCGGGTCACGATCGCGGTCGGGGTGAAGCCGTGGTCGGCGAGGGCGGCGAGCACCGCCTCGAAGACCCGGGTCTCGCCGGGGGAGGGGCGCCGCTGGGCGGCGAGCCAGAACGCCAGCTCGCCGAAGCCGACCTCGCCCATGACGTCCTCGGCGAGGTCGCGGCCGAGCAGTGTGATCGAGGTGGGGGACGAGGCGCCGAGCGCCGTCGGATAGCGCCGGACCTCTGCGCCGTCCGCACCGTGCTCGCCGTGCTCGGGACGGTCGGCCGGGTCAGGCATCGTGCTCCGCACGGGGGCTGCTCAGCCAGGCGCGCACCAGGGCGCCGTGCTCGTCGAGTTCCGGCGGCGGCAGCCGGTAGGCGATCTCGGTCTCGGAGAAGCGCACGGGGTGGCGGGTGGTCGGCACGGCACGCCCGCCCTCGCCCGCCGCCACGACCGGTTCGAGACCGAAGCGCTCCGCCATGGCGAAGCCGCCGTCGATGGTGTGGACGGGACCGCAGGGCACCCCCGCCGCGACGAGCAGGTCGAACCACTCGGCGGCGCCGCGCACGGCGAGCCGCCGCACCAGCAGCGGCCGCAGCTCGTCCCGGTTCGCGGTGCGGTCGGCGTTGCGGGCGAAGCGCGGGTCGTCGGCCGCCTCCGGCATGCCGAGCACCTCGCACAGCCTGCGGAACTGCCCGTCGTTGGCGGCGGTCACGATCAGGTCGTGGTCGGCGGTGGGCAGCGGCTCGTACGGGAACACGCTGGGGTGGGCGTTGCCCATGCGGTAGGGGACCACGCCCCCGGCGACGTACGCGGAGCTGTGGTTGACGAGCCCGGTCAGCGCCGAGGACAGCAGGTTGACCTCGACGTGCTGGCCGCGCCCCGTCGCGTCCCGGTGGCGCAGCGCGGCGAGGATGCCGATGGCCGCGTGGTTGCCCGCCATCACGTCGAAGACGGAGATGCCGGCGCGGTAGGGCGGCCCGTCGGGGTCGCCGGTGAGGCTCATCAGCCCGGAGACCGCCTGGACCATCAGGTCGTACCCCGGCACATGCCGCCCGGGACCCGAGCCGAAGCCGCTGATGGAGGCGTAGACGACGCCCGGGTTCGCCTCCCGCACCGTGGCGAAGTCGAGCCCGTACCTGGCGAGTCCGCCGGGCCGGAAGTTCTCGACCAGCACGTCGGCCCGTGCCGCCAGTTCCCGCGCGAGCCGGGCGTCCGCTGCGTCGCGCAGGTCGAACGCGACCGAGCGCTTGCCGCGGTTGACGCCCAGGTAGTACGTCGAGGTCCCCTCGCGCACCGGCGGCGTCCACGCACGGGTGTCGTCGCCGCCTGGGGCCTCCACCTTGATGACGTCGGCGCCCAGGTCCGCGAGCAGCATGGTGGCGTAGGGGCCCGCCAGGACGCGGGAGAAGTCGGCGACCAGCACGCCCGCCAGCGGCCCCCGGGCGGCGGGGGAGTCGGTCGCGCGGTCCGGCATCCCCATCAGCTCCCCGGGAGAACGTCCGCTGGGCGGACGGACGTCCGGCCGGTGCCGATTGTGCCACGGCCGCGCCACGCGTCAAGGGGTCGTGGCGCTCAGCCCCGCGGCTCGGCGACCGCGCCCTGGCGGTGCGTCACCTGGGGCACCGTCTCCAGGCGCGCGAAGTCGGCGCTGATCTCGCCCGCGGTCCGCAACAGCAGCGGCAGATGGTGCTCGACCAGGCGCGCCACGGGTGTCTCCGCGGCGTGCGCGTTCACGTTGAGCGCGGCGATCACCCGGCCCTCGCCGTCGCGCAGCGGCGCGGCCACCGAGCGGATGCCGCGCGCGAGTTGCTCGTCCGTGAGGGCCCAGCCCCGGGCGCGCACCTCCCGCAGCGCCGCCTCGCGCTCGGCGCGGTCGGGCCGCCAGCGCGGCATAAGCCCCGACCTGCTCGGCTCGGCGAGCGCACGGTCCGCGTCGGCCGGGCCGAGCGCCGCGAGCAGCACCTTGCCGAGCGATGTGGCGAGCGCCGGGAACCGGGTGCCGATCTGCACCGCGAGCGTCACGATCCGCGGCACGGCGACCCGCGCGACATAGACGATGTCGCCGCCGTCGAGCTGCGCGATCGAGCAGGACTCGCCGGTGCGGGAGGACAGCTCCTCCATGTGCGGCCTGGCCACGTCCCACAGGCCCATGGACCTCACATACGCCACGCCGAGGCCGAGGACGCGCGGCGTGAGCGCGAAGCCGGGCGTCCGGGCGCGGACATAGCCCAACTCCTCAAGGGTGAGCAGGATGCGGCGCGCCGTGGGCCGGGCGAGCCCGGTCGCCGCCGCCACCTCGCTCAGCGACATCACAGGACGCCCCGGCTCGAACGCGCTGATCACGTCGAGGCCGCGCGCCAGCGCCTCGATGAAGTCGGGTCCCGTCCCCTGGCGTGCCATACGCTCCCCCGTCCGTCAGCCGTCGTCGCACCCCCCTGTCCGCTGGACGGACAGGCCGCGCACGGCCCGACCAGTGAAACACAACGCCGACTCCACGGGCATATCGTCAGGCCATGGCCGCCCTCCAAGCAGCCACGGCGCACGGCCGCCCGTACTGCCGAAGAACGGGAACGGACGACTCGACCGCAGAGCGGACACAGAAGCCCGTTTCCGTGTGCTCCCGCCTCCCTCCAGACGGTTGACACCCGAACTGCCGCTGCACACAGTGGCCTTGCATCCTGCCGACCGTCTGGCAGACGGGCGTCCGGACCCCGGGCGACCCGGTCGCACCGTGGTGAGGAGCCCCTGGTGAGCGAGCGCACTCCCTTCCCGTCAGGACGCCCCGTGGTGCTGCGCGGCGGCACGGTGCTGCCCATGGACGACCGGCGCCGTGTCCTGGAGAACACCGACGTGCTCGTCGTCGGCGACCGGATCGCGGCCGTCGGCACCGCGCTGCCCGTCCCCGACGACACCGTCGCCGTCGACGCCACCGACGGCATCGTCATGCCCGGGATGATCGACACCCACCGCCACATGTGGCAGACCGCCATGCGCGGCTACGGCGCCGACTGGACCCTCACCCAGTACTTCGTCTGGTACTACCTGGAGTCCGGCAAGCTCTTCCGGCCGCAGGACGTGTACGCGGGCAACCTCCTCGCGGCGGTCGAGGCCCTCGACGCCGGGGTGACCACGGTCGTCGACTGGTCCCACGGGCTGCGGACCGTCGACCACGCGGACGCCGCCGTCGACGCGCTGCGCTCGGTCCCCGGCCGCTTCGTGCTCGCCTACGGCAACATCCAGCAGCCGCCCGCCGTATGGACCGGCGCCCCCGAGTTCCGGGACTTCGTGCGCCGCCGGATCACCGGGGACGACATGCTGGGCTTCCAGATCGCCTTCGACGTGACCGGCGACCCCGAGTTCCCCGAGCGGCCCGCCTTCGAGACGGCCCGCGACCTCGGCGTCCCGGTCACCACGCACGCGGGCGTGTGGGGCGCCACAGGCGACGACGGCATCCGCCTGATGCACGACAACGGCTTCATGACCCCGCAGACCGTGTACGTGCACGCGGCGTCGCTTTCCACCGACTCCTACCACCGCATCGCCGCGACCGGCGGCTCGGTCTCCGTCTCCACCGAGAGCGAGCAGAGCGCGGGCCAGGGCTACCCGCCCACCTGGGCCATCCGCGCCCACGGCATCCCGGTCTCCCTCTCCATGGACACCAGCGTGTGGTGGAGCGGCGACCTGTTCTCCGCGATGCGCGCGACACTCGGCGCCGACCGCGCACGCGAACACCTGGAGGCGCACGCCAGGGGCGAGACCGTCACCCACTGCGCGCTCCGCGCCGAGCAGGTCGTCGACTGGGCGACCAGGGGAGGCGCCCGCGCCATCGGCCGCGGCCACGACCTCGGCAGCGTCGAGGCGGGCAGGAAGGCGGACCTCGTCCTGCTCAAGAACGAGCACTCGCCCGTCTCGTTCCCGGTCCTCAACCCCTTCGGCCACGTCGCCTTCCAGGCGCAGCGCGGGGACGTGCACACCGTCCTGGTGGACGGCCGCGTCGTCAAGCACGAGCACCGCCTCGTGGGCATCGACCTCGCCGCGGTCCGCGCGCGGACCGACGCCACCGTCGCGTACCTGCGCGCCACCCTGGGCGAGGAGGGCTGGCGCAGGGGCATGAGCCCGGACGTCCCCGAGACCGGGATACTCGACAACCCCTACACGTACACCGACTTCCGCACCGCCTCCACCCACAGCCGCAAGGAGTGATCCCGCGGCTCCCCTCCAGCCCTCCTCCGGGCCCGCGGCACACTCCCGCGGGCCGCTGTGCGACCGTGGTGGCGACCAGACGGGCACCGCGGACACGCGGGACGCACCACGCGTCACCGGCACAAGGAGCAGCGAACAGCGCATGGCACGGCCCATCACCATCGTCACCGGAGGCGGCCGCGGCATCGGCGCCGCCACCTGCGTGCGCCTCGCGCGCGACGGGCACGACATCGCCCTCGGCTACGTACGGGACCAGGACGCGGCGGAATTGACGGCACGTCAGGTCAGGGCGCAGGGCGCCCGGTGTGTCGCCGTGCGCGCCGACGTCGCCGAAGAGGCCGACGTCGACCTGCTCTTCGACACCGCGCACGCACAACTCGGCGCCCCCACGGGGCTCGTCAACAACGCCGGCTACTCGGGCCCGCTCACCCGGCTCGCCGACGCGGAGACCGCCGTCCTGCGCAGGGTGCTCGACGTGAACCTCCTCGGCACCCTGTTCGCCTGCCGCCGCGCCGCCCGCGACATGGCCGGGGGCGGCGCCGTCGTCAACGTCTCGTCCGGCGCCGCCACCCTCGGCTCCCCCGGCGAGTACGTCCACTACGCGGCGGCGAAGGCCGCCGTCGACTCCCTCACCCTCGGCCTCGCCAAGGAACTGGGCCCCGCCGTCCGGGTCAACGCGGTCGCGCCCGGCGCGATCACCACCACCATGCACGCCGACATGGGTGACGCGGGACGCGCCGAACGCATCGGCGCCGGCACCCCGCTGGGCAGACCCGGAGCCCCCGAGGAGATCGCCGCCGCCATCGCCTGGCTCCTGTCGGACGACGCCTCGTACACCACGGGCGCGGTCCTCAGGGTCGCGGGCGGGCGCTGAGCGGCGCCCCCCGCCGGGAGGGCGCGCCCGCGGTCAACGCCCGTCGCGTCGCCCCGCGCGCCGTCGCCGTACCAGCACCACCCCGCCGAGCACCGCGAACGGCCAGGTCGCCGCGAACGCCCAGATCGCGCCCGGCTCCTGGGTCTGGATGCCCGCCACCAGCAGGACCGCCGCCGCCACCGACGTCAGCAGCAGGAAGAGGTTCCTGCCCCACTCGGCGGCCTCCCACCCCTCGCGCAGCCGCCACCTGGCACGTGTCGTACGCGTCCGCCGGTTCAGATCCCGGTCGTGCCTGAGGACCTCCTCCATCTCGTCCAGGATTCGCTGCTCGTGATCGGGAAGCCGACCTGTCGCCATGGTTCCCACCTCCCAGCGCTCTCGTCGGCCGGTGTCCTGCGGCTCTCGCCTGACACGGCCACGAGTCCCCACGCTCCCGGCGGCCTAACGTGCACCGGCCGGCTGGTGGCGGGGGAGGGGCGGCGCCCCCGGGTGGCCCGGCGCCGCGCCCGCGCGCCGACCGGTACCGCAGTCATCCGGCCCCGCCTCGGCCACACAAAGCCCCCAGGTCGCTCGTTCGCCGCATCCGGATCAGGCCACGACGGCCAAGGCGCCCCCCGGGGCCCCAGGGGGGCGTCGGCGCGGGCCCCCGGGTCAGGTGCTGCGGGAGGCCACCATCCCCAGCGTGATCAGGCCGAGCACGACCCAGCCGAACCACAGCCACCCGTTGCTGCCGAGCGCCACCGTGTAGGCGGTCACGGCGACCAGGCCGCCGACCGTTATGACCCCCATCGCCTTCGTCGTCCCCGGCGTCTCGCGCATCGCGGCACCCTCCTCGTGCGGCCGGACGCGCCCGCGCCCGGGTCCGAACCTCCATAGTCACCCGGAAGGGCTACGAGAGGCCAGAGGACCAGGTGCCGGGGGTGGCCGTTCCGGACGGTGGCCGCGCGGTCACCGTCCGCCCGCCCGGCCCCCGCGGCCGGTACGCGTCAGTTCCCGCGGGCCTGGAGCGACGCGAGATACGCGTTGTACTCGGCAAGCTCCTTGTCGCCGTCGCGGTCCGCCTGGCGGTCGGCGCGGCGCGCCTGGCGCTGCTCGGAGCGGTACCACTGGAACAGCAGCGCAAGCAGCACGATCACCGACGGGACCTCGCTGAACGCCCAGGCGATACCGCCCGCCGCGGTCTGGTCGGACAGCGCCTCGATGCCGAGCGAGGCCGGAGGGTGCTTGTACGCGTCCACCATCGGGCCCGACGCCATCATCAGCGCGATGCCGAAGAACGCGTGGAACGGCATGCCCGCGAACAGCTCCAGCATCCGCATCACATGGCCGGGGCGGTGCGGCCCCGGGTCGATGCCCATGATCGGCCAGAAGAAGACCAGGCCGACCAGGAGGAAGTGCACCATCATCGCCGCGTGCCCGACGGCGGAGCCCATCAGGCTGTCGAAGAGCGGCGTGAAGTAGAGCCCGTAGAGGCTGGCGATGAACACCGGGATGGTGAAACCGGGGTGGGTGACCACCCGCAGGAACCGGCTGTGCAGGAACGCCAGCAGCACCTCGCGCGGCCCGGTGCGCCCGCGCCCCGCCACCGGCAGCGCCCGCAGCGCCAGTGTCACCGGCGCCCCGAGCAGCAGCAGGAGCGGCGCGAGCATGCTGATGATCATGTGCTGCACCATGTGCACGCTGAACATGACCATGCCGTAGTCGTTGAGCCGGGTGCACATCGTCAGCAGGACGAGCAGCACTCCGAGCACGAAGGACACGCTGCGGCCCACGGGCCAGGCGTCGCCGCGCCGCAGCAGCCGCGCCAGGGCCGAGCCGTACAGCGCGAGCCCGACGAGGCAGGCCGCGAGGAAGAACGGCTGGGTGGACCAGTGGAGCCCGTTGCCCAGCGTGAACGGCGGCAGGTCCATCGTCATGCCGTGCATGCCGTGATCCATCCGCCGCTCCTGATTCGTGCCGATTGCGCGGTTCTTGACGGCAACCAGACTAGAACCGCCCCCGCCGGGACCCGAGGGCGGGGGCGGCTTACGCGCATGGGGCGGAACCCATGTGGGTCACCGGGCGAAACCCGGGTGGCTCAGGGGGCGTTCACAGGACGGTCTCGGCCTCGGCGTAGCGCGCGTCGGGCACCGTCTTCAGGGTCTCCACGGCATCCGCGAGCGGCATCATCACGATGTCGGTGCCGCGCAGCGCCGTCAGATGCCCGAACTCGCCGCGGTGCGCGGCCTCCACGGCGTGCCAGCCGAAGCGGGTCGCGAGCACCCTGTCGTACGCGGTGGGGGTGCCGCCGCGCTGCACATGGCCGAGGATCACAGGACGCGCCTCCTTGCCGAGGCGCTCCTCAAGCTCCACGGAGAGCTGCCGCGCCACGCCCGCGAAGCGCTCGTGGCCGTACATGTCGGTGCCGCCCTCGTCGAACTCCATGGAGCCGGCGCGGGGCTTCGCGCCCTCCGCGGCCACCACGATGGCGAATTTCTTGCCCGCAGAGAACCGCTCGCCGACCCGCCTGGCCAGCTCGTCGATGTCGAAGGGCCGCTCGGGCACCACGATGGCGTGGGCGCCCGCCGCCATCCCCGAGTGCAGCGCGATCCAGCCGGTATGGCGGCCCATGACCTCCACGATCAGCACCCGCTGGTGGGACTCCGCGGTGGTCTTCAGCCGGTCGAGGGCCTCCGTCGCCACGCCCACCGCGGTGTCGAAGCCGAAGGTGACGTCGGTGCCCGCGATGTCGTTGTCGATGGTCTTCGGGACCCCGACGATCGGCAGGCCCCCGTCGGACAGCAGCCGCGCCGCCTTCAGCGTGCCCTCGCCGCCGATCGGGATGATCGCGTCGAGCCCCAGGTCGGCCACGTGGCCCTTGGCGCGCTCGACCCCGTCGCGCAGGTGCGCGGGCTGGACCCGGGAGGAGCCGAGGATGGTGCCGCCACGGGCGAGGATGCCGCTGACCGCGTCCAGGTCAAGCTTGCGGTAGTCGCATTCGAGCAGGCCCTTCCAGCCGTCGTGGAAGCCGATGACCTCGTCGCCGTGGTCGACGACGGCTCGGTGCACGACCGAACGGATCACGGCGTTCAGCCCTGGGCAGTCGCCGCCGGAGGTGAGAACACCCATTCGCATAGCCCGGAATACCTTTGCAACGTGGGCCGAAGGCCGGACCACGTCGTCCGGCTGGAGCACGGCCAGCCTACCGGCGACCCCGGACCGCCAGGACCCGCCGTCCGACTGCTGGACACGCTTCCAGGCGCCGTGTGAGCGATTCGACACCACGCAGCGGAACGAGGTCCCTGCGCGCGGTGAACGGCCGGGGGCGGGGCGGCGAAGCCCGGGCGGGCCCCGGGACCCGCCCGGTCCGCCCGGGCACGGGCGCCCGGCGTGGAGCGTCCTACGCGGGCTGCTGCGCCGCGGCGATCCGCTCGGCGCGCAGCGCCTCGTACCAGCGGTCGTCGGCGGGCGGCAGCGCGTTCACGTCGAGGGCCAGCTTCAGCAGCAGGTCGGCGATCAGCGGGTTGCGGGCGAGTACGGGGCCGTGCATGTACGTGCCGAAGACGGTGTCGTTGTACGCGCCCTCGGTGCCGTCGCCCGTGCCGTTGCCCCTGCCGAGCCTGACCTGGGCGAAGGGGCGCGCGTGCGGGCCGACGTGGGTGACGCCCTGGTGGTTCTCGAAGCCGGTGAGCGGCGGCAGGCCCAGACGGGGGTCGATGTCGCCGAGGACGTCGCCGACGCAGCGCTCGCCCTCGCCGCGGGTGGAGCGCACGTCGAGCAGCCCGAGGCCCGGCTCCCGCTCGCCGAGGTCGTTGATGAACTCGTGGCCGAGGATCTGGTACCCGGCGCACACCGAGAACACGATGGCGCCGTTGGCCACGGCCCGGGAGAGACCGCCGTCGCGGCGCAGCCGCTCGGCGGCGAGCCGCTGCGGCCGGTCCTCGCCGCCGCCGATCAGGTAGATGTCGCCCGAGGTGGGCACCTGCTGGTCGCTGCGGACGTCGATCCGGGTCACGTCCAGGTGCCGCTGCCTTGCCCTGCGCTCCACGACCAGGGCGTTGCCCTGGTCGCCGTACGTGCTCAGCAGGTCGGGGTAGACCCACACCAGTCGCAGACTGCTATCGCTCATGCCGAGGAGGTCCCTCTCCGGGATCGGGGGTGGCCGGTGGGTGTCAGTTGCCGACGCGGCGGCGCAGGTCCTGGAAGGCGGTGTAGTTCGCGATGACCTCGATCCGGCCGGGGGCCGCGGCCCGTACGGCCTCGTCGACGGTGTCGCAGACCTGGAAGTGCTGGCCCGCGACCTCCAGGCGCACCGCGAGGTCGAGCCGCCTGTCGCCGATGACGACGATGGGGTGCCCGGTCAGCCGGGTGTAGTCGACGTCCCAGAGCCAGGAGGTGTCGGTGCCGTCCGCGCCGCGCGCGTTCACCGAGAGGATCACCGGCGTCGGCGGCGGGTCGATCAGCGAGAACGTCTCCAGCCAGCCCGCCGGGTTCTTGGCGAGCAGCAGCCGCATGTCGCGGCCCGCGAACTGCACCACGTCGTAGCGCCCGGCCACCGCCTGCACCTGGTACATCCGCTCCAGCGCGACCTGCGGCGGCACCCCGAAAGCGGCGGCGACGGCGGCGGACGAGGCGGCGTTGGCCCTGTTGGCGCGGCCGGGGAGCTGGAGGTGGATGGGCCAGGCCGAGCCCTGCGGGTCGATGACGTGGTCGCCGGAGAGCACCCAGCTCGGCGCCGGGCGCCGGAAGCCGCACTCGCCGCAGTACCAGTCGTCGCCCGGGCGCTGCATCACACCGCCGCAGGACGGGCAGGACCAGGCGTCGTCCTTCCACATCTGCCCCGCGGCCACCCAGACCACGTTCGGCGACGACGAGGACGCCCACACCACCAGCGGGTCGTCGCAGTTCGCGATGACGACGGCCTTGGAGCCCGCCAGGCCCTCCCGCCAGTTCTCGGCGAGCATACGGGTCTCCGCGGCACGGTCGAGCTGGTCGCGGGAGAGGTTCAGCAGCGCGATGGCCTTCGGCTCCACGTCGCGGGCGACCCCGGCGAGGTACTTCTCGTCGACCTCGATCACGCCGAACCGCGCGTCGGAGCCGCCGGCGAGCGCGGAGGTGATCCCGGCCGGCATGTTGGCGCCGAGCGCGTTGGAGACCACCGGGCCCGCGGCGCGCAGCGCCTCCGCGATCAGCCGGGTGGTGGTGGTCTTGCCGTTGGTGGCGGAGACCAGGACCACGTCGAGGTGCTGGGCGAGCCTGCGCAGCAGCTCGGGGTCGAGTCTGAGTGCCACTTTGCCGCCGATGACGGAGCCGCTGCCACGGCCCGCCGCGCGCGAGACGGCCGCGGCCGCTCTCCCCGCCGTCACGGCCAGCTTGGACCGCGGTGACAGCGGGTCCGTGTTGCCTGCCATCCTTGTCGCTCCTCCTCGCGTACGGCGCCGCGCCCACCCCGGGCGGAGGGGAGGCGGGTGGCGTGTGGGCCAAGCCTATCGAGATCCGCGCCTGGCCCCCTACATCGGCACCGTCACGGTTCGGCCCGCCGCGGAGCTGGTGCGCGGGGGCCGGGCGGCCCGCGGGCCCGCGGACCGTAGGCTGTGCCGATGCGACACGCTCCCATCCCCGGCGCCACGGGGCGCGTACGGCCCCTGGTCCCGTTCGCCGACCCGGTGCTGCGCGGTCCGTGCGCGCCGGTGGCGGAGCGCGGCGCCGCGCTGGGGCGGCTGGTCGAGGACATGTTCGCCACGATGTACGCCGCGCGTGGCGTGGGCCTGGCCGCCAACCAGGTCGGCGTGGCCCTGCGGGTGTTCGTCTACGACTGCCAGGACGACGACGAAAGGCGCAGGCTCGGACACGTCGTCAACCCGGTGCTGGAGAGCGCGGAAGGAGTGCTCGTGGGCGGCCCGGAGGGCTGTCTCTCGCTGCCGGGCGTGGAGGCCGTCACGCCCCGCTTCGACCGTGCGGTGGTCACCGGCACCACCCTCGCGGGGGAGCCCGTGGAGCTGCGCGGCGAGGGGTACTTCGCCCGCTGCCTCCAGCACGAGTGCGACCACCTGGACGGCGCCGTCTACACGGAGCGTGTCGGAGGCTGGCGCCGCCGCCGGGTGGAGCGAGCGGCGGCCAGGGCCTGGCGCGCGGGCGGCTGACCGGTACGGCCGCCGCGGCGTCAGAACTCGGGTCCTTCCGCACTGTTGTCGACGACGGCGAGGCGGCCCCAGAGCAGATCCGTCAGGCCGCTCACCAACTCGCCGCGGGAGCAGGGTCTCTCGTTGAGCCACCAGTCGCCCGCCGCGTGCATCAGGCCGACGATGCCGTGCCCCCAGACCCGGGCGAGCCGGCCGCCCTCGGGGCCGAAGTCGATGCGCTCCTCGATGACCTTGGTCATGTCCTCGCCGAGGCTGCGCAGCAGCGGCGCGACCTGGCGGCCGACGTCCACGTCGGTGTCGCCCTGGGGGCTGCCCTCCGAGGGGTGCATCAGGAAGCGGTAGACCTGCGGGCGCGCCTCGATCGCGGCGAGGTAGGTGTCGAGGGTGGCCTCGACGCGCTGCCTGCGCTCCGCGGGGGCGTCGAGGGCGGCGCGCAGCGCTTCGAGGAGGCCGTCGGTGTGCCGCTTGGCGAGCGCCGCGTACAGGCCGCTCTTGTCGCCGAAGTGCCGGTAGAGGATGGGCTTGGTGATGCCCGCCTCGGCCGCGATCGCGTTCATGGAGGCCCCGGGTCCGTCGCGCAGCACCACGCGCTCGGCGGCTTCCAACAGCTCTCGCCGCCGGTCGTGTGACCGCTCAGGGTTGCCCAATGCTCTCTCCCCACCCGTGCTGTTTCGGTGACGCATCGGCAAACTAGCACTTGGCGGCGTGGGCGCCTCGAACGCTCTACCGGCAGTTGACATTTTCTACCAGCGGGTAATAAGCAGCTATTACCGTAGGTAACGTAAGCTGGACGGCGGAGCGCTGGAGGGGTCATGGCCGAGTTCACGATGGAGCTGAGCGACGAGCAGAAGGAGATCAGGGACTGGCTGCACGGCTTCGCCGCCGATGTCGTCAGGCCCGCGGCGGCGGAATGGGACGAACGCGAGGAAACCCCCTGGCCGGTGATCCAGGAGGCCGCCAAGGTCGGCATCTACTCCCTCGATTTCTATGCCCAGCAGTACTTTGATCCGACGGGTCTCGGGCTGCCGATGGCCCTGGAAGAGCTGTTCTGGGGCGACGCGGGCATAGCCCTGTCGATCGTGGGTACGGGCCTCGCCGCGGTGGGGGTGCTGGCCAACGGGACGGACGAGCAGATCGGCACCTGGATACCCCAGATGTACGGCGACGCGAACGACGTCAAGCTCGCCGCGTTCTGCTCCTCGGAGCCCGACGCCGGCTCCGACGTGGCCGCCATGCGCACCCGCGCGGTGTACGACGAGGCCGCCGACGAGTGGGTGCTGAACGGCACCAAGACCTGGGCCACCAACGGCGGCATCGCCAACGTCCACGTGGTCGTCGCGGTCGTCGACCCCGGTCTCGGCTCCAAGGGCCACGCCTCGTTCATCGTGCCCCCCGGCACCCCGGGCCTGAGCCAGGGCCAGAAGTTCCGCAAGCACGGCATCCGCGCCTCCCACACCGCCGAGGTCGTGCTCGACGAGGTGCGGGTGCCGGGCTCCTGTCTGCTCGGCGGCAAGGAGAAGCTGGACGAGCGCCTCGCCAGGGCCAGGGAGCGCGCCTCCGGCGGCGAGCAGGTGCGCAACGCCGCGATGGCCACCTTCGAGGCGTCGCGCCCCGCCGTCGGCGCCATGGCCGTCGGCACCGCGCGCGCGGCGTACGAGGTCGCGCTCGACTACGCCAAGGACCGCCGCCAGTTCGGCCGCCCCGTGATCGACAACCAGGGCGTCGCCTTCCAGCTCGCCGACATGCGCACCCGTATCGACGCATCGAGGCTGCTGGTGTGGCGGGCCTCCTGGATGGCCGTGAGCGGGCGCCCCTTCGAGGCCGCAGAGGGCTCCATGTCCAAGCTCTTCGCCAGCGAGACCGCGAAGCAGGTGACCGCGCAGGCGGTGCAGATACTGGGCGGCAACGGCTTCACGCGCGAGTACCCGGTCGAGCGGATGCACCGGGACGCCGCGATTTACACCATCTTCGAGGGCACGAGCGAGATCCAGCGCCTCGTCATCGCACGGGCGCTGTCGGGCGTCCCCATCCGCTGACCGCCCACCGCAGGCGCCGCCGGTGAGTCGGGGTGCCGCCCTTGGGCACGGCGCCACAGGACCGGCGGATGGGGATTCGGTGACGAGGGCGGTGCGCCCAGGGTCCGGGCCGCGAAGGCATGGGAAGATCGTCCAGGCGCTTCCCACGGGGGGCGGGCGTCGGTCCGGAGAGGCGCGCCCATCCGATCCGACGAGGAGGAACACATGTCCAAGCCGCCACTTCCCGAAGCCGCGGTGGCCCTGCTGCGGAAGGCCAACCCCGCGGTCATCGCCACGGTGCGCGCCGACGGCCAGCCGGTGTCCGCGGCGACCTGGTACCTGTGGGAGGACGACGGCCGGGTGCTGGTCAACATGGACGTGAGCCGCGCCAGGCTCAAGCACCTGCGCCGTGACCCCCGCGTCACCCTCACCGTGCTCGACGCGTCCGACTGGTACACCCATGTGACGCTGATCGGCCGGGTCGCCGGGCTGACCGACGACGAGGGCCTCACCGACATCGACCGGCTCTCCCGGCACTACCTCGGCAAGCCCTACGCGAACCGGGACAACCCCCGGGTGTCCGCCCGTATCGAGGTGGAGCGCTGGCACGGCTGGGGCAGTCAGCAGGACACCGACCAGCCCAGCGGCTGACACACACCGACCCGGGGGAGGCGCGGCGCCCCGGCGCCCGCCTCCCGCGCACGCCTTGCCAGGACCTGGCCGCGCGCCGGGTACGGTGCACAAGATCGAAGTCCCCCCGCGGGACGCCCACCGCTCACCACGAGGCCGGCCCATGCGCGCTGTCAGCTACGACTCCTACGCCCCCGACAACTCCCGGCTCACCTTGGGCGAGTTGCCCCGGCCGAAGGTCGGCCCGGGACAGGTGCTCGTCCAGGTGCGGGCGGCCGGGGTCAACCCGGTGGACTGGAAGGTCATGGCGGGCGGCCTCGACGCCGTCATGGACGCGGTCTTCCCGGTGATCCCGGGCTGGGACGTGGCCGGTGTCGTCGCCGCGCTCGGCTTCGACGTGCCGGAGTTCGCGGTGGGCGACGAGGTCATGGCCTACGCCCGCAAGGACGTGGTGCACGGCGGCACCTTCGCCGAGTACGTCACCGTGCCCGCGGGGGCCGTCGCCCGCAAGCCCGCCGCGCTCGACTGGCCGCAGGCGGGCGGCCTGCCGCTGGCCGGGCTCACCGCGCTGCGCACCCTCGACAGGCTGGCCGTGGGCTCGGGCGACACCGTGCTGGTGCACGGGGCGTCGGGCGGTGTGGGCGGCCTCGGCGTGCAGATCGCGCGGGCCCGCGGCGCCCGGGTCATCGGCACCGCCTCCGAGCGCAACCACGACTACGTGCGCGGCCTCGGCGCCGAGCCCGTCGGGCACGGCGAGGGCCTCGCCGAGCGGGTGCGGGCGCTGGCGCCCGGCGGGGTCGACGCGGTCGCCGACTTCGCGGGCGGCCAGTTGGAGACCACCCTCGCGGTGCTCGCCCCGGGCGGCCGGCACGGCTCGATCGCGGACGGGCAGGCGGGGGAGCACGGCGGCGAGGTGATCTGGGTCAGGCCGGACGGCGCCGGGCTCACCCGCCTCGCGGAGCTGGCCGACCGCGGCGGACTCACCGTCGAGGTGGCCGCCACCCACCCCCTGGAGGAGGTCGCCGCGGCCTTCGACGCGAGCCGCACGGGACACACCCGCGGCAAGCTCGTGATCACCCCATGACCGCGGCCCGCGCCCTCATCCGGGCCCGTCGGCCGGAGCGGCTTCCGTCTCCGCCTCCGTCTCCGTCTCCGCCTGCGTCCCGTGCCGCAGCGGTGTGAGCTGCTCGATGTCGTAGCGCAGCCGCAGCTCGGCGATCGCCCGGTGGTCGGGCGGCCCCTCGGCGGACAGGATCTCCAGCAGCTCGTCGAAGTACCGCTCATGGTCGGGCGGCGGCGACGCCTGGAAGAACATCTTCGCGGGGCTCCCCGTCGGGTTGGCGAACGCGTGCGGGCACCCGGGCGGCACCGCGATCACCGTGCCGGGGGTGGCGCGCACCACCCTGCTGCCCGCGGCGGAGCGCCAGCCCTGCCAGCGGTCTCTGGTGCGCACCAGTGGCTCGAACGCGAGCACGTCCAGCTCGCCCTCCAGCACGTAGAACAGCTCCTCGCTCCTGGCGTGCACATGCGCGCCCACATCGAAGCCTGGCGGCACGGTCACCTCGAAGCTGGAGGCGATCCGCGAGTGCGAGCCGGTCACCTTGTACGTCACCTGCTGGGCCGCGGTGCGCACGGTGCGGCCCTGGCCCGGCGGCACGAGCAGCCCCTCGGGCGGGCCGAGCGCCGTCACCGCCCCACCCCCGCCCGGAGCCCCCGCACCCGGGCCCTCACCACGCCACCGGCAGGGCCTCGGGGCCCCTGATCAGCGCGCCGCGCCGCCAGGGCACCTCGTCGGGCGGCACCGCGAGCCGCAGCCCGGGGACCCGGTCGAGCAGGGTGTCCACCAGCAGCTCCGACTCCATCCGGGCGAGGATGCCGCCCACGCAGTAGTGCGGGCCGTGCCCGAAGGCGACGTGCGGGTTGGGGCTGCGGTCGAAGTCGATGCGCTCCGGCTCTGGGAAGACGTCGGGGTCGCGGTTGGCGGCCAGATAGGACACGTAGACCGGGTCGCCCGCGCTGATCGGCACCCCGCTCACGGTGACGTCCTCCAGCGCGATCCTGGAGAGGCCCACCGCCGACCTGTGCGGGATGTAGCGCAGCAGCTCGTCCACGGCGCCGGGCCGCACCGCCGGCTCCGCGCGCAGCCGCTCCATCAGCTCGGGCCTGGTCAGCAGCAGGTAGAACATCTGGCCGCTGTTGTTGGTGACCGCCTCGCCGCCGATCTGGATGAGCACCGCGAGGCCCAGCGCCTCCTGCCGGGTCAGCTCGCCTGCCGCCATCGCCGCCCCGAGCAGCGCGGCGACGTCGTCGCCCCCGCTGTCCGCGCGCTCCTCGGTCAGCCGTCCGAAGTAGGCGGTCATCTCGTCCCTGGCCCGCTCGCTGACCTCGGCCCCGTACGAGGAGGAGAGGATGCGGTCGGTCCACTCGTGCATCCGCCCGCGGTCCTCGGCCGGTACGCCCATCACCTCGCACACCACGGCGATCGGGAAGGGGCCGAGCACGTCGGAGGTGAGGTCGGCGGGCGGCCCGCCGCGCAGCATCGCGTCGACGAGGGCGTCGAGTTCGGCCCGCGCGCGCTCGCGCACCCGCTCCACGCCCCGCGCCGTGAACGCGGCGGTGACCGCGCGGCGCAGCCGGGTGTGGTCGGGCGGATCGGCGAAGCCGACGGCGCCCTTCGCGGGGATGAAGTGCGGGGCGAGCCGGGTGACCTGACGGCCGAGGACGGCCTCGCGGCTGAAGCGGGCGTCGTTGGTCACCGCGCGCACGTCGTCGTAGCGGGTGACGAGCCACGCCCAGCCCTCCCCGTTGGGCAGTTGGATACGGGTGACAGGGCCCTCCCGCATCAGCTCGGCGAGCACCGGGTCGAAGTCCACGGCGGTCAGGTCGAGCGCGGGCCAGAACCGTACCGGCGGACGGGTGTCCGTGGCCGGGTCCCTCGTGGTGGTGTCGTCCATGGTGCTGCCTCCGGCGTGGTCTTCCGGGGCGTGGCGCCCCTTGGGCTGGCGGTCGGTGCGGGGGAGCGGGGTGCGGGACGTCGGCGGGGTGTCAGGCGCGGGCGCCGAGTGCGCGGCTGCGGTCGTCGGCGGTCCAGCGGCCGAGTGTCATCTCGGCGGTGATGCCGGGGCCGAATCCGGCGAGCATGCCGCGGGCACCGGCCCCGGCACCGCCCTCGTCGAAGAGCCTGCGCAGCGCGTCGAGAACGACGGCGCTCGCGATGTTGCCGTACTCGGTCAGGGTGGCCCGGCTGAAGCGGAACGCCTCGGGGGGCACCCGGAGGAACTTGCTGAGGTCGTCGAGGATGCGGGGGCCGCCCGCGTGGATGATGTAGAAGTCGAGTTCCGAGGCGTCCCAGCCGTGCAGCCCCGCGAGCGCCATCAGCGCGGGGGCCAGCGGCTCCATGGTGCCGGGCACCCGCTTGTCCAGCAGGAAGTGGAAGCCGGTGGCCCGGACGTCGTAGGCGATCCAGTCCTCCGTCCGGGGGATCAGATACGAGCCGTTGCGCTCCAGTTCGATCCCGGTGCCCCCGCTGCCGCGCACCACCGCCGCCGCCACCCCGTCGCCGAAGAGGCCGTTGGAGAGCAGTGAGCCGATGCCGAGGTCGGTGGGCTGGTAGCAGAGCGAGCAGAACTCGCAGGCGACGATGAGGGCGTTGGCCTCGGGGTAGGCCGTGCAGAAGTCGTGGGCCCTGTTGACCGCAGCGCCGCCTGCCGCGCAGCCGAGCTGGGCTATGGGTATCTGCCGGGTGTCGCTGGCGAACCCCATGGTGTTGATGAGCCACGCGGTCAGCGACGGCATCATGAAGCCGGTGCACGAGACGTAGATGATCACGTCGATGTCGGCGGGGCGCAGCTCGGCGTCGTCCAGCGCGCGCCGCACCGCCTCGGGGACCCGCGCCTTGGCCTCGGCCTCGTACAGCTTGTTGCGCTCCTCGAAGCCGGGGTGCTTCAGCGTCTCCTCGATGGGCTGCACGATGTGCCGGGTGAGCACTCCGGTGTTCCCGATGAGCCGCAGGGCCAGGGGGAGCTGGGGGTGGTCGGCGTGGTGGCGGCGCGCGAGGGACAGCGTCTCCTCCATGGTGATGACGTGTTCCGGCACAGAGACCGCGGGCCTGCACAGAGTCGCCATGAGCCTGCCTTCTCTCGTTCCCCGGGGGTGAAGGGTGATTTCTTCACGATCGCCCAGACGGCGGCGGATCTCCCTTCTGACTACTCCAGTCCGGGGACGGGCGGAGCGCCCCTTTCGCTGCGTCTCAGGCCCCCGCGGGCGTCGTCGCCCCTTGTGGCGCGGCCGCCCGTGGTCCGGGGGTGCGGCCCGGGGCGGGAACCATAGCCTCCCTATATAGGTGTATGATACAAAGGTCTTCATGGGCCAGGAAGACACACCGGACGGGGACGACGTCGCCGCGTTCCTCGAAGACCTCGCGCTGATGGCGATCCGCCACATCTCCGTGCGCGACATCAGCTTCACCACCGCCTCCACGCTGGGCAGGCTCGACCGCCTCGGCCCCGCGAGGCTCACCGACCTGGCGGGCGCGGAGAGCGTGGCCCAGCCGTCCATGACCCAGCTCGTGCAGCGGCTCGAACGCCAGGGTCTGGTCACACGAGTGCGGGACCCGGGCGACGGCCGGGTGGTGCTGGTGTCCATCACGGACGCGGGGCGCGAGCTGATGCGGCGCCGCCGCGCCACCCGCGTCAAGCTGCTCGGCGGGCTGCTCGACGGCCTGTCCGAGGCCGACCGGCAGGCCCTCGCCGAGGTCGCGCGCCTCGGCGCCGGCCCGCTCAGACGCCTCGTCGAGAACGCCTCGGCGCCCGCGGCCGACCGCACCGGCTGACCCGTACGCCCGCGGCGGGCCGCCGACCGGCACCGCCCCCGCCCCCCACACCCCGGAGTCCCATCAGAACTGGAGCACCGCTTGTCCTCCCACTCACCCGCGGCGAGCCCCTTCCGACAGCCCAGGGCCGTCTGGGCCGTGGCCTTCGCCTGCGTCATCTCCTTCATGGGCATCGGACTCGTCGACCCGATCCTGCCCGCGCTGGCCCAGAACCTGGACGCCACACCGAGCCAGGTCTCCCTGCTCTTCAGCAGCTACCTGATCGTCACGGCCGTCGCCATGATCTTCGTCGGCTGGATATCCAGCCGGATAGGCGCGAAACGCACCCTGGTCATCGGCCTGTCGGTGATCGTGGTCTTCGCGGCGCTCGCGGGCGCCACCGGCTCCATCAACGGCATCGTCGGCTTCCGGGCCGGATGGGGCCTCGGCAACGCGATGTTCATCGCGACCTCCCTCGCCGTGATCGTCGCCTCCGCCAGCGGCGGCTTCAGCGGCGCGATCATCCTCTACGAGACGGCACTCGGCCTCGGCATCGCCGTCGGCCCGCTGCTCGGCGGCCTGCTCGGGGACGTGAGCTGGCGCGGCCCGTTCTTCGGCGTCGCCGTCCTCATGGCCATCGCACTCGTCGCGACCGTCACCCTGGTACCGCCCACGCCGAAACCCGAGCGCGTCACCTCACCCGTCGCCCCGCTGCGCGCGCTGCGCCACCGCAGCCTGCTGACGATGGGCATCGTGGCCCTGATGTACAACTGGGGCTTCTTCACGATGCTGGGCTACGCGCCCTACCCGATGGAGCTGGACGCCCTCCAACTCGGCCTGGTCTTCACCGGATGGGGCCTGCTGGTCGCCGTCTTCGCGGTGTTCGGCGCACCGCGCCTCCAGGCGCGCTTCGGCACCGCCAGGGTGCTCTACGCCAACCTCCTCGCGCTCGGCGTGATCATGGCGGTGATCGCGGCGTGCGTCCACACCCCGGTCGTGGTCGTGGTGGCCGTGATCGTCAGCGGCGCGTGCATCGGCATCAACAACACCCTGACCACCCAGGCGGTGATGCTGGTCGCCCCGGTCGAGCGGTCCGTGGCGTCGTCGGCGTACGGCTTCCTGCGGTTCATCGGCGGCGGCCTCGCCCCGTACGTCGCGGGCAAGCTCGCCGACGCGGCGGGCCTCGGCCTGCCCTTCTACGTGGGCGCGGCAAGCTTCGTCCTCGCCATCCCCGTCCTGGCCACCGGCCACCGCATGCTGAGCAAGGCGGAGGCGGGCGGCGACGGCGCCGCAGCGCCGGTGGCCCCCGCGCTGAGCGCGGTCGGTGCCCCGGTCCCCGCGGGCTCGTCCCCCGTCGTGGTCGCGGTGGGCCCGCACCGGGGGGCGGCCGCCACCGTGGACGCCGCAGCCCGGCTCGCCGCGGGCTCCGCGAGCCCGCTGGAGATCGTGCATGTGCGGGAGACCGCCGTCGTCGAGGAGCAGAGCGCCGACACCGAGACCGAGGAGCAGGCCCGCGCCGCGGTGCGGGAGCACCTGGACCGGGTCGCCGCGCGCGGCGTCACCGCGTCGGGGCAGATCCTCACCAGCGTCGGCGACCACGCCTCCGCGGGCCGGGCGCTGGCCCGGCACGCAAGCGAGGTCGGCGCCCGTACGGTGGCGGTGGGGCGCTCGCCGCGCGGCGCGGTCGCCCAGTTCGCGAGCGGCGGCTTCACCAGCGCGCTCATCCACGCCGCCGCCTGCGACGTGGTCCTCGTCGAGACCGAGGGGGCGCCGAGGCCGCTGACCGCCGACGCGCTCAAGGAGCTGCGGGGCAGCGCCGCCTGAGAGGGCCCCGCCCGGCGCACCGCCACCCGGCGCGCCGGGCGGGGTTCAGTCGCGGGTGGCGCTGCTGTGCGCGATGCAGGCGACGTCGATGCGGTCGGCGAGCTTGGCCAGTTCGATGGTGAGCGCGGCGACCGTGTCCTCGTCGAGTCCGCCCTGCCCGGTGTGGACCAGGTGCAGCCAGTGGCCGCCGATGGAGCGCAGCAGCCGGCTCACGTCGCCCGCGGCCATCTGCAGGCGGCCATGGCTGTCGGTGATCACAGGCGGGGTGACTTCGTGAGGCACTTGGGCCCTCCCGGGGGACGACGACGCCAAGGATCGTAGCCGCAGCGCGGCGCCGTCCGGCGCAGCTTGGCCGTGGCGGGCCCGGAAAAGGGGGTGCCCCGGCCGGACGGGGGGATCGCGGCCGGGGCTGCTCTCGGGCGGGGCGGGTCTTCACCGCTTCCCCACACCTAGATGAACGGTAAACCAAACGGGCGCGTTCCCGGAAACCGGCGGGGCACCTGTGATGTGTGTTACTCCGCGGCGGCGGGCGGCGGTGTCACTCGTCGGCGCCGGTCAGGGGCTGGTCCGAGGCGGGGATCAGCCGCGCCGACAGGTCGGGCTCCGGCATGTCGGGGTCGAAGGGGAACAGCGGGCGGCGCACCCGGTGGTGGCCGAGACGCGTCAGGTCCTGGTCGACACCGCCCGGGGTCAGGGCCATCCGCCACCCGGCCGCCATGGCGAACAGCTCGGGCTCCAGGTAGCCGATCTTCACGATGACGATGTCGGCGCCGCGCGGGTCGAGGTCGAGCCCCGTGAAGTCCTGTTCGAGGTGGTAGGGCTTGCGCAGCTCGGTGAGGATCGCGTACACGCTGCCGACCCTGAGGACGACTTCCGTGCGGGCGTTGCGGTCGCCGTGCCGGATCGCGTGGACGGTGCCGGTCATCGTGACGGGCCCGGCGTGCCGGTCGTCGACCTCGGCGCCCGCGGTCACCGTGACGGAGGCGCCGACGCCCGCGGCCACCGCGGTGGCGACGGCCGCGGGCCCCGGCACGGAGGCGTAGAGGACCGTGGGACCCTCCGGGTCCTTGAACTCGGGTCGGTCGAGCAGCCTGGCCAGCCCCCAGGTGACGTCGCCCGCGCCGCCCGCCGTCGGGTTGTCGCCGGTGTCGCTGATGAAGTACGGGCGGTCCGCGCCCGCGAGCGCGGTGTCCAGGCACGCGTCGTACGTGCCGGTCTCCGCGACGAAGCCGAATTCGCGCCTGGCCTCCCAGAAGCCGCGCGCGAGCCGCTCGGCGCCCGCGGCCACGGCGCCCTCGTCGGGGCCCGTGACGACGACGGCGGCCCGGTTGCGGGGCTCGTCGGCCCAGGCGTAGCCGACCCACACCGCGGCGTCGGTGACCCCCGCGGCGGCCTCGACCTCGGCCACGGCCGCGTACACGCTCCTGCCGGGCTCCACCCGGGTCGAGGTCTGCTCCCCGGCCAGCAGCACGGGCACCGGCACCCACGCCTTCACGGGGCGGGGCGCGCCGGAGGCGAGCAGGTCGAGCAGGTTGCGCGCGGCGCGCTCCTTGGTCTCCATGGCGTCCTCGTGCGGTGCCATGCGGTAGCAGGTGATGAGGTCGCTCATGTGGGCCAGCGGGCGCGAGACGTTGCCGTGCAGGTCCATGGAGGTGGACACCAGGACGTCGGGGCCGAGGAGTTCCCTGATGCGGGCGAGCAGGACCGCCTCCGCGTCGTCGACGCCCTCGACGGTCATCGCGCCGTGGATGTCGAACCAGAGGCCGTCGGGGCGCGGCAGGGCGGCGAGGCGGTCGAGGAGTTCGGTGGACAGCTCGTCGAACGCGGACGCGGTGACGACGCCGCCCGGCAGCGCCTTGCCGACCAGGGCGCCCTGCCAGTCGGCGGCCTCCCGCAGCGGCTCGCCGGGCGCGAGGAAGGGGTAGCGGGTCAGCACGTCGGCGCCGCGCAGCGGGTGGAAGGCGGGGGCCTCGGTGCGCGCGGGCGAGAACGACGAGGACTCGATGCCGAGCCCGGCGATCGCTATCACCGGGCGGGTGGGAACGGGGTGGGACTGCGCCACGGGTACCTCACAAGGGGTCGGTGTCAGGCGCCGCCGGGGGCGCTGTCCGTCCCCGGGGACGCCTGACGGGGAATGGTGCCGGGCCGCCGCCCTGCGGTGGCGCCCGGCCTGCGTCTGTCGCCTCCGATGGCGGTGGCAGGCAAAGCCGCGAGGGCGTCGGCGAGGGCGGCCTGGAGGGCGAACTGCCCGGCGCCCACGAGACCGGCGTCGGCGCCCAGCCGGGTGCGCTCGATGGCCAGGTGCCGGGTGACAAGGGGGTGGCAGCTCTCGTAGAGCTGGCTGCGCACCGCGGCGACGAACGGGTCGAGGGTCGAGAAGATGCCGCCGAGGTAGACGGCGTCCGGGTTGAAGAAGTTGACGTTGGCCGCGAGGACGAGGCCGAGGTAGCGGCCCGCCCTGCGGACGGCGTGGGTGGCGCCCGGATGGGCGTCGGAGGCGAGCCGTACGACGTCGGCGGGGGTGTCGACGTCGGTGCCCGCCTCCCGCAGGATGCGCACCAGGGCGGCGCCCGAGGCGATCGTTTCGAGACACCCGGTGTTCCCGCAGGAGCACGGCACCTCGCCCGCGGCGTCGACGCGGACGTGGCTGATGTCGCCCGCCGCGTCGGTGGCGCCGCGGTAGAGCCTGCCGTCCACGATGATGCCCGCCCCGATCGCGGAGCCGATCTTCACCGTGATCGACTGCCGCTGCACGGGGGAGCGGGCGCTGTGCTCGCCCACCGCCATGCAGTTGGCGTCGTTGTGGACGGCCGCGGGCAGGCCGAAGCGGTCGGCGAGCCAGTCCCGTACGGGGAAGCGGTTCCAGCCGGGCATCCGCGACGGCAGGGTGACCACACCCGATCCGACCTCCACGGGTCCTGGCAGCGACAGGCCCACCGCCCTGAGGCTGCCCGCGTCGCTGCGCTGCGCCAGGGCCGCCAGAGCCTCGGCAAGTTGCGGCAGTACGACCTCGGGGCCCTCCGCGGTGGCGAGCGGGACCGTGTCGACGTCGCGCAGCCCGCCGCCCGCGAGGACGGTGCCGACGCGGGCGTGCCGCCCGCCCAGGTCGGCGGCGAGCGCGTAGCCGCTGGTGGCGCCGAGCCTGAGGACCTTGCGTGGGCGGCCTCCGGTGGGGGACGAGGTGCCGTGCTCCACGACGAGACCGTGGGTCACCAGGTGCCCGACGGTAAGGGATATCGTCGAGGGCGCGGCACCGAGCAGATCGGCAAGCTCGGTACGCGACTCCGCCTGTCCAGAGGCGAGGAGTTCGAGGACCTGCGCGGCCAGGGTGGGGGCACCCGCGCCGTGCTTGCGGCGCGGCGCGCTTTTTTCGGACATGGCGGGGATTACTTCCGCAGCGGGGCGTTTGACGTGAGGGTACGCGTGCTTCCGGGCGCGGCAGCGGAGGGAGTTTCTATCCCAAGTTTGTCCAAAATCCCCCTTCTCGGCTGCCGATTTTCTTTTTTCAGTACGGCAGTAACTGGATTGTTATCCAGGAGCGTTTGTTACTTCGACGAGTGGGTCGTTGACTAGCCGCCACAAGCGCCGGTCCCCCTGTCGTCGCCCGGATCGTCCGTGTGCGGGGGCCCGTTCAGTCCCTGAGGAGAGCCATGTTTCCTGCTCGCAGACCGGAGCGCCGCCGCTCGGCACTCGCCGTCGGTGCCGTCGTTACGGTGAGCGCACTGCTCGCCGCCTGCTCCGGGACGAGTGGGTCCTCGTCCTCGTCGAAAGACGCGATCAACTACGCCCTGCCGGCGAATTTCACGCCGAACTGGATACTGCCGATCGGTACCGCGGCACACCTGAACACCAACAACAGCTCCATCGCGCACAGCCTCTGGGAGCCCCTGGTCGCGTTCGACGGCTCCACCGGCAAGATCGCCTGGAACAAGAAGGCGTCGCTGGCCACCGCCGCGGACTTCGCCGCCGACCGCAAGAGCGTGAAGATAACGCTCGGCGACCGGCACTGGAGCGACGGCAAGCCGATCACCTCGCGCGACGTGGAGTTCTGGTTCAACGTCATCAAGACGAACAAGAAGGACTGGGCCAGCTACAGCGTCGGCAAGGCACCGGACGACTGGACCTCGTTCAAGACCAACGACGACCGGCACTTCACCCTCACGTTCGACAAGGCGTACAACCCGCAGTGGATGCTGGCCAACCAGCTCGACCTGATCACGCCGCTGCCGCAGCACGTGTGGGACAAGACCTCCGCCTCCGGGAAGGTGTCGGACGCCGACCGCACCGAGGCGGGCGCCAAGAAGGTGTGGACCTACCTCAACACCGCCGCGAAGGACATCGCGCACTACGCGTCGAACCCGCTGTGGAAGACCGTGAGCGGCCCGTACAACCTCAAGTCGTACTCCACCGCGGGCAAGGTCGTCCTCACCGAGAACAAGAAGTACGACGGCGGTGAGAAGGCGGGCATCCCGACCGTCAACCTGCTCCCGTTCACCACCACGGACGCGGAGAAGAACGCGCTGCGCTCCGAGAAGGTCGACTACGGCTACATCGACGCCACCGACCTCGACCAGGAGTCCACCTTCACCGACCAGGGCTACTCCGTGAAGCCCTGGACCGGCTGGGCCATCACCTACCTGCCGTACAACTTCAACAACCCGAAGATGGGCGCCGTCTTCAAGCAGCTCTACGCCCGGCAGGCGATCCAGCGCTCCATCGACCAGGTCAGCATGGCCAAGGTGATCTTCAACGGCACCGCGGTGCCCGGCTACGGCCCGGTCCCGCAGGCGCAGGCGTCCGGATACCTCTCGCCGGTGCAGAAGAACAACCCCTACCCCTTCTCCACCAGCGCCGCGAAGAAGCTCCTCACCTCGCACGGCTGGAAGCAGCAGGGCGGCGCGATGGTGTGCGAGGAGCCCGGCTCCGCAGACACGCAGTGCGGTGACGGCGTCGAGCAGGGCACCAAGTTCGAGATGCAGGTGCTGTCCCAGTCCGGCTCCACGGTCACCGACAACATGATGAGCACGCTCCAGTCCTCCCTCGCGAAGACCGGGATCAAGCTGTCCATCAAGACCGCGCCCGTCAACTCGGTGCTCTCGCAGACCCCGCAGTGCACCGAGGACCAGGACATCTGCAAGTGGCAGCTCTCCTTCTTCGGCACCGCGGGCAGTTGGTACTTCCCCGCGTTCCCGTCCGGTGACTCGCTCTTCCAGACCGGTGGCGGCTCCAACTTCGGCAACTACTCCAACAAGGAGGTCGACGACCTGATCAGCGGGTCCAACACCTCCGACTCCACGGACGCCATGCAGGACTACAGCGAGTCCCTCGCCAAGGAACTGCCCGTGGTGTGGCTGCCCGAGCCCGACTACCAGATCTCCGTCATCAAGAACGGCCTGGGCGGCTTCACCCAGGACTCGCTGGGCAACTTCCACCCGGCGCAGTGGAAGTGGGGCAAGTGACCCCGCCCCCCATCCGCACAGCACAGCCCGAGCGGTCGGACGCACCATGCCAACCCTGCTCTATCTGATCCGCCGGGTCCTCGCGGCCGCCGTGGTGGTGCTCATCGTGACGGTGGTGGTCTTCTGCCTCCTGCACGCACTGCCCGGCGGCCCCGCGAGGGGCATCCTCGGCCCCGGGGCGACCCCCCAGCAGATCAGCTCCTTCAACCACGAACAGGGCCTCGACAGGCCACTGCCCGTGCAGTACGTGTACTACCTGCGCACCCTGCTCCACGGCGACCTGGGCGTCTCGTTCACCGCCAACGAGAGCGTGTCCGACCTCATCGTGCAGCGGCTGCCGAAGACCCTGGTGCTGACCGTGCTGTCCGCGGTGGTCGGCCTGCTGCTCGCCGTCCCGCTGGGGATGTGGCAGGCGGTACGGCGCAACCGCCCCGTGGACTACGCGGTCACCACGCTGAGCTTCGTCGCGTACGCCACCCCGGTGTACTTCCTCGGCCTCGTCCTGGTCCTGGTGTTCACCCAGATCCTGCCGTGGTTCCCGTCGCAGGCCCCGCAGGGCGACACCCTCGGCCAGGTCTTCGTCGACTCCAACGCCCTGGTGCTCCCGGTGATCACGGGCGCCGCGTCGATGGTGGCGGTGTTCAGCCGCTACATGCGCGCGGCGACCCTGGAGAACCTCTCCGAGGACTACGTCCGCACCGCGCGGGCCGGTGGCGCCCGGCAGCGTGCCATCCTCCGCCGGCACGTGCTGCGCAACTCGCTGACCCCGGTCGTGGCGATGCTCGGCTACTACGTACCGGTCCTCTTCGGCGGGTCCCTGGTGGTGGAGCAGCTCTTCAACTACCCGGGGATGGGCCTGCTCTTCTGGAGCGCCGCGCAGTCCTCCGACTATCCGGTGCTGCTCGGCTGCGTCCTCGTCATCTCCGTCGCCACGGTGGCCGGGACCCTGATCGCCGACATCGTCCAGCGGGTCGTCGACCCACGAGTGAAGGCAGGCGGGGCATGAGCGCCGTGCTACAACCGGGCCAGGCGCCCGCGCCCCCCGGCATGCCCGAGGCGCCGGAGGGCGCCACACCCGCCCGGCTCGGGCTGCGCAGGTTCGCGCGCAACCGGCTCGCCGTGGCGGGCCTCGCCGTGGTGCTGCTCTTCGTCCTGTTCTGCTTCGTCGGGCCGCTGCTGTACACCACGGACCAGATCCACACCTCCCTGGACCAGGTCAACCAGGCGCCCGGCGGCTCCCACTGGTTCGGCACCGACGCCGTCGGCCACGACGAGCTGGGGCGGCTCATGTACGGCGGCCGGGTGTCGCTGATCGTCGGCCTTGCCGCCGGGTTCCTCGCCACCGTGATCGGGACGCTCTGGGGCGCACTCGCCGGGTACGCGGGCGGCTGGACCGACGCCGTGATGATGCGCTTCGTGGACGCGGGCATCGCCATCCCCGCGCTGTTCATCCTGCTCGTCGTGTCCGCCATCTCGACACCGGGCACCTGGGGCCTCGTCGTCATCCTCGGCCTGGTCTCCTGGCTGGTGCCGTCCCGGCTGATCCGGGCGGAGACACTCACCCTGAAGAACCGGGACTACATCCTCACGCTGCGGGCCACCGGCGGCACCCACGGCCGGGCCATCGCCCGGCACATCCTGCCGAACTCGGTCTCGACGATCGTCGTCGCCGCCACCTTCCAGGTCGCCGACGCCATCCTGCTCGTCGCCTACGTGTCCTATCTGGGCCTGGGCGTGCAGCCGCCGTCGACGGACTGGGGCGGCATGCTCTCCGCGGGGCTCACCGCCGCGCACTCGGGCCGCTGGTGGCTGATCGTGCCGCCAGGACTCGCGATCATCCTGGTGGTGTGCGCGTTCAACGCCATCGGCGACGGGCTCAGGGACGCCTTCGACGTGAGGGGACGCGGATGAGCGGCGACGCCGGTGACGGCAACGACGGCAAGCGGGGCCAGGCGGCACCGGTCTGCCGGGTGGCGGGACTCGACGTCACCTTCACCACCGAGACGGGCGACGTGCCCGCCGTGCGCGGGGTCTCCCTCGACATCAGGCCGGGCGAGACCCTGGCCCTGGTCGGCGAGTCGGGGTCAGGCAAGTCCACGGTCGCGCTGACCGCCATGGGACTGCTGCCGCCGCACGCCCGGGTCACCGGGACCGCCGTGGTCGGCGGCACCGACGTGACCGGCGCCACCGAGGACGAACTCGCGGGCCTGCGCGGGCGCACCGCGTCCATGGTCTTCCAGGAGCCGGCCACCGCGCTCGACCCGCTGACCCGCGTCGGCCGGCAGATCGCCGAGGTGATCCGCAACCACCGGCCGGTGGGCGCCAAGGAGGCCGCCGCCGAGGCGGTCGAACTGCTGCGCCGCGTCGGCATCCCCGAGCCGGAGAAGCGGGCGTCCTCGTTCCCCTTCCAGCTCTCCGGGGGCCAGCGGCAGCGGGTCGTCATCGCGATGGCGATCGCCAACAGGCCGTCCCTGCTCATCGCCGACGAGCCCACCACGGCGCTCGACGTCACGGTGCAGGCCGACATCCTCGACCTGCTGCGCGAACTGGCCGCGGAGGCCGGGACCGGCGTGCTGCTCGTGACCCACAACATGGGCGTGGTCGCGGACTTCGCCGACCGGGTCGCCGTCATGCTGCGCGGCGAGGTCGTCGAGACCGGCGACGTGGCCGACGTGCTGGGCCAGCCCACGCACACCTACACCAAGCGGCTGCTCGCCGCCGTGCCCCGGCTCACCGTCGCGGAGCCCGAGCGGCACGGCGGCCTCGCGCCCGACGTCCTCGCCAAGGAGCGTGCCGAGGCCGAGGCGGCGGAGGAGGCCAGGTACGCCAAGGACTCGGCGCGCGACGAGGTGGTGAGCCTCGGGAAGGTCTCCGTACGGTTCGGGCGCGGCCCGCGCGCCGTCCACGCGCTCGACGGGGTCTCCCTGACCGTGCGCGCCGGGGAGACCGTCGGCCTCGTCGGCGAGTCGGGCTCGGGCAAGTCGACCGCCGCCCGGGTCGCCCTCGGCCTGGTACGCCCGGTGTCGGGCACGGCCCGGCTCTTCGGCACCGAGCTGCGCGGCACCCGCGGGCGCGCGAGGCGCGAACTGCTCTCGCGGGTCGGGGTGGTCCTCCAGGACCCCGCGGCCTCCCTCGACGCGCGGATGAGCGTGGCGGAGTGCGTCGCGGAACCGCTGCGCGTCCACCGGCGCACCATGCCGTCCGCCGAGCGGCGGGCCCGGGTGACCGAGGCGCTTGAGCGGGTCAGGCTGTCGGGGAAGCTCGCGGGCCGCGCCCCCGGGGAGCTGTCCGGCGGGCAGCGCCAGCGGGTGAGCCTGGCCAGGGCGCTGGTGCTCGGACCCCGGCTGCTGGTCGCCGACGAGCCCACGAGCGCGCTCGACGTCAGCGTGCAGGAGACCGTCCTCGACGTCATCGAGGAGTTGCAGCGCGAGCTGGGCTTCGCCTGCCTGTTCGTCTCCCACGACCTCGCCGTGGTCCAGCACTTCGCCCGCAGTGTCGTGGTGATGCGCGACGGGCGCGTGGAGGAGGAGGGCCTGGCGTCGACCACCCTGCTGCACCCGGGCACGGACTACACCAGACGGCTGATCGCCGCCGTGCCGGTCCCGGACCCCGTGGTACAGCGGCGGCGCCGCTCGGAACGCCTTGCCGCCGCCCCAGGGGCGGGCGCGTGAACGTTCCCGCCCTGCCCCCCGGACCCGTGGACGGGCTCCTCGCGGGGGTGGACATCGGCGGCACCACCACCCGGGTGGTGCTGTGCGGGCCCGGGCTCGGCGTCGAGTGCGCCGCGGAGGTCCCCACCCCCGCGGCGCACGGCGGCGCCGCCATGACACGGGCCGCGTTCACCGCGCTCGACACCCTCCTCGACGGCGAGCCGCGCCCGCTGGCCGGGATCGGGTTCGGCGCCGCGGGCGTGGTGGACCGGGTCGACGGACGCATCCTCGTGGCCAGCGACTCCTTCTCCGGGTGGGCCGGGTTCGGGGTGACCGACGCCGCCGAGGCCGCGCTCGGGGTGCCCGCGTTCCTGGACAACGACGTCAACGCGTTCCTGCGCGGCGAGGTCGCGCACGGCGCCGCCGTGGGGGAGCGGCACGTCCTCGGGATGACGCTGGGCACCGGCGTCGGCGGCGCGCTGTGGATCGACGGCGCCCTGTACGACGGGCCGCACGGCGCCGCGGGCGAGATCGGACACGTGCCGGGCTTCGGCGACCTGCACTGTTCCTGCGGCGGCCGCGGCCACCTGGAGACGCTGGCGGCCGGGCGGGCGATCACCGCCGGATACGCCCGGCGCACCGGGCGGGTGCGCAGCGCCCAGGAGATTGCGGACGCCGCCGTCCGCGGCGACCAGGACGCCGCGGCGGTCTACGAGCGTGCCGGGGCCGCCGTCGCCCGCGCCCTGCTGATCACCGCGGGCGTCCTCGACGTCACCACCGCGGTGCTCGGCGGCGGGGTCAGCGACGCCTGGACCCTGCTCGAACCGGCCATCAGGGCCGCCGTCGCCGAGGAGCCCCCGGTCAGCGGGCGGCCGCTGCGAGTGGTCCCGTCCCGGCTCGGCCGGGACGCGGTCGCCGTGGGAGCCGCCGCGCACGCCCTGACGGAGCTGGGCGCGGCGGTACGCACCCCGTAGCCCCGCACGGCGGGAGCGCGCCGGTGGCGGTGTTCAGCCGCCGGCGCCCTCCCACACCGTCGTCGCGTTGCAGAAGGCCCTGATGCCGTGCCCCGCCAGCTCCCGGCCGTAGCCGGAGCGCTTCACCCCGCCGAACGGGAGCGCCGGGTGGGACGCGGTCATGCCGTTCACGAAGACCCCGCCCGCGCGCAGGTCCCGTACGCACCGGGCCAGGTCGACCGCGTCCCTGGTCCACACGTTGGAACTCAGCCCGAACGGCGTGTCGTTCGCCAGCGACACCGCCTCGTCCAGGCTCGCCGCCCGGTAGAGCGACGCCACGGGGCCGAACGTCTCCGCGTGGTGGATACGCATGCCGGGGGAGAGGTCGGTGAGCACCGTCGGCTCGTAGTACCAGCCGTCGTCCAGGCCCGCGGGGCGCCGCCCGCCGCACAGCACCCGGGCGCCCTGCGCCACCGCGTCCTCGACCAGCTCCTCCAGGTCGGCGCGCCCCTGCTCGCTGGAGAGCGGGCCCACCTCGGTGTCCTCGTCGGCCGGGTCGCCCACCCGCAGCGCCGACATGCCCTCGGTGAACCGCTCGGTGAACTCGTCGAAGACCCGGGCGTGCACGATGAACCGCTTCGCCGCGATGCACGACTGCCCGTTGTTCTGCACCCGGGCCGTCACCGCCGTCTGCGCCGCCTTCGCCACGTCCGCGGAGGGCAGCACCAGGAACGGGTCGCTGCCGCCGAGTTCGAGCACCGTCGGCTTGACCTCGTCGCCCGCGACCGACGCCACCGAGCGCCCCGCGGGCTCGCTGCCCGTCAGCGTGGCGGCCGCCACCCGGGGGTCGCGCAGCACCCGCTCGACCTCGCCCGAGCCGATCAGCAGCGTCCCGAAGCAGCCCTCGGGGAACCCGGCACGGCGCAGCAGGTCCTCCAGGTACAGCGCGGTGCCCGGCACGTTCGAGGCGTGCTTCAGCAGCCCCACGTTCCCCGCCATCAGCGCGGGCGCGGCGAACCGCACCACCTGCCACAGCGGGAAGTTCCACGGCATCACCGCGAGCACCACCCCGAGCGGCCGGTACACCACCCGGGCGGCGAGCGCCCCCGAGTCCTTCACGTCCGCCTCGTCGGGGTGCTCGTCCGCGAGCAGCGACTCGGCGCGCTCCGCGTACCACCGCATCGCCTTCACACACTTCACGGCCTCCGCGCGTGCCTGCACGACGGGCTTGCCCATCTCGGCCGTCATCAGCCGCGCCACATCGGCGGCATCCTCCTCCAGCAGCTCGGCCGCCTTGCGCAGCAGCACCGCGCGGTCCCCGAAGGTCGTCAGGCGCCAGGTCGCGAACGTCTCGTGCGCCCTGGCGATCCGCTCCTCGATCCCGGCCGCGTCCAGCGCCTCGTACGTCCTGAGCACGGCGCCGTCGGCGGGATTCACCGTGGCGATGGGCATGGATCACGACCTCCTCGAACGGGACCTCCCCGCCCCCGGGCCGGGGGCGCGCCACGCCCGCGTACCCCTCCCGGACGGCGTCATGCCGCGCCGCACCGGCCGGTTCACCCGGCGCCGAGGTGCTCCGCGAGCCGGTCGAGGAAGACCGCCTGCGCCGACACCACCGCGGTCCGCGCCGTGGTCAGCCCGAACCACGCCACCCGGTCCAGCTCGGGGAAGGTCTGGACGCGCCCCGAGCCGCGCGGCCACTCCATGGTGAAGGTGCCGGGCACCACCGCCCCCGGGTCGAGGTCCCCCGGCACCGCCCACACCGTGACCACCTTGCCGCCCGACTGCCTGACCCGGCCGAGCGGGATGGGCGCGGCCTGCGGCGGCGGCACCCCCAGCTCCTCGGTGAACTCCCGGCGGGCCGCGTCGAGCGGCGTCTCGGGGTCCTCGTACTCGCCCTTGGGCACGGTCCACGCGCCCGCGTGCCTGCGCGCCCAGAACGGCCCGCCCATGTGGCCGAGCAGCACCTCGACCCGGCCCGGCACCCCCGCGGCGGCCGGGTCCCGTGCCGCGGGCCCGTCCGCCGCGGGTGCCCGCCGGAACAGCAGCAGCCCCGCCGAGTACTTCTGTGTCATGCCCCCAGTCTGGGCACCGCGCGGCCCGCCGTCCTCCCCGGGGGCCCCGGCTCCCCCCCGGCGCGGCGGGCTCAGGCGCGGTGCGCGAGGACCGTCTCCACGGTGTCCGCGTCCTCGGGCCGCTTGTCCTCGCGGTAGCGCAGCACCCGTGCGAAGCGCAGTGCGACGCCCGCCGGGTAGCGGGTGGAGCGCTGGAGCCCGTCGTAGGCGATCTCCACCACCAGCTCAGGGCGCACCGTCACCACATGGCCGTCGTCGCCCGTGGACAGCGCCCCCAGCCGCTCGGTCTGCCACCGCAGCATCCGGTCGGTCAGCCCCTTGAACGTCTTGCCGAGCATCGCGAACGAGCCGTCCTCGCGGCGCGCCCCGAGGTGCAGGTTCGACAGCGTGCCGGTGCGCCTGCCGTGCCCCCACTCGGCGGCCAGCACCACCAGGTCGAGGGTGTGCACCGGCTTCACCTTCAGCCAGGACGCGCCGCGGCGGCCCGCGCTGTACGGCGCGTCGAGGCCCTTGACCACCACGCCCTCGTGGCCGCGCGCCAGCGTCTCGTCGAGGAAGGCCGCGGCGGCCCGCCGCGCCGCCGGGTCCGCGGGGTCGCCGACCAGGGTGCGCCGCACCCGCAGCGGCTCGGGCACGAGACGGGCGAGCACCGCGTGCCGCTCGGCGAACGGCAGGTCGAGCAGTTCGCGCCCGTCGGCCGCGAGCGCGTCGAAGAAGACCGCAGAGAGCGGCACCTCGCGGGCCGCCGTCGCCACGTCGACCCGCGCCCCCACCCGGCCCGACACCTCCTGGAAGGGCCGGGGCCGCCCGTCGGGGCCGAGCGCGATCACTTCGCCGTCCAGGATGAGGTCGGCCCCGGGCAGCTCGTGCGCCACCGAGGTCACCTCGGGCAGCCGCGCGGTGATGTCGTCGAGGGTGCGGGTGAAGACCCGTACCTCCCCGGCCGCGCGGTGCACCTGCACCCGGATGCCGTCGAGCTTCTCCTCGACCGCGCACGGCCCGAGCCGGTCGAGCGCGTCCTCCACCCCCGGCGCGGAGCCCGCCAGCATCGGCAGCACCGGGGTGCCCACCGTCAGCCGGAACCCGTCCAGCGCGTCCCGCACCCCCGAGGGGTCGGCCGCGAGCAGCGCCTCGGCCACCGGTGCCAGCGAGCCCGCCAGCATCACCGCCTGGCGCACCTCGGCGGGCGGCGCCCCGGTCGCCCTGGCCAGGCCCTCCACCGCCACCGCCACCAGCGCGCCCTGCCGCACCTCGCCGGTGAGCAGCCCGAACAGGAAGCGCTGCTCGGGCTCGGTGGCGGCGGCCAGCAGCTCCTGCACGAGGCGGCGCCGCCTCGCCCCCGAGCCCGCGCCGCTCACCCCGGCCAGCTCGGTCAGCCGGGCGTCCGTGCCGCGCACCGTCAGCGTGGGCTCGGCCGCGGGCGGCGCGGGATCGCGCAGGGACGCCCAGCCGATGCCGATACGGCCGCCGGGCAGCCGTCCCGCGAGGTAGGGGATCACGATCGGCACCTCGCCTGGCTCCGTGTCCCGGAACAGCTCGGCGAGCAGCGCGATCTTCCGGGACCGCGCCGAGGCGGCGGCGACGTCCCCTGACACCTGGGCGAGCCGGGCGAGCAGCATGGCCCCATCGTGCACCGCCGCGCCCCGCGCCGCCCCCGGTGCGGCGCCCGCGCCCGCGCCGTACGGGGCGCCCCGTACGGCGCGGGGAACGCGGGGAGGAGTATGGGGGGCATGTCCGTCCCCGCCATGTCCGCCCCCTTCCTGTCCGCCGCGCCCACGCTGCCCGTTGCGGGCCCGCTGTTCGACCCGGGCTCGGGCCAGGGTCTTCGCCAGTTCGCGGAACTCGGTATCGCCCTGCTGCTCTCCTCGCTGATCGGGCTCGAACGCGAGGCCCGCCAGAAGAGCGCGGGGCTGCGCACGCACACCCTCGTCGGCGTCGGCAGCGCCCTCTTCATGGAGGTGTCCGTCCACGGCTTCGCCTCCGTGCTCGGGCTCGACAGCGTCGCGTTCGACCCGTCACGGGTGGCCGCGCAGATCGTGTCGGGCATCGGGTTCATCGGCGGCGGGCTGATCTTCGTCAGGCGCGACGCCGTACGGGGCCTGACCACCGCCGCGACGATCTGGCTGACCTGTGCCATCGGCATGGCCTGCGGCGGCGGTCTCGCGCTGCTCGCCATCGGGGCGACCCTGGTGCACTTCCTGATCGTGCGCGGCTTCCCGCTGATGTTCGCCCGGCTGCCCCGGCACGCGGCCACGGACACCGTGCAACTGCGGCTCAGCTATCTGCCGAGCCGGGGCCTGCTCGGCCGCGCCCTCGAACTGTGCACCGGGCGCGGCTTCCGGGTCGTGGACGTCCAGGTCGAGAGCCGCCCGGACGACCCGCGGCGCCCGGTCGACGTGGTGCTGCGCCTCGAAGGCAGCGCGCCGGGCTACGAGCTGGTGGCCGAGCTGACCGACTGGGAGGGCGTGGGCTCGGTGAGCCTCGGGCGCGAGGAGGACAGCACGGAGTGAGCCGCGGGCCCGCCGCCCGGCGCGCCCCTCCCAGCGAGGGGCGCGCCGTCGACCGGTGGGGGCCGCCTCACCACTCCCCGTCGCCCACCGGCTTGCCCGGGCCCAGCGGCTCGACCTGTCCCGCGCCCGGCTCGGCCCAGGGCTCGTGGTCGGCGCCGAGCCAGTCGCCCACCGGCTGCACCCCGCTCAGCGGCTCCGCGCCCGGCAGATCGGCTGCGTCCTCGTCGAAGTACGAGAACCAGGGCAGCCCGGCCGCGGTGTACGCGGCGCGGTCCACCGGCGAGGGCGGCGGTGCCTCGCCGGTGATACGGCGCCAGTCGGGCGGCGTCACCAGGTGCACGAACACCCGGCCCGCGGGCGTGGCGGCGTAGTCCGACAGCGGGCGGTCGTCCCGGTAAACCTCCTGGCGCATGCTCCCGCCCGCGCCGACCCCCATCGCGGCCGCCCTGCGCGGCATCGCGCCCCCGGGCGCGGCGGCGGCCGTGGGCGCGCCGCCCGGCGGAGAGCCCGGCGGCGCGAAGCCGCCGGGTGGCGCGGGCGGGGCGGCGAGGCCGTACCCTGCCTGCTCCGGGACGGCCCGCCGCGCCTGCGCGAGCCGCCGCCGTTCCTCGTCCCACGCCCGGCGCGCCGCGTCGGTGAGCGCGAAGGACTGGAGCTGTACGCCGCCCCAGGTCTCCTCGCCCGTCACCTGGCCCTCCACCGTCGCCCCGAGGCCGAGCGGCACCGCGACGAACTGGCGCACCGTGCCCGAGCCCGAGTTGATCCCGTCGAGCCAGGGCTGCCTGGGCAGGGGGACGTAGTTCTGCCGGGCGTTCTGCCGGGCGTTCTGCCGGGCGCCGCGCAGCTCGGCGCTCCACGGCCGCCCCGACACCGCGCAGACCTTGCCGACCCCGACCTGGAGCGCGCAGGGCACCGACGTGCCGCGGAAGTTGAGCCACATCGCCTCCCGCAGGTACACCGGCAGCATCACGCCGCCCCGCGCCAGCCACTCGGGCGGCGCGGTGTCCGGGTAGTCCTCGACCCGGCGCAGCGGGAAGTCACCGAGTCCTGGCGGCAGTTGGTGGGTGCCCGACTCGGGCAGCCGCAGGGTCCTGACGAAGGAGACCCGGGCGCCGCCGGGGAGGTGCAGGGTGTTCGACTCGATCCGCACGCTGTCGTTCAATCGGCCCACTTCCTCTGCTGGGGCCGCGCGGCGTGCCATGCCGCGCGGCGCACGGACAACCGCCGTCCTCGGGAGCGCACCGGCTCCCAAGGACTCTCACGGCATTCTGCCCGCGGCGGTTCCCCGGCGCCCGCGATTTCCGGCACTGACCCGACAAGAACCGACAAGGCCCGACGAACCGGCCCCTACGGGCGGGGCCCGCGTGCGGCTCCCAGCGCGCCCGCCGCCGCGACCGCGGCCGCCCCCGCGAACGCCACCGTGTACGCGGCCGGCGACGCGAGGCCCGTGTCCGCGGCCGTCACCCCGACGACGAGGGAGATACCCACCTGGCTGCCGACCGCCCCGCCGACCGTGCGTGCCACGGTGTTGACGCCGTTCGCTGCGCCGCCGTGCGCCGCCGGGGCCGCCGAGGCCACCAGGCGCGGCAGCGCCGCCATCGCGAACCCGTACCCCGTGCCGCACACGGCGTAGCCCACCACCACCTCCCAGACGGCGGTGTGCGCCACGGCAAGGAGCACCCCGCCCGCCGCGGCCACCGCGAGCCCCCCGGCCAGCGGGAACCGGGCGCCGCGCCGCCTTTCGAGCCGGGGCGCCGCCCCACTCGCGGCCAGCGAGAGCAGCGTGCCGGGCAGCAGGATCAGCGCGGCGCCGGTCACCGTGGTCCCGAAGCCCCTGGCCACCGCGTGCCCGGAGACCGCCGGGCGGTCGGGGAGCTGGGAGAGCCGGGGCAGCAGGACGTAGAAGACGAACTGGTTGAGGCCGAGCAGGAAGGCGCCCGTGTGCGCCGCGGCCAGCCGGCGCCCGGTGAGCAGCCCGAGGTCCACGAGCGGGTCTGCGACACGCCGTTCCACCAGGACGAACGCCGCGAACAGCAGCGGCGCCGCGCCGAACAGCGCCAGTACCGCGGGCGAGCCCCAGCCCCACGCGGGCCCCTCGGTGACAGCGAGCAGCAGCGCCACCAGGGCGGCGGCGAGCACCAGCGCGCCCGGCGTGTCGATACGGCCCCGCCCCGCGGCCGGCACCTCCGGCACCCAGCGGGCGCAGGCCACGAGCGCGGCCAGGACGAGGACCGATCCGGCCACGAACAGCCAGCGCCAGGAGGCGTGGTCCACCACCAGGCCACCGGCCAGCAGCCCGACCCCCGCCGTGCCGCCGACCAGGCCCGAGGTCAGGGCGAGCCCGAACGCGACACGCCCGGGCGGCAGCACCTGGCGTACCACCGTGAACGCCAGCGGCAGCAGCGCGAGGGACACGCCCTGGACGGCCCTGAACCCGATCAGCCAGGCCACGTCGGGCGCGAACACCGCGCCCGCGGTGCCCAGGAGATACACCGCCAGGCTGGCGAGCAGCGCCCCCCGGGTGCCATGGCGGTCCGCGAGCCGGCCCACGAGCGGGGTGACCACCGCGCTGCTCAGCAGCGTCGAGGAGAGCACCGCCCAGGACGCGGCCGCGGCGGACGCTCCCAGCTCCCGCTGAAGCACCCCCACGGTGGGCACCAGCATCGTCTGCATCAGCCCGTACGAGAGCACCACGAGGACGAGCGCCGCCAGCGTCGCGTTCTGCCGGCGCCGTGCGCCGCCCGCCTCCCGCGGCGGCGCGCCGCGCGCCCCCGCGTCCTCCTCCGCCGTCCCCGTCACGGTCCTCTCGGTGCCCACTGCCACGCTCCCTCGCCGGGACGGATGCCTCCGTCTCCACAACCACCTGTGCGAACGGCGTTCGCATCGGCAGTTAGGGTAGCCTTACGAGAACAACGTTCGCAAGGTCGGGAGGCAGGGAGCCGATGGTGTCCGCGACGGGACGGCGGGGTCTGAACCGGGAGCTGATCGTGGCGGCGGCGCGCCGGATCGCGGATGCGGAGGGCATCGGGGAGCTGACCCTGCGCCGGGTCGCCGCGGAACTCGGCACCGGGCAGGCGTCCCTCTACCGGCACATCGCCGACCGCGCGGAGCTGCTGGGGCTGCTGGTGGAGGACCTGGCCGCGGGCTTCCCGCTGGTCGACGCCGCGGGGGAGGGGCCGCGCGCGGCTGCCGTGCGCCAGTGGGAGGCCCTTTACGCGCACCTCGCGGAGCACCGCTGGGGGGCACGGATCATCGCCGACGGCTACCACCTGGCGCGCGGCGGCCACCGGGTCGCGGGACACGCCGTGGCCCAACTCGCGCGCTGCGGGCTCGACTCGGAGGCGGCGGAGCGCGCCTATCGGGCGCTGTGGCGGCTGCTGCTCGGCCACCTCGTCAGCGACCACCCGTTCGGGCAGCACGGCCCCGGCCGCGAGGACGCCGTGGCCGACCCGGCGGCCGTCGCCGCGGGGGACTTCTCCTGGGCGCTGCGCCGCCTCCTCGACGGCGTCGCGGCGGGGCGCTGAGCGCGCCGGGCGCGGGGGCGGCCGTCGGCCGTGGCCGCCTCCGCGCCGCGCGGGCTCAGGCGCGCAGCCGCGGTGTCAGCCAGAGCAGTTGCACCGCGTCCTGGAACGGGCCGCCGCCCTCGTGCCCATTGAAGTCGTACACCTCGATCGCCTTGTCCTGGTGCGCGTACGCGTTGAACGCCGCGAACACCGTCGAGGGCGGGCAGGTCTCGTCCTCCAGGGCCGTGGAGAACAGTCCCGGCGCCGTGGCGCGGGAGGCGAAGTGCACCGCGTCGAAGTACGACAGCGTGCGCAGCACCCGCTCGGTGCGCCCCCGGTGGGTGCGCAGATAGCGGCCGATCTCCCGGTAGGGGTCCCGGTCCGTGAGGTGGATCGCGCGCGGGAAGTCGCAGAGGAACGGCACGTTGGGCGCCGCCGCCACCAGGTCGGGCACCAGTCCTGAGACGGCCAGGGTGATGCCGCCGCCCTGGCTGTTGCCGAGCACCGCGGTGCGCGAGGCGTCGGTCAGCGGGTGCGACCTGGCGGCCTCCACGGCGCGCACCGCGTCCGTGAACACCCGCCGGTAGTAGTAGCCGTCGGGGTCCTCGATGCCGCGCGTCATGTAGCCGGGGTGCGCCGGGGGGCTGCCCACCGGGTCGGGGGTGACGCCCTCGTGGTCGCCCGCGCTGCCCTGCCCGCGGGTGTCCATGACGAACTGGGCGAAGCCCGCGTTGGCCCACAGCAGATGCATGTGCGCGAGCCCGCGCCCGCCGCCGTAGCCCGCGTAGCTCACCACGAGCGGCAGCGGCTCGGTGGTCCCCGCAGGCAGGATCAGCCACGCCTTGACCGGGTGGCCGCCATAGCCGGCGTACGTCACGTCGTGGACGGTGACGCCGGTGAGCGGGGTCTCGTACGGCTCGAAGACGGCGTTCAGCGGATGGGAGCGGGCCTCGTCCAGAGTCTTTGTCCAGAAAGCATCGAAATCATCCGGCTCTTCCGACTCGCTGTGGTAATGACGGAGCTGGGTGAGCGGAAAGTCGAACAGGGCCATGCGGGACCGCCTCATTGATCGGAATCGGCTGATCGCACGGTACGTCGTCGACCCCGAAGGCGGCAGAGGGCAGACGCGGGCATATCGGTGCACGTGGCCTTCGGTAGGTTCCGGACGGCATGTCCGAAGCGGCATCATTCGTCCGAGGGAGCTGTTTCGGGCCATGCCGAACCCGCGCCCACCATGCCGGTACGGGCCCCGTGCGCGGACCGGTGCCGGGGCGGTGCCCTTCGGTGGCCCGCGGGGCGGGAGAATCCCGCCGTGCCGCGCGGGAGCGCGCGGACCGACCCCAGGAGGAGACCGTGCCGTCAGAAACCGCCCGCCCCGTCCCCGCGCTCCTCGCCTCCACCGCGGAGCTTGCCGCCGCCGGGGGTCCGGGCGGCGCCCGCTGGCGGCTCGACCCCACCCGCAGGCAACTCGACGCCAACCTGGTCCGGCTGGCCCCCGGCGAGCGCGTCGAACCGCACACCGAGCCCCTGCTCGATGTGCTGCTCCATGTCGTCGCGGGCGGCGGCACCCTCGAAGGCGAGGACGGCGCGATCGCGCTCACCCCCGGCGCGCTGGTCTGGCTGCCGCGCGGCGCGCGCCGCGGTATCGCCGCGGGGCCCGCGGGGCTCGTCCACCTCACCGTCCACGGCCGCCGCCCCGGGCTCGCCATCGGCGCCCGCGCACAGGGCGGCGAGGCCGCCTGCCAACTGCACCGGGTCTGCCGGGACTGCGGACGGCTCGCCCAGGAGAGCGACGCGCGCTACTGCGCCCGCTGCGGCGAACGGCTGCCGGCCGCCGACGGGGCGTGAACTCCCCTGTACCGCGGGCTCGTTTCGCCGTACACCTAATTATGACAGGGCCTTGACAAATATCGGGCGCATTGCGAGCATGCAAAAGAATCGGGCCGCTGCGTAAAAAGCTCTGTGTTCTGTGCAATAAGTCGCTTGTCGCGTTCACCGGGAAGGCCCCCGCCGGCAGTCTCCGGCGGGTGAGCCCTCCCGTACATCCCACCGTCGCGGCGGCCCGATTCGAGAGCAAGCGCGGCCGGCGCGCGCCTTGCCTGACAGCACCCCACGTACGTCAGGAAGGGAAAGCTCATGTCACGACACCCCAGAAGAGGGTGGCGACTGATCACGGCGTTCGCCATGATCCTGGCCGGAGGGGCGCTCGCCGTCCCGGCCACCGCGAACGGGGCCCCGCGGGACATCCCGGCGGAGGACTACCAGCAGGTCCAACTCGCAAGCGGCCCGGACGAGATGGGCGAGGCCATGTCGCTCGCCGTGCTGCCGGACCGCTCGGTGCTGCACACCTCGCGCGACGGCACCCTGCGGCTCACGGACGCCGAAGGCAACACCGAGGTGTCCGCGAAGCTCGACGTGTACACCCACGACGAGGAGGGGTTGCAGGGCGTCGGGGTCGACCCCGCGTTCGACGACAACCACTTCGTCTACCTCTACTACTCGCCCCGCCTCGACACCCCCGAAGGCGACGCCCCCGTGGACGGCTCCGCCGCCGACTGGGAGCAGTTCAAGGGCCATCTGAACCTCTCCAGGTTCGTCCTGAACGACGACGGCACCCTCGACCTGAACAGCGAGAAGGTCGTCCTCGAAGTCGACAACGACCGCGGCCAGTGCTGCCACGTCGGCGGCGACATCGACTTCGACAGCAAGGGCAACCTGCTGCTGTCCACCGGCGACGACTCCAACCCCTTCGAGTCGGACGGCTATGCGCCGCTGGACGAACGCGACACCCGCAACCCGCAGTTCGACTCGCAGCGCTCCGCGGGCAACACCAACGACCTGCGCGGCAAGGTGCTCCGCATCCACCCCGAGGCGGACGGCACGTACACCGTCCCGGACGGCAACCTCTTCCCGCCCGGCACCGACAAGACCCGGCCCGAGATCTACGCCATGGGCTTCCGCAACCCGTTCCGTATCCAGGTCGACCGGCAGACGGACATCGTCTACGTCGGCGACTATGGCCCGGACGCGGGCGCCGCGAACCCCGACCGCGGCCCCGGCGGGCAGGTCGAGTTCGACCGCGTCACCCAGGCAGGCAATTTCGGCTGGCCGTACTGCACCGGCACCAACACGCCGGAGGAGACGTACACCGAGTGGACGTTCCCCGACGGCCCCTCGAACGGCGCATACGACTGCGCGGGCGGCCCGACGAACAACTCCCCGCACAACACGGGGCTGACGAAGCTCCCGCCCGCCCAGCCCGCCTGGATACGCTACGGCGGTGACGCGGGCTCACCGCCCGAGTTCGGCAGCGGCTCCGAGTCGCCCATGGGCGGCCCCGTCTACCACTACGACGCCGACCTCGACTCCGCCGTCAAGTTCCCCCAGGACCTGGACGGCAAGTTCTTCGCCGAGGAGTACGGCCGCAAGTGGATCAAGACGGTCGACATCGGCGACGACGGCTCCCCCGGCGCCATCGAGGACTTCCCGTGGACCGGCACCCAGGTCATGGACTCCGCCTTCGGACCCGACGGCGCGCTCTACGTCCTCGACTACGGCGACGGCGGCGGCAACCAGGCCCTCTACCGCGTCGAGTACCTCGCGGGCAGCAACCGCAGTCCGGTCGCCAAGGCCGCCGCCGACAGGACCTCGGGACCCACCCCGCTGAGCGTGGAGTTCTCCTCGGAGGGCAGCTCCGACCCCGAGGGCGGCGCCCTCTCCTACTCCTGGGACTTCGGCGACGGCGCCACCTCCACCGACGCCGACCCCACCCATGAGTACACCGAGGCGGGCACCTACTCGCCCACCCTCACCGTCACCGACCCCGAGGGGCTGACCGGCACCGCGAGCCTCGTCGTCACCGCGGGCAACACCGCGCCCACCGTCCACCTCACCTCCCCGTCCGACGGCCAGCTCTTCACCTTCGGCGACACCGTCGACTTCACCGTCGAGGCAAGTGACCCCGAGGACGGCACCGTCGACTGCGCCAAGGTCAAGGTCACGTACTCGCTCGGCCACGACAGCCACAAGCACCAGATCACCTCCAAGAACGGGTGCAGCGGCAGCATCCAGGTGCCCACCGACGGCGAGCACGACGCGGCGGCCAACCTCTACGGGGTCTTCGACGCCGAGTACACCGACGCGGGCGGCCTGACCACCGTCGACACCAGCACCCTCCAGCAGCACCACAAGCAGGCGGAGCACTACACCGACCAGAGCGGCATCGAGGTCGCAGGCCACGGCCCCGCCGAGGGCGCCAGAACCGTCGGCTTCACCGACGACGGCGACTGGACCTCCTACGAGCCCTACCGGCTCTCCGGCGCCACCTCGTTCACCGCGCACGTCGCGTCGGCCGGACCGGGCGGCACCATCGAGGTGCGCGCGGGCGCACCCGACGGCACCCTGCTCGGCACCGCCACCGTGCGGCCCACCGGGGACTGGGAGACCTACGAGGACGTCACGGCCGACCTGAGCGGCGGAACCGACGAGGCCACGGCGCTCTACCTCGTCTTCAAGGGCCCCTCGGGCCAGGGCAACCTCTTCGACGTCGACTCCTTCACGATCGGGTAGTGACATGCCACAACCTGCCAAGCGGCACCTGCGGCGGCTGACCGTCGCGGTGGCGGCGGGCACGGCGCTCGCCCTCGGGGCCCTCCTCACGGCCCCGGGGGCGCAGGCCGACGCCGACGCCACCCACGACGTACTGGTCTTCTCCAAGACCGCGGGCTTCCGGCACGACTCCATCCCGGCCGGAATCCAGGCGATCACCGAACTCGGCGCGGCCAACGACTTCTCGGTCACCGCGACCGAGGACGCCGCCGCCTTCACCCCCGACAACCTCGCGCGCTACGACGCCGTGGTCTTCATGAGCACCACGGGCGACGTGCTCGACGACACCCAGCAGTCCGCCTTCGCGGCGTACGTCGACGGCGGCGGCGGATACCTCGGCGTGCACGCCGCCGCCGACACCGAGTACGACTGGCCCTACTACGGCACCCTCGTCGGCGCCTGGTTCGAGGGACACCCCGAGCCGCAGCAGGCCGTGGTCGTCACCGAGGACCACGACCACCCCGCGACCGCCCACCTGGACGACCGCTGGACCCGCACCGACGAGTGGTACAACTACCGCACCAACCCCCGCCCCGACGTGCACGTTCTGCAGAGCCTGGACGAGTCGAGCTACAGCGGCGGCACCATGCAGGGCGACCATCCGATCACTTGGTGCCACCCCCAGGGCCAGGGCCGCTCCTTCTACACCGGGCTCGGCCACACCCAGGAGTCCTACGCGGACCCGGACTTCAGGCAACTGCTGCTCGGCGGCGTCCAGTACGCGACCGGCGCCGTGGCCGCCGACTGCGCACCGCCCACCGCCCCCGCCATCGGCGGCTCGCTCACCTGGGTGTCCGTCACCTCGTTCAACGAGTGGCACGAGGGCAGCTCCATCGAACCGGCCGCGAGCGACCCGCCCGCAGGCCACGGCTACGAGACCTACGAGGGCGCCTACGGGAAGAGCGGCGCCGCGGCCGAGACCGCGTACCTCGACCGCACCGCCGAGTTCGCCGCCCGCTTCGAGGCGGAACGGCAGCCGTAGACCCCCGAAGGACAGGGGAGCCGAGGCGGCGGGAGCGCGGTCGAAAGGGCCGCGCCCCCGCCGCCGCGCCGCCTCACCCCGTCAGATCCCCCTCCCGCTCGTTGACCGCCGCGTAGTGCCGCAGCCGCTCCTCGTCGACCACCACCCCGAGCCCCGGCCCCCGCGGGACCGCGAGACGGCCGTCCGCCAGCGACAGCGGCTCGATGATGTCGTCGGCGTGCAGGTAGTACATGCTGTCGATGGCGCGGGAGAGCACCGGGGTGCTCGCCACCACCGCCAGGTGCGCCGCCGTGGCGATGCCCAGCTCACCGCCGCTGTGCAGGTTCATCCCCAGCCCGAACGTCTCGCAGTGCGCCGCGAGCGCCTTGGTGGCGGAGATCCCGCCCCACTTGTAGACGTCCCCGTGGACCACGTCGACCGCGTTCAGCCGCACCGCGGGGGCGAAGTCCTCGAAGCGGACCACGCACATGTTGGTGCACAGCGGTATCCGCACCCGGGCCCGCACCTGGCTCATCCCGTCGATACCGACGCACGGGTCCTCCAGGTACTCCAGGTCGAGGTCCTCAAGCGCGATCCCGGCCCGTACCGAGTCGGGCACCGACCAGGCCGCGTTGGGGTCCACCCGCAGCTCCACACCCGGCAGCGCACCGCGCAGCGCCCGCATGATCGCCACATCGCCGTCCACGTCCGTGGTGCCCTTCAGCTTGACCGCGCCGAAGCCGCCCTCGGCGACGACCCGCGCCGCGTGCTCCGCGAGCGCCCCGGGCAGCGCGGCCCGGTCCGCGCCCGGCGCGTCGGCGCGGGTGACGAGCGCCGTGATCGGCACCTCGTCGCGCACCCTGCCGCCCAGCAGATCGGTCACGGACTGCCCCGTGGCCCTGCCCATGGCGTCCCAGCAGGCGACGTCGAGGGCCGCGATGGCCGCGTAGCCGAGATAGCCGTAGAAGAACGGCACCATGTGCTGTCTGCGGTGGAACGCTTCGAGCGCGAACGGGCTGGTGCCGACCAGGTCCTTCGCCAGCTTCTCCACCAGCGCGGCGACGGGACTGCCCCACATGGTCTCGCCCCAGCCCTCGACCCCCTCGTCGGTACGGACCCGTACCACGGTGCGGGTCTCCCCGGTCTTCGTCTCGAAGGAGCTGGTGAACGGGTTGACCAGGGGAAGGTTGACGACCCACACATCGACTTCGGTGATCTTCATGGTTCTCCGTAACGTGTCAGGCTCTGGGGTGTGCCCGAAGGCGGCGGACGCGGCCGCCGTCACCGCGGCGCGGGGTCGGGGTCCTCGGCGCCCGCGGGGCCCGTCGCCGCGTCGAACGCCCGGATGGCGCGGGCAAGCCCGGTCGCCCGGTCGTCGAGCAGCCGGCCGCCGGTGTCCGCGTCCGCCTCCGAGGCGTCGTCCGTGGCGCCGCCGACCCGCTCCCACTCGCCGTGCCGCTCCGTGGTCAGGCCCGGGTACGGCGGCTTGTCGAACAGCGGCGGCGGCTCCACGGGGGGCCGCGCGGAGACGGGGGTGCGCACCAGGCCGGGGTGCGCGGCCAGCATCAGCGAGGTCTCGAACCAGCCGGCGTGGCCCGGGGTGGCCGCGGGCCGCTCGACCTCGCCCGCGGTGCCCGCGGTGACCGTCCAGTACGAGCAGGCCGCGGCGCTGACGTCGGCGCGCAGCGCGAAGCGCTTCACGGCGAGCCGCATGATCTCGTCGTTGCCGCCGTGCCCGTTGACGACCATGATCCGGCGGTAGCCGCTGGTGAGCAGGGAGTCGAGGATGTCGCCCAGCACCGCCGCGAGGGTGTCGGCCGACAGCGACACCGCCGCCGCGAAGAGGTGGTGCGGGCTGTGCCCGTAGGGCAGCGTGGGCAGCCGCACCACCCGCGGCGGCCGGTCCCCCGCGGCCAGCAGGGCCAGCGCCCGGTCCACCACCGCCTCGGCGAGCAGGGTGTCGGTGCCCAGCGGCAGATGGGCGGCGTGCTGCTCCTGGGAGCCGATCGGCAGCAGGGCGATGCCGTCCCCGCCCGCCGCGCGGGCCTCCCGCCAGGTCAGCTCGGTCAGATTACGTTGACTCACGGTGCTATCTCCAGGAAACAGGGACGTGGCAGAGTCGGCGCATGGCGCACAGAAGTTCTCCGCTGCGGCTGGTGCGGGACCCCGTGCCGGGACCCGCGCCCGCCCCGCATGCGACACGGACCCTGGGGGCGGTCGAGCTGGTGCCGGGACGGGTGCGGGCGGCCGTGCTGAGCGTGTCCGGCCGGGTGGTCGAGCGCGCCGAGGCGTCGTACGACCCGGCGGCGCCCGGCGCCGCCGACGTCGACGCGGCCCTGGCGCGCGCCGCCCTGGTCTTCGCCGGGCACGAGCCCGCAGGGGTGGGCGTGGCCGCGGCGGGCCTGGTGGACCCGGCGGCCGGGCTGATCATCGAGGTGAACGACGTGCCCGCGCTGCACGGCTACCCGGTCACCGCCCGGCTCGCCGCGCTCACCGGCGCCCCGGTCAGGGTGGAGCACCGGGCCAGGCTCCAGGTGCTCGGCGACCGCTGGTTCGGCCCCGGGCGCGGGCGCACCACCTTCGCTTCGGTGTCCACCGGCGAGGTACTGGGCGTCGGCATCCTCTACCGGGGCGAGGTGCTCGCCCCGGTGGGCGGCAGGAGCGGCGCCCATATGACGGTCTCGGCCAGTGGCGAGCGCTGCACCTGCGGGAACCGCGGCTGCTGGAAGACCGTCGCCACGACCCGCTGGCTGCGGGCGCGGGCCGCGGACGCCGGGCTCGGCACGGCCGCGACGCTCGGCGGCCTCGTCGCCCGCGGCGACGCGCGCGCCCGCGACCTGGTCGCCGAGTACGCGGAGAACCTGGCGCTCGGCCTCGTCAACGTGCAGCAGCTCTTCGCACCCGGGCTCTTCGTGCTGCACGGGGAGGCCAGGGAGGGCGGGGAACGGTTCAGGGCGCTGATCGAGCGGCGGCTGCGGGCGGACGTGGCGGCGGCGGGCGCCGAGGAGCCGCGCGTCCTGGTGAGCGACGCAGCCGTGGACGACGTCGCCCTGCTCGGCGGCGCGGGACTCGTCCTCACCGACCTGTAGCGCCCCCCTCACGCCCCGCCTCCCGCGGCGCCTGCGCGGCGCCGCGCCCGGTGCGGGTCCGGCACCGGCACGGCGTCCAGCAGCCTGCGGGTGTACGGGTCCCGGGGCGCGGTGAACACCTGGGCTGAGGAGCCCAGTTCGACGACGCGCCCGGCGCGCATCACCGCCACCCGGTCGGCGACCTGCCGTACCACCGCGAGGTTGTGGGAGACGAACACGTACGTCAGGCCGTGCCGGCGCTGCAACTCCGTGAGCAGGTCGAGGATGCGCGCCTGCACCGACACGTCGAGTGCGCTGGTCGGCTCGTCCAGCACGACGAGCCGGGGTTCGAGGGCGATCGCCCGGGCGATGGAGATCCGCTGGCGCTGGCCGCCGGAGAACTCGTGCGGATAGCGGTCCTGGGTGTCCGGGTCGAGCCCGACGGATGCGAGGAGCCGCCCGACGCGCTCGCGCAGCGCGGCCCTTCCGCTCCTGCCGCGCGCCTCCGGGTCGTGGGTGATCAGGGGCTCCGCGACGACGTCGGTGATCCGCATGCGGGGGTTCATGCTGGAGTACGGGTCCTGGAGGACCACCTGCATCCGGCGCCGCACCCGCCGCAGCGCGGTGGCGGAGAGCGCCGACAGGTCCTCGCCCTCGAAGCGGACGGTGCCCGCGGTGGGCTCGGCGAGCCGCAGCAGCAGCCGGGTGAGGGTGGTCTTGCCGCAGCCCGACTCGCCGACGAGCGCCAGGGTCTCGCCCTCGTCCACGGTGAGCGAGACACCGTCCACGGCGACGGTGGGCGCCGTTCCGTACCGTCCGCCGAACTCCTTGCGCAGGCCGTCGAGTTCGAGCAGCGGCCGCCGGCTCTCGGTCATGCGGTCGGCTCCAATCGGGGCGTGGCGGCGAGCAGCCGCCTGGTGTACGGGTCGGCGGGGCGGTCGAACACCGCGGCGGCCTCGCCCTGTTCGACGATCTCGCCGTCGTGCATCACGGCCACCCGGTCCGCGGTCTCGGCGACCACCCCGAGGTCGTGGGTGATGAGCAGGACCGCCATGCCGTGCCGCCGCTGGAGCGCCACGAGCAGGTCGAGGATCTGCCGCTGGACGGTGACGTCGAGCGCGGTGGTGGGCTCGTCGGCGATCAGCACCCGGGGCCGCGCGACCAGCGCCGCGGCGATCATCACGCGCTGCCGCAGACCGCCGGACAGCTCGTGCGGGTACTGCCGGTAGCGGCGCTCGGGGTCGGGGATGCCGACCTCGTCGAGGGTGGCGAGCGCCTGCTCGCGCGCCTCGGCGCGGCTCGCGCCCCTGTGGTGCCGCAGCACCTCGGCGACCTGCCCGCCCACCCGTTGGAGCGGGTCCAGGCTGGTCATCGGGTCCTGGAACACCATGGAGACGGCGGCGCCCCTGACCCTGCCGAGATCCCGCTCGCCGAGGGCGAGCAGGTCGCGCCCCTCGAAGAGGACACGGCCGCCCGCGTACACGCACGGCGGCTCGGGGTTGAGCCGCAGCGCGGACAGCGCGGTGGCGGTCTTGCCGCTGCCGGACTCGCCGACGACGGCGAGGGTCTCGCCCGCGGCGACGTCGAGGCTCACCCCGCGCACGGCGTGCACGGTGGCGGACTGGAGGCGGAAGTCGACGGTCAGGTCCTCGAATCGGAGGACGGGCTCTGCGACGGCGGTCGGTGTCATCGGCGGTACGCCTTCGGGTCCGCGACGTCCCGCAGGGCGTCTCCTGTGATGTTGACGGCGAGCGAGGTCACCATGAGGGCCACGCCGGGGAAGACGGCCACCCACCAGGAGGTGCCCAGGTAGAGCTGGCCGTCGGCGAGCATGGAGCCCCAGGTGACGGTCTCCTTCGGGACGCCGAGCCCGAGGTAGCTCAGCGACGCCTCGGCGACGATGGCGGCGGCGATGTGCAGGGTGCCGATGGTGGCGAGCGGCGCCATCACGTTGGGCAGCAGATGGCGGCGCATGATGGCGGTGTCGGTGACACCGATCGCGCGGGCCTCGACGACGAAGTCACGGGAGCGCAGCGACAGCACCTCGGAGCGCACGACGCGCGCGTACGACACCCATCCCGTGATGCCGAGGACGAGGATCACGTACCAGAGGCCGGAGCCGAGGAAGCCGACGATGGCGAGGGCGAGCAGGATCGCGGGGAAGGCGAGCTGTACGTCGGCGAGACGCATCAGGACCCGGTCGGGCCAGCCGCCGAGGTAGCCGGACGCGAGCCCCACGACCGTGCCGATGACCCCGGCGAGCAGCGCCGCGCTGGCGCCCACGAGCAGCGAGACCCGGGTGCCGTAGATGACCCGGGAGAGCATGTCGCGGCCGAGCTGGTCGGTGCCGAGGAGGTGGGCGCCGCTGCCGCCCCGCTCCCAGGCGGGCGGCCTGAGCCGGGCGAGCAGGTCCTGCGCGTTCGGGTCGGCGGGCGCGATGAGCGGCGCGAACACGGCGGCGACCAGCAGCAGCGCGAGCACCACGAGCGCGGCGACGGCGAGCCGGTTGCGCAGCAGGGTGCGCACGGCCGCGGCGCGCGGGCTCGCGGCCCTGGCGGGCGCCCCCGCGGGGGCGGTGGTGGAGGTGGTGGTCACGGCGAAGTCCTCACCCTCGGGTCGAGGAGGCTGTAGGAGAGGTCGACGAGCAGGTTCACCACCACGAAGACGGCGGCGAAGAAGAGCACGGTGGCCTGCACGAGCGGGAAGTCGCGGTGCGAGATGGCCTCGATGGTCAACTGGCCGACGCCCGGCCAGGAGAAGACCTGCTCGGTGAGGATGGCGCCGCCGAGCAGGCTGCCGACCTCAAGTCCGACGACGGTGACGACGGGCAGCGACGCGTTGCGCAGCCCGTGGGTGAGCACGGTCTTGACCGGTCCGAAGCCCTTGGCCCGCGCGGTGCGGATGTGGTCGGAGGAGAGCACGTCGATGAGCGAGGAGCGCAGCAGCCGGGCCACCACGGCCACCGAGTAGACGGCGAGGGTGACCGCGGGCAGCACCAGGTTGGCGAAGGTGCCGTAGCCGGAGGCGGGCAGCGCGTGCAGCCCGACGGCGAAGACGAGGATCAGCAGGATGCCGACCCAGAACGGCGGGGTGGACTGGCCGAGCAGCACCCCGGTCATCACCGTGCGGTCGGAGGCCCTGCCGCGCCGCATGGCCGCGAAGATCCCGGCGGGTACCGCCACGACGAGCGTCACCACCAGGGCGCCCGCGGCGAGTTCGAGGGTGGCGGGCAGCCGGTCGGCGAGGATGTGCCCGACCGGCTGGTTGTAGACGAGGGAGTCGCCGAAGTGCAGCCGCGGCAAACCCCACAGGTAGTCGAGGTACTGCACGACGAGCGGCCGGTCGAGCCCGAGGCTCGCGCGCAGGGTGGCCTCCTGGCGGGCGGTGGCGTCGGGCGGCAGCAGCACCTTCACGGGGTCGCCGGAGAGCCGTACGAGGAAGAACGAGACGGTGGCCGTGCAGAAGAGCACGAGCAGCGCGGTGCCGACCCTGACCAGGACCTGCCGCAGCAGCGGGTGGCCGCCGCGGGCGCGGGGCACGGCGGCCGCCCCGGTGGCGGGCGGCGGTGTCGAGACGTCGGTCATCGGGCCACCTCCGCGTCGGCCATGCTGAGGACGCCCGCGGAGCCCGGTTTCCAGCGGGGCCTGTCGTTGCGGGCGTAGATGTTGTCGATCTGGTAGAGGGAGACGAACGGCGCCTCGTCGCGCATCAGGCGCTGGAGGTCGGAGAACGCGCGGCGGCGCTTGTCCGGGTCGACGGACAGCTCCTCGGTGTCGATCAGCGCGTCCGCCCGCTTGTCGTGCCAGCGGCTCTGGCGGCGGTCGCTGCGGACGTTGGACTGGAGCATGCTCTCGCCGTCCAGCGTCCACACCGTGCTCGCCGCCAGGTACATGGGCCCCAGCGCGCCGTGGTCGTCGGAGGTGAGGCGGGTGGCGTAGGTGCCCGGGTCGAGCAGCTCCACCTTGGCGTCGACGCCCGCGCGGGCCAGCAGTCCCGAGACGGCCTCGGCGACGTTGGAGTCGATGTTGGAGGCGGTGAGGGTGGTGCTGAAGCCGTGCGGGTGGCCCGCCTCGGCCAGCAGCTTGCGCGCGGTGGCGACGGACCGGGTGAACGGCTTGACGGAGGGGTCGAAGCCGAAGGCGCCGCGCGGGATCATCGCAGGCACCTCGCGGGCCTTGCCGCCCAGCACGGCCTTGATGAGCAGCGGCACGTCGACGGCGTGGTTGAGGGCCTGGCGCACCCGCTTGTCCCGCAGCGGCCCGTCCTCCAGCGTGTTCAGGGAGAGATAGGAGGTGCGGATGCCGGTGAAGTGGTCGAGGGTGACGCCGGTGTAGCCGTCGAGCTGCTGGGCCGCGTCCGGGGTGAGCCCGGTGACGAGGTCCACGCCGCCGCTCTGGAGGGCGGCGAGCGACGAGGAGGCGTTGGGCGCGGGGCTGAAGACGAGTTCGTCGACGGGGGGCCGGCCCGCCCAGTGGCCGGGGTTGGCCCGCATCCGCAGCTCATGGTCGCGCTTCCAGCTCACGAAGGTGAACGGGCCCGTGCCGACCGGGCGTTCCGCGAAGCCGCGGTCGCCGACCTTGGCCAGGTAGCGCGGCGGCACGGCGGCCCCGCCGAACAGGGAGAGCTTGTCGGGCAGGATCGGGTCGTGGAGCGAGGTGTGGATGTCGACGGTGTGCGGGTCGACGACGGAGACGCTCTTCACATAGCGCAGTTCGACGATCGGCGACTTGGTACGCGGGTCGAGCAACCGCTCGATGCTGAACTTGACCGCCGCCGCGTCACAGGGCTCCCCGTTGTGGAAGGCGACCCCGGGGCGCAGGGTGAAGCGCCAGGTGAGCGGGGCGGTCGCGGTCCAGGTGAGGGCGAGCCGCGGGTGCAGCCGGTTGTCGCGGCCCCGGGTGGTGAGCGTGTCGAACATGTTGATCAGGACGTTCATGGAGGTCATGTCGCCCTGCTTCTGCGGGTCCAGCGTCAGCGGGTCGCCCGGCTGGGACACCCGCAGCACGTTGCCCGCGTCGCCCGCGGGGTCGTTGCCGCAGCCGGCGAGGAGCGCGGGCGCCGCCAGGGCGGGGACGAGCAGTCCGCCGAAACGCAGGACGTCGCGGCGGGGCGGCCCGGCGCGATGCGGAGCGCGGGCACGGTCCACCGTCCGCCCCTGCCGAATTCGTTCCATTGAACAACACATCCGTTCCGTCAAATGGAATGCGGTTGGGTTAAGCTAAGCGACATGCCGAAACCGGTCAACACCTCCGCCCGTGCCCAGGAGCCCGTGAAGGGTCCGGTCGACAAGGCGATGGAGGTGCTGGAAGTACTCGTCGCGGACGGCGGGGGCCCGCACCGGCTCGGCGAGATCGCCCGCCGTACCGGCCTCGCCAAGCCCACCGTCCACCGCCATCTGCGGGCCATGGCGGAGCAGGGCTTCGCCCGCCCCGCCGAGGGCGGCAGCTACCGTCCGGGACCCCGGCTGCTCGGGCTCGCCGCCGCCGCGCTCGACACCAGCCCCGACCTCGCGCTCGCCAGGCCCGCCCTGCGCGACCTGCGCACCCGCACGGGGCTGCGCGCGCTCTACGCGGTGCGCGACGCGGACGAGTACGTCCTGCTCGAACTCTCCGAGCCCGCCGGGGAGTACGGCTGCGCCGCCCGCCCGGGCGACCGGGCGCCGCTGCACCGCGGCGGCCCCGGCCTCGCGATCCTCTCCGCGCTCCCCGCCGCCGAGGCCGACGCGGTGCTCGCCGCCGCAAAGCCCCTCAGGGCCGCGGTCCACGCCCGTAACGGACCCGGGGCCCTGCGCGCCGAGGCCGCCGCCGCGGCGCGGCGCGGCTACGCCCTCGACGACGGGTACGAGGAGCCGGATGTGCGCTGCCTCGCCGCGCCCGTGACCGAGGCGGACGGCCGGGTGGTCGGCGCGCTCGGCGTCCGGGGTCTCGCGTTCGTCCTCGGCGAGGAGAGCGTGGCCCTGTACGGCCCGATGGTCCGCGCCGCGGCCCGCGCGCTCTCCGCGGGGCTCGGCGGGCGGCGCCTCGAAGCGGTCGCCGAGGCGGGCGAGTCATGAGCGCGCTCAGGGCACTGCTCGAACGGGCCCGCGAGGACCGGGTGTTCTCCGCGGCCGCCTGGTCGGTCGGCACGGCGGAGGGGGCGCTCGACCGCGGCTGGACGGGCACGAGGAGCTGGGGCGGCCGGGGGGCCGAGGCGCGCGCCCTGGACGGCTCCGAGCTGTGGGACCTGGCCTCCGTGACCAAGCCGGTGGTCGGGCTCGCCGTCATGGCCCTCGCCGACCGGGGCGCGCTCGCCCTCACCGACACCGTCGGCGACCACCTCCCGCGCTACCGCACCGGCACCGCCGCCGACCTGACGCTCCACCAACTCCTCACCCACACCTCGGGGCTGCCCGGCGGGGTGCCCCTCTACCGCGCCCACCCCACCCGTGAGTCGCTGCTCGCGGCGCTCGGCGCGCTGCCGCCGCGCGCGGCGCCCGGCACCCGGGTCGAGTACTCCTCGCAGGGCTTCATCCTGCTCGGCCTCGTCGCCGAGGCCGCCGCGGGACGGCCGCTCGACGAGCTGGTCGACACCCTCGTCGGCCGCCCGCTCGGCATGGCGGACACCGGCTTCAACCCCGGCGAGGAGGGCCGCGCCCGTGCGGTGGCCACCGAGGACTGCCCCTGGCGCGGCCGGGTGGTGGTCGGCGAGGTGCACGACGAGAACGCGGTCGTGCTCGGCGGGGTCTGCGGCCACGCCGGCCTCTTCGCGACCCTGGCGGACCTGGAGCGGCTCGGGAGGTGCCTCGCGGCGGGCGCCCCCGGGCTGCTGCGCCCCGCCACCCACGCCCTGATGACCGCCGGGCACACCGACGCCCTCAACCTGCGGCGCGGCCTCGCCTGGCAGGGCCTCGACCCGGCCGGCTCCCCGGTCGGGCCCGCCTTCGGACCCGACTCCTACGGGCACACCGGGTTCACCGGCACCAGCATCTGGGTCGACCCGCGCGGAGGCCGCTACGCGGTGCTCCTCACCAACCGCGTCCACCCCTCCCGCGCGGGCGACGCCATCAGGGCCGTCCGCCACGCCTTCCACACCGCCGCACCCTGACCCGCCCCACCGCGACACCCCCTTGACAGGTGACGCGACCTCCGCCATTGTCGTAACCGGACGAACAGGTGACGCCGACCGGCGGTCGCCGCGGCCGACCGGGGAGCCGGGCCGGAGCCCGGGAGGCGCCCGGAGAAGAGGAGGCGGCCATGCCGCGCCAGGGGAAGACCGAGAAGACCGAGGACGCCGCCAGGGCCGCGCGCCGCGCCAGGTTCGGGACCCTGCCCGAGCGGGTGCGCCCGCAGGACACCGTGGAGACCAGGCCGGCGATCGCGCCCGACCCGTCCCGCGACACCTACAGCTCCGACGAGTGGCTCGTACGCTACTGCCTCTGACCGCCCGCTTTCCGCCCGCCACGGGACCGCCGCCCCCCGCACCGGGGGAGCGGGCGGTCCCCGGCGCCGTCTCCTGTCCGGAGTCCGGTTCGGACTCCTGTTCAGGCCGATCCGATGGACCTTTGCGATGGACCTGGAACACGTCTTCCTCTGCGGCAGCCCCGCGCTCGACTTCGCCGCCACGCTGCGCGCCCGCGACACCGTACGGTTCGAGCTGTTCGTGACGCCCGAGCGGCTGAGCGCCTGGTTCCTCGGCTCGGGGCTCGTGGACGCCGTCACCTCCTGCGACGAGGCCGACGTCGCGGCCGCGATCGCACTGCGGGAGGCCGTCTACGCCCTGGTCACGGCGCGCCGCAGGGACGAGCCGTACGGCGAGGACGCGCTCGCGGCGGTGAACGCGGCCGCGGGCCGCCCGCCCGCCACCCCCCGGCTCACCCCGGCGGGCCGCTGGACACAGGCCACCGCCCCCGAGGCGCTGTCCACCGTCGCCCGGCACGCCGTCGAACTCCTCGCGGGGCCCGACGCGCCCCTGATGAAGGAGTGCGCCAACCCGCCCTGCACCCGGGTCTTCCTCGACAGGTCACGCGGCTCCCGGCGCCAGTGGTGCGGCATGGAGTCCTGCGGGAACCGGCTGAAGGCCGCCGCCTACCGCTCCCGCAAGCGGCAGGCGGCCACCGCCACCTGACCCCGCCGGCCGGTTCAGAGCCGGTCGGCGTCCACCACCGCCCGTGCGAACTCCTCAGGCGCCTCCTGCGGGACGTTGTGCCCGACGCCCTTCAGCGTCCGGTGCGCGTACGGGCCCGTGAAGTGGTCCCGGTACCCCGACCCGTCGCCCGGCGCCGCCGTGAACGGGTCGCGCTCCGCGTCCAGGGTCACCGTCGGCACCGCGATCGGCGGGGCGTCCGCGAGCAGGCGCTCCCAGCGGTCGTAGCGCCGCTCGCCGTCGGCGAGGCCGAGCCGCCAGCGGTAGTTGTGCAGCACGACGGCCGCGTAGTCCGGGTTGTGGAAGGCCGCGGCGGTGCGCTCGAAGGTGGCGTCGTCGAAGTCCCAGGTGGGCGAGACGGTGTCCCAGACGAGCCGGGTCAGATCGTGCCTGAGGTCCGGGTCCTCCAGGGCGAGCCGGCCGCGCTCGGTGGCGAAGTAGTACTGGTACCACCAGGCGTACTCGGCCGCGGGCGGCAGGGGGCTCCTGTTGGCCGCCAGGTCCGTCACGAGGTAGCCGCTCACCGAGACCAGCGCCTTGCAGCGGCCAGGCCACAGCGCCGCGACGATGTCGGCCGTGCGCGAGCCCCAGTCGAAGCCCGCGAGGACGGCGCGCTCGATCCGCAGCGCGTCGAGCAGCGCCACGAGGTCGAGCGCCACCGCGGACTGCTGGGCGTTCCTGACCGTGCGCGCCGACAGGAAGCGGGTCGTGCCGTGCCCCCGCAGATACGGCACGATCACCCGGTAGCCGCGGTCCGCGAGCAGCGGCGCCACGTCGACGAAGCTGTGGATGTCGTACGGCCAGCCGTGCAGGCAGACGACCACGGGGCCGTGTGCGGGCCCGGCCTCCGCGTACCCGACGTCGAGCAGGCCCGCCCGCACCCGCTTCAGCGGCCCGAACGAGGTGTGCGCGCCCGGCCGGGGCGCGGCGCCCGCCGCGCCCGCGGGCGTCGGCGCGGCCGCCGCCGCGACGCCGGGGACCGCCATCGCCGAGGCGGCCGTGGAGCCCGCTCCGATGCCGCACACCTTGCCGAACGTCCGCCGCCTGATCATGAGCCGTCTCCCTCGCGCTCCGCGCCGCCACCGGCATGCCGCACCGGGACGGGCACCGGCCACGCGGCGCCCGTCGTGGCACGACTGTCCCAGCCCGCCGCGTCACCTGTCAAACCGGTGACGCGATACGGGGGTGTCGTACCCGGCGGGGCCGCGGTGGCCCGACTCGTACGGAAGGGGGCGGAGTTGGCCCCGTGCGTCGCGCGGCCGGTCTCAGGTCCTGCGGGGCACGCTCCGGAACACCCGGGTCAGCGGCGGCTCCACCACCACCCGCAGCAGCCGCCGCACCGGCACCGTGCACAGCGCCGTCATCAGCGTCAGCACCGCCGCGGTCACCGCCAGCTCGCCCAGCGGTCCGTGCACCCAGCCGTGGTCGTACCAGCCCCAGTACCGGGATGCCTTGATCACGAAGCCGTGCAGCAGATACGCGTACACCGTGCCCGCGCCCAGCGCCGTGCACCACAGCCGCCGCCCCGGCACCCAGGCCAGGAAGCACCCCGTGAGCAGCACCGCGAGACCGAAAAGCACCGGGGTGCTCAGCAGCCCCGCCCACCCCGGCACCCCGATGTCGGTGACCGGCGAGCGGTGGTACAGCCACTCCGTGTCCAGCCGGGGCGACAGCAGGTACGTCCCGGCGAGCGCGAGCGGGAACACCACGAGGGCGGCGCCGCGCACCGCGCGGGTGCGCAGCCGGGCGAAGTGCTCGGGGCGCAGCACGAGGCCGAGCACGAAGCACGGCAGGAAGCCCAGCACCCGCTGGAGCCCCAGGTCGCCCCCGGTGGCGGGGGACATCGAGGCGAGCGCCGCGACCCCGAGCGCCACCGGCACCGGGTGCCGCAGCGCCAGCCACAGCGGCGTGGTCAGCCGCCAGACGAAGAGCGCCAGCAGGAACCACATCAGGTACCAGGGGTCGAGCAGGCTGAAGGGGTAGTCGGGGTCGTGCCCCGCCCACCGGTAGAAGAGCGTGTACGCGATCTCGAACACCGCGTACGGGACCGCGACCCCGGTCACCAGCCGCCGCACCCGCCCGGGCGAGGCGTCGAAGGTGCGCGAGAAGTACCCGGAGACCAGGGCGAAGGCGGGCATGTGGAAGGCGTACACGAGCAGGTAGAGCGCCCGTACCGCCCGGCTGTCGTAGGTCAGTGGCTCCCAGGCGTGGCCGCAGCCCACCAGCAGGATGGTCAGATACTTGGCGTTGTCGAAGAACGCGTCACGCCCGAGGCCGCGCCCCGGCGAGGCCGGCTGCCGTGCTACCGAGGGCGCCGCTTCGCGCGGCACCGTCTGCTGTTCCATGGCGTCCCCTGGGGCCGCGGCGCCCGGGGGGCCGCGGCCGGTGTCGTACTGGTGCTGACGGGCGGCGCCTGCCCGACCGCCACGCTCCCATGACCGCCCGAACGGGTGATGGGGGCCACGGCGGGGACACCGCGCCGCCGCGCCGGCACCGGCGCACCGGGGGACGGGTCAGCCCAGGGCGTCCTGGAGTGCCTGCTCGGCCTGGTCCCAGGAGGGGTGCCAGAGCGTGGTCACCGGCTCCCACACCGGCACCCCGTCGGGGGAGCCGAGCGAGGTGGCGGAGAAGGACACCCCCGGGTGCGACGGGTCGCCCGCCACCCGCACCGAGTCCACGTGTCTCGCGGTGGACACGTCGGCGGGGTCCACGGTGCGCACCGCGGCGTAGGCGGCGCGGGTGAGACCGATCGGGTACGCGGCGGACCCGGCGGGCGGCACCGGCACCGCCGCGCCGTCCAGGTCGCCGAAGGTGACCGTGGGGATCTGGTCGACGACACAGGGCACCAGGCCGGTGTTCTTGATGCTGATCTTCAGTACGTGCGGCTGGTCGGTGGCGCTCGCCGACACCGTCAGCGCGGACGGCAGGCAGGTGGTGGCGGCGGGCGCCGCGGGCGCGGGGCGCGGCCCCGCCGCGAACGCGGTGGGCGCGGCGAGGACGAGGGCGGCGGCAGCAGCGGTCGACGCCGCGGCAACGGTACGGGCACGCATCAGCGGTGAGCCTCCTGAGGGTCGCGGTGGCCTGGTCGGCCGCCCATGAGACCTCCCAGCGGCCCTTCGGGTTGTGCGACATCCGGAGGAAATCGCGGTGCGGCCCCGCGGCGGCCGGTGAGCCGCGGCGGGGCCGCACCGGGAGTGCGCGTCAGGCCCCGCGCCCGCGGCGCGCCCTGCGCCGTACCGCGAGCGCCGCGCCCCAGGACACCAGCAGCGCACCGCAGCCCGCCGCGGCCAGCAGACCGGGTCCGAAGGGCCCGAACGCCCCGTCGCCGTCCGCCGCGGAGGCGTGCACGGCGCCCGCCTGCGCGGGCGGCGGCGTCGCGGCCGTCCCCGGCGCCAGCGTGCCGACGGGGCGCACCCGGTCGGCCGACGCGAAGCCCCAGTCCAGCAGCGACCTCGCCTCCCGGTACACGGCGTTCGGCTCCCCGCTGGTCGGGTGCATCAGCGTCACCAGCAGGGTGCGCCCGCCGCGGTGGGCGGCGGCGATGAGGGTGTTGCCCGCGTTGGTCGTGTAGCCGTTCTTGACACCGAGCACGCCCCGGTAGCGGCCGAGCCCGTCGGCCCCGGTCAGCAGCCTGTTGGTGTTCTGGATGGCGTACGGTCCCTCGTCGCCGGGGAACTTCGCGACCGCCGTCGAGCAGTACCGCGCGAAGTCCGGGTCCGCGAGGCCCGCCCTGCCGAACACCGCCAGGTCGTACGCGGACGACACCTGGCCGGGGTGGTCGTAGCCGTCGGGGGACACCACCCGGGTGTCGCGCGCGCCCAGCTTCTTCGCCTTCTCCCGCATCTGGCGCACCGTCGCCTCGTCGCCGCCGATCATCGAGCCGAGCACGTGCACGGCGTCGTTGCCGGAACTGAGGAACACCCCGCGCCACAGGTCGTCCACCCGGTAGCGGTGCCCGGTCTCCACGCCGACGAGGCTGCTGCCCTCGCCGACCCCCGACAGGTCGGACGCGGTCACCCGGTGGACCGAGTCCGGCTTCAGACGCGGCAGCGCGGTCAGCGCGAACAGCGACTTCAACGTGCTCGCGGGCGGCAGCGCGCGGTGCGCGTCGTGCGCGGCGAGCACCTCGCCGCTGTGGGCGTCGGCCACCAGCCAGGACAGCGCGGAGATGTCGTCGGGTGGCCGGGCGTCCTGGGCCCTGGGGTTGGCCCGGGTGCCGGACCCGTCGAGGAGCCCGTGCGGTGGCTCGGGGCGCGGCGCGGGCGGCGCGGGCTCCCCGGGGCCCGCAGCCGCGAGCGGCACGGGACCGAGCAGGGCGAGCCCCGCGGCCAGCGCCAGCGCGGGAACGCCGGTGCGCGCCGTGCGGCGGGCGGTGTGCGGCAGCAAGGATGATCTGATCGCCATTCCGCCACCGTAGGAACGGCCTTGGGCGCGCGCAGGTCCGTTGGGCCGGGTGGCGGTACGGCGCCCGCCGGGCGCGCCGCGCCGCCCGCGCGCCCGACGGCCCGTCACACCGGGGCCGCGCGGCGCCCCGTGGGCCCGCGGGCGCGCTCCGCTCGTGGCGCGCGCCCGCCGCGGCGGCCATAGCCTGCACCTGCGAGCCCCCTCCCGCACGAGAAACGGACCAGGCATGCCCGTATCCCGGTACCGCGCCGCCGTCCCGGCCGCGGCCCTGACCCTCGCCGCCGCCCTCGCGGGCTGCGCGGGCCACCCGCAACGGCCCGCGGACACTCCGCGCCGCACCGGGGTCGCCGCCGCCCCCGCACCGGAGCGCCGCGCTCCCGAACTCCCCGCGACCCTGCCGGGCCTGGGGCCCGCGACCCTCGCCAGGATTCCGGCGGGCACCGGGCAGGTGCTGGTGGTCACGGGCCGCGGCAGGGACGCCGCCACCGCCACCGCCGTACTCCATGTGCGCACCCCGCTCGGGTGGTCCGCGGGCAGGGCCTGGCCCGCGCGCAACGCCAGGGACGGCTGGACCGACGAGCACTACGCGGACGACATGCGCTCGCCCATCGGGGTGTTCGCGCTCACCGACGCGGGCGGCCGCAGCGAGAACCCCGGCACCCGGCTGCCGTACGACCGCTCGCCCCGCTTCGTCGCGGAGGGCGACGGCTTCGACGGCGAACCGCTCGACGGCAGCTTCGACTACGTCGTCGCGATCAACTACAACCGGGAGGCGGGTGTCTCGCCGCTGGACCGGGGCCGCCCGCTCGGCGAGGAGCGCGGCGGCGGCATCTGGCTCCATGTCGACCACGGCGGCCCCACCCACGGCTGCGTCGCCCTCTCCGAGCGGGACCTGCGCGACCTGCTGCGCCGCCTCGACCCGGCGAGGTACCCGGTGATCGTCATGGGGGACGCGGCGTCCCTGGCCCGCTGAGGGCGGGCCGCTAACGGACCCGGCACCCCTCCTCGGGGCGGGCGGCGTCCGCCGTCGCCACCGGCTCGGGAAGCCGGGGCTCGCTGCGGGCGACCGGCGGCGGCAGCGGAGCGGTGGCGGGCGCGCGGGTGACCGTGGCCCGCAGCACCAGGGCGGCAAGGGTGAGGGCCAGGATGGCGAGGGTGTACACCTCGGTGGTGGAACGCAGCCCGTAGTGGGTGTCGGCGAGGCCCGCGACGACCGCGGGCACGCTGAAGGCCAGGTACGAGATCACGTAGACGACCGCGATCAGCGCGCCGCGCTCGTGCGGCCGTGCGATGCGGGCGATGGTGCCGAACGCGGCGAGCGCCCCGGCGCCGAATCCGGCCCCGGCGACGACGGTGCCCACGGTGGCGAGGGCGAGGCTGTTCCCGTGCACACCGGCGAGCCCGCCCAGGGTGCCGGCGCCGAGGCCGCAGGCGGCGGGCAGCAGCAGCCGGTGCGCGGGCACCCGGCGCAGCAGCGACGAGGTGACCGCCGCGACCCCGCACAGCAGGGTGATGACGAAGCCGCCGACGAGGTGGTTGCCGAGGCCGAACACGCCCGCGGCGACCGAGGGGCCGAGGGAGAAGTACAGGCCGCCGAGGGCCCAGGTGGCGATCATCACCGGGATCACGGGCAGCAGGTCGGCACGGAGATGGCGGGGGATGCCCGCCTTCGGGACGAGCGAGCCGAGGGCGCCCGGCCTGCGGGTGACGGTCTCCGGCATGAGGAGCGCGGCGCCGCCGGAGAGCACCATGCCGCCGAGCAGGATCGCGTAGACGAGATGGGTCGGCGCGGGCCCGAACTGCACCAGCGCCCCGCAGCCGAGCGCGCCGACCGCCAGGCCCCCGGTGGGTGCCACGGAGTTGACGATGCCCGCGTGGTGCTTGGCCCTGGGCGGCGCCAGGTCGACGAGGGCCGCGCCGAGCACCGATATCGCCGCCCCGGTGGCGAGGCCCTGCACCAGCCGCGCGAGGCCGAGCACCAGGGTGTCGCCCGCCGCGAGGAAGAGCACGAGCGCGGCCGCTTCGAGGACGAGGGCGCCGCAGAGCACCGGGCGCCGCCCGATGTGGTCGGAGAGCCTTCCGACGACGAGGAGCGCGGCGAGCAGCCCGAGGACATAGATGGCGAAGATCCCCGTGAGCACGGTGGGGGAGAAGCCCCACATGCCCTGGTAGACGACGTAGAGCGGGGAGGGCGCGCTCGACGCGGCCATGAAGAGCACGATCACGACCGTGGTGACCACGAAGAAGACGCGATGCCGGCGCGGATGACCGGCCTCGTCCTCGGCGGGGGAAGGCGGTGCGGTGGCGGGCATGGGCCCCTCCTCTAAAGCAGTGAGATTCGCTTTAGCTCCGGAGCCTACCGTAATGCAGTCATCGATGCGTTAGCTTGTCGCAGTGATCTATGCGATAGTGGGCGTATGTCCGAGTCGTGGAGTGACGTGCGCGTCAGGGACGAGACACCCGCGGAGCACGCGGGGGGCACCACCGGCAGCCGACCCGGCGGCCGGTCGGCGCGGGTGCGCGCCGCGGTGCACACGGCCGTGGGCGAGCTGCTGGCCGAGGGCGGCGGCGAGACCCTGACACTGCCCCTCGTGGCGGCACGCGCGGGCGTCCACCCGACCACCCTGTACCGGCGGTGGGGCTCGGTCGGCGAGCTGCTCGAAGACGTGGCGTCCAGCAGGTTCAGCGGCGCCGACGACGCTCTCGTGGTCCCGGACACCGGGACCCTCGCGGGCGACCTGCGGCAGTGGGCCGCGGACGTGGCGACCGACCTGGCCGACCCCGACGTGCTCACGCTGATGCGCGCCGCCATCGGCTTCGGCGAGCAGGGCGGCTGCCTGTGCCGGGGCGACCGGCTCGCACAGCTCGGCGCGATGCTGGCCCAGGAGCGCGAGCGCGGCGGCACGCCGCCGTCCGTCGAACGCGCGGAGGACGCGCTGCTCGGCCCCCTCTACTACCGCGCCGTCTTCAACGAGACCCCGGGCAGCCCCGAGTGGGCGCGCTCCCTGGTCGACCGCCTCCTGTGACGGCCGCGCTTGCCGGGGCGTGCCGCCCCCGGGCCGCCCGGTGTCACACCCGGCCGTGCGCCACGAGCGCGGTGTGCGGCAGCACGAGCGCGCCGTCCGGGGCGGTGAACTCCGCGCACAGCGCGCGGAAGTGGCCCTCGATCTCCTCGACGACCTCCGGCGGCTGACTCGTCACCGTCTGCCCGATCGTCGCCACCCCGGCGGCGGGACCGCTCCACCACTCCTCGGGGGTGGTCCTGTGCCCCCAGGCCAGGGCGGCGCAGCCGACGTCCGCAAGACCCGCCTCGCGCAGCAGCGCCGCGAGGCCCCGCTCGGTGCGGGGGAAGTCGTCCCCGGGGTCGAGGGCGGGCAGATGGGCGGGGCGTTCGACGCCCGCCGCCCGCACGGCCCGTCCGAGCAGGGCCTGCCCCTCGGCGGCCGGGGCCGCCCAGACCGTGACGGCCGCCCTCCCGCCGCGCCGCGTCACCCGGCGCAGCTCCGCAAGCGCCGCCCGGGGCCTTCCGACGTGGTTGAGGACGAAGTTGCCGACCACGGCGTCGAACGCGCCGTCGGCGAAGGGCAGTTCCGGCAGGGCCGCAAGCCGCACATCCGCAGCGGGCACCTCGCGTGCGGCGGCGGCGACCATCGCGGGCTCGGCGTCCACCGCCGTGACCCGGGCGCCCCGCGCACACGCCCCGGCGGCCGCGCCGCCCGTGCCCGTCCCCACGTCGAGGACGCGCGTGCCCGCGCCGACCCCGGCCGCGTCGAGCAGCCGGGGGACCGGATACGAGCAGAGCTTGGCGAAACCGGCCGCGTAGGCGTCCGCCCGGCCCGCCCACGCCCTGCGCTCCGACTCGTCGAACGCCGTCACGCCCATCCGCCCTCCCCTGGACCGTCTCCGCCACGCCGCCCACGACGCTAACCCATGGGCCCCCGCCCTGCGGTCAGCCGACCCGCACCCACCGCGCCTTCGACGGCGTCCCGTGCTTGTCGACGGCGAAGACCATGTACCAGCCGGAGGGCACAAGCGAGCGGTCGTCGGGGACGCGCACCGTCAGCCGGTCCCCCGACCGCTTCATGCCCAGCGCCACGGAGCGCTGGTCGAAGTCCGTCACATGGGTCGCGGAGCCCGGCCTGATCATCCGCACCGAGGCGATGTCGGCGCCCTTCGCGGTGCGGAACGTGGCCGCGCCGCCGCGCGCCACCTGCCCCGGCCCCCCGGACAGTCCGGGGCGCTTGCCGTGGAAGAGGTACGGGGGCGTGTACACCTCCACCCGCTGCTCGAAGCGGCCGAGCCTGGTCCCCGCCTTGTCCGAGAAGAGCGGGTCGGAGCCGAACACCGCCACCCTGCCGTCCGGCAGCAGCAGCGCCTCGGTGTGGTAGTCGCGGCCCACCGCGGGGGCCGCCGCCCCGGTGAACGTGTTCTTGCCGGGGTCGTAGAACTGCGCCTTGTGGATGTCGCTCGCGCCCCTGCCCCGGTAGTCGCTGCTGCCGCCGGTGGTGAACACCGTGTCGTCCGGCATGATCACGCTGTTCAGGTAGCGGGTCTTCACGGGCAGCTCGGGGCCGTCCTTGAAGGCGGGCTTCGCGTCGTCGAGGTCGATCAGCGCGGTGCGCGCGGTCGCCTTCTTCGACTCCCCGACACCGCCGCCGCCGAGCACCATCACCCGGTGGTCCTGCGCGGGCGGCAGCAGCACCGACGAGGACGTCTCCATGATGTCCGGGTGGCTCAGGCCCCGCACCGGCGTGAACGAGTTGCTCCGCAGGTTCCACATGCCCGGGACGCGGCCCTTGTCCGCGGGGCCGTAGCCCGCGTTCGAGCCGGTGTAGAAGACCCGGTCACGGCCCGTCAGGAAGAAGGAGGGGTACGTGGGGAAGTACCGGCTCGGCGCCTTCGACCAGGTCTTCGTCGCCGGGTCGTACACCTCGTTCTTGCCCGGCACCACCTGCCCGATCTCGTCGAGCCCCGACACCGCGAGCACCTTGCCGTCGGTGAGCGTCGTCAGCGTCGGATACCAGCGGGCCTCCGCCATCGAGCCCACCTCGGTGTACTTCTCCGTCACCGGGTCGAACTCGTACGCGCCCCTGATCCCCTGGAAGTCCTTCTTGTCCAGGCCGAGTTTGTTCGCGATGCCGTACACGTTGCGGCGCTCGGCGCCCTTGAAGCCCTTGACCGTGTACTGCTCTGTGGTGTTGGTGATGCCCTTGGGGCCGTCCTCCGTGGCCTCCACGTACACCCGCACCTCGCTCGCGGTCACCCGCGCCGCGCCCCTGCGCCCGGCCTGGCGCTTCTTCGCGGCCGGCACCCGCACCGTGGTCTGCGCCCGGTACTCCGTGCCCGACGGGGAGCGGAACACCGTGCCCTTGGGGATGACACGGGCCTTGTCCGGGTTCTCGTTCTTGACGACCATCGCGCCCCCGGCCCGCTTCACGTCCCCCTTCAACGCCTCGTAGCGGCCGGTGCCGCCGGCGATGAGGATCTTGCCGTCGGGCAGTTGGGCCTGGCCCGCGCAGAACATGTCGTCCGGGGTGTCGATCTTGCGGAAGGTGTTCTTCACCGGGTCCCAGATCGTGCTGCGGAACGTGCCGCCCTCGAAGTGGTGCACGTCGTTGCCCGATCCCGCGATCAGCAGCACCTTCCCGGTGCGCAGCATCACCGCGTGGATGGCGTTCAACTGGTAGCGCTTCGGCATGTCCGCCAGGTCCCAGTGGCCGCGCGCCGCCTTGTACGAGGGCCTGTTGATGGCCCAGTCGTGGTACTGGTCCTGGGCGAAGCCGACCACCGCGGGGGCGTTGAGGCCGATCAGTGCGAGCGCCACCCCGGCCCCGAGCAGCTTCTTGCGCCCCGTGGGACGGAATGCCTTGAGACGGGAAGGGCGCTGCGGCATCGGCTGCCTCCGGGTGAACGGGCACATAACGGACCCACGAGGACTACCGCACGCACCACGGCCCCCGGCGGCGACACTCGCACCAGAGGCGGCGCGAATGGGCCGAACCGAGCAATGGGCCAACCCTCTTGAGCGATACGGCGGCGGGGCGGCCGTGGGAAGTGAGGGGCCGTCACGGCGGCCACCGGCGAGGGGGAGGGGAAACCCGGCCGCACACATGTCCCAGGTGCGCGGCCGGGTTGCCGTGAAGACCCGATGACCAGTCGGGAGATCACTACTGTCACCCCTGCGTACGTGCGTGTTCCCCGCCCCGGCCCCCGTATTCCTCCCGGATTCACGGACCCCGGAGCGGGCCCGCACGGCGCGGACCGCCCATGCCCGCACTCGGGACGAGACTTGACCATCCCTTTACAACCGAACCGGTCCCCGCGTGCTCTAAGGAGAGTGACCGCACCACAGCAGGCGGGACCGGAAGCACGCGGCCTGCCGACCCCGGAGCCACCGGGGCCGCACACCGCCCGTACCGCCAGGACCCCGGAAGGACCCAGCGCCGGGGCGACGACCAACCGACTCCGGAAACGGCGGGAAGGCCATGGACGCCGTCAACACGGCAGTGCAGGGACGGGTGGGTGACCGGCCGCGCGCCGACGGGCGCGAAGCCGAGGCGGCGGCGCTGTTCGCCGCCGCCTACCCCAGACTCGCGGGCTGGTGCCGCAGTCTCGTCCACTCCGACGAGATCGCCCACGAGACCGCGGCCGAGGCGTTCACCCGGCTCTGGTCCCGCTGGGGCACCGTGGACGCACCCGTCCCCTACCTCTACTCCGTCGCCTCCAACCTGATAAAGCAGCACTGGCGCCACCTCGACAAGGAGCGCACCGCGCTGCGCAGACTCACCAGGGAAGCCACCGAGACCGCGCCGCCCGCCGACCGCGGCGCGATCGTCAAACACCTCGTGCAGAGCCTGCCGGAGCGCCAGCGCGTGCCCGTCCTGCTGCACTACTACGCCGGACTGCGGATCGACGAGATCGCCACCGCGCTGCACCGCCGCCCCGGCACCGTCAAGAGCGACCTGCACGCCGCACGCCAGGCCCTCAGAGCCGAACTGCGAGGACTCCATGACTCCACGACATGAGCCGGACCGGGACCACGACGACACCCGGGAACCCTCCGAGGTCGCCGAGGCTTTCGACCACGACGTGACCCCGCTCGCGCCGCCCCCCGGCGCCTACGACACCGTCAGGCAGCGCGCACACGGCCGCCGCAGGCGCCGGGTGATGTGGGCGGGCGCCGCCGTCGCGGGCTGCGCCGCGGCCGTCGCCCTCACCCTCACCGCCACCTCCGGCGGCCCCACGCCCGACAGCGTCGCCGTCGGCGACACCGCGGACCAGCGGCAGACCCCCGCCGACCGGGGCGACTCCCCGGCCCCGCCCGAGACCCCGCACTCCACACCCCCCAGCACCCCGCCCTCCCACGCCCCCCACAGCCCCGGCAGCGCCCAGCCGCCCGCCTCCGACCCCCCGGCCTCGGGCGAACCCAAGTCCACCGGCTCGCAGCCGCCCGTCTGCGCCACCTCCGACCTCGGCATCAGCCTCGGCCAGGGCGAGGGTGCCGCCGGCTCCCTCTACCGGCCGTTGCGCGTCACCAACAACGGCGACAGCGCCTGCTCCCTCTACGGGTTCCCCGGCGTGTCCATGGTCGACTCCGCGGGCCGCCAGGTGGGCAAGCCCGCCGACCGCGCGGGGGCCCAGGCCGGCGGACGCGTCGTCATGAAGCCGGGACAGCGCGAGGAGGCCACCCTGCGCGTCCTCACCGCGGCCGTCGCCACCGACCCCGGCTGCCACGCGAGCAGCGCCAGCGGCATCCGCGTCTACCCGCCGGGCCAACGCGCCTCCAAGGTCGTCTCGGTGCCCGGCCTCAAGGGCTGCGCGAGCCAGAGCGTCACCACCCTCACCATCACCTCCTTCGGCGTCCACTGAGCCCGACCCCACCGGGGCGCACCCCGCGCCCCCCGAACGTCCGCACGGGACAGGAACGGACCAGGAGACCCCGTGCGGAGGCAAGGGCCGGACGCGCCGCGGCCTTCGGCGCGTCCGGCCCCGTGTTGCGCGGCGCCCCGGCCACGGCGACCCTGGGACCCACCCACAGGACACCACCGCCCACTCTCCGTACACGCAGAACCGGGGGGGGACCCACGGCGAGGCGGGCCCCACGAAGGAGCACCAGGCATGACCGCGCAGGTCAACCGCTACTACGCCCTCGTAGTGACCGCGGCCCCCCACCGCGAGCCCCATATCCGCAGCATCGTCGCCGCCCATCTCAGGCACTGGGGCCTCGCCGACCACGCCGAGCCCGTCTGCCGCGGCGTGGGCGAACTGTTCCGCAACGCCGCCCAGCACGCGGGCCCCGCCCCCGGCTGCATCGTCGAACTCCGCTGGAACGGCCGCCGCCTCACCGCCGCCGTCTCCGACCCCGACGCCGCACCGCCCCGCCCCCGCGACGACGGAAGCGGCGGCCTCGCGCGCGTCGCCGCCCTCGGCGACACCTGGGGCACCGCCCCCACCCCCACCGGCAAGATCGTCTGGTTCACCCGCGCCGCCCCCGCGCCCGTACCCGCCTGCGCGCCCCCGGCCGCCGCCGCCGTACCCACCGACGTCCCGAGCCGGTGAGAGCGCCCCGCGCAGGACGGGGCGGCCGCCCCCGCGGCACCCGCTTGGACCAGCCGGGCGCCACGGACTAGATTGGTTGACGTCAAGCAAGTAAATGGGAGATCCGCGTCCCGGTGGGAGTGGTGGCCCGTGGTGAACGGTGTGCAGGCGTCAGGCCCCGCACGGCCCGAGGCGGGCCCCGCCCCCGGCTACAAGTGGATCGCGCTGTCCAACACGACCCTCGGCGTGCTCATCGCCACGATCAACCAGTCGATCATGCTGATCGCGCTGCCCGACATCTTCCGCGGTATCGGCGTCGACCCGCTCGAACCGGGCAACACCAGCCTGCTGCTCTGGCTGATCATGAGCTATCTCGTGGTCACCGCGGTGCTCGTGGTCAGCTTCGGCAGGCTCGGCGACATCTACGGCAGAACGAGGATGTACAACCTCGGGTTCGCCGTCTTCACCGTCTTCTCCGTCATGCTCTCGGTGACCTGGATGGACGGCACCGCGGGCGCGGTCTGGATGATCGTCATGCGGGTGCTCCAGGGCGTCGGCGGCGCCATGCTCATGGCCAACTCCAACGCCATCCTCACCGACGCCTTCCCCGCGAGGCAGCGCGGCCTCGCCCTCGGCCTCAACCAGGTCGCGGGCATCGCGGGCTCCTTCATCGGGCTGGTGCTCGGCGGTCTCCTCGGCCCCGTCGACTGGCGGCTGGTCTTCCTCGTCTCCGTCCCGATCGGCGTCTTCGGCACCGTCTGGGCCTACATGCGGCTCAGGGACACCGGGGTGCGCACCCCGGCCCGGCTCGACTGGTGGGGCAACATCACCTTCGCCGTCGGCCTCGTCTCCGTCCTCACCGGCATCACCTACGGCATCCAGCCGTACGGCGGCAACACCATGGGCTGGGCCAACCCCTGGGTCGTCCTCGCGCTCGCGGGCGGCGTCGTCGTCCTGGCCGTGTTCTGCGTCATCGAGACCCGGGTGGCGTCGCCGATGTTCCACCTGTCGCTCTTCAGAATCCGCGCCTTCACCGCGGGCAACCTCGCCGGGCTCCTCGCCAGCCTCGGCCGCGGCGGACTGATGTTCGTGCTCATCATCTGGCTCCAGGGCATCTGGCTGCCCCGGCACGGCTTCAGCTTCTCCCAGACCCCGCTGTGGGCCGGCATCTACATGCTGCCGCTCACCGTCGGCTTCCTCGGCGCCGGGCCCGTCTCCGGCTGGCTCTCCGACCGGTTCGGCGCGCGCACCTTCGCCACCGGGGGCATGGTCCTCGCGGCCGGCAGCTTCGCGGCGCTCGAAGTGCTCCCCGTGGACTTCTCGTACCTCTGGTTCGCCCTGATCCTGCTGCTCAACGGCGTCGGCATGGGCCTGTTCGCGTCGCCCAACAGGGCCGCCATCATGAACAGCCTCCCGGCCGACCAGCGCGGCGTCGGCGCGGGCATCAGCACCACCTTCCAGAACTCCGCCATGGTGCTGTCCATCGGCATCTTCTTCTCGCTGATGATCGCGGGCCTCACCTCCTCGCTGCCGTCCGCCATGACCCACGGCCTCACCGCCCAGGGCGTCCCGGCCGCCGACGCGCACCGGGTCGCCGCACTGCCCCCGGTGAGCGTCCTGTTCGCCTCGCTGCTCGGCTACAACCCCGTCCAGACCCTCCTCGGGCCCCACGTCCTCGACAACCTGCCGTCCGGGCACGCCTCCTACCTCACCGGGCGCACCTTCTTCCCGCAGCTCATCTCCGGCCCCTTCGCCGACGGGCTCTCGGTGGCCTTCGGCTTCGCCATCGCCGCCTGCCTGATCGCCGCCTGCGCCTCGCTGCTGCGCGGCGGCAAGTACTATCACGGCGACAGCAGGACCCTGGCCGGTTCCGGCGCGGGCGCCACCCCGTCCGCGGGACCCGCGGGGCCCCCGCACCGTGCCGGCGAAGCCGCCCCCACCCGTGACGCGGCCGAGGGTGGCACGGCCGGAACGGGAGCGACCGACGCCCGCTCCGGCACCCGGCCCGGCAGGCCGGGGCCGCAGTCCACACCGCCGAAACGCCCCGGGAGCCCCTGATGCGTACACCGTACGAGCGCGCCGCGGACCAGCGGTCCGACCGGGGCGTGGCCCCGGCGCGGCTGCCGCGCCCCGCCGCCACCGCGGACGGGGAGCCGGACTCGGAGGACCTCGCGGCCCGGCTGCGCGCCTCCATCCAGCACCTGATGCCGATGCTGCGGGCGCAGAGCGTGCACAGCGACCTCACCCCGAGCCGCCTCTCGGCGCTCGCCGCCCTCGACGACCGCGGCCCGCTGCGGATCAGCGAGCTGTCCGCCCGGATGGGTATCGCGCTGTCCACCGCCTCCCGCATGATCGACCTGCTGGAGGGCCTCGGCTGGGTCCACCGCCGCGCCGACCCGGCCGACCTGCGGGCCAGCCTCGTCGACGTCACCCCGCAGGGCCGTACGGTGCTGCGCTCGGTGCGCACCGAGCACGCGGGCAAGCTCGCCACCGAGATCGCCAGGCTCCCCGCCGACCGCATCAGGCTGCTGCACGACGCGCTGCCCGCCCTCGAAGCGCTCGCCGACCAGGTGCAGCAGGGCCCCGCCGCCGGAAGGACCGACAACCCGGGCGCACCGGACGGCGGTTGAGCCGGGCCGCGAGATCCCGGCACCCGAACCGCCCGCGGGGCGCGCCCGCCCGGCGCCCGCGGGCCGCACCACCCCTCCGGCCCCCGCCGGAGCGCACAGAGAACACCCGCCCCTGGGACAGGAACCGAGGACGTCCATGTACGACGCACTGCTCGCCGAGACCGTCACGATCACGGGACACGGCGGCGATGCCATCGAAGCGTATGCGGCCAGGCCGCTGACCCCGGGTCCGGTCGGGTCCGTCGTGGTCATCCACCACATGCCCGGCTACGACATCCAGACCAAGGAGATAACGCGCCGGTTCGCCGCCGAGGGCTACAACGCCGTCTGCCCGAACCTGTACACCAGGGAGGCCCCGGGCGCCGACCCCGACGACGCCTCCGCCACCGCCCGCGCCCAGGGCGGGGTGCCCGACGAGCGCCTGGTCGGCGACGTGGCCGGGGCCGCCGCCTATCTGCGCGGGCTGACCTCGTCCAACGGCAGGGTGGGCACCATCGGCTATTGCTCGGGCGGCCGCCAGTCCTTCCTCGCGGGCTGCTCGCTGGAACTCCAGGCCGCGGTCGACTGCTACGGCGCCTTCGTCACCGGCGAGCCGCCCGCCGGGCTCACCTCCGCGGGACAGCCCATCGTCCACCTCACCAAGGACCTCTCCTGCCCGCTGCTCGGCCTCTTCGGCGCCGAGGACAGCCACCCCTCGCCCGAGAACGTCGCCGCCCTCGAACAGGAGCTGAAGGCGCACGGCAAGGAGTACGAGTTCCACAGCTACGAGGGCGCGGGGCACGCCTTCTTCGCCGTCAACCGGCCCAGCTTCCGGCCGGAGGCCGCGCTCGACGGCTGGCAGCGGGTCCTCGGCTTCTTCGGCCGCCACCTGTCCGCCTGACACCCGGCAACCCCGCCACGGAAGGCAGCAGCACATGTGCACGTACCTCACCGAGAAGACCGCGATCGAGGGCAGCGGCAAGGGCCCGCGCGGCTACTTCGCGCTGACCGAGGCCATGGTCTACGTCGACCACCCCCAGCACGCGCAGCAGGACCACACCGTCAACATCGACTTCCTCAACCCGGCCGAGGGCCCCTCCGCCAGGATCGCGGTGGAGCTGACCGAGGAGTCCGCACGCGCCCTGATGGAGGCCATCCGCACGGCGCTCGCCACGGCGCCCCCCGGCCTGGCCGCCGCGGGCCATCTCCCCGGCGAGGCCCGGCGCCCCCACGCCGCCTGACCCACCACGAGGCCCCGGCGCGTGCGGCCCGGGCGCACGGAGCATCCGGCGCCCGGGCCGCCTCGGCCCCTGCCGGTCCCGGGGGCGGCGCCGCCCCCGCCTACCGGGCCCGTACGCCCGCGACGACCGTGGCGCCGAGTTCCGCGCACTCCTCGACGCGGGTGTCGAGGCCGCCGCGCGCGAACGCCTCGACGGCCGCGGCGACCTGGTGCTCGCCGGTCTCGATCAGCAGCACCCCGCCGGGCGCCAGCCAGCCCGCCGCCCCTGCGGTCACCCGGCGCAGCACCCGGAGCCCGTCCCCGCCGCCGTCGAGCGCCACCAGCGGCTCGTGCACCCGGGCCTCCTGCGGCAGCAGCGCGATGTCACCGCTCGGCACATACGGCACGTTGGCGCAGAGCACACCGACCGTGCCCCGCAGCCGTGCGGGCAGCGCCGCGAACAGGTCGCCCTCGTGGACGGCGCCCGGCGGCGGCACGTTACGGCGCGCGCAGCGCACCGCCGCCGGGTCCACGTCAGCGGCGTGCAGCTCCGCGAGGTCGAGCCGGGCGGCGAGCACCGCGGCCACCGCGCCCGAGCCGCAGCACAGGTCGACCGCGACGGGCCGGGGCGGCGCCAGCTCCAGGGCCCGCGTGGCGAGGAACTCGGTGCGGCGCCTCGGCACGAAGACACCGGGTTCGAGCGCGATGCGCAGCCCGCAGAACTCCGCCCAGCCGACCACCTGTTCCAGCGGCAGCCCGGCGACACGGCGCGCCACCAGCGCTTCGAGCCCGCCGTCGGGCGGGCCGGGGGAGGCCGCCGCGGCCATCAGGAGCCGCGCCTCGTCCTCCGCGAAGACACAGCCCGCGGCGCGCAGCGCGGCGACGACGGCGGACTCGGAGAGCGGTGCGGGACGGGACCCGGGGGCCGGGGAAGCGGCGGGGGAGGGCTCCCCGGAGGAGGGGTGCTGAGGGGACGAAGCCACCGACATGGCGGAAAGACCTTTCGGAGTGCCGACGGGCACCCCCCGCTCACGACGGCCTAGCGGCCACGCGCATGGCCGTGGGGGGAGAGCGCCCGCCTGACTGACAGGGGAATGGGTCCCACCTCCTCGGCTCGTGACGTGCCCGGCCACTGTACCGGTCCCTCAGGACCCCGGGCGCGGGGCCCGGGCCGTACGGGGCCCGGGCCGTCCGTGGCAGGCGTGCGGGTCAGGCGCCGTCGCGCAGCGGCCGCAGCGCGTCGCTCAGCCGGACCAGCTCCGCGAACATCGTCTTGGCGGCCGAGGTCATGACGTCGTTCGGCGCTATGGCGCCGTCCTCGTCGAGGAACTGCTGGACGAACGGGATGGACACCGCGTCCGGCACCACGACCATCCGCAGCGCGCTCAGCACCTGCTTGATCATCTGGGCGGCGCGGGTGCCCGCCGACACCCCGCCGTAGCTGACCAGGCCGACCGGCTTGTGCAGCCACTCGTGGTGCAGGAAGTCGATGGCGTTCTTCAGCGGGGCGTTGAAGCCGTAGTTGTACTCGGGCATGACGAACGTGAAGGCGTCGGCGCTCGCCACCTTCGCGCTCCAGTCCCTGGTGTGCTGGTGGGTGTACTTGCCGAGGCGTGGGTGGTGCGGCTCGTCGAGGAACGGCAGGTTCACCTCGGCCAGGTCGACCAGTTCGACCTCGGAGAACGCGCCGTGCGCGACCGCCTCCTCGGCGATCCACCGCCCCACCGGCAGACCGATACGCCCGGGGCGGGTGCTCGCGACGATGACTTCAAGCTTGGCCATGGTGCCGTCCTTCTTGGCGCGGGTGGTACGGGGGTGTGCGCGCCGCCCGCGCCGTGCGGGCGACCGCTGGCGCGGGGGCGGACTCCCGCCAGTACAACAGACCGCCCCCGGGCCCCCTCGCCCGCCCCGGGCCGCGCGGGAGGAGCGGTGGTGGCCGGAGCGTTCCCGGGGCGCTACGGTGGAATGGACTCAGCGGTCCAGAAGGTGTCGCGGACTCCGTCGCGCCCGGGGAGAGGTCTGCCCCAAAAAATGGACCGGACAGTTCAATCTCAGGAAGCGAGCAGCACACCATGGGCACACGCCTCAGCGGCAGGACCGCACTCGTCACCGGGGCCACCAGCAACATCGGACGCGCCATCGCGGAGGCGTTCGCCGCCGAGGGGGCCCGCGTGGCCGTCTCGGGCCGCAGCGCGGAGCGCGGCAAGGCCGTCGTGGAGGGCATCAGGGCGGCGGGCGGCACCGCCGAGTTCGTCCCCGCCGACCTCGACGGCAGCGAACGGGCGTCCCGCGCCCTCGCCGAGTCCGCCGCCCGGACCCTCGGCGGGCACGTCGACATCCTGGTGAACAACGCCGGGATCTTCCCCGCCGACACCACCACGACCACCACCCCCGAGACCTTCGACCGGATCATGGCCGTCAACGTGAAGGCGCCCTTCTTCCTCACCGCCGCCCTCGCCCCCGCGATGGCACAGGCCGGCGGCGGCGCGATCGTCAACCTGGGCTCCTGGGTGGCCCGCCTCGGCCTCCCGGTCGGTGTCGCCTACAGCGCGAGCAAGGGCGCCGTGGAGACCCTGACCAGGGCCTGGGCGGCCGAGTTCGGCCCCGCGGGGGTACGGGTCAACGCCATCTCCCCGGGTGTCGTACAGGAGCCGCTGCCCGACGGCGGCCACCCCGCCGCCGGGATGATGAGGGGCACCCCCGCGGGCGCGCCCGGGCACCCCGCGGCCATCGCGCGTGCGGCGGTCTACCTCGCCTCCGACGAGGCCGCCTTCGTCCACGGCACCGTCGTCGACGTGGACGGCGGCAGGGTCGGCGTCGCCGTCGTCGCCGCCTGACCCCGCCCGGCGCACCCCTACCGCGCGCGGGCCGCGGGGCACCCGCCCCGCGCCCGTTCGCGGCCTGCCGGATGCCCGCCGGAGGCCCGCCCGCACCCCGGCGGCCCCGCCCCTGGGCACCCGACGCGCACAACCGGAAACACCGCCTCCCGATCCGCCCCCAGCCCCCGTGCCCCGCCCACCCGCGCGTACAGTTGCCCGCCCCGCCGTGCCGGGCCTCGGAACGGTCACAGGGGGTGCGCAATAGACCCAGAAGCGCTGTAATGACGGATTGTGGTCAGCGAAAGCTCGACGGGACGGGGAATCGGAACATTGCGTGTCGAGAGCGCGCTCAAGGCGATTCCCGCGGGCCTGGACGCGCAGCGCCGTACCCGGTCCGTCGTCGAACAGATCCTGGTCTTCACCCCCGCCACCCTGGCGGCCGTGCACCTGCCGCAGCGCGGCACCCTGCGGCTCGTGGGCGTCGCGGGCGTGCCCCGCGCCGTCTACGGCGTCGAGAACGCCTACGACCCCGCGGGCGACTCCCCGCCCGCCCGTGTCCACCGCACCGGAAACCCCCTCTGGGGCACCGCGGCCGACCTCACGCCCGACGGCGCCGAGGCGGCCCGCGCCGGGCTGCCCGCCGCGGGCGATGCCTGCCTCGCCGTCCTGCCGCTGCGCGTCGGCGAGGCAGGCGGGGGCGCCCTGACCGTCGTCGGCGCGGGCCCCGGCGCCTTCGGACCCGACGACCGCGCCGTCCTCGCGGTGTTCGCCGCCGCCCTCGGCGGCGCGGCCCCGGGCCGCGACGGCGGCCGCCACGGGGAGCCGAAGGAGCGCCCGGTGTCCTTCGTGCTCACCATGGACAGCGGCCATGTCGAGGTCAACGACGAGGTGCTCGGCCTCTTCGGGATCGCCCGCGGCGAGTTCGACGGCCGGGTGGAGACCCTTCTCGCCCGCACCGTCCCCGAGGACCTGCCGACCCTGATGTCCGTCGTCGAGCCCGACCACATGGCCATCGGCGACCGCGAACTCGACTTCCGCATCCGCCGCCGTTCCGGCGAGCCGCGCTGGCTGCGGCTGCGCGGCCAGGTGCTGCCCGCCACCGAGGAGCAGCCGCTGCGGCTGCACGGCACCATCATCGACACCTCGGGCAGCCGCGCCGGGGCCAAGGACGTCTCCCGGGTGCAGCGGCTCGCGGCCAGGCTGGCCGCCGCGAACACCGTGCGCGACGTCAGCCAGGCCATCGTCACCGCGCTGCGCCAGCCGCTCGGCGCCGACCGGGTCGCCCTCGCCGAACTCACCTCGGACCGGCTCGTCGTCACCGTCCTCGACCCGCCGGAACCCGAGCTGTGGCCCCCGCTGTGGCGCACCGAGTGGCGTACCGAGTGGCCGGACGCGCCGGTGCGCACCATGCCCGCGCTGTCCGCCGCCCTCAACGAGGGCCGCACCGCCGTCTGGCCCACCGCGGCCGACCTGGAGCCCTCGCTCGCCGAGGTGGGCCCCGGCGGCCTCGCCGTGCTGCCGCTGCCCGCCGCGGGCCGCACCGTCGGCGTCTGCCTCATCGGCTGGGACCGCCCCCACACCTCGGGCCCCGACGAGCGCGCGCTGCTCACCGCGGCCGCCGCGCTCGCCGGCCAGGAACTCGCCCGCGTCCACGCCTTCGACGCCGAGCACGAACTCGTCGGCCAGCTCCAGCGCGCCCTGCTGCCGCCCCGGCTGCCCGACCTGCCGGGCGGCCTCGCCGTCGCCCGCTACCTCCCCTCCACCGTCGGGCTCGGCGTCGGCGGCGACTGGTACGACGTCATCCCGCTGCCCGACAACCACGTCGCGCTCGTCATCGGCGACGTCCAGGGCCACAACGCGCAGGCGGCCACCCTCATGGGCCAGATGCGCACCGCGCTGCGCGCCTACGCCGTCGAGGGCCACCCGCCCGACGTCGTCGTCTCCCACGCCAACAGGCTCCTCGTCGGCATGGAGAGCGACCTCTTCGCCACCTGCTGCTACGTGGACGTCGACATGGAGGAGGGCACCGCCTGGTGTGTGCTCGCCGGGCACCTGGCGCCGCTGCTGCGCCACCGCGACGGCGCCACCGAACTCGTCGACGCGGAGGGCGGCCCGCCGCTCGGCGTGGTCGCGGAGGCCGAGTACCCGATGACCCCGGTGGGCCTGCGGCCCGGCACCCTGATCGCGCTCACCACGGACGGCCTCGTCGAGTCCGCCGACCTCACCATGGACGACGGCGTACGGGGCCTGCTCGCGGCCCTCGGCGACGCGGACGCCGACGACCTGGGGCTGCTGGCCGACGCGCTCCTCGGCAGCGCCAACCGCAGCGACGACGTCGCCCTGCTGCTGATGCGCTACGACGGCCTCGCGATACGGCCCGAGCGGGAGAGCTGGACCATCTGGCGGGTGCCCGAGGCGCCGCGGCACGCCCGCCGCTTCACCCGCCGCACCCTGCGGGCCTGGGGCGTCACCCAGGAGGTCGACACCGCGCTGCTCGTGGTCTCCGAACTGGTCACCAACGCCCTCGTGCACACCGAGGGCCCGGTGCGGCTCGACCTCACCCTGATCAACGACCGCCTCAGGGTCGCCGTCGGCGACTCGTCGCCCCGCACCCCGGTCAAGCCCACCAACATCGGCTGGGCCGCCACCGGCGGGCGCGGAATCCTCCTCGTCGAGGCGGTGTCGGCGGCGTGGGGGACGCTGCCGGTGAGCGGGGGCAAGCAGGTGTGGAGCGAGATAATCGTACGGTGAGCGGCCGAGGGCCACGGCGGTCGCGCCCCGCCGCCCCGGTGTCACGCCGCGGCGCGCCCGGCCCGGGGGCGGCGGCGCAGCCCCGGGACTTCGAGGGCCGGGGGCAGATGGGCCTGGTCGAGGACGCCGATGTCGGTGCCGGGCGGGACGATCTCGTCGACGCGGTCGAGGACGTCGTCGCCGAGCGCCACGTCGAGGCCCGCGAGCAGGTCGTCGAGGTGCTCCATGGTGCGCGGCCCGATCAGCGCGCTGGTGACCCCGGGGTGCGCGATGGTGAACGCCATCGCGAGGTGGGTCATCGGCAGGCCCGCCTCCGCCGCGAGGGGGATCAGCCGCTCCACCGTGTCGAGCCTGCGCTCGTCCTCCATGTGCCGGACCATGCCCGAGCGCCGCAGCGGGTTCGGCGCGTTCCTGCGGACGCGGCCGGTGAGCAGGCCCTGGCCGAGCGGCCCCCACACCAGGGTGCCCATCCCGAAGCGCTGGGCGGTGGGCAGGACGTCGCGCTCGATGCCGCGGTTGAGCAGGGAGTAGACGGGCTGCTCGGTGTGGAAGCGGGCGAGGCCGCGCCGCTCGGCGACCCACTGCGCCTCGACGATGTCGCAGGCGGGCGTCCCCGACGCGCCGATCGCGCGGACCTTCCCGCTGCGGATCAGGTCGGTGAGGGCGGACAGGGTCTCCTCGATGTCGGTGTCGGGGTCGGGGCGGTGGAGCTGGTAGAGGTCGATGTGGTCGGTGCGCAGCCGCCGCAGCGACTCCTCGACGGCGGTGACGATCCAGCGGCGGGCGCCGCCGCGGCGGTTGGCGTCCTGGTCCCCGGGGCGCGGGCGGCCGAACTTGGTGGCGAGCACCACGTCGTCGCGGCGCCCTTCGAGTGCCCTGCCGACGATGTCCTCGGAGTCCGCGTAGGCGTCGGCGGTGTCGACGAGGTTGATCCCGGCGTCGAGCGCCCTGTGGATGATGCGGATCGAGTCACGCGGGTCGTTGCCCATGCTGGTCGCGAACATCAGGGTGCCCAGCGCGTAGGGGCTGACCCGGATGCCGGTCCTGCCGAGGGTGCGGTACTGCACGGTGTCCTCCATGCGGTGGTCGCCTTCGGGGCGATGCCGTAGGCTACCCGAAACGGAATGCCTTTCCGGAACTATACGGAAAGCTTTTCCGGTTATGCAAGCGGAGGTGGTGTGGTGTCCCAGGACAGGACGCGCGAGGAGGCGGTGCCGCGGGAGCCTGCGGCCAGGGCGGACGGCGGCCCTGCGCCGCGCAGGCGCCGCGCCGACGCGAGGCGCAACGTCGACGCGCTGGTCGAGGCCGCACGGCGCGTCTTCGCCACCTCGGGGGTGGACGCGCCCGCGAAGGAGATCACCGACCTCGCCGGGGTCGGCGTCGGCACCCTGTACCGGCACTTCCCGCAACGTGCCGACCTGGTCAAGGCCGTGGTGGAGAGCGGGATCGACGCGGTGGCCGACGCGGGCCCCGAGCTGAGCGCGGCGCACCCGCCGGTGGACGCGCTCACCGCGTGGGTGGGCCGCTTCACCGACCTGCTCGCGACCAAGCGCGGCCTCGCCTCGGCGCTGCACTCGGGCGACCCGGCGTTCGCGGGGCTGCCCGGCTACTTCATGGCACGGCTCGGCCCCACCCTCGCGGCGCTGCTGGCGGCGGGGGTCGCCGACGGCACGGTGCGCGACGACATCGGCGCCGAGGACCTGCTGCACGCCCTCGCCCAGCTCTCCCAGCCCGTCCCCGGCCGTGGCCCCGAGCACACCCGCCGCGTCGTCGCGGTCCTCGTGGACGGCCTGCGCGTCTGACGGGGCGGGCGCGGACGGGGCCCCTGGTACGGCCCCGCTGTTCCGGGCCCCGGCTATCGCCGCCTGCGCCTGCGCCTGCGTACCGCCGTGAAGACGGCGAGCGCGATCGCGGCGCCGAGCGCCGGCAGGGCGGCCCGCTTGGCGAGCGGCACCGCCGCCGCGCCCAGGAGGTCGAGCGGCTCGGGCCCCGGCGCCGCCGGCACCGGCCCGGCCTCCCGCCCCTGCGCGGGCACCGCGTCCCGCGGCTCCGACGGGGCATGGGCGTCCCGCGGCCCCGGCGAGGGACGCGCGTCCCGCGGCTCGGACGCGGGCTCCGCGTCTCTGGGCTCGTCCTGCGGCCCGAGGCGCCGGGCGAGACACGCCGCGAACTGCCCCAGGACGCGCTCCCCGACGTCCGCCATCACCCCGCGCCCGAACTGCGCGGGACGCCCCGTCACCGCCAGGTTCGTGGACACCGCCACCCGGGTGCCGCCGTCCGCCTCCGTGAGCGTGCCGGTGACGGTGGCGCGGGCCGTGCCCTGCCCCCTGGTCTCCTTGCCGCTCGCGGCCAGCACCATCCGGTGCCCCGCCGCGTCCCGCTCCTCGAAGACCGCGGTGCCGCGGTAGGTGACGGTGACCGGGCCCACTTTCACCTTCACCCGGCCCGTGACCGTGGTGCCGTCGAAGTCCTCCACCGTGGCACCCGGCATGCACGGCGCCACCCGCTCGATGTCGAGGAGCGCCCGCCACGCCTCGTCGACCGGGACAGGCACGGTGAACGCGTGCTGCAGTTCCATCGTCCGCTCCTCCTGGTGAGGGCCCGCAGGGGGCCGCCTCGTCCGTCCGCCCCGCTCAGCCGTGGATCGCCCCGGCCTCCGTGGTCAGCGGGGCGCCGCTGCCGCCCCAGCGGGTCGCGACGATCTCCGCCGCCACCGACACCGCCACCTCCTGAGGCGTACGCGCCCCGAGGTCCAGGCCGACCGGCGACCTGAGCCGTGCCAGCTCCGCCTCGCCCACCCCGCGCTCGCGCAGCCGCGCCTCCCGCTCCTCGTGGGTGCGGCGGCTGCCCATCGCGCCGATGTACGCGGCCGGCCGCCGCAGCGCCTCCTCAAGCAGCGGCACGTCGAACTTGGGGTCGTGCGTCAGCACGCAGACGACGGTGCGCTCGTCGGTGCCGGTGGCCGCCAGATAGCGGTGCGGCCACTCCACCACCACCTCCACGCCCGGCGGGAACCGCCGCGGCGTCGTGAACACGGGGCGCGCGTCGCACACCGTCACCCGGTAGCCGAGGAACTCACCGATCCCGGCCACCGCCGCCGCGTAGTCGATCGCCCCGAACACCAGCATCCGCGGCGGCGGCGCGAACGACTGCAAGAACACCGTGACCTCGTCCCGTCTGCGCTGCCCCCGGGGCCCGTAGTGCCGCAGACCGGTGGCGCCCTGCGCCGGCTCCCCGCGGGCGTCGGCGGTGACCGCCGCGTCGAGGCCCGCGCCGCCGAGTGAGCCGAGCACCCGGTCGGGCCACACCGCCAGCGTCGCGCCCCGCCGCGCCGGGCCCGCGACCACGCTCGCCCAGGTCACCGGGTGCTCACCGGCCACCGACCCGGCCACCTCGGCGAAGGTGGGATCGGCCGCGGGGGACACCGGACGCACCAGCAGGGTGACCTCACCGCCGCAGGTGAGCCCCACCGCGAACGCGTCCTCGTCGCTGTAGCCGAAGGTCTCGGTGCGCGCCTCGCCGTCCGCCACCACCGCACGCGCCAGCTCGAACACCGCGCCCTCGACACAGCCGCCCGACACGCTGCCCAGCACCTCGTCGTCCGGGCCCACCGCCATCGCGGCACCCGGCCCGCGCGGTGCGCTCCTGCTCACCGAGACCACCGTGGCCAGGCCGAACGGCGAACCCGCCGCGTACCAGTCGCGCAACGCGGGAAAGATCTCACGCACCGTCCGCTCCTCTCACCACAGCCGCCAGATGTTCGAGCGCCGCCAGACTGTGGCCCTCGACGAAGTCGTCCACGCTCGGCAGCGCCGCCGCCATGCCGCCCGCCAGCGGCGCGTAACCGGGCCGCGCCTTACGGGGGTTGGCCCACACCACCCGGTGCGCGAGCCGCCGCAGCCGGCGCATCTGGGCGCCGAGCAGCGCCGCGTCCCCGCGCTCCCAGCCGTCCGACAGCACCACCGCGACCGCGCCGCGCGCCATGCCACGCTGCCCCCACCGGTCGAGGAACACCCGCAGGCCCTCCCCGAGCCGGGTACCGCCGCGCCAGTCCGGCACCGCGCGCGCCACCGCGGCAAGCGCCGTCTCGGGGTCCCGGTGCGCCAGCTCCCTGGTGACCCGCGTCAGCCTGGTCCCCAGCGTGAACACCTCGGTGCGCGGCCCCGAGCCGCCGTGCGCCGCCGCGTGCGCGAACCGCAGCAGCGCGTCCGCGTAGGGCCCCATCGAACCGCTCACGTCGACCAGCAGCACCACGGCGCGCGGGCGCTCGGTGCGCGCCCTGCGCAGCAGCGGCGCGGGCTCGCCGCCGCGGCGCAGCGCCGCGCGCACGGTGCGCCCCGGGTCCGCTGCACCGCGCCGCGCGGGCCGCAGCCTGGCCGCCCTGCGCGGCTCGCCCGGCAGCGTGAACGCGGCCAGCAGCCGCCGCAGTTGGTCGCGTTCCGGCGCGCGCAGATCGCCGATGTCCCGGTGCCGCAGCACCTCGGCGGACGACGCGAGCACCGACGTTGCCGCGCCCCGGCCCTCCCGCTCACGCCCGTCCCCGTCCACGGCCGTCACCCCCGCCCGCGCCCGGGTCCTCGGCAGGGGCGGCACCGCGCGCCGCGGCCCCGGACGCCCCGTACCGCCCCCGAAGTAGGCCGCGAACACCCGGTCGTAGCGGTCCAGGTCGTCCGGGTCGCCGCAGAGCGTGGCCCGGCCCGCCCAGTACACCCCGCCGCGCCACCCGGCACCCAGCTCCGCACAGGCCGCGAGGAACGTCTGCACCCGGTCGGGGCCCGCGGCCACGCCCGCGGCCCGCAGGGCGCGCGCGAAGCCCACGAGCCCCGCCGTGCCGTCGGCGCCGCCCACGCCGCTCACACCCCGCGCGCCGCGAGCACCGCGGACAGGTCGAGGGCCCTGGCCCGCTCCAGGTCCTCCCGGTACTTCAGCACCGAGCCGAGGGTGGCCACCGCGAGGTCCGCGTCCCACTCGTCGGCGCCGAGCGCCGCAAGCGCCTCCGCCCAGTCGATGGTCTCCGCCACCCCCGGCGGCTTCAGCAGGTCCTCGCCGCGCAGCGCCTGCACCGCCGCCGTCACCTGCTCGGCGAGCCGCGCCGCCACCCCCGGCAGCCTGCGCCGCACGATGGCCGCCTCGCGCGCGAAGTCCGGGTGCGCGAACCAGTGGTACAGGCACCGCCGCTTCAGCGCGTCGTGCACGTCCCGCGTCCTGTTGGACGTGAGGACCACCACGGGCGGCGCCGCCGCGCGCAGCGTGCCCAGCTCCGGCACCGTCACCGCGTACTCCGAGAGGAGTTCGAGCAGGAACGCCTCGAACTCGTCGTCCGCACGGTCGATCTCGTCCACAAGCAGCACACACGGCGAGGTCTCCAACGCCCGCAGCAGCGGCCTGGCCAGCAGGAACCTGCGGTCGTACAACTCGCCCTCGACGCGCGCTGCGTCCCGCACGCCCACCGCCTCCGCGGCCCGCAGATGCAGCAGTTGGCGCGGGAAGTCCCAGTCGTAGAGTGCCTGCGAGGCGTCGATGCCCTCGTAGCACTGCAACCGGATCAGCGGCGCGTCGAGTACGGCGGCGAGCGCGGACGCCAGCGCCGTCTTGCCGACACCGGCGTCGCCCTCGCAGAACAGCGGGCGGTGCAGCCGCAGCGCCAGGTGGCAGGCGATGGCGAGCCCCTCGTCGACGAGGTACCCGCTCTCCGCGAGCCGCTCCCGCAGCAGGTCGGGGCCGCCCCCCGCCACGGGCGGCCGCTGCGGCCCGGCGGCGGTCACGCCCCCGCCGCCGCCAGCACGGCGCGCCGGGTCAGCACCCGGGCGAGATGGCGCCGGTAGTCGGCGGACACGGCGGGTTCCGACGCGGGGGCCGTGCCCTCGTCCGCCGCCTCCGCGGCCCGTCCCACGGCCGCCTCCTCGACGGACACCCCGCGCAGCGCGTCCTCGACGGCAGTCGCACGCAGCGGGGTGGCGCCCATGTTGGTCAGCCCGATCCTGGCGTCGGCGAAGGACCCGTCCGCGTGCCGCACCAGCGCGGCCACCCCGACCATGGCCCACGCCTGTGTGCCGCGGCTGAACTTCTCGTAGTGGAAGCCCCAGCCGCCGCGCTTCGGCACCCTGACGGCCGTGAGGAGTTCGTCGGGTGCGAGCGCGGTCTGGAGGTAGTCCACGAAGAACTCGCGCGCCGGTACGGTCCGCGGTCCGCCGGGGCCGCGCAGCACCAGCTCGGCGCCGAGGGCCAGCGCCACCGCGGGCAGGTCGCCCGCCGGGTCGGCGTGGGCGAGCGAGCCGCCCAGGGTGCCGCGGTGGCGCACCGCGGGGTCGGCGACCGTGGCGGTGGCCGCCGCGAGCAGTCCCGCGTGCCGCCGCACCAGCGGGTCGCGGATCACCTCGTGGTGGGTGGTGCACGCCCCGATGACCAGGCTGTCCCCGTCCTCCGACACCCCGTGCAGCGCGTCGAGCCTGCCGATGTCCACGACGAGTTCGGGGAACGCGAAGCGCAGCCGCAGCAGCGGCAGCAGGCTCTGCCCGCCCGCGAGCACCTTGGCCTCGTCGCCCGCGTCGGCGAGCAGCCGCACCGCGTCGTCGACCGTGCCGGGCCGCCGGTAGTCGAACGCCGCCGGGATCATGCCGCTCCCTCCTCGCGCGCCGCCGCCTCCCGCAGGGTCTCCCAGACCCGGCCCGGGCTGCATGGCATGGTGACGTCGGTGACCCCCAGCGGGCGCAGCGCGTCCACCACCGCGTTGACCACCGCGGGCGTGGAGGCGATGGTGCCCGCCTCGCCGACGCCCTTGGCGCCGAGCGGGTTGGAGGTGGCCGGGGTCTCGGTGCGGTCGGTGACGAAGTCGGGCAGGTCGGGCGCGGCCGGCACCAGGTAGTCGGCCATGGACCCGGAGACGAGGTTGCCGTCGGCGTCGTACACCGCCTCCTCGTACAGGGCCTGCGCGATGCCCTGCGCGAGCCCGCCGTGCACCTGCCCCCGCACGATCGTCGGATTGACGACCCTGCCGACGTCGTCGACGCCCACGTACGAGCGGATGGCGACCCGCCCGGTCTCGGTGTCGACCTCCACGGCACACAGGTGGGTGCCGTGCGGATACGAGAAGTTGTCCGGGTCCACGACCTGTTCCGCGTTGATGGTGGGCTCCATGCCGTCCGGCAGGTCGTGCGAGGAGAACGTCTCGAAGGCGACCTCCTGGATCGTCCTGCGCGCGTCGGGCGAGCCCTTCACCGAGAACACGCCCCCGCTGAAGTCGAGGTCGTCCTCGGCGGCCTCCAGCAGGTGGGCCGCGACCCTGCGCGCCTTCTCGACCACCTTCCGCGCCGCCCCGTGCACCGCGGCGCCGCCCACCACGAGCGAGCGGGAGCCGTAGGTGTCCATGCCCTGCGGCGCCGACCTGGTGTCGCCGTGCACCACCTCGACGTCCTCGAAGGGCACCCCGAGCACGTCGGCCGCGATCTGGCTCCAGGACGTGGCGTGGCCCTGGCCGTGCGGGCTGGTGCCGGTGACCACCTCGACCTTGCCGGTGGGCAGCATCCTGATGCTCGCCGCCTCCCAGCCGCCCGCCGCGTACCGGAGGTCGCGCAGCACCCGGCTCGGCGCGAGCCCGCACATCTCGGTGTACGTGGACACCCCGATGCCGAGCCGCACCCGGTCGCCGCGCCGCTGCCGCTCCCGCTGCTCGACGCGGAGCGCGTCGTACCCGAACAGGTCGAGCGCCCGGTCCGTGGCCGCCTCGTAGTTCCCGCTGTCGTAGGTGAGCCCCGCGATGGAGGCGTACGGGAACTCGTCGTGCCCGATCCAGTTGCGCCGCCGCAACTCGATCGGGTCGACGCCGAGTTCGGCCGCCAGGTCGTCCATGATCCGCTCGATGGCGAAGGTGGCCTCGGGCCGTCCGGCGCCGCGGTAGGCGTCGGTGGGCGTGCGGGTCGTGAACACCCCCGTGCAGCGGAAGGAGTAGGCGTCCATCTTGTAGATCGCCGGGTACATGAACGCGCCCAGGATCGGGATGCCGGGTGTGACCAGCATCAGATACGCGCCCATGTCGGCGAGGAGGTCCACCTTGAGCCCGAGCAGCCGCCCGTCCGCGGCCGCCGCGACCTCGATGTCCTGGACCTGGCCGCGGCCGTGGTGGGTGGCGAGGTACGCCTCGGAGCGCGACTCCGTCCACTTCACGGGCCGCCCGAGCCTCCTGGCCACCGCGAGCGCCAGCGCCTCCTCCCCGTACACCTGGAGTTTGGAGCCGAAGCCGCCGCCGACGTCGGGCGCGACGACGCGCAGTTTGTGCTCGGGGACGCCGGTGACGGTGGCGAGCATCACCCGCAGGATGTGCGGGATCTGGGTGGCCGAGTAGACGGTGTACTCGCCGGACGCGGCCAGCGGGGTGACCACCACGGAGCGCGGCTCCATGGCGTTGGGCACCAGCCGCTGCTGGTGGTATCTGCGCCGCAGCACCACGTCGGCGCGCTCGCGCACCGCCGCGTAGTCCTCGCCGGTGTCGAGCGGCCACAGGTAGCTGCGGTTGGTGCCGTGCCCGGCGTGGACGAGCGGGGCGCCGTCGTCGAGCGCCGCCTCCAGGTCGAGCACCGGGTCGAGCGGGGTGTAGTCGACCTCCACTGCCTCCAGCGCGTCGGCCGCGGCGTACCGGTCCCGGGCGACGACCACCGCCACCGGCTCGCCCGCGTAGCGCACCTCGTCCACGGCGAGCGGCGGGTGGTCGGGCAGCACGATGTCCTCGGTCACCGGCCAGGCGCAGGGCAGCGAGCCGAGCCCTTCGGCGAGGTCGCGGCCGGTGAACGCGGCGATGACGCCGGGCTCCCCGAGCGCCGCCGACACGTCGACCCGGTCGACACGGGCGTGCGGCACGGGGCTGCGCACCAGGGCCATGTGCAGCATCCCGGCCACGGTGATGTTGTCCGTCCAGGTGGTCTGCCCGGTGACCAGCCTGGCGTCCTCCTTGCGCGGCCTGGCCCTGCCGACCTCGGTCTCCGCGCCGGTGGAAAGCTGCTCGGTCATGCCACCGTCGCCTCCTCGGCGGGCACCGCGGGCTCGTCGGCGCGGGAGGCGTCGGCGGCGGCGATGACCGCGTCCACGATGTTCTGGTAGCCGGTGCACCGGCAGAGGTTCCCCTCCAGCGCCTGCCGCACCTCGTCCCTGCTGGGCGCCGGGTTCTCGGAGAGCAGGTCCCGGGCCGCCATGATCATGCCCGGGGTGCAGTAGCCGCACTGAAGGGCGTGGTGCTCGTGGAACGCCTGTTGCAGCGGGTGCGGGGTGCCGTCGGGGGCCGCCAGCCCCTGGATGGTGGTCACCGTGCCGCCGTCGGCCTGGACCGCCAGCATGGAGCAGCTCTTCACCGTGGCCCCGTCGCAGTCGACCGTGCAGGCGCCGCAGTTGCTGGTGTCACAGCCGACCGGGGTCCCGGTGAGCCCCAGCCGTTCGCGCAGGTAGTGGACGAGGAGCAGCCGTGGCTCCACCTCGTCCTCGTACGTCGTGCCGTCCACTGTCACCGAAACACGGGTCATCGGCCCTCCAAGGAGCCCGGGCGGATTCACGGAAAACGTGACGTGCGCCACTCTAAGACGGCGGCACCGCTCTTGCGAGGGGGCGGACGTCGCCCCTCCGGATTGCGCCGCGGGACCGTTCGGGTGTCAGCGCGGGGCGGCGGCGGAGAGGAAGGCGGCGTTGTCGGGGGTGCGCCGCAGCCCGTGCAGCAGGGTCTCCAGGGCGGTGGGCGCGTCGTGCCGCGCCAGGGCGCGCCGCAGGGTGTGTACGGCGCCGAGGTCGGCGGGGGAGACCAGCAGCTCCTCGCGGCGGGTGCCGGAGGGGGTGACGGCGACGGCGGGGTGCAGCCGGGCTTCTGCGGCGGTGCGGTCGAGGCGCAGCTCCATGTTGCCGGTGCTCTTCAGCTCCTCGAAGAAGTAGTCGTCGGCGCGTGAGCCGGTCTCGACGAGGGCGGTGGCGATGATGGTCAGCGACCCGCCCTCCTCGGTCTGCCGTGCCGCGCCGAACAGCCGCTTGGGCCCGTGCAGCGCGCGGGCGTCGACACCGCCGGAGAGGGTGCGCCCGCCGGCTCCCGCGGCGTTGTTGTGCGCGCGGCACAGCCGGGTGAGGGAGTCGAGCAGCAGCACCACGTCCCGCCCCTGTTCGACGAGCCGCTTGGCGCGTTCGACGGCGAGTTCGGCGAGGGCGATGTGGTCCTTGGGCGGCCGGTCGAAGGTGGAGGCGAACACCTCCCCGCGCACACTGCGGCGCATGTCGGTGACCTCTTCGGGGCGCTCGTCGACGAGCAGGGTCATCAGGTGGCAGTCGGGGTGGTTGGCGGTGACGGCTGCCGCGATCTGCTGGAGCAGTACGGTCTTGCCCGCCCGGGGCGGCGCGACGATGAGCCCGCGCTGCCCCTTGCCGATCGGCGCGACGAGATCGATGACCCGCGGCGCGAGTCCGCCCCCCGGGTGTTCGAGGCGCAGCGGCCGGTGCGGGTGAAGCGGCGTCAGCTCATGGAACATGGCCCGCTTCGCGGGCACTTCGGCAAGGTCATGGAGTTTCCCGCGCGGCCCGAGGACCCCGGTGACACGGTCCCCGGCACGCAGCCGGTGACGGCGAATCAGATCCGCGGGAACACGGGGGTCACTTGGCGTGGGCAGCAGATCGGAACGCCGCAGGAACCCGTGCCCACCCGACGTGAGATCGAGGACACCGGTCACCTCCTGGGCGTCCTGGTGGGGAGGGTGGGCCGACTGCGGGGAACGGGGCGCCGGTTCGGCGGTTCGGGGTGCTTCAACTGCGATGGTCATATGGCTTCTTTGGCTCTCTGGGGTGGTTGGTGGGTCTGGTGGGTCTGGTGGGTTCGACAGGCCCGGTGAGGTTGGTGGGGAGTGCGCAATGGGGTGGGGGAGGGGCGTGGGGTTTTGAGAAGGGAGCAGGTGACGCCGGGAGGCTGACCTGCTCGCTACGGATGGCCTTCCGCCTGTTCTCACGTCCGGTGGCGAAGCCCCGTGTGCCCCAAGGACGCGCGCGGAGCGCAGCGACGAAGGAGCGGAGTAACACGGGCTACGCGGGACATCGAGTCCAGCGCCCGGGAGGCGAACGAGCCTAAAAAATGGGGCCGAGTCGGGAGCCGTACAAAACCCCGGAGGTAGACCACCTCAACGGGACAGCGCCGTATCTCCGCCTACACTAGCACTCAGCCCGCCACCAAGCCACCCCCGCCATTTCCCCCGTACCCACCCCGGGACCATCCCCCACCCAACAATCCACCCCACCCACTCACCATCCCCCCCCCGCACCGCGCCCGCCCCGCAGGCCCCATGTGACCATGCCGATATGGGATCGGGTCGGATCATCTTCCTCAACGGCACTTCCAGTTCGGGGAAGTCGAGCATTGCCCGGGAGCTGCTGGAGATCCTGGACGACGGTGTCTTCTTCCATCTGGCGGTCGACAGCTTCAACGCGATGCGCAGCAGGCGGAGCCTCGGCGAGGAGGAGCTTGATGCCGCGCTACGGCGGACCAGGATGGGCTTTCACCGGTCGGTCGCGGCCATGGCCGAGGTGGGCAACGACATTGTCGTCGACCATGTGCTGAGCGAGCCGTGGCGGCTGCTCGACTGTCTGGCGGTGCTGCCGCCGGAGGACGTGCTGTTCGTCGGCGTCCACTGCCCGCTCGACGAGCTGGTCCGCCGCGAGCTGTCCAGGGGCGACCGTCCTCCCGGCCTCGCGGCGCGCCAGTACGCCGTGGTCCACGCCCACGGTGACTACGACATGGAGTGCGACACCAGCACGGCGAGCCCGCGCGCATGCGCGCAGCGCATCAAGGAACTCCTCCCGCACCGCCCGAGACCCGCCGCCTTCACTCGTCTCCGGAGGCGCTATATGGGGGGTGGCTAGTGCCCCGCAAGGCGAGGGGGCCAGACAGCGGCGGCAGGCGGTAAGGCCCAACACAAGGGTAGACACCAAGATCAGGCGGTGGGCCTCGGTGACATCGCAGTCCGGGACGGATTCAGCCAACGGAGTCCCCCGAATTCCCCCTCCCCTCCCGCATAACATCCGCCACTCGCACCCCAGAAATCCCTCCGTCAGCTTTATCCTCGCCCCTCTCGCGAATTCCCGGCCCCTCCCGTAAACCGGGAAGCTCTCGTGCCCCGCTCGCCGCCTCCGGTGGATTGCGCCAGGTCAGCACCGCCAGGCTCGTTAATTTAGGCGCGACCATTGACAATGGTCTGACCGTAACTCCAAGCTAATGTGAGTTCGGCCACCCATTGGCCCAGCCCAGGGCCGGGTCGGCACTTGCGCGCACCCGCGTTTTCCCCGATTTCCCCCGCATTCTCGCGGCTCCGGGTCCGGAGAAAGGCCCGGCGAGCCGTTGTCGCACCGCACTTCCCGCTCGCGCCCGTACCTGGGCACGTTCGTGCCGACAAACGCGGTCGGCCCGGAAGGAGATGAATCGCGGCCATGCCACGACCCCCGAGCCCCCTGAATCCCGCAGACTCGACGGACTCCGCAGACTCCGCAGACTCCACGGACGCACCGGACCCACCGGACTCGCCGGGCGAACCACCATCCGCACCCCTCGCGTCCACCCCGGCCCCACCCCTGACACCCCAACCGCCCCGGCCAGGACCGCGCTTCCGCACTCCCCGTCTGGCCGCCCTCTCCGCCGTGGCGCTGCTGACCGCGGTCTCCGTCACCGCCTGCGCGGACGCCTCGGGGCAGGCCGGTTCCGGTGGGGTGCCGACGGTGACCATCGGCAAGGCGGTCGACACCGTGGGCTTCAGCGCGGTGGACGTCGCCATCGAGAAGGGGTACTTCAAGGACGCCGGTGTCCAGGTCAAGACGCAGTTGCTCCAGGGCAGCAGCCAGACCAACGCGGCGCTCCAGGGCGGCAGCGTCCAGTTCGCCACGCTCTCCTCCAACGCCCTGCTGCTGGCGTCGAGTCAGGGCGTCAAGCTCCAGGCGGTGACCTCGCTCGACTACGGCGCCTCCGTGCAGTTCGTGGTGTCGAAGGACTGGATGGCCAAGCACCACATCACCACCGACCAGCCGCTCAAGCAGCGTATCCGCGGTCTGAAGGGCGCTCAGGACGCCGCGATCTCGTCGACCGGCATCCAGTTCCTGAAGCTGCTGCTCACCGAGTCGGGGGTGCCCACCTCCGCGGTGAAGTACGTGACGGTGGGTTCCGACGCGGCCGGGGCCACCGCGCTCCAGCACGGCACGCTCCAGATCTTCGTGGGCTCGCCGCCGTCGTCGTACTACATCGCGCGCAAGGCGGACGCCACCGTGCTCGCCTCCGGCTCCGAGGTGCCGGAGTGGAAGGACATGGCGTACGACCTGCTGATCACGACGCCCAAGTACGCCCAGGGGAACACGAAGACGACCAAGGCGGTCGCCACGGCGCTGGCCCGCGCCGAGAACCTGATGCGCCGTGACCCGCGTTCGGTACTGGCTCTTGAGGCCAAGCACTTCCCGACCTACAGCGAGGACGACCTGCTGAAGGCGCTCAAGAACGTGCAGTGGACCCCCGACGGCCTGTTCACGCGGAAGATGTGGGACGACGCGCTGGCCGTCACCAAGGCCACCGGCACCCTCGGCGACTCCGGCTCCCTCGACATGTCCGAGAACGGCCTGTGGACGAACAAGTACATCGACAGGGCGGCGGCGCGCAAGGGCTGACCGCCAGGGCGCGTCCGCGGAGCCACGCCTGCCCTGCGACGCCTTCCGCACGCACCGGACGCCGCCACCCCGCCCTCCGGGCGAGCGACGCCACTTTGCGGACACGCCCCAGGGCCGGGCGCCCGCCCCTGACCCGCGAGCGAGAGGACAGTTCGGACATGGAATCCACGGCGGCTTCCGCCGCAGCATCGGCCGCGGCGAGCGCGCCCGCGGCCGGGGAGCCGGGCCGGGGAGCGCGGCCCGCGATCGAGTTCGCCGGTGTCACCCAGCGCTTCTCCCCGCCCACGGGCCGGCCCTTCCTCGCGCTCGACGGGGTGGACTTCTCCGTCGCCGAGGCGGAGTTCTGCTCCGTCGTGGGGCCGAGCGGCTGCGGCAAGAGCACCCTGCTCAACATGGCCGCGGGCCTCATCGCGCCCACCGGGGGAGCGGTGCGGGTGCAGGGCGGCCGGGTCACGGGCGTCAACACCAGCATCGGCTACGTGTCCCAGGACTCCAACCTCTTCCCGTGGCTGACGGCACGTCAGAACATTGAACTGGCGCTTGAGGTGAAGAAGTTCCCGGCCAAGCGGCGGCGCGCCCTCGGCACCGAGTGGCTGGAGCTGGTCGGCCTCGACGGCTTCGCCGACTCCTACCCCCACCAGCTCTCCGGCGGCATGCAGAAGCGTTGCTCGATCGCGCGCACCCTCTGCTACGACCCCGACGTGGTGCTGCTCGACGAGCCGTTCGGCGCGGTCGACGCCATCACCCGCTCCGTGCTCCAGGAGGTGCTGCTCGACCTGTGGTCCAGCAGGCGCAAGAGCGTCATGTTCGTCACCCATGACCTCAACGAGGCGATCACCCTCTCGGACAAGGTCGTGGTGATGACCCGCAGGCCGGGCCGGATCAAGGCGGTCGTGGACATCCCGCTGCCGCGGCCGCGCAACGTCTACGAGATCGGCGAGAGCGCCGAGTTCGCCGCCGTGCACCAGCGGCTCTGGCACCACTTCCGCACCGAGATCGACACCGCGGGCCGCCGCGGCCGGCAGGGCACCGAGACCGAGGAGGACCGGCATGGCGACGACGACTGACACACCACGGCGTTCGGTCGCGGACGGCGCCGACGCCGAACTGGGCAGGCGCGCAAAGAAGTTGAGGACGCGGGGCGGTACCGGTGTGCAGTTGGGCCGAATCGCCGTCGTGGTGGTCGTCCTCGGTGGCTGGCAGTTGGCCAGCGGCTCCCTGCTGCCGACCTACCTCATCAGCAACCCCGCGGACGTGGCGCGGCGCCTCTACCACCTCTTCGCGGGCGGCTCCGTCTGGTCCGACCTCGGGATCACCACCGAGGAACTGCTGCTCGGCTATGTGCTCGGCGCGGTCGGCGGGCTGATCGTCGGTGTGCTGCTCGGCACCTGGAAGGTGGCGGCGGCCATCCTCGAACCGCTGCTCGCGGCCGTCAACAGCGTCCCGAAGATCGCCCTCGCGCCGCTGTTCCTGCTCTGGTTCGGCATCGGGCTCGGCTCCAAGGTGGCCATCGCCGCCATGACCGTCTTCTTCGTGATGTTCTACAACGTCTACATGGGGATGAGCACCGTCCCCAGGGGCCTGCTGGCGACGCTACAGATCATGGGAGCCGGGCGCACCACCCTCATCCGCAAGCTGATCCTGCCGCAGTTGACCGTGCCGATCCTGGCCGGTCTCAAGGCGGGGGTGTCCTTCGCGATGATCGGTGTCGTCGTCGGTGAGTTCGTCGCCGCCAACAGCGGCCTCGGCTACTACGTGCGCAACTCCACCGACCTCTTCGACTCGCCCGGGGTCTACGCCGGGATCATCCTGCTGATGGCGCTGGTCATCATCGGCGTCGGCCTGATCACCCTGCTGGAGCGCCGCCTGCTGCGCTGGCGGCGCGACTGACCGCTCACCCCCACTTCCGGCACGCCACCACCCCCGGCACGCCACCCATCCCCGGCACACCACACCGCCCCGGCACGCCCCCAACCGACACCCGCCGTCCGCGGCCCGTGTCCCGGCGTCGTGCCCGTCCGCGGCCTGTCCGCCCCGTCGTGAAAGAGGGAAAGATGCCCACACCGCAACACTCCGGCCACCCCGCGTCCCCGGGCGGCAGCGCCGTCGGTCTGATCGGCCTCGGCGCGATGGGGCGCCCTGCGGCCGAGATACTGGCGCGCTCCGGAGTGCCCACGTACTGCCATGACGCGGACACCGGCCTGATGGAGCGGGTGGCGCGGGCCGGTGCCGTGCCCGCCGCCACCACCGCGGAAGTCGCCGCCGCCACCGGCACCGTCATCGTGATGGTCCCCTCCGACCAGGACGTCCTCGACGTCTGCCGCGGCGAGGGCGGCATCCTGTCGGCCGCCGCGCCCGGCACCGTCATCCTCGTCTGCTCCTCGGTCACCCCCGACACCTGCCGCGAGATCGCCGAGGCGGCGCGCCCGTACGGTGTGGAGGTACTGGACGCGGCCCTCACCGGGGGTGTGCGGGCCGCCGAGGCCGGTGAGGTCAACCTGCTCGTCGGCGGCGAGGAGAAGGTGCTCGACTCGGTGCGCCCCCATCTCGCCCCCTGGACCAAGACCGTCCACCACCTCGGGCCGCTCGGCTCGGGACAGGTCGGCAAGACCGTCAACAACCTGTGCCACTGGGGGCAGTTGTCCGCCATCGTGGAGGCGCTGCGGCTCGGCCGCGCCCTCGGTGTGCACCCGGGCCGGCTGCGCGCCGCCCTCCTCGACGGGCCCGCCGCGAGCCGCACCATCGCCGAGATGGAACTCATGCGGCTCACCTGGCACCGCAAGGACCTCGCCAACGCCCGGCGCATGGCCGCCACCGTCGGACACGAGCTGCCGGTGGCGGCCACCGTCCGGGAGGCGATGGAACACATCACCGTCGACGACATCGCCGGCCTGTACGCCGCGGACGGCGCCGCAGGGCCCGACGACACCCCGGCGGGACGCCCGTGAGCGGCCACCGGATCGCCGTCGACACCGGCGGCACCTTCACCGACTTCGTGCACCTCGACGAGGCGACGGGCGAGATCACCATCGCCAAGATCCTCTCGACCCCCGACGACCCCTCGCTCGCCGTGACCGACGGCGTCGAGCGCCACCTCGCCGCGGCCCCCGACAGGTCGGTCACCTCCTTCTGCCACGGCACCACCGTCGGCACCAACGCCCTCCTGGAGGAGAAGGGCGCCCGCACCGGGCTGCTGGTCACCGAGGGCTTCCGCGGCATCTACGAAATCATGGAGCAGGCCCGCCCGCACGGCCCCGCCCTCTTCGACCTGGAGTACGCGAAGCCCGCCCTGCTCGCCCCCGAGCACCGCACCGGCGAGGTCCGCGAGCGCGTCGGCCACCGCGGCGAGGTGCTGCTGCCGCTCGACGAGGACGCCCTGCGCGGGACCCTGCGCGAACTGGCCGCCACCGACATCGACTCGCTCGCGGTGTGCCTCCTCTTCTCCCACCTCCACCCGCGCCACGAGCGGCGGGTGCGGGAGATCGCCCACGAGGAACTGCCCGGGCGCTATGTGTCGCTCAGCTCCGACGTGCTGCCGCAGATCCGCGAGTACACCCGGCTGAGCACCACCGTCGTCAACGCCTATCTGCAACCCACCGTCGAGCGCTACCTCACCAACCTCCGCGCGAGCCTGCGCCGGGCCGGTGTCACCACGCGGCAGGCGTACGTGATGCAGTCCAACGGCGGCACCGCCACCTTCGAGGGCGCCGCGAGGACCCCCGCGGCCACCCTGCTCTCCGGGCCCGCGGGCGGGGTCGCCGCGGGCGCCAGGATCAGCGCGCTCTGCGGCCACGACCGGGTCATCACCTTCGACATGGGCGGCACCTCCTGCGACGTCGCGCTGATCGAGGGCGGCGAGCCGCGTCTCGGCCCCGGCCGCCCCATCGGGGGACGGCAGGTGGGGCTCGCGGCGCTGGAGATCGACACCGTGTCCGCGGGGGGCGGCACCCTCGCCTCGGTCGACGCCCAGGGCGTGCTGACCGTCGGCCCGGACAGCGCGGGCTCCGTGCCGGGGCCCGCCTGCTACCGCGGCGGCGGCACCCGGCCCACCGTCACCGACGCCAACCTCGTCCTCGGCTACCTCAGCGACCGCTCTCGGCTCGGCGGCTCCCTCGCGCTCGACACCGGGGCGGCCACCGAGGCCGTGCGCACCCATGTGGCGCGGCCGCTCGGCCTGGACACCGAGGAGGCCGCCCGCGGCATCGTGGAGGTCGTCAACACCCAGATGCAGGAGGCCATCAAGGGCATCTCCACCATGCGCGGCTACGACCTGCGCGACTTCGCCCTCGTCGCGTTCGGCGGCGCGGGCCCCGTGCACGCCGCCGCGCTCGCCGCGGAACTCCACATGGCGGGCGTCATCGTCCCCGCCCACCCCGGGGTGTTCTCCGCGCTCGGCCTGCTCATGGCCGACGTCCGCCACGACCACCTGCGCTCCCGGCTCGACCCGCTGGACACCGTCGCGCCCGCCGCCGTACGCGAGGTACTGGACGAACTGGCCGCCGCCGCACGCGCGGAACTCACCGCCGAGGGCTTCGCCGCCGACGCCGTCGACATCGAGGAGGCCCTCGACATCCGCTACGCGGGACAGGGCTACGAGGTCACCGTGCCCCTCCCCGCCGAGGCCGCCGACGGCGACTGGCTCGCGCTCGTCCGCAAGGCGTTCGACGCCGAGCACCTGGAGCGCTTCGGGCACGCGGCGCCCGGCGAGCGCGCCGAGATCGTCTCCTACCGGGTCACAGGGCGCGGCAGGGTGCCCGAGGTGCGGCTGCCCGAGCACGAGCCCGCAGGGCGCACCCTCGACGGGGCACGCACCGGGCGGCGCCCCGTCCGCTTCGGCCCGCGCACGCTCGACTGCCCGGTGTACGCCCGCCAACTCCTCGACCCGGGACTTGAGTTCACCGGGCCCGCGGTCATCGACCAGGAGGACACCACCGTGGTCGTACTGCCGGGGCAGCGCGTCACCGTCGACCGCAGGCTCAACCTCTTCCTGCACCCCCTGACCGCCGCGGGGGACCCGCCCGCCGAGGAGGCGTGATGCCCACCGACCCCATCACCTTCCAGGTGCTGCGCGCCCGGCTCTCCGGCGTCGTCCAGGAGATGCAGTACGCGCTCTTCCGCACCGGCTACTCCACCATCATCCGGGAGTCCCAGGACGCCTCCTGCGCGCTGCTCGACGCCGCGGGCAAGGTGATCGCACAGCACGTCGTGCTCCCGCTGCACATCGGCGCGTTCCCCGCCTGCGCGTCCGCGGTCCTCACCGAGTACGGCGACGACCTCGCGCCGGGCGACGCGTACCTCATCAACCACACCTACGAGGGCGGCAGTCCGCACGCCCCCGACTTCTTCCTCATCTGCCCCGTCTTCGTCGGCGGCGAACTCCTCGGCTTCGCCGCCAGCATGGCCCACAAGGGCGACATCGGCGGCCCGGTGCCCGGCAGTTGCTCCGCCAGCGCCCGCGAGACGTACAACGAGGGCCTGCACCTGCCCGCCGTCCGCTACCAGCGCGACTTCACCACCCACCGGGACCTGGAACGCATCATCGCCGCCAACAGCCGCTCGCCCGAGGTCGTGGTGGGCGACATGCGCGGCCAGCTCGGCGCGGTACGCCTCGGCGAGCGGCGGCTCGCCGAGATCGCCGAGCGGCACGGCACGGCGGCCCTGCGCGGCTACTTCCGCGAACTCCTCGACGTCTCCGAGGCCAGGGTGCGCGCCGCCTTCGCTGCCTGGCCGGACGGCGCGTACCAGGCCGAGCGGTTCGTCGACGACGACGGCATCGACCTGGAGCGCTCCTTCCGCGTCCATGTGGCGGTGCGCAAGACCGGCGACCGGATCGCGTTCGACTTCACCGCGAGCGACGACCAGACCGCGGGCCCCGCCAACATCCGCCCCCCGCTGCTCCGCGCCGCCTGCGCCTACGTCGTCATCGCCCTGCTCGGCACCGACACCTACGTCAACTCGGGGCTGCTCGACGCGCTCACCCTCACCACCCGCCCGGGCAGCGTCGTCGACCCGCGCTTCCCCGCCGCGGTCAACACCTACAACCCCACCGTGCACGCCGTGGTGGACGCCGTCTTCGACGCCATGAGCCACCTCGTGCCCGGCAAGGGCCGCGCCGACGGCTGTGCGAGCCGCTCCTTCGTGATGAGCGGCGGCCACACCCCCGGCGCCAGGAAGTACGTGCAGTACGAACTGTTCGGCGGCGGCACCGGGGCCCGCCCCGGGCACGACGGGGTCTCCGGGTCCTCCGTCAACCACACCAACGGCAGGATCGCCCCGGTGGAGATCGTCGAGAGTGAGTACGCCGCCCGCATCGTGCGCTGCGAGCTGATCCCCGACTCCGCGGGGCCGGGACGCCACCGCGGCGGCCTCGGCATCCTGCGCGAGTACGAGGTGCTCGAACCCGCCCGCTTCTCGCTGCGCTCCACCCGCCACAAGGTCGCCCCGCTCGGCGTCGACGGCGGCGGGCCCGGCCGCATCGGCCGCCTCACCGTCAACCCCGGCACCGACCGCGAGCGCGTCCTGCCGTCCCGTTACGCCGACCTGCCGCTGGCGCCCGGCGAACGGTTCGTGCTGGAGACACCGGGCGGCGGCGGCTTCGGCCCGCCGCTCGCGCGCGACCCGGCGGCCGTGCTCGCCGACGTACGCGCCGGATACGTGTCACGTGCCGCGGCCGAGTCCGACTACGGGGTGCTGCTGCGCGACCGGCCGCACGCACCGCCCACCGTGGACGAGGAGGCCACCGCCCGGCTGCGCGCCCGCCGCGCCCGCGGGGACGGCACCGGCGACGCCCGACCCGACGAGAGCCCCGCAGAAAGGCAGGCGCACGCATGACGCTCCAGGGGAGATTCCAGGGGAAGACGGCCGTGGTGACGGGCGCGGGCCGCAACATCGGCGCCGCCATCGCCCTGCGGCTCGCCAGGGAGGGCGCCCGGGTGGCGGCGGTCGACATGGACCGCGGCCGCGCGGAACTCACCGTGAAGGCGATCGAGTCCGAACTCCCGGGCGCCGCGGCCGCGTTCGTCTGCGACGTGGCCGACAGCGCCGCGGTGCGCACCCTGGTGGACGAGGTCGTCGAGCGGCTCGGCGGCCTCGACGTGCTCGTGAACAACGTCGCCACCACCGACCGCGGCGCCACCGTGCTCGACCTGGCGGAGGAGGAGTGGGATCGGGTCCTGCGCACCACGCTCACCAGCGTCTTCGTCGTCACCAAGTACGCCGCGGGGCGCATGGTCGACCAGGGCCGCGGTGGCGCGATCGTCAACATCGGCTCCACCTCCGGCTACCGGGCAAGGCCCAACGCGCTCGCCTACCCGGCGGCCAAGGCCGGCGTCATCAACATGACCCGCTCGCTCGCCGCCCAACTCGCGCCGCACGGCATCCGCGTCAACTCGGTGACCCCCAACAAGGTGGGCTCGCCCGTCGGCAGGGCCGAGGAGCCCGTGGGACGGCCGCGCCGGGGCAACATGCTGGGCCGCGGCGGCAGGCCCGAGGACATCGCCTCCGCGGTCGCGTTCCTCGCCTCGTCCGACGCCGACTTCATCACCTCCACCGACCTCGTCGTGGACGGCGGCGTCCTCAACGGGGTCATGGACTGAGGGCTCGCCGAGGCGAACCAGGAGAGGGGACCTGTCATGTCCGAGAAGAAGCGGGTGTTCCTGCGCGGAATCACCTCCGAGACCTACGGCCTGAAGGAGTTCAGGCGCGCCCAGCTCGCCGCGCGCCGGGTGCGCGGCTCCTCGGTGGTCGTCGCCACCGGCCAGGGCGCCGGATACTCCAGCGACCACCGGGACAACTCCCGGGTCGAGTGGCGCCTCGCCCCCGGCGACGACGAGTTTCTGACCCAGACCCTCCAGGTGCACTCCGTCGAACTGCCCCCGCACGGCGAGAACCAGGGCCACGGCCACCAGAACGAGGCCGCCTTCTACATCCTGGAGGGCCGCGGCTACGAGATCCACGACGGGCTGCGCCACGACTGGAGCGCGGGGGACCTGGTGTTCGTGCACACCGACTCCGTGCACCAGCACTTCAACCCCTATGACGAGCCCGCGGTGTGCCTGGTCATCAAGGCGAAGACCACCTGGATGTTCCTCGGCCTCGTACAGCAGGGCAGGGGCGGCCCGCTGGAGCGGCCCGGGGAGTTCGGCGGCCGCGAGGACTGGTCGAGCCTGTGGACCGACGGTGTCACCGACCGCAAGAAGGTGGTGCACCCCGGGGACTGCGTGTGGCGGACGACGCCGCTCGGCCGGGTCCGTGTCCGCAACAGCCCCGCGCAGACCGACCACCGTCAGTTCAGCGTCGACGTCCACGAACTCGACATCCCCGTGGGCGGCCGCTCGGGGCGGTACTGGAAGATGGCGGACGAGGTGCTGTACGTCCTCGGCGGCGAGGGCTACTCGCTGCACTGGGAGGTGCAGGAGGAGATCGCCGACCGGTACTACGCGCACCTCGCGCACACCCCCTCGCGCCACGAGATCCGGGCGGGGGACACCCTGTACGTGCCGCAGAACACCGTCGCCCAGCACTTCGCGGCCGACGGCACCCCGCTGCGGCTGCTGTCCGCGCAGAACCGCATGTTCAAACACCTCGGCTACGACCGGGTCCACTACCTGGAGCCCGCGCCCGGGGACGGGGCACAGCAACCCTGACGGGCCGTCAGTGCCTGACGCGGCGTCAGAACTCCTCGTGGTGCTCCGGGTCGCCCCCGAGGCGCCGCGGGGAGCGGTCCCCGACCGCCGCCATCTCGTCGTCCGACAGCTCGAACCCGAACAGGTCGATGTTGTCGCGCCGCCGCCGGCCGCCGCCCGACTTCGGGATCGGCACCGCGTCGAGCTGGAGGTGCCAGCGCAGCACGGCCTGCCCGGGTGTGACCCCGTGGGCGCGCGCCACCTCGACGATCGCGGGGTCGTCGAGCAGCTCGCCGCCGCGCCCCAGCGGGCTCCAGCTCTCGGTGACGATGCCCTTCTCGGCGTGGAAGGCGCGCAGCTCGTCCTGCGGGAACAGCGGGTGCATCTCGACCTGGTTGACCGCGGGCAGCACGCCCGTCTCGTCCTCCAGCCTGCCCAGGTGCTCCGGGGTGAAGTTGGAGACCCCGATGGAGCGCACCGCACCGCGCTCCCGCAGCTCGATCATGGCCTGCCAGGACGCCACGTACTGGTCGATCCGGGGCAGCGGCCAGTGAATCAGGTAGAGGTCCACGCGCTCCACGCCCAGCCGCCGCCTGGACTCCTCGAACGAGTCGAGCGTCGCCCGGTGCCCGTGGTGGCGTCCCGGCAGCTTGGTGGTGACGACGACCTCCTCGCGCGGCACACCGCTGCCCGCGATGCCCCGGCCGACCTCCGTCTCGTTGCCGTAGTTGGCCGCGGTGTCGACGAGCCGGTAGCCGGCGCGCAGCGCGTCGGCCGCGCCCTCCTCGGCCTCGGCGCCCTTCAGCGGCCAGGTGCCGAAGCCCACGGCGGGAATCGACGAACCGTCGTTGAGGGCCCGGGTCGGGACGCTGTCGGCACTGGTCACGAATGGCTCCTTCTCGCCGTGGACGAATGACCGTCACCCTAGGTCCTGTCTGATAATTCGCGTCGCGACCCCGGCGGGAATTGTCAGACAGGGCCTAGTGGCCCGGGGGGAACACGTGTCGCCCGTGGCCTGTTGGACCCCTCATCCGCAGGATGGGAACAGGACGCGGTCCGGCCGGGCCGCGCACCCACGGACCACGAAGGGCTGGGAATGAACAGTTCCGCTGTGCTGACGGATGGCTTCGGGCGCATCAAGGAGGAGGTGCACGCCGTGGTGGACGGGCTCTCCGCCGATGACCTCAACGCCCGTATCGACCCCGGCGCGAACTCCATCTCCTGGCTCGTCTGGCACCTCACCCGGGTCCAGGACGACCACGTCGCCGACGCCGCGGGCTCCCAGCAGGTGTGGGCCGCCCAGGGCTGGGACGACCGGTTCGGACTCGCGCTGCCCGCGCTCTCCATCGGCTACGGCCACACCCCGGCGGACGTCGGAAAGGTCCGCGTGGACTCCGGCGACCTGCTGCTCGGCTACTACGACGCCGCCCACGAGCGCACCCTGGAGTACATCGGGGGGCTGCGGGACGCCGATTTCGACCGGATCGTCGACGAGCGCTGGAGCCCGCCGGTCACCCTGGGGGTGCGTCTGGTGAGCGTGCTCGGGGACGACAGCCAGCACGTGGGTCAGGCCGCGTACGTGCGCGGAGTCCTCGAAAGGCGCTGACCCGCGGCGGGCGGGAAGGGGGCCTCGCGGCCCCCCTCGTCCGCCCCCTCTAGTGGCGGTCCTGGTCCCGGCCGAGCTGGTCCTTCATCTTGTCCTGGGCCTTGTCGACCTTGTCGCTGTGCTTGCCGCCTGTCTTGTCGTCGACGTAGTCACCTGCCTTGTCGACGCCCTTCTCGGCCTGGTCCTCGTGGCCCTTCAGCATGTTCTTGAGCTTGTCCACCATGGACATGAGCGTTCCTCCCTTGTCTGTCCCCCCAACCAGCTTCCTCGCAGGACGCGGCGTTCGCATCCGGGCGGCGCCGCCGCCCCCGAGCGTGCCCGCGCCCTCACTCTGCGCCTCCTTCCTCCGCTCGTGCCGTGTCCGCTCACGGCCCGTCGGCGGCGCCCTCCTCGGCGGCCACCGCCGGGATGATGCCGCCGGCGAGCACCGAGCGCCTGCGGTGTGCGGGTAGCCGGTGACGCAGCCGGTACTCCTCACCGCGCGTGGTGTTCACCGCGGTCAGCTCCGGCTCCGCGTCCGGCGCCAGCGCCGCGCGCAGCCCGGTGAGCCGCAGCTCGTCGCCCCTGCGCACCCGGTCGTAGTCGCCGGGGTCGGCGAACTCCAGCGCGGGTACCCCGAAGTTCGCCAGGTTCTGCCAGTGGATACGGGCGTACGACTTCGCGATCACCGCGCGAAGCCCCAGGTAACGGGGGGTGATCGCGGCGTGCTCCCGGGAGGAGCCCTGCCCGTAGTTGTCACCCGCCACCACCAGGTGGCCGCGGCCGTCGTCGCGCTCGCGCGCCGCCCGCGCGGGGTAGTCCGGGTCGATCCTGGTGAAGGTGAAGTCCGCCAGCTTCGGGATGCTCGACCGGTACGGCAGCGCACGCGCACCGGCCGGCGAGATCTCGTCGGTGGACACGTCGTCCCCCATCTTCAGCAGCACCGGCGCCGTCACCTCGTCCGGAACGGGGTCGAGCCGGGGCAGCGCCGAGATGTTCGGCCCGCGTACCAGCTCCACCCCGGCGGCCTCCTCGGGCGGCAGCGGCGGCTCCAGCATCGCGGCGTTGTGCGCGCCGCGATGCGGCGCGGGATCGCCCGGATGGCGCACGCCGTGCTCGTCGGCCCAGTCGCGCGGGTCGGTGATGACGCCCGTGAGCGCCGACACCGCCGCCGTCTCGGGCGAGCACAGCCACACCGCGTCCTCCTCGGTGCCGGAGCGGCCGGGGAAGTTGCGGGGGAACGTGCGCAGCGAGTTGCGGCCCGCCGCGGGCGCCTGCCCCATGCCGATGCAGCCGAGGCACCCCGCCTGGTGGATACGGGCGCCCGCCGCCACCAGGTCCGTGACGGCGCCGGAGACCACCAGGTCCTGGAGGAGTTCGCGCGCGGTGGGGTTGACGTCGAGGCTCACCCCCGACGCCGTCTGCCGCCCCCGCACGATCGCCGCGGCCATGGCGAAGTCGCGCGGGCCCGGGTTCGCCGACGAGCCGATGACCGACTGGTCCACCGGCTCGCCCGCGGCCTCCCGCACCGGCACCACGTTCCCCGGCGACGAGGGGCGCGCGATCAGCGGTTCGAGTGCCGACAGGTCGACCTCCTCGTCCAGGTCGTAGCGGGCGTCGTCGTCCGCGGAGAGGGGGGTGAAGGCGTCGGCCCTGCCCTCGGCGCGCAGGAAGTCGCGCACCGCGCCGTCGGCGGGGAACACCGAGGTGGTGGCGCCCAGCTCGGCCCCCATGTTGGCGATCACATGGCGGTCCATCGCGGTCAGCGACGCCAGCCCTGGCCCGTGGTACTCCAGCACCCTGCCCACCCCGCCGTGCACCCCGTGCCTGCGCAGCAGTTCGAGCACGATGTCCTTGGCGCTCACCCACGCGGGCAGCCGCCCCGTCAGCCGCACGCCCCACACCTCGGGCATGGTCAGCCGCAGCGGGCGCCCCGTCACCGCGAGCGCCACTTCGAGGCCGCCCGTGCCCACCGCGAACATGCCGAGCGAACCGGCCGCGCAGGTGTGGGAGTCGGAGCCCGCGAGGGTGGCCCCCGGGACCCCGAAGTGCTGCATGTGCACGGGGTGCGAGACACCGTTGCCCGGTTTGGAGAACCACAGCCCGAAGCGCCGCGCCGCCGACCGCAGGAACGCGTGGTCCTCGGCGTTGCGCTCGTCGGCCTGGAGGATGTTGTGGTCGACGTACTGGACGCTGACCCGGGTGCGGGCCCGGTCGAGGCCCAGCGCCTCCAGCTCCTGCATGACCAGGGTGCCGGTCGCGTCCTGGGTGAGGGTCTGGTCCACCCGCAGGCCGATCTCACGGCCGGGGACCGGCTCGCCCTCCGTGAGGTGGTCGTCGATCAGCCGCTGGGTCAGGGTGCCCCGCGCGCCGTGCCTCGCCACCATGGCACACCTCCGCCGTCGTTGTCGCCGTCGCGGTCGCCGCCTTCGCCCCCGCCGGGGCTCCGCCGGCTGTTTCCGGCCCCACCGGGTACCCCTTTCCCGGTCTTCATCGCGCTTGTGTCCTTCCGGTCTTTCCTGCGGTTGTCCGGTCTTCCCCCGCCTTTCCGGCTCTTCCCCGCATTGCGGCGCCCGGAGCGGACGGACACGCTCCGCAATCGCCCTTGGTCAGGCACGGGTGCCGATGTGAAGGCCGGGGCGGGTGCGGGACATGGGCGCGGAGGGAGTACTCTGCCGCGCACCGCCTCATAACAACTACGTACCCCCCATGGAGGATTCATGAAGGGACCCACCCGCGCGTGGAAACGCTCGGGCGTGCTGATAGGCGCGGCCGCCGCCGGTATCGTCGGCGTCGGCCTCTGCGCCGTTCCGGCGTCGGCGCACACCCCCGTATGGTCGGTGTCGTGCTCCGAGGTCACCGTTGATCTCAGCGCCTACAACGGCAATGTGAAGAACACGGTCTCCGTGCAGGCCGACGGCAAGGACCTGCTGGCCGCCACGGTGTTCGGCGGCTCGTACCACAACAAGCTGAAGCTCCCCGAGCACAGCAGCGAGCTGTCGGTGCACCTCGTCGTCCAGGCGGGCGACGGCAAGCAGTACTCGAAGGACGAGACGAAGACGTCCCCGGTCTGTGAGGGCACCCCTCCGACCAAGCCGTCGTCGCCGTCCTCCCCCTCGCAGAAGCCGTCTGAGAAGCCCTCTCAGCAGCCCAGCGAGAAGCCGACCGAGTCGGCTCCGGCGAGCCCCGTGCCGGCCGGCGACAACAGCCAGCCGCCGAAGGACCAGGACCTGGCCGAAACCGGCTCGTCCAGCTCCACCCCGATCATCGCGGGCGCGGCGGCCGTGGTCGTCGTCGCCGGTGGCGGCATCCTGATCGCCACCCGCAGGCGCAGCGCCGCGCGTCACTGACGCCAGTCGCTCCCCGTGCCCGGTGGTCCAGCCAGGACCGCCGGGCACCGGTGTGTCACGGCCCCCTTCGCCGTCGCGCCCCGGCGCCGTACGGCCGCCGATGGCGAAGAATCACCTCCAGGACGCCGCACCGCGGCCCGCCGGGCGCGCGCACGGGCGGCGCGAGGAGGAGAGCACCATGAGGCACTATCTGCTGAGCGTGATCCAGCCGTCGGCCGTGCCGCCCTCGGCCCCGGAACTCGACGCCATCACCCGGGATGTACGGGCCTTCGACCAGGAGCTGAGGGACGCCGGGGCCTATGTCTTCTCGGGCGCGCTCGGCGAGCCCGCGGACGCGGTCGTGCTGCGCGCCGCGCACGGCGAGACGGTTGCCACCCGGGGCCCGCACGCCGAGCTGAAGGAGTACCTGGGCGGTCTCTGCGTGATCAGGGCGGCGGACTCGGACGCCGCCCTCGCCTGGGGCCGCAAGGCCGCCCGCGCCACCCGGCTGCCGGTCGAGGTGCGGGCGTTCGAGGAGGGCGCGGGGGAAGGGGCGGGGGAGGGCGCCGGGGGCTGAACTTCCGCCGCGCGGCTCAGCCTTCGGACAGCCGCTCACGCAGCACCGTCTCCAGGGTGACGGGTTCGCGGCCGAGCAGGGCGGCGAGCGTCGGATCGACGGTGGCGAACTCCCCTGCCCTGGCGGCCGCGAAGATGCCGAGCAGGTCACGGGCCGACGCGGCGGGGACGCCCCGGGCGAGCAACTGCGCACGGAACGCGTCGTCGGACACGGTGGTCCTCGTGAGGGGGCGCCCCGCGACCTCACTGGCGATGCCCGCGATGTCGTCGAAGCCGAGCGCCTGACTTCCCGTCAGCGGCGGGGTGGGGCCGTCGAAGCAGCCCTCGTCGGCCAGGACGGCGGCGGCCGCCTCGGCGAGGTCGGCGTGCGCCGTCCAGCTCACCGGCCCGTCCGCCGGGAGCACGATCCGTCCGCACTCCCACGCGGGGTCGAGGAACTGCGCCGCGCTCGCCGCGTAGAAGCCGTTGCGCAGCGAGGTGTACGGCACCCCGCTGGCGCGCAGCGCCTCCTCGGTGGCCGCGTGGTCGCGGCACGCCTGGAAGTGTGAGGCGGGGGCCGCCCCCATCTGGCTGGTGTAGAGGATGCGGCGGGCGCCCGCCGCGACCGCCGCGTCGATCGCGGCGCGGTGCAGCTTGACGCACTCCTCGCCCATTTTGTCGACGGAGACGAGGAGTGCCTGGGTGGCGCCCTCGAAGGCGTGGGCGAGGGCGCCGCTGTCGGTGAAGTCGGCCTCCCGCACCCGCACGCCCCGCTCGGCGAAAGCCCGCGCCCCGCGCGCGTCGCGCACGCTGACACCGACGCGCTCCGCCGGTACGCGTGTGAGCAGCCTCTCGACGATCTGGCGCCCCAGCCGTCCGGTGGCTCCGGTCACGATGATCATGATGTGCTCCCTGCGGCCATGCCGCGTTCCCGCGTCCCCGCGGCTCGTGTTTCCGTTGGCAACGCAATTACGGTACCACCGATACTAACGGTGAAACCAGTGAAGCGGTACCATCGATTCATGTCACCGCGTTCACCCGGCAGGGACGACACCGCGAGCAAGCCCGGCACCGAGCCCCCGAGCCGGGAGCGCACCCGGCAGCGGGTCATCGAGGCGGCCATCGACCTGCTGACGCGCGGGGGCCGCGACGCGGTCACCACCCGCGCGGTCGCCGACGCGGCGGGTCTCCAACCCCCCGCCATCTACCGGCTGTTCGGCGACAAGGACGGGCTGCTCGACGCGGTGGCCGAGCACGGCTTCACCACGTTCCTCGCCACCAAGCACATCGACCCCGACCCCGCCGACCCCCTCCAGGACCTCAGGGACGGCTGGGACGTCGCGGCCGAGTTCGGCCTTGCCAACCCCGCGCTCTTCACCCTCATGTACACCGAGCCCACCAGGACCGCCTCGGCCGCCTTCGCCACCGGCATGGAGATCCTGAGGGGCCGTGTGCGGCGCCTCGCCGCGGGCGGCTGGCTGCGCGTCGGCGAGGAACTGACGGCCCAGATCATCCACGCCACCGTGCGCGGCGCCGTCCTGACCTGGTTCTCGCTGCCCGAGGACCGCCGCGACCCGGCCCTGATGACCGCCCTGCGCGAGGCCATGGTCACCGCCGTGACCCACGAGCGGCCCGCGGTACGGGACGCGGGCCCCGCGGGCGCCGCCCGCGCGCTGCGCGCCAGCCTCACGGACCGGACCCCGCTCACCGGCGCGGAGCGCCACCTGCTGGGGGAGTGGCTGAACCGCCTCGCCGAGGGGTGAGCGCCGCCCCGCGCCGAGCGGGGACGAGCGGGGGCGAGCGCGGCGCCGCGAAAACCCGTCGCGCCTGCGGGCCGCGCGCTGCTACCCATGGACGATGCCGACCGAAGCGCCTGACCCGATGGAACGCCTCCTCGCCGAGCGGGCCTGCGAGCGTCTGATCGTCGAGTTCGTCCGCCGCCTCGACCTCGGGGACCCGAGCGACGTCGCGGACCTCTTCACCCCCGACGGGGTGTGGGAGTGGCCGCACGGCGGGCGCACGGTACGGGGGCGCGAGGCGCTGCGCGCGTACTTCGGCTCACGCCCCGCCGACCGGCTGTCGCGCCGCGTCTCCACCAACATCCTGGTCACGGTGGAGTCCGCGACGGCCGCCACCGCCACCTCGTACTTCGCCACCTACCGCGTCGACGGCTACACCGGCGGCATGGTGCCCCCGGTGCTCCCGGCCAACGTGGGCCACTACGAGGACACCTTCCGCCGGGACGGGGACGCCTGGCTCCTCGCCGAGCGGACCGTCCACCTGCCCTTCGGCGGCGAGACGACCCGCCTGGGCGGCTCCGGCCGGGAGTGAGACGGGCCGCCCAGGCGGGCGCACCACGTCCTGGTCCTACGCCTGCTCGTCGCCGTCCGGGGCCGATGTGCCGTCCCCCGTGGGCTGTTGGCGCGCGTGGGCGAGCAGCAGGGCCTGGCGGGCCGAGCCGACGTGGTGGCGCATCGCGGCGACGGCCGCCTCGGGGTTGCGGGTGAGGATGGCCAGGAAGACGGCCTGGTGCTCTTCGAGCGAGCCGGTCCGCGGATGGCGCGCGGTCAGGTTGCGGTACTGGCGCATGACCAGGGGGTAGAGCAGCGAGTCGTACGCGCGCGCCAGGGTCTGCTGGTGCGCGGCGTGCTTGACCTGCTGATGGAAGGTGCGGTTGCACCGGGAGTAGCCGGCCTGGTCGCCGCTCGCCTGGCACTCGGCCATCGTCTCCAGGGTCCGGCGCAGCGCCTCCACCTCGTCCTCGGTGGCGCGTTCCGCGGCCTTGCCCGCGAGGGCGGATTCCAGTGTCTCGCGCGCCTCCAGGATGTCGGCCGCCTCCTCGGCCGAGAAGTGCCGGGTGCGGACCCCCCTGTTGACCTCGCTGGTGACATAGCCCTCCTGCGCGAGGCGGACCAGGACGGACCGCATGGTGCTGCGGGACACGCCGAACCGCTTGGTCAGTTCCGCCTCGGTCAGCCGGGCGCCCGGCTGGAAGTGCCCCGACACCAGCAGGGAACGCAGCGCGTCATACGCCTGGTTGTGCCGGTTCGGCGAGGCCGCGTCGGGGGAGGCGGTCCTGTCCTGCGGGGTGGAGTCCACATGATCACCTGTGCTTGCGAAAAGGGTTGCGACTACGGGGCATTGTGCCGGGCCCCGAGGGCGGTGGGGTGTGCTCGGATCGGCGGCAAGGCGGACCTCTTCCGGTGTCGGGACCCCGCCCGGCGACCGTACGGCGGCCGGTCTCACGGGCGGGGGCGATCGGTGGGTGGGGGAGTCGGGTGGGACGGCCTGCCGGACGTGGACGTGCGGGCGTCCACCGCGGGTTGTCCGACAAGCGATGCGTGGAAGGTAGCAGCGCTTTGTGATCGCTCGCAAGGATTGTGCATCAGTACTGGGCTTCTTTGGTCACCGTCGGCTATTGCGGGATCATGATTGTCGAACAATGAGGGGGCTGGGTGCGGTCTTCCCCCGGTCCCTACTTGGCCGCCGGGGGTCAGGTGAACAAGGCGAAACCGTCGGGGTCGGGTACGGCCATGGAGGCGCCGGTGTCCGTCAGCCTCCCGGTCCCCGTGGCCACGGAGAAGACGTTCACCGTGCCGCTCGCCTTGTTCGCCACGAGCAGCCACCGCCCGCCCGGGTGGAGCGCCATCCCCCACGGGGTCGTACCGCCGCAGGGGACGCGTTGCACCGGCGTCAGCAGCCCGGTGGACGGGGCGACGGCGTACACGACGAGGGTGTTCTCGCCGCGGCTCGACACGTACACGAAGCGGCCGTCGCGGCTCAGGGCCAGCTCGGCGCCGCTCCTCGTCCCCGGGAAGCCGGGGCTGTCGATCGACAGGATTTGACGCTCCGTCAAGGTGCCGGTGCGCGGGTGCCATGCAAGGGTGCGGAGCTGCGCCGTCAGCTCGGTGAGCAGGTACGCGGTACGGCCGTGCGGCGCGAACACGAGGCGCCGCGGGCCCGATCCCGGCGGTGTGGCGAAGCCGCCGCGCCCGGCGGGCACGGACGGGGACAGCGCACCGGTCGCGCCGTCGAAGCGGTAGGCGAAGACGCGGTCGGCGCCGAAGTCCGGGACCAGCGCGAACCGCCGCCCCGGGGCCACGACGACCTGGTGGGGATGGGGCCCGTCCTGCCGCGGGCTGGGCCCCGAGCCGGTGTCGTACACCGTGGCCAGGGGAGCGCGGGGCGCCCCCGCGCGCCCCAGGGGCAGGGAAGTGGCCAGCCCCGCCTCGAAGTTGGCGACCAGCAGCGTGTCCGACGGGCCGTCCACCGCGAGGTAGGACACCCCGCCCCCGCCGGTGCCACCGCCGTCCGTCGCGATCTCGCCGAGCGGCTTTGTCGCCCCGGTCCTCCGGTCGACGCGGAAGGCGCGCACATAGCCGCCGTCCTCGCCGCCCCCGACGTAGAGCACCGGGCGCCGCGGATGGGCCGCCACCCAGTTCGAACTGGCCTCAGCCACCGGACCCATAGGCGTCAGGCGCCCGCGGGCGGGGTCGAACCACGCCCCGTACACGGGCCCGCCGTCCCAGGTCCCGACGCAGAGGAGTTCGCGCCGCCCGCCCTCGGCTGCGGCTACGGGCGCGCCGGGGAGCGCCGCGGTCAGGGCCGCCGCGGAGAGCGCCGTGGCGCCCAGTACCGTCCTGCGGGCGGGCCCGCCGACCGGCCGTGCGGGGGTGCCTTCGGCTGTGGAATTCCGGATCATGGGCAACTCCTTGGTTCGCTGGATTCGGGGACGGGCGCGGGTCTGCGGCTGTCCCGCCGCCGCGGCGCCGCCGCGCGCGTCCGCCCGCCGTGCTGTCGGCGGGCGTCGGGATGAAGTGCCAAAGGTGTTGCGGAGCAGGGGTGTTGAGCATCCCGTGCGCCTGTCCGCGGCAGGCCCACGCCGATCATCGCCGCTGCCGGGCCGACCGCCCGGCGGTGTTTCGAGCGGTGGGGTGCCGGCGGCCGGGCCGTGCCTTGGGCGGCCGGTGCCGTGGAGGCGGTGTCGTACGGCCCCCGCCGGGTGTCCCGCACCGCCTGGTGGCCGGGCGCGGCGGTGGAACGGCCGCGCCGGGAGGGGAGTATAGCCACGAGCCTGCGGTGGCACACCGGCCGTGGTGTGCGGGGGAGCGGCGGTGGCACACCCGGCGCGGGCCGCGGTGTGCGGCGCCGAGTTCCAACTCACAGTGTCCTGGGGGATGACGGGCATGGGTCCGCTGCGGTATCAACGGGGGACGAGCCGCCTTGCGGGGGCGGCGAGTTGACGGTCGACGGGCCGCCGGGCTCCCCAGCGGGAGGAGCCGGGCCCGCCGGGGCACACCAAGTCGCAGGGGCCATCATGGCCGTGCGGCGTCGGCCCTGACGCACCGTCGGCCCTCTCGGCAGGGTGTGTTCCTCCGGTGGCATCCGGCAGCACGGGCGGCGGCCCGGCCGAAGCCCCGGCACACACCACCCCGGCAGCCACCCCGTGGCGCCGCCCGGAGTCGGCACGGCAGGAACCCCGTACCCCCTCATCCCCGTCACCGCGCCCTGGTGCGCGGCGGCCCCACGTGCCCGTATGCGCGACGGCCCCGCCACCGGCCAGGCGTGACTCCGTGGACACGCCCTGGTTCCCACCGCCCGGCGCTCCCGCCGGGAACCGCACCGCTCCGCCTCACCGCGCCGCCGCACACGGCCGCGCGCCCCCCGAACGACGGACAACGGAAGGAACCGGAAAAGCGATGGCACCTGACATGAAGCGCCGGACGTTCCTGGCCGCAGGCGCGGCCACCGCCGCCGCCCTGGCCACCAGGCCCTTCGTCGCCGCGGCGGCCGACCCGGCGAAGAAGGGCGTGCTGCTGATGAACCGCATCGCACCGTCCTCGTCGACCCTGTGCATATCCCGCGCCGACGGCACCGGCGAACGCCCCCTGCTGAAGACCGGCGGCTACGACTACCACGCCGCCTTCTCGGCCGACGGGAAGACCGTGTTCTTCACGACGGAACGCCCCGGCGACGGCAACTCCTGCGTCTACCGCGCCAACATCGACGGCTCGAACATCCAGCCCCTCATCACGGGGGCGTCGATGGACGACGCCGTCGCCGCCTCCCCCGACGGCACCAGACTGGCCTTCGTGACCACCCGCGGCGCCGACCACAAGACCCGCGTCTGGCTCTACGACCTGCGCAGCGACAAACTGACCAACCTCACGGGCAACGGCGACCTCGACGGCGACCCCGCGGGACCCGACTGCCACTTCCGCCCCTCCTGGTCACCCGACGGCGAGTGGATCGCGTTCTCCAGCGACCGCAACACCGTCTGGAGGGGCCACGACAACGGCAACGGCTGGGAGCACACCCAGGAGTTGAGCGTCTACGTCATCAGGCCCGACGGCACCGGCTTCCGCCAGGTCGCGACCAGGGAGGGGTACTGCCTCGGCTCCCCGAAGTGGTCGCCCGACGGCCGCCGCGTCGTCTTCTACGAGATCACCACGGAGGGCACCTGGGGCGCCCACAGGCCCGAGGACATCGGGAAGGTCGAGTCCCAGATCGTCTCGGTCGACGTCACGACAGGCGAACGTGTCGAGCACACCTCGGGGCCCCGTCTGAAGGTCGCGCCCCAGTACCTGGACGACACCGAGATCGGCTACCTCGTCAAGGGCGGCGACGACGAGGGCCTTGCCTACACCTCGGGCACCCGGCCCTCCGTCAGGCGCGCGCTGCGCTCGCCCGTCTGGTCGCCTGACGGCAGTACCGTCATCTACGAGAAGACCGGCTTCACCACACGCCCGATGGACACCCCGCTCTACAGCTGGGACCCCGACTGGGAGTACCGCTTCTGCGACGTGTTCCCCGTCCTGTCGCCGCAGGGCCGCCTCGCCCTCACCGAGAAGCAGCTCGGCAACTCCTCCATCGTCACCCTGCGCCCGGACGGCTCGGACCGCCGCGTCGTCTTCGACACCGCGGGCACCGACCTCGACCCGGTCCTCGTCGAGCAGGGCCTCGCGGGCGCGTTCCGGCCCGCGTGGTCCCCGGACGGCGAGTGGATCGCGTTCGGACTCGGCGGCTGGTTCCAGGAGCGGGCGGTGAGCAAGGCCGCCGTCCTGCGGGTGCGCGCCGACGGCTCCGCGTACGAGGCGCTGACCGACGACTCCACCAACGCCGGCTTCCCCAGCTACTCGGCGGACGGCGGCGCGCTCGTCTACCGCGTGTGGGGCGAGGGGAAGGGCCTGCGCGTCCTCGACCTGGCGACCGGCGCCGTCCGCGTCCTCACCACCGAGGCGGACAACCTGCCCGACTGGTCCCCTGACGGCGAACTCATCCTCTTCACCCGCAGGACCAGCGCCACCAACTTCGACGTGTGCACCATCCGCCCCGACGGCACCGGCCTGCGCACCCTCACCAGCAGCGGCGCCAACGACGGCCACGCCGTCTGGAACCACGACGGACGCATCCTCTACAACAGCGGCATGTACGGCTTCCGCGCGGAGGCGGCGACCTACGACGACACCTTCCAGCCCTACGGCCAGATCTTCGTCATGAACGCGGACGGCTCGGGCAAGAAGATGCTCACCGACAGCCAGTGGGAGGACTCCATGCCCCTCTACCTCCCCCAGGATGTCCTCTCCCCCTCGTGAGCCTCTCCCCCTCGTGAGGTGAGGAACCGCCTCCCCGCGCACCGACCGCACCCGACATCCCCAGGCACGCGGCACCTTCCGCCACGCGGCACCCCCGGGACACCAAGTCCCGGGGGTACCGGGCCCGTTGCGGGCGGTCGTGGCGACGGGCGGTCAGTCGCCCGTGCGCTCCACGGTCCCGGGCGGTGTGTCCGCCCCCTCGCCGCCCGCGGACGCACCGCGGGCTCCGGCGAGCGCCGGGGTGTGGCCCGCCTGTGCGACGACCGGGCTGACGTGCACCACCGGCGCGTAGCGGGTCACGAGCTTGGACAGCGGGCCCGTCATGGTGGTCGTCAGCAGGGCCATCATCACCAGCACCGAGTACAGGCGGTCGGTGATGATGCCCGCCTCATGGCCGACGTTGAGCGCGATCAGCTCCGTCAGACCCCGTGTGTTCAGCAGCACCCCGATGAGCGTCGCGTCGATCCACCGGAACCCGCCGAGGCGCCCCGCGAGCATGCCGCCGCCCACCTTGCCCACCGCCGCCAGCGCACACACGGCGACCAGCAGCCACCAGTCGGAGCCCGTCAGGGCGCCCAGATCCGTCTGGAGCCCGGTCGCCACGAAGAACAGCGGCATCAGGATGTCACCGGTCTGCTTCGAGGTGCGCAGCAGATCGGGCGACGGCAGCCCGTCGCGGTCCCGCGGCACGACAAGGCCCGCGACCAGCGCACCGAAGAAGAAGTGCAGGCCGATGGTCTGGGTGCACCACGCGGACAGCAGGGCCAGGTTCACATAGAGCAGGAACCGGTTGGCCCCGGCGGTCTTCGACGAGCGCTCCCACATCGCCAGCAGCGGGCGCACCACCACGAACGCCACCAGCAGGAACGCGAGGGCGAGCAGACCCGCCGTCAGCGGCGAGCGGTGCGAGGGCGCGGCCACCGCCACCGCCGCCGCCAGCACCAGCCAGCCCACCACGTCCATGATGCCCGCGGACGCCATGGCCACCGTGCCGCGTTCGTCGGCCATCAGATTGTGCTCACGGATGATCGAGGCCAGTACCGGAACCGCCGTGACCGACAACGCCACGATCATGAACAGTACGAAGGCGGACGTGGCGGCGTCGGGGGCCTTCCCCGACATCCCCCGCGCGATCATCACCCAGGCGAGGCAGCCGCCCATCGCCATGGGCAGGAGCACCCCGCCCGCGGTCACATACGCGATCCGCCGCCGCTGCCGCCGCAGCGAGCCCACCGACAACTCGTAGCCGACGGAGAAGAGGAACACCGAGAGACCGACGTCGGAGAGCACCGTCAGGAAGGGGATCAACTCGTCGGGAAAGAGCCTGTCCTCCAGCCAGGGGGACAGCCGCCCGAGCGCCGTCGGGCCCAGCAGGATTCCTCCCGCGATCTGGCCGATCACCGCGGGCTGGCGGACCCGGGCGCACAGGACGCGTAAGACGGACGTGAGGACGTACACCACCACGACCGCCATGAAGGCTTCCGCGGCCACACGCTCCACATTCACCGTGTTCTCCCCTCCCCGTCGCGGGCGCGGCGCCCGCGTACACTGGACTTCGCGCACCTGCTCCCGAGGGCCGTCCCGAGGGCCGTGCCGACCGTCACGCCGGGGCGGCGCGCACCGGCCCCGGAAGGGCGCACCCCCGCGCCCCTCATGTGAGGTGTCTCCTACGGCCCCTGGCCGCCCGGGAGTTCGCGTGCCACGGCGCTCCTGCCGTCCCTCCGGGGTGCCGGGCGACTGCGGACCCGCCGATGCTCGCCCAGCGGGCCGCGCCCGGCAAGAGGTACTGCTCCCTCCGGATCGGGCCCGGCGGGCCTCACCCCGGCTGACCTGCCGCGTGGTGGGGGCCGTTCAGATACGCCCTGACGTCCCCCGCCTCCGCGCAGCCGAGTTCGGTGAAGACGTCGAGCGCACGGCGCAGCGCGCCGGAGTCGCCGGTGCGGCCGAGGATGAACAGCGCCCGGGCCAGGCTCACGGGCCGCCCCACGGACTCGTACGTGGCCACCGCGAGCCCCGCCGGGCCCGCCGCGCCCTCCGGGTCGCCCTCCGCGAGCCCGACCCGGGCCAGGACCACCTGCGCGTCGCCCTCCCGGTCGGCGAAGCCGTGCCGCCGGGCCAGGCCGAGCGCGGCGGCCGCGGACCCGGCGGCCTCCGCGGTGCGGCCGAGCGCCAGGGACACCGCCGCGATCCCGACGCGCGCCGAGGTCTCCTCGCTGAGCAGGCTGTGCTCGATGGCCAGCGCCAGGGCCTCGCGGTACAGCTCACCCGCCCGCTCGTGGCGCCCGAAGCGCAACTCCACCGCGCCCGCGGCCAGATGGGAGTCCGCGGTGACCAGCGGGTCGCGGACGCGGTCGGCGACCGCCAGCGCCGCCCGCGCCGCCCTGCGGGCCTCGTCCTCCCTGCCCGCGTCCCGGTGGACGTCCGCCACGAAGCAGTGGCAGTCGGCCTCCCAGGTGCCGTCCTTCGCCTCCTGCACCAGCGGAAGGGCGACGCGCGCATGGCGCAGCGCCTCCTCGAAGCGGCCGAGCGCGTGCGCGACCGCGCCCAGGTTGGCGGCGCAGTGCGAGCGCTCCTCGTCCGTGCTGGCGAGGTCGAGCGCCCGGTGCAGATGGTCGTACGCCTCCTCGGTCCTGCCCAGCCTGAGACAGACCGTGGACAGGTTGGAGTGGTTGCTGTACTGGCCGTGGAAGCGGCCGAGGCGACGGTTGAACTCCAGCACCCGCGTCAGGCAGTCGGCGCTCTCGGCGAGGCGGCCCGCGCGCCAGTGGATGCCCGCCAGATTGTTGAGGGTGGCGCCGAGCAGATCGTAACGCTCCGCCTCCTCCGCGAGTTCCCCGGCCTCCCGGTAGAGCCGGACGGCGTCTTCGTAGCGGTTGGCGTGGGCGTTGAAGTCCGCGAGGCAGAGCCGCGCGGCGCCACGGGCCGCGGCGTCCCCGTGGGCGTCGGCGACCCGCAGCGCGGCCTCCGCCGAGACCTCCCACTCGGGCATCCGCAGACTGCCCCAGAAGTAGGCGCGCAGCCGGTCGGCGATCAGGAGGGCCAGCGCGGTGTGGCGGCCCTCCTCGGCGCACCGGGCGACGGCGGCGACCAGATCCGGCAGCCAGGTGCCCAGCCAGTCGCTCGCCCGCGCCACGTCACCGTCGAACACCGGTACCGGCGCCGTCGCCTGCGCGGACGGCGCGCCCAGCACGAACCAGTTGGAGTGCACGGACCGCACCGCGCTGCCCGCGGTGTGCAGGTACCAGACGAGGAGCCGTTCCAGGGCGGCGTCGAGTTCGGCGGCCGGCTCCTCGGCGGCGGCGCGCTCGGCGGCGTACTCCCGCAGCAGGTCGTGGGCGCGGTAGCGGCCCGGTGTCTCCTCCTCCAGCAGATGCAGCGCCGCGAGCGAGGCCAGCGCGGCACGGGCCCCGGCGGCATCGCCACCGGTGAGCGCCGCCGCGTCCGCCGCCCCCGCGCGGCCCCCCGGCACCAGGCTGAACAGCCGGAAGAGCCGGGCCTCCGCGGCGTCCAGCTCGCGGTACGACCACGAGAACACGGTGCGCGGATCGCTCGCCGGGTCGTCGGCGACCGCGAGGGCGTCGAGCCCCGCGGCGTCCTCGGCGAGCGTGTCCGCGAAGTGGGCGAGCGAGGCGTCCGGGTGCCGCGACACCAGCTCCGCGACGACCCGCAGCGCGAGCGGCAGCCGCCCGCAGATGTCGGCGAGCCGCCGCACCGCCTCCGGCTCGGCCGCCGCGCGCCCTGCGCCCACCGCGTCCGCGAGCATGGTGCGGGCCTCGTCCGTGGACATCTCGCCCAGCGGCACGGACCGCGCCCCCTCCCTGATGGTCAGCCCGCTCAGCCGGTTGCGGCTGGTGACGACGGCGGTGCCGCCCGGGCCCGGCAGCAGCGGCCTGACCTGCTGGACGTCGCGGGCGTTGTCGAGAATGAGCAGCACCCCGCGCCCCGCGAGGACCTCGGGCAGCAGCACACGGCGCTCGTCCGTCCCGGCGGGGATGCGGTCGCGGTGCACCCCGAGCGCGGACAGCAGCACCCCGAGCGCGTGGTGCGGGGTGAGCGGGGTGCCGGGCCCGTAACCGCGCAGGTCGATAGGGAGTTGGCCGCCGGGGAAGCGGGCGGCCGCGCGGTGCGCCCACCGCACGGCGAGGCTGGTCTTGCCCGCGCCCCCGATGCCGTGCACCACGACGATCGCGGCCCGCCCCGCGCCGTCCGCCACCTCCGCGGCGGCGTCAAGGACGGCAAGCTCGCGCTCCCGGCCCACGAACCCGTCGAGCGCGGGCGGCAGCCTGCGGACCACCTGCGGCCCGCCCCCGCCCGCGGCGGTCCCGGCGCTCCCGCCGTGCCGTGCCGCCGCGGCAGGTGCGGGATCGGTGTGCGCGCCCGCGCGCAGCAGCTCCTGGTGCACGGCGCGCAGCTCCGCCGAGGGCAGCGTGCCCAGCTCGTCGTCGAGGAGCCGGCGCACCGTCTCGTACGCGTCGAGGGCCTCGGCCTGCCGGCCCGCGGCGCCCAGCGCGGCGAGCAGCCGCCGCCACAGCGACTCCCGCAGCGGATGGCGCGCGGTCAGCTCGCGCAGGGAGGCGATCAGCTCGCCGTGCGGGCCGGGCCGCAGCCGCAGTTCGAGATCGGCGCGGCGCTCGACGGCGCCGAGACGGCGCTCGGTGAGGCCGCCCGCGAACTCGGCCTCCGTCACCGCCGACCCGGCGTCCACCAGCGGATCGCCACGCCACAGCGCCAGCGCCGCCACGATGCGCTCGTGCGCCTCCGCGTCGTCCGCCGCGCCGGACGCGGCGTCCAGCAGGCCCTGGAAACGCAGCACGTCCACCCGCTCGGGCGGGACGCCGAGCCGGTACCCCGCGGGGGCGGTGTGCAGACACTCCTCGCCGACCAGTGCGCGCAGCCGGTACACCAGGGTGAAGAGGCTGGCCCGCACGTGCACCGGCGGCTCGTCGCCCCACACCGCGTGGGCCAGGGTGTCCAGCGGGACCGTACGGCCCGCCCGCAGCGCCAGCGCGCTCAGCAGCGCCCGCTGCCGGGCGGACGCCACCCGGACCCGTTCGCCGTCCCTGCGCACGGTGAACGGCCCGAGAACATCGATTTCCAGCCCGGCCATGACCTTCCCCGCCCGTTCCCCCGCGCATGGCCGTACCACAGGGAGTGTGGGGCTCCCCTCCGCCCGCCGGGGACGCCATCTTGATTCAGCCAAGCCCCAGGTGGCAAGCCCGGTCCCGGCCACGGCCGGGGTGGAACACGCCGCCGCGTTGCACCCCACGCCCCGCATGTCAACGCTGTGGTGCACATCACCCCCCGATCGGGGCAGGTGCCCCACCGGGCACCAGGGGGGCCGTAGGGTTGCCGGTGCAGCAGGTTCGCCCCGTCAGCCGGACGGGGTGTCGTAAGAGGGAACCCGGTGGGAATCCGGGACTGCCCCGCAGCGGTGAGTGGGAACGACCGCCGTCATACGCACTGGGCCCTGGAGGGCCTGGGAAGCGACGGCCAGTAGGTGTTCTCCCCAGGAGGAGGACGCGCCCGCGAGTCCGAAGACCTGCCCGCTGCCCGTGCGCGACGATTCACGCGCGGACATCCCGGTGACCCCGAGGGCGGGTCGGCGAACCCACAGGCGGACCCGCACGGCCGGGCCGCCAGGACGGCCACCCTTCGCGCCCCCGTGTCCCCCGGGACCCCAGGGACTCATCTCGCGAAGGAGATCTCCGTGACCAGCAAGCCCCCGACGACCACGGCGGCACGGGCCACCGTGTACGGCTACCCGCGCCAGGGCCCCGATCGGGAACTGAAGAAGGCGATCGAGGGTTACTGGAAGGGCCGCGTCAGCGCCGAAGCCCTCCACACCACCGGCGCGGAACTGCGCGCCGCCAACTGGCGCCGACTGGTGGACGACGGCGTCGACGAGGTCCCGACCGGCGACTTCTCCTACTACGACCACATGCTGGACACCACCGTCACGGTGGGCGCCGTCCCCGAGCGGCACCGCGAGGCGTTCGCCGCCGACCCCCTCGACGGCTACTTCGCGATGGCCCGCGGCACCCAGGACGTCGCACCCCTGGAGATGACCAAGTGGTTCGACACCAACTACCACTACCTCGTGCCCGAACTGGGTCCCGACACCGTCTTCACCGCCGACTCGGCCCGGCAGGTCGCGGAGCTGACCGAGGCCCGCGCCCTGGGCCTCGACGCCCGCCCGGTGCTCGTCGGCCCCGTCACCTACCTGCTGCTCGCCAAGCCCGCCCCCGGCGCCCCCGCCGACTTCGACCCCCTCACCCTCCTGGACCGGCTGCTGCCCGTGTACGCCGAGATCCTGGCGGACCTGCGCGCGGCCGGGGCCCGCTGGGCGCAGCTCGACGAGCCCGCACTCGTCCAGGACCGCACCCCCGCGGAGCTGGCCGCGCTCGCACACGCCTACCGTGACCTCGGCGCCCGCACCGACCGGCCGGAACTGCTGGTCGCGACCTACTTCGGCCGCCTCGGCGACGCCCTGCCCGTGCTCGCCAAGGCACCCGTCGAGGGTCTTGCCATCGACTTCACCGAGACCGGTGAGGACAACCTCGCCGCCCTCGCCGCCGCGGGCGGCCTCCCCGGCAGGCGTCTTGTCGCCGGGGTCGTGAACGGCCGCAACGTCTGGGTCAACGACCTGGTCAAGTCCCTCACCACGCTCGGCGTCCTGCTCGGCCTCGCGGACCGCGTCGACGTCTCCGTCTCCTGCTCCCTGCTCCACGTCCCCCTCGACACCGCCGCCGAGCCCGACATCGACCCAGGGGTGCTGCGCTGGCTGTCCTTCGCCCGCCAGAAGACCGCCGAGGCCGCCACCCTCGCCAAGGGCCTCACCCACGGCGTCGACGCGATCGACGGCGCACTCACGGCGAACAGGAGCGCCCTCGCCTCCCGGCTGGAGTCCCCCCTCACCCGCGACCCCGCCGTACGCGCCCGCGCCGAGGCGATCACCGGCGCTGACACCCGCCGCGCCCGCCCCTACGCGGCCCGCGCCGCCGCCCAGCGCGCCCGCCTCGGCCTGCCCCTGCTGCCGACCACCACCATCGGCTCCTTCCCGCAGACCGGCGCGCTGCGCGCCGCCCGCGCCGACCTGCGCGCAGGACGCACCGACACCGCGGGCTACGAGGAGCGCGTCGCGGCCGAGATCCGGGACGTCATCGCCTTCCAGGAGCGGACGGGGCTCGACGTCCTCGTGCACGGCGAGCCGGAGCGCAACGACATGGTGCAGTACTTCGCCGAACGCCTCACCGGATACCTGGCCACACAGCAGGGCTGGGTGCAGTCGTACGGCACCCGGTACGTGCGCCCGCCGATCCTCGCCGGGGACGTGTCACGGCCGCAGCCGATGACGGTGCGCTGGACGACGTACGCCCAGTCCCTGACCGACCGGCCCGTCAAGGGCATGCTCACCGGGCCCGTCACCATGCTCGCCTGGTCCTTCGTCCGCGACGACCAGCCGCTCGGCGACACCGCGCGCCAGGTCGCCCTCGCACTGCGCGACGAGGTGGGCGACCTGGAGGCGGCGGGCACCTCCATCATCCAGGTCGACGAGCCCGCACTGCGCGAGACCCTGCCGCTGCGCGCCGCCGACCGGCCCGGCTACCTGGCCTGGGCCACCGAGGCGTTCCGCCTCGCCACCTCGGGCGTACGCGCCGACACCCAGGTCCACACCCACATGTGCTACGCCGAGTTCGGCGACATCGTGCAGGCGATCGACGACCTCGACGCCGACGTCATCAGCCTCGAAGCCGCCCGCTCCCACATGCAGGTGGCACGGGAACTCGCCGCCCACGGCTACCCACGCGAGGCAGGACCGGGTGTCTACGACATCCACTCGCCCCGCGTGCCGAGCCCCGAGGAGGCCGCCGAGCTGCTGCGCACCGGCCTCGGCGCCATCCCGGCCGAGCGGCTGTGGGTCAACCCGGACTGCGGTCTGAAGACCCGCGGCTGGCCCGAGACCAGGGCCTCCCTGGCGAACCTGGTCGCCGCCGCCCGCACCGTCCGCGACGAACTGGACGGCCCGACGGCGCCCTGACCCGCACCCCGCCGCCCGGCGGACCGCCCGTGCTGGCGGCCCGCCGGGCGCCCCGCCTACGCTGGGCCGGGCCGGGCACCCGTCGCGGCCCGCGCGAGCGAGAGGACCGGGACGCCGTGACCCAGCACCATGCCCCCGAGGCCGCAGCGGACACCGGGGTCGTCGTCGCCGGAGGCGGGCCCGTGGGCCTGCTGGCCGCCGCGGAACTGGCCCGCTTCGGGGCCCGGGTGCTCGTCGTGGAGCCGCTGGAGCGGATCGCGCGGCGCCCCAAGGCGGGCACCGTGCACGCCCGCGCCGTACAGAGCCTCGTACGGCGCGGCTACCTCCGCGGTGTGGAGGGGCTGTGGCCGAAGGACACCGCGTCCGCCTTCCACTACGCGGGGATGCCGCTGCTGCGCATCACCACCGAGCCCGGGGAGCCCACCGCCCTCCTCAAGCGCGCCCAGGCCGATCTGGAGGCGGAGTTCGAGCGCCGCCTGCTGCGCCACGGCGGCCGGGTCCTGCGCGGCCACCGGGTGACGGGCGTGCGCCAGGACGCGACGGGCGTGGACGTCACCGTCGAGGGCGCCGGGGCCCGCACCCTGCGCGCCCGCTACCTCGTCGGCGCCGACGGCGCGCACGGCCGCGTCGCCGGGCTCGCCGGGATCACCGCGCGCACCGACCCGCCCACCGTCTCCGCGATGATGGGGCTCGCCCGCCGGGTCGGCCCCGAACCCCTGCCGCCCGGCTGGCACCGCACCCCGCGTGGCTGGGCCGTGGTGCGGCCCCTCGCCGACGGCGGCGCCCTCGTCCGCACCCTCGACACCGGCCACCCGCCCGTCGGCCGTGACACCGCCGAGCCCACCGCGGCCGACCTCGCCGCCGAGGTGTCCCGGGTCCTCGGCCGGCCGACGACGCTCGACGACGTCCCCCACGCCTCCCGGTTCAGCGACCTCACGCGTGTCGCCGACCGCTTCAGGCTCGGCCGGGTGCTGCTCGCGGGCGACGCCGCCCATCTGCACTTCCCCATCGGCGGCCAGGGCATGAGCAACGGGGTCCTCGACGCGCTGAACCTCGCCTGGAAGCTGGCACGCGTCCTCGACGGCGTGGCCGACGACGGCCTTCTCGACACCTACGAGTCCGAGCGCAGGCCCCCCGCGCTCCGTGTCGTCGAGGACACCCGCGCCCAGCTCGCCCTGATGCGCGAGGGCGTCGAACCCGACGCGCTGCGCGCCCGGTTCACCGCCCTGCTGGCCGTGCCGGGCGCCCAGGAGACCGTGGCGGCGCGGATCAGCGGGCAGGACACCGCCCATCCCGCGCTCTGCGGCCGTGACTGCGGCCGGGAGGGCGCCTTCCTGCCGAACCTCTCCCTCACCCCGCTCGACGGGGACCGCACGGGCCCCACCACCGTGGCGGAACTCCTCGCGGACGGCCGTCCCCTCCTCGTCGAGGGGCCCGGCGCCCGGGGCGCGGGCGACACCGCGCGTGTGCACGGCGGCATCAGGGTGCTCAGGGTCGCCGAGCCCCTTCCCGGGGGCGCCGTGCTGCTGCGCCCCGACGGGCACATCGCCTGGACCCCGGGGTGCGGGGACCCGGGCAAGGCCCTGGTCCGCTGGTTCGGGCAGCGCCGCTGAACCGGTGTCGCCGCACTGCCGCACGCGGGGTGGATTGCATGATGCAATAGTTTAGATTGCATAATGCAAACATGACGACGACTCCCGCCGCTCCACCCCCGTCCCCGGCCGGGCCCCCTGTCCCCTTGCCGACGTTTCCGCGGCGCGCCCTCGCCTATCTGCGCGGGGCCGCCGGCGGGCTGCCGCTTCTCGCGCTCGTGGTGGGCGCGGGAGCGGGCGGGGGAGCCATCGCCTTTCGCCGGCTGATCGAGACCTTCACCCACCTGCTGTCGGGCCACGCCGACTACGCCGCCGCGGGACACGCCGCGAACCCTCACGTCCCCTGGCTGGGCCGCTGGTTCGTCCTGCTCGCGCCCGTGCTCGCGGGCCTGGTGTACGGCCCGCTGGTGCACCGCTTCGCCCGGGAGGCGCGCGGCCACGGGGTACCCGAGGTGATGGACGCCGTGGCCCGCCGCGGCGGGCACATCCCGGGCAAGGTGGCGGTCGTCAAGTCGCTCGCCTCGGCGCTGTGCATCGGCGGTGGTGGCTCGGTCGGCCGTGAGGGGCCCATCGTGCAGATCGGGTCGGCGCTCGGCTCGACGGTGGGCCGTCTGGTGCGGATCACCGAGGACCGGATGCGGGTGCTGGTGGCCTGCGGCGCGGCCGCCGGCATCGCGGCCACCTTCAACGCCCCGCTTGCCGGGGTGTTCTTCGCGATGGAACTGATCCTGCGGGACTTCACCGCCGAGTCCTTCGGAATGGTGGTCCTGGCGTCCGTCACGTCGTCGGTCATCGGCAGGGCCGCCTTCGGCGACACCCCGTTCCTCCAACTGCCGCCCTTCACCGTCCACCACTTCGGCGAATACGCGTTGTTCGCCCTGCTCGGCGTGGTCGCGGGCGCGGTGGGGGTGGCCTTCACCCGCTTCCTCTACCTCGTCGAGGACGGCTGCGACTTCGCCTGGCGCGGCCCGGAGTGGGCACGGCCCGCCGTCGGCGGTCTGTTCCTCGGCGGCCTGCTGCTGGTACTGCCCCAGATGTACGGCGTCGGATACCCGGTGCTGGAGAAGGCGGTCGGCGGCGGCTACGCCATCGCCTTCCTGGTACTGCTGCTCGCCGCCAAGATGGTCGCGACCAGTCTCACCATCGGCATCGGCGGTTCCGGAGGGGTGTTCGCGCCGTCGCTGTTCATGGGGGCCATGCTGGGTTCCGCGTACGGGGCCGTGGCCCGGGAAGCGCTGCCCGGCGTCGCGGGGCCCGTGGGCGCCTACGGGCTGATCGGCATGGGAGCCGTCTTCGCGGGCGCGGCCCGCGCGCCGATCACCGCCGTGATCATCATGTTCGAGCTGACCGGCGAGTACTCCATCATCCTTCCTCTGATGGCGGCCATAGCCCTGGCCACCGGAGTGAGCAGGCTTCTCACCCGGGACACCGTCTACACCCTCAAGCTGCGCCGCCGGGGCGTGGACCTGGACGAGGCACCGCCCGGCACCCCCTTCGCCGGTCTGACCGTCGAGTCCGTGCTGGAACCCGTCCCCGCGCCACTCGACGGCGCCACCCCGCTGACCGAGGCAGCGGAGGCGCTGGCCAGGGCGCCCCATGGCGTGCTGCCCGTCCTCGACGCCGACGGTGGTTACCTCGGTACTGTCACCGCGCGCTCGGCCGCCGAGACGCTCGCGGACCATGTGGGGGAGCCCCTCGACGTCGCCGCGATCATCCATGTCCCGCACCCCGTCACCGCCGCAACCGATCTGGGCGACGCGCTGTCCGCGCTCGTCGCCGCCGAGGGCGCGGGACTGCCCGTGCTGGACCGGACCCGCACCCGGCTCGTCGGGTGGGTCTCGCACCAGTCCGTGCTGCACGCGCTGCACCACGAGACCCGCGAACAGCCGGCTCCCGTGGCGATTTCCCGGGCCGGGGCGGGGGCCGGTACAAAGGAACCATGACGGAGCCCGGCGGCCAGGCCCCCACGCCCGAGGAAGACCCCGACGCGGTGACCCGGGCGGTGCTGACCGCCTCCCGGCTGCTGGTGGCGATCTCCGCGCGCTCGCTCGCGGCGGCGGAGGACCGCGTCACGCTGCCGCAGTTCCGGCTGCTGGTGGTGCTGGCCACCCATGGTCCCGCGAAGCTCGTGGCCCTCGCCGACCGGCTCGGGGTGAACCCGTCGACGGCGATGCGGATGGTGGACCGGCTGATCTCGTCGGGCCTCGCGGACCGCCAGGTCAACCCGGCCAACCGCCGCGAGACCGTGCTGCGGCTCACCGACGAGGGGCGGGAGCTTGTCGACGAGGTGACCGCAAGGCGCCGTACCGAGATCGCCGCCGTCGTCGCGCGTGTTCCCACCAAGCAGCGCGCCACCCTCGTCGAGGCCCTGACCGCCTTCACCGAGGCCGGTGGTGAGCCCCTGGCCGAGGACGACATCCTGTATCCGCTGGGCTGGACCGACCTGGGGGCGGGGCCGCGCGGTCAGGAGGCCACGTCGCGTTGAGCGGGCGGCACGCCCTCCGGGGCGCGCCCCCGCCTGCCCGTGGACGCACCGCCCCGCCCGGTCAGGTCGCCAGGGCCTCCGCCGGTTCCGTGATGGCCTGCTGGGCCAGGCGCTCGCCGAGTGTGGGGGTGAAGTCCAGTTGGGCGAGTACGGCGGGCACGCAGATCGCCGGCATCAGATGTCGCTGGAGGACCGAGATGCGCTCCTCCAGATGCGCGTAGTTGTCCAGGACGTGTGACATCGACTGGAGTCCCGCGAACGTACCGACGTAGATGTCGGCCGACTCGGCGGGGTCGATGTGCGCCAGCAGCTCGTGGCGGTCCTTGGACTCGCTGAGCAGGGTCAGCGCCGTCTCACGCCAGCGCAGAAACGGCCCCGTGCGGTCGATGCCCTCCGCACGCTGGTCGAGCGAGAGCCGTACCGAGGCCCTTACCAGCGGGTTGGTGCGGACGCGGTAGGCGTGCACCAGCGCGGTGTCGATGAGTTCCTGGATCTTGATCTGGCGTGCCGGGACGACGAATTCCTTGGCGGGCTCCGCGAGCACCGCGTCGGCCAGGGCCTCCTTGGACGGGAAGTGGAAGTACAGCGCGCCCTTGGTGACACCGGCCTCCTTGAGGATCTCGGTGATGGTGGCGGCCTCGTAGCCTCTCCTGTCGAAGGTGATGGCCGCGGCCTCCAGAATGGCGCGCCGGGTGCGAACGGCGCGTTCTTGCGTCACGTCGGAAACCTCCAGGTGATGACGGCCTCGAAGACGGGGGCACGCCCCGGTTGATTAACAGCATCGGGTTCGTATCTTGTCTTACGTTCTCTGCTCACGTGTTCTCTTCTTCGTCATCGCCGAACAACCGCCTACCGGGAGGTCGCGCCATGACCGCAACAGTGATCTGTGACACCCCCGCCGACATCATGATGCTGACGCATCGTGTCAGGGCGAGGGACCTCTTCGTCACGGGGCCGGGCATTCCGCTGGGTGACGGCGTCTACCGGGTCCCCCTCCGTTTTCCGTACGAGCATCCCTTCTACGCCCCCGCGTCCGCACCTGCGGCGGGCCTCGACCCGCTGCTGCTCATCGAGGCGATGCGGCAGGCGTCCATCATGGTCAGCCACACCGGTCTCGGTGTGCCCCCCGACCACCACTTCATGCTGACGGAGATGGCGTTCGCCTGCCGCCCTCGCGCGGCGCGCACGGACGGGCGGCCCGTCGACATGGAACTCGACATAGAGGTCAGGGAGATACGCCGCCGCGCGGGGCGCCCCACGGCGATGCGCTGCGCCTGGACGCTGCGCCGGGGCGCGGAGATAGCCGCGCGGGCGCGGGCGTCCACCCGCTACTGCGCGCCGGTGATCTACGAGCGGCTGCGCGGCGGCAGGCCCCCGCTGGCGCGGGTGCCGCGGCGCTATCCGCTGCTGCCCGCGGAGTCGGTGGGCCGCACCGCGCAGCGTGACGTGCTGCTGGCGGCGGACGGCGGCCAGGCGTCCTGGCTGCTGAGCGTCGACACCGGGCACCCCACCCTCTTCCAGCACGCCAACGACCATGTGCCGGGCATGGTGCTGCTTGAGGCGGCGCGGCAGGCGGCGACGGTGGCGGTGCCCGGGCCGTTCGCGATGACCGCGGGGCACATCTTCTTCCGCAACTACGCGGAACTCGACGAGCCGTGTGTCATCACCGCGAGGGCGCGCCCCGGCGGCGTCGGCCCCGGCGGCACCCGGGTCGGGGTGGAGGCGTGGCAGGACGGGCGGCAGGTCTTCAGCAGCCTGCTCGTCGCCGCGGGCGCGCACGGCACCCCCGGCGTCGCACCGGTCTCCTCCGGTGTGGCGCGCGAGGTGTGCCCGGTGGCCGCGCCCCCGGTGTAATCCCGTCATCGGCACGGGGCGTCAGCGGGCGCCGGAGGCCAGCGGCCGGCCGTACTCCCGCAGCAGCGGCCCCTGCCAGCGGGCGACGGGCTCGGGCTCGCCGCGCCGTATCGCGCCGCCCCCGCGCGCGGGCACCGCGGAAGGGCGGGGCCCTGGCGTCCTGGCCGCCGCGGGGCTGCCCTCGGGGCGCAGCAGGGCGAGCGCTTCGGCGCGGGCGATGCGAGGCAGCAGCGTCTCCCAGAAGTGGGTCAGGGGCCTCGCCTCAAGCCAGGCCGCGTCCTCAAGGCCGAGCACCTGGAGGCCCGTGGTGGTCGCGATGATGACCTCGTACGGGTCGGGGGGCTCGGCGCCCTCCCGCAACTCGCCGAGCGCGGCGGCCTCGTCGAGCAGGATGCGTACGTACCGCTCCCACGCGGCGCGCAGGCTGGCGCGGGAGCGGTGCCTGGCGTCGCAGTTGAGCCGCAGGCCGCCGCGGACCACGGTGTCGGTGCGCACCAGCAGGGCGAGCGCGTGGGTGGCGTCCACGAGGGCCTGCAACGCGCTCGTGTTGCGGCGGTGTTCGACGAGCACCGCGCGGCGCAGCGCCACCGCGGCCCGGGTCTCGATCTCGCCGGCCACGGCTTCCTTGCCCGCGAAGTGGAAGGACAGCGCGCCCCTGCTCATCCCGGCGAGCGCGCTGATGGTGTCCATCCTGGCCTCGACGTACTCCGTACGCTCGAACACCTGGGCAGCGGCCTGGATCAGGGCGCGGCGGGTGCGGACCGCGCGCTCCTGTTTCGTGCTCATCAAGAAACCGTCCTCCTCTGCGGCCCGGCGCCCTCCGCCGAACGGCGCCACCGCCTGCCGACGCACCAGCCCATCAAACCAAGTTGCCGGTTTCTGCGCCAGGGCGCATCGAATCATGTGACCGTCACGCTCGCGCCCCCCGGTCGGTTCACCCGCGCGGTCTGGCGCGCGCGCAGAACCTCCAGGTGGCTCGCGTGACGGCGGCCGCGGGCGCGAACCGGCCCGCCCGATAAGGGTGTTGGAAATACCGCAAGGACGGTTTCTTTTTCGCTCGTCCCGCCGCCCGTCTCCCCCTTCCTCCCCGCGCGTTCCGGCCGCCCCCCCCGCACACACAGCACGGCGCCCGGTGGCACCGGCCTTGGCCGGGTCACCGGGCGCCGCCCGTGAGGGGAGGTCAGGCGGTGTTGTTGGCCAGCGCCAGCAGGCGGTCAGCGGTGCCGTTGAACTTGTCCCGGTCCACGTTGCCCGAGACGCCGCTCACCGAGCCTGTGCTGGTGTACTGCCACACCGTCCAGAACGGGAACCCGGCGGGCACCGTCGGGTTGGCCGCGGTCGTCCAGTGGGCGTCCCACAGCGGGCTCTTGGCGGACATGCCGCTCCAGGAGCCGGTGCAACTGCTCCACCAGCTCGGGCTGGTGTAGATCACGATGTCCCGCGAGGTGCGGGACTTGTAGGTGTTGTAGAAGTCCGAGATCCAGGTGCGCATGGAGGCTTGCGAGAGGCCGTAGCAGCTTCCCTCGATGTCCAGGACACCCGGCAGGGTGCGGTTGTCGGCCGACCAGGCGCCACCGTTCGACGCGAAGTAGTTGGCCTGCGCCGCGCCGCCCGAGACGTCGGGGCGCGCGAAGTGGTACGCGCCCCTGATCACTCCCGCGTTGTAGGAGTTCAGGTAGTTCGCGTTGAAGTTGGGGTCCTTGTACGAGGTCCCCTCGGTCGCCTTCATCCAGGAGAACGAGATCCCGGCGGCCTTTACCGAGGACCAGTTGATTGAACCCTGGTAGTGCGAGACGTCGATGCCCTGCACACCGCCGGCGCTGCTGGCGGGGCCGAAGGACGGGGCCTTGTGGCCCGACGGGGCGCGGTTGCCCGAGTCGATGTCATAACCCGCGCCCATGTACCCCTGGCCCAGCGGGATCGGGTCTTTCGCCGGCTTGGGTGCCGCCGATGAGGTTCCCGCCGCGGCCACGAGCAGGGAGAGCGTGGAGCCGACGACCGCGGCCGCCACGAGTCCTCGCTGTCGTGTCCTGGGCGAGAGGGATCTGTGGGAGAGCAAAGCTACCTCCTGGCACGTCAGTTGTGTGGGGGGTATGGGGGCCCCGATGTGCTGGATGTTGCTGTGCGGAACGGACCATCTGCTGTTGATGCAGACACGACATGAGTGACGCATGGGAACGGGCGTCAGGTAAAGAGGTTTCACCTTTCCTCTATGGTCTAGTCCATTGCGCAGCCTGGAGAGCTGCTGCAACGCGCGTAGCGTGGCGGAAACTTTCAGGGGCGAGAAACCTGGTCGCCACTCCGAGTCGGCCTCATGGGGCCGCCCGCGGCGGGCCTCGGCGGCCTGTAAGGGCCCCGGAGTCGCGCGCCGCGGCGCCGAGTGGTCTACCGGCGGTTCCGGCGCCCGACGGCCACCGCCAACGTCTTTGCGGCTCGATGTCCGAAACTTTCGAAACCATTTCGTTCCCCGCCGCACGCCTTGACCGCCCCCTTGGCCCCCTCTACAGTCCAGGCAATTCATACTCGTGATGCCCGTTCATATGTGAAAACTGGTTGGTGCTGGTCCCATGCTGGAGGGCGTTCTCTACTTCCCCGTGACTCTTTTCGTGGCTGATGGATCGGTTAATTTGCCGAAACTTGCGGAGTGCGGGGGCACTGGTGTGGCCGCCCGCCTCGCCTCCGGCGCCCCCGCCGCCGAAGCGGCCGCCCGATGGGCGCCGGCATCCGGATCACCGGCACCACCCTCACCCCGGTCGCCTTCAGGGCCCACCTGTGGCGGCTGCGGACCGCCGCCGACGCCATACGGATCGTCCTCTCCGACCACCACTACTGGTGCGGGCTGCACCGCTCCAGGCCGCTCGCCGGGATCTGCGACACCCACTGGCCCTGGAAGAGCGAGGAGGTGATCGCGCCCGGCGTGCTCGACTTCACCGACGGCGCCGTGCCCGTGCCCCGGAGCCCAGGACTCGGCGTCGAACTCGACCGCGACGCCCCCCGGCCCCTCGTAACCCGCTCCACCCCCGCCTCCCCGCAACGAGAAGGTTTCCCATGGCATGGCTCGACTGGGTCGCCGTCGGCGGCTACTTCCTGGTGATGCTCCTCATCGGCCTCTACTCCCACCGCCGTGTCAGCGACGTGGGCGACTACTTCACCGGCGGCGGCAGGATGCCGTGGTGGCTGTCCGGCATCTCCCACCACATGTCCGGCTACAGCGCCGCCGTGTTCGTCGCCTACGCGGCCGTCGCCTACAGCTACGGACTCACCATCTACGTCTGGGCGTTCTTCCCGCTCGCCCTCGGCACGGGGCTCGGTGCCTGGCTCTTCGCGCCCCGCTGGAACCGGCTGCGCCGCCGCTTCCGGGTCAGCTCGCCGCTCGAGTACCTGGCCAAGCGCTACAACGTCCCCACCCAGCAGGCGCTGGCCTGGAGCGGCGCCCTGCTGAAGGTGTTCGACGTCGCCGCCAAGTGGGCCTCCGTCGCCGTGCTGCTCAACGTGTTCACCGGGATGTCCATGACCGCGGGCATCCTGCTCACCGGCATCGTCACACTGGCGTACTGCACCGTCGGCGGGCTGTGGGCCGACGCCCTCACCGACTTCGGGCAGTTCGTCATCCAGGGTGTCGCCGCGCTCGCGATGATCTGGGTGGTGCTCGACAGGCTCGGCGGCGTCAGCAGCCTCGGCACCCTCTGGGGCGACCTGCCCGCCGGGCACACCAAGCCCCTCGTCGGCCCCTACACCGCGGGCTTCCTCACCGCGTACGTCATCGTGAAGATCTTCGAGTACAACGGCGGCATGTGGAACCTGGCCCAGCGCTACATGGCCACCGAGACCCCCGCGGCCGCCCGCCGCTCCGCGGCCCTCTCCGCCGTCCTCTACCTGATATGGCCCGCGGTACTGCTGCTGCCCGCCGTCGCCGCCCCCCTCCTCATGCCGCACATCGCCGACCCCCAGCAGACATACGCGCTGATGGCGCAGGCGTACCTGCCGACGGGCCTCATCGGCCTCACGCTCGCCGGGATGTTCTCCCACACCATGGCGATGGCCTCCTCCGACGCCAACGCCATCTCCGCCGTCGTCACCCGGGACATCCTGCCCGTGCTCTTCCCCCGCGCCCGCGCGCTGCGCGGCGACGGCGGGCTCATGGCCGCGCGGGTCTGCACCGTCGCGTTCATCGCCGTCTCGATGGTCGTCGCCATCGAGGCCGACCACTTCGGCGGCGTCCTCGGCATCATCGTCGGCATGGTCGCCGCCGTCATGGGCCCGATCTCCATCCCGATGCTGCTCGGGCTGCTGCCCGCCTTCCGCCGCTGCGGCCCGCGCGCCGCGCTGGTCTCCTGGGCGCTCGGCCTCGGCGGCTACTTCCTCGTCAAGTACGGCCTCGACGGCTCCTCCGACACCACCGTCATCGCCACCCCGCTGGTCACCTCGCTCGTGGTCTACGTGAGCCTCGGACTGCTGCTCCCCGAACCGGGCGAGGACGCCGACGCGATCGTCACCGCCGTCTCGGACCGCGGCCCCGACGAGAACACCGCCGCAGCGCCGCCCGTCACCCAGGGCACCTGACCCCCGCCCGTGCCGCCCCACCGCCCACCGCCGGGCGGGGCGGCACGGACCCGGCGCCCCCGGGCGCGGGCGCGCCCGGAAGGGCAGCGCCACCCCCGCCACGGCAGACAGCCACCGGCCTCGTGGCTACAGTGGTGACGTGCGCGGACGCCGCAGGACCGCCGGAGAGCGGGGAGCGCCCGCGCCGCCGCCCAGCCGCCCCTACCCTCCGCCGGGAAGCCCTTGATGAGCCTCGACCCTGACACCCCGTCATCCGCCCGCTTCTGGAACGCGCTGCTCGACGGCAAGACCCGGTTCTCCGTCGACGAGCGCCTGGTGGACGAGATGGAGACCCTGTACCCGCAGGTCAGGGGGCTCGCTCAGGCGTCGCGCCGGTTTCTCGCCACCGCCGTCGAGTATGTGATCGGGCACGGGGTGCGGCAGATCATAGACCTCGGGGCCGGGCTGCCCACCGAACCCAACACCCACGAGATGGCCCAGCACATCGCGCGCGACGCGCGCGTCGTCTACGTCGACCAGGACCCCGTCGTCCTCGCGCACGCCCGCGCCCTGCTGACCAGCACCCCCGAGGGCGCCACCGACTACCTCGACATCGACTTCTTCGACCGCGACCGGGTCCTCGCGGAGGCCGGGCGCACCCTCGACATGGACCGCCCGATCGCCATCATGTGGATGTCCACCCTCGGCCATGTGGCGCCGGAGCGCGCCCCCCGGCTGGTGGGCGACTACCTCGACGCGCTCCCCAAGGGCAGCTATCTCGCGCTGTGCGACACCCTCACCGAGGAGACCATCGAACAGGCCAACGAGCAGTACGCCGCCTCCGGCACCCAGCCCTACACGGCCCGCACCCAGGAGGACTTCGAGCGCATCGCCGAGGGCCGCGAAGTGGTCCGCCCGCTCGAAGCGCTGCTCGACCGGGACGGCAACACGACCCAGCAGTACGGCCTCATCCTGCGCTCCTGACCCGCCCAGCCGCCGCCCGCACGCCCCCGCCCCGCCCAGGGACCGGGGGCGTTCCGCATGCCCGCGCGACGCTCCCGCCCCACCACGCGCCCCCACGTCCGCCAGATGACGCTGATTTTCATTGCATGAAGAAGTGATGATCTGGGGAGGCTGCCACGGGCGCACGCAGTTGGCGCCGTTTGATGACGTATTGCACCATCGAGGAGGCGCGTGATCCGTGCGGGGACCGCTGTATCTGCAACCCCGGCTGGACCCGGGCCTTGCGTCGCTGACGCGGGACACCCGGTTCCTGCACTCCCTCGCCGACGGCCTCGGCACCCCCCTCAACGTGCTGCTGCCCGACCGGATAGCCGAGAACGCCGCACGCTTCCGCGAGGTCTACCGCGCCCACCGCCTCGGCGGCGAGGTCTTCTTCGCCCACAAGGCCACCAGGTCGAGCGCCCTCGTCCGCCGGCTCGCGGCCACCGGGTGCGCCGTGGACGTCGCCTCGCTCCAGGAACTACAGCACGCGCTGGCCTGCGGCTTCGCCCCCGACCGCATCGGCGCCACCGGGCCCAAGGACCCCGACTTCCTCTGGCTCGGCGCCAGGACGGGGGTCCGCTTCCAGGTCGAGGGCCCCGCCGAACTCGAACTGCTCGCCCGGCTGGTACGCCGCCACGCGCTGCCCAGGGCCCGCGTCCTGCTGCGGCTTTCCGGCTTCACCTCCACCGGGGTGCGGGCACGGCCGCGCCGCAGCCGCTTCGGCACCCCCGTCGCCGAACTCCCCGCGCTCCTCGACACCGTGGAGCGCCACACGGACGCCCTCGACCTGCTCGGCGTCGGCTACCACCTCGACACCGTCAGCCTCGACGAGAAGGCGCTCGCCCTCGAAGGGTGCGTACGCGCCATGGACGACTGCCTCGCCCGCGGACTGCGCCCCCGGGTCATCGACATCGGCGGCGGCTACGGCACCAGCTACCTCGCCGACGGCGCCCAGTGGGACACGTACACCACCGAGCTGACCCGCGCCGTCCTCGGCCGCCGCCCCCCGCTGACCTGGCGCGACCACGGCTACGGCCTGCGCAACGAGGGCGGCACCCTCGCGGGCAGCCTCGGCCTCTACCCCGCGTACCGGCCGACCGCAGGGGCCGACTACCTGGACGCGCTGCTCGCCATGCCCGCGCCCACCCTGGGCCGCCCCCTCGCGACCCTGCTGCTGGAGAACCTCTACGACCTCTACACCGAGCCCGGCAGGGCGCTCGCCGACCAGTGCGGCGCCACCCTGGCCCGCGTCGTCGAGACCCGCCCCGCGGACGGCGGGACCTGGCACCTCAGGCTCGACATGAGCGCCGCCGACTGCGCCGTCGAGGACCACGGGGTGCTGATGGACCCGCTGGTCGTCCCGCGGACACCGGTCCCCGAAGGCACCGGGCCCGAGCCGGTGGCCGTCCACCTCTTCGGCGGCCTCTGCCTGGAGTCCGACCTGATCACGAAGCGGGTGGTCTTCCTGCCCCGGCTGCCCCGCCCGGGCGACCTGCTGTGCTTCGCGAACACCGCCGGGTACTGCATGGACTTCAGCGCCCACCACGCCCAGAGCAGGCCCGGGGCGCGCAAGGTCGCCGTCACCGTGGACGCCGCGGGCGACCGGCGCTGGAGCCTCGACGAGGACTACTGGCCCCTCACGCCCGAAGACGCCCATTACGCCGACCACGCCGCCTACGCCGACCACGCCGCGGCGGAAGGAGCCACCGAGTGAGGTACGACAGCGTCACCGAGGTCATCGGCGACACCCCCCTGCTCCGCATCGACCCGGCCGTCCACGGCCTCGGCCACATCGACCTCTACGCCAAGCTCGAACTGCTCAACCCCTTCGGCTCCGTCAAGGACCGCGCCGCCTGGAACATGGTCAGGTCGGGACTGCCCGACGCCGTCGAGCGCGGCAGCCAGGTGGTCGAACTCTCCAGCGGCAACACCGCCAAGGCGCTCGCCCTCATCGCCTCGATGCACGGCCTCGGCTTCAAGAGCGTCACCAACCGGATGCGGGTCCCCGAGATCAAGGAGCTGCTGCTGCTCCTCGGCGCCGAGATCGAGGAACTGCCGGGCCGCACCGAGTGCCTCGACCCGACCGACCCCGAGGACCCCCTCACCCGCTTCCACCAGGCGCTCTCCGAGCCCGGCGGCGAGTACCTCCACACCGACCAGTACTACAACGAACTCAACGCCGCGGCCCACGAGTCAGGCACCGGTCCCGAGATCGTGCGCGACCTCGACGGCCGCGCCCCCGACGTCTTCATCGCCTGCGTCGGGACCGCGGGCTCCTCCACCGGGGTGGCCAGGGTGCTGCGCAGGCACCGCCCAGGCGTGGAGGTCGTCGGGCTCGTCGCCCACAAGTCCGACTTCGTGCCCGGCATCCGCAACATCGACGAGGTGCAGGAGGTCGGCCTGTTCGCACCCGGCCTCTACGACACCATCGACACCGTCACCTCGGCCGAGGCCATCGACGGCATGCTCGGCCTGATCCGCCGCAGCGGGGTCCTCTCGGGCCCCACCGGCGGCGCCGCCTACTTCGGCGCGCTGCGCCATCTCAGACGCCTCGACGCGGAGTTGGACGCGCGCGGGGGCGAGCGCAGGACCGCCGTCTTCATCGTCTGCGACCGGGTCGAGAGCTACCTCGGCTACCTGCGCAAGCGGCGCCCCGAACTCTTCGGCGCCACCGCATCCGCGGGCGCCCTCGACGCCCTCACCGACGCGGAGGTCGAGGCGGCGGCCGTCGTCGACGTCGCGGAGGCCCGCCGCTGGATCGCCACCGGCGCGCCCCTCGTCGTCGACCTGCGCAGCCCGTTCGCGTACGCGGCCCTGCACATCGAGGGCTCCGTCAATATCGTCGACGAACTCTTCGAGGAACTGGTGCGCGACGCCCTCCCGTTCAGCAAGTCACGCCCCGTGCTGCTCGCGTGTCCCGTCGGCGAGAAGTCCGCTCGCTACGCCGCCCTGCTGACCAGGCTCGGCCACCCCGACGCCCGCAGCCTCGCGGGCGGCATCGTCGCCTGGCGCGACGCCGGGGCAGAACTGGTGAGGGAGTGAGGGCCGTGCCGACCCCCGCCACCCCCGCGCCCACCGGGTTCCCCGAGGAACTGCGGGCCTGGCAGGCCCCGTTGCGCGAGCAGTTCCCCATCATCACCGCCAACCCCGGGCTCGCCTACCTCGACAGCGCCGCCACCTCCCAGAAGCCGCGCGCCGTGCTCGACGCCGCGACGGCGTATCTGACCACCTCCAACGCCAACGCAGGGCGCGGCACCTACCCCTGGGCCAACAGGACCACCCGGCTCGTCGAGCAGGCCAGGGACACGGTGCGCGCCTTCCTCGGCGACCCGGAACCCGCCCGCTCCCGCGTCGACTTCGTCTCCGGCGCCAGCGAGGGCCTGCGCCGCGTCGCCCTCGACTGGCTGCCCAGGTTCCTCACCGACGGCGACGAGATCATCGTGCCGCTCGGCGACCACGAGGCCAACGCGCTGCCCTGGTTCGAGGCCCGCGACCTGCTCGCCGCCCGCGGTGTGCGCATCACGGTGCACGAGATGCCCTACCAACGGGACTCCCACGACTACGACATGGCGGCGCTCGCCGCGCTCGTCACCCCCCGCACCCGCTTCGTGGCCGCCACCCACGTCCACCATGTGTACGGCGGCGACATGACCGTGCACCTGGTACGGCGGGCGGTCGGCCCCGAGCCCGTCATCTGCCTGGACGCCGCGCAGAGCGTGGGCCACGTCCCCGTGGACCTCGCCGCCCTCGACGTGGACTTCCTCGCCTTCTCGGGACACAAGGCGCTCGCCCTGCCCGGCACCGGCGCGCTCTGGTCGCGCGGGCTGCGCGGGCCCGTCTTCGCACCGGGCGGCTGGGACGGCACGCCCAACACCGCGGGCATAGTGAGCCTGACGGCCGCCCTCGACTGGCTCGGGGACGCCGGGCCCGCCAGGATCGGCACCTGGACCGAGGCGCTGGCCGCCCGGCTCACCGACGGGCTGCGCCACCTGGAGCGCTACGAGATCCTGGGCTGCCCGCTCAGCCTCGCCTTCGACTCGCCCGTGCGGCGCCGCCGCGGCATCGTCACCTTCCGACACCGCGCCATGGAGGCGGTCGACCTGGGCTTCATCCTCTACGACCGCGGCCATATGGTCCGCTCCGACCGCCACTGCCAGGGGCGCGCGGGGGAGGAGCGCACCTCCGTACGGGCCAGCGTGCACGTGTACAACACCCCCGAGGAGATCGACCGCCTCCTGGACGACCTCGCGGCGCTCTGACACCCCCTCGGGCGCCCCGGTACTCCCCGACGCTTATGAAAACCGTTTTCGAGTGTAGATTTCTGTCACCTCCCGGCACGCGGAGCGGGAGCGAGAGCGAGAGGTGACCGAGCACGATGTCCCTGAGCACGACCACGGCCGCGCGGTGGGTGGACCGCTGGGAACGGCAGCAGCGGCGTTACGCGATCGACCGCGAGGAGCGGTTCACCGTGATCGCCGATGTCGTGGAGCACGTCACCGCGGGCAGGTCCCGGCCCGTCGTCGTCGACCTGGGCTGCGGCCCCGGGTCGCTCGCGGTCCGCCTCACCCGGCGGCTGCCGCGCGCCCATGTGGTCGCCGTCGACATGGACCCGGTCCTGCTCGCCATGGCCCGCGCCCTCGGCCCCGGTCTCGTACGGTACGTGGACGCCGTCATCGGCACCGAAGGCTGGACCTCCGCCCTCGGGGTCGAGGGCCAACTGGACGCCGCGGTGTCCACCACCGCCCTGCACTACCTGCCGCACGAGACCCTCCAGCGTGTCTACGGCGAACTCGCGGGCATACTGCGCCCCGGCGGCGTCGTCGTGAACGCCGACCACCTGCTGCCCGAGGACGCCGCCGACATCGCCGCCCACGTGGGGCGCAGCCGGGCGGGCCGCAGAAGGGACTTCAGCCACGAGGACTGGGACACCTGGTGGCGCGCGGCCGAGCGGGACCCGGAGCTGACGGACCTCTTCGCGGAGCGCCGCCGCAGGCTCACCCGGCTGACGGGCGGCGGCAACAACGGTCTCAGCCTCGACCGGCACGCCACCATGCTCCGCCGCGCCGGCTTCGCGCAGGCGGGCCCGGTGTGGCAGGTGGGCGGGAGCTGTGTGCTGGTGGCGGTGCGGTGATGGCCCGTACACGCGAGGGCGCGGGGGAGCGCGGCCCGGAGGGACACACCCCCGTGGAGGCGGGCCGCGGGGCGCGGGAGGTGGGCCGCGGCGCCGACGGGGCGCCCCTCGACGCCAACCCCTGCGCCTTCCTCGCCCACCAGGGCGCCTCGCCCCATGTCGCCCTGCGCCGGGAGCCGGACTGCGCGCTGCTCAGCGCCGACAGCGACGCCCGCCCGTTCAACACCGTCTTCGCCCCGGCGCTCGCCCCCGACGGGATCGAGGAGCGGGTGCGCGAGCTGGCCGGGAAGCACACCGCGCCGGGCCGCGCGGGACACTGGTGGATCGGCCCCTCCGCCACCCCCGCGGGGCTGCCAGGACTGCTGGCCGGGCTCGGCTTCACACCGCTGCCGCCGATCCGGCTCATGACGGCCGTACCGGTCCCGGCAGGGGCCGCGCCGCCCGGCACGGGCACCAGACCCGTGCGCTCCCGCGAGGAGTTGGAGGACTTCGCCGAGGTGCTGCGCGCGGCCTACGGCGCACCCCTGGCGACCGCCCGCTTCACCCACAGGGTGCTGGCGTCCCTGCCGCTCGGGCAGGACACACCGCTCCAGCACTTCGTGGTCCGCGCGGGCGGCACCCCGGTCGCGGTGGCGTCGGCGTTCCTGCACCGGGGCACCTGCGGCCTCTACAACGTGGCGACACTGCCGGGCGCGCGCGGCCGGGGCTACGGCGGCGAGGCGGCGGCGCGCGCCCTCGGCGACGCGGCGGAACGCGGCGCCCGTGCCGCGATGCTCGGCGCGGAGCCCGGCGCAATGGGCCTCTACCGGCGGCTCGGCTTCGTGCCCGGGGGCACCCTGGCGCGCCTGGTGTGCCCGCCGCCGGGGCCCTGATCAGGGCGCGGGAGCCGTCGCGGGGCCGGTGAGCAGGGCCTCGGCGCAGGCACGGAACGCGGTCACCAGGCGGCCGCGGTCGTCCGCGCGGGCCGCGAGCACCACATGGCCAGGCTCGACGCCTTCGAGGGGGACCGTGGTGAGGTCGGGGCGCATTCCGGTGAGGCCGCCGGTGGCCGGGATGATGGCCACCGCCTGGCCGGAGGCGATCAGCTCGATCTTGTCCTCGACGGACTCGACGACGGGGCCGTCGGGCGCGGGACGGCCGTCGGGGCGCGGGTCGACGCGCCAGAAGGCGTCCCAGGCGGGGTCGGCCACCCGCGGCTGGGGCTCCTCCGCGATGTCGTCGAGGGTGGCGGACGGGCGGCCCGCCAGCCGGTGGTCGGCGGGGACCAGCAGCACCCGGGGCTCGTCGTAGAGGACGGTGACGCGCAACCCGGCGGTGGGGAAGGGCAGTCGGCTCACGGCCGCGTCGACGCGGTGCTCCAACAGCCCGGTCCTGGCCTCGTGGTAGTCCAAATGCCTGGTGCGTACCTCGGCGTCGGGGTGCCGGCGCCGCATCTCGCGCACCGCGGGCGTCACGATGATGTTGGTGATGTAGCCGACGGTGATCCGGTCGGGCCGCGCGGCGGCGCGTGCGCGCTCCGCGGCCCTGGCGGAGGAACGCAGCACGTCGCCCGCCAGCGGCAGGAAGACCTCGCCCGCCTCGGTCAGCCGGGCGCCGCGCGGGGTGCGGTCGAGCAGCCTGGCACCCACCTGCTCCTCCAGGCGGCGGATCTGGCGGCTGAGCGACGACTGCGTCAGATGGAGGACGGCGGCGGCCCGCCCGAAGTGCCCCGTCTCCGCCACGACCGTGAAGCACCGCACCAGCCGCAGATCGAGGTCGTGCAGGGGAGTTGCCGCATCCGTCATGCCTCCAGCGTAACGGGAACCCGACGCCCCGGACACCGGATTGTTCGGTCTGACCTGGGGTGATGCGGAGAACGGCATGCGCCATGCGAAACATTCATTGGACCGTGGCCGCCTGCCCGCCGCAGGGTGGCGGCGGGCGGCCCGGAGGCGGACCGCCCGGCGCGGGCGGCAGGCCCGCGCCCCCTCCCGCGAACGAACGGTGACCATGGACGAGATCTGGATGCTGGGCGCGACCGGCAGGACGGGGCGCGCCATCGCGGCCCGGCTGGCCACGAGCGGGAGGCCGCCGGTGCTGGTGGGGCGCGACCGGGACCGGCTGCGCGCGGTGGCCGACGAGGTGGGTGGCGCGGCGCGCGTGGTGGTGGCGCAGTCCCTCGGCGCCGCGGCGGGGATGCTGGCGGCGGCGGAGCCCGCGGTGGTGGTCAACACCGTCGGCCCCTTCGCCCGGAACATGCCCCTCGTGGCCGGAGCACTCCCCGACGGCTCCCACTACGTCGACCTCACCAACGAGATTGCCGCCGTCTCCGGGCTGCTCGCCCGGCACGAGGAGGCCGCCGCCCGCGGCCAGTGCCTGGTGGCCGGGGCCGGCTTCGGCGTGTTCGGCGCGGAGAGCGTGGTGCGGTGGCTGTGCGCGGGGCGCCCGCCGGCCGAGCGGGTACGGGTCGACGCGGTGCCCGCGGTGGTATCGGAGCCCGGCCGCCTCGGCGAGGCCCTGGCGGCGAGCGTCGTCGGCGGCATCGCCCTCGGCGGACGCCGCTACGAGCACGGCCGCCTGGTCCGCGCCCCGTTCGGCGGCGACACCGAGCGGTTCACCCTGCCGGACGGCACCCCGGTGCGCACCGGGGCCGTACCGTTCGGCGACCTCGAAGTCGCGCACCGGGCGTCCGGCGCGCCGTTCGCGGTCGCCGCGTCCAGCGCGGCACCGACAGGGCACGCGGCGCGGGCCGCGGTGGCCGTGGCGTCGGCGCTGCTCGCGCGCCCCCGGATCGCCGCCTTCGCCACCCGCCGACTGGCCCGCGTCCCGACCCGGGCCGGGCAGCCGGGCAGGGAGCACTCCTGGGTGCGGGCCCGCGTGACGGAGGCGGGCGGCGCCGTACGGGAGGGCTGGCTGCGCGCGGGCGAAGGCATGGCCTTCACCGCCGACGTGGCGGCGGAGGTCGCCCTGCGGCTGGCACGCGGCGAGGGCACCCCGGGCGCCCACACCCCCGGCGCGCTCTTCGGCCCCGGGCTCGCCGAGAAGGCGGGCGGGGTGTTCCTCGCGGGCGGCGCCGGAAGCTGAACGTCCGCGCTCAGCCGCCCTCGGGGCCTGCCACATGGGCGGCGGGCGCGGCCACCTCGGCGACCTGGCCGCCGGTCAGCTTCACCAGCTCGGTGAAGGTCGTACGGAACACCGCGTGGGGGACACCGCCGCCCACCCACAGCTCCTGATGGCCCTCAAGATCGGCGTCGATCAGGGTGCGCAGCGGTGCCGGGTGACCGACAGGGGCCACCCCGCCGACGACCTGGCCCGTGGCCTCCAGCACGAGTGCGGGGTCGGCCCTGCGGATCCTGCGCCGTCCCACACCGGTCAGCGCCGCGACGCGCGCGGTGTCCACCCGGTGGGCGCCGCTGGTGAGGATGAGCACCGGGGTCCCGTCGACCGAGAACACCAGGCTGTTGGCGATGGCGCCGACCTCGCAGCCCACCTGGGCCGCCGCCGCTGCCGCCGTGGGCGCCGGCTCCGGCAGCTCCACGATCTGCGCGTCCGAGCCCTGCGCCGCCAGCGCGTCCCGTACGCGCCGCATCGCCTCGTGCATCTTCTCTCCTGCCGTCGCGGGCACCGTCGTGGTGCCGTCACCCGGGGCCGCTGTCGCGCCCCCGCACCGCACCCTGCCACGCCTGACCCCACGACCGTCACCCGGTTTCCCCCGCGGGGGCACCCCGGCACACCGGCGGCCGCACCGGTTCGCCCGCACCCACCATGCGGAGGCACAAGACCGTACAAAACGCGTGATACGGGCGCCCGGTGTGCAGGGTCCGAGAGTGGCCCCCGGCGGGAAGTACAAGGGCGGCCGGGGCTACCGGTTCCGCGTCCCGGCGGGATATCCCTGACGCACGGCCCCGTTCCGGGCCGCACCCCCTGGAAAGGAACCCCGCCGTGGACGGCTGGCATGTCGATAACCGCTGCATGAACTGCGATGTCGCCCGGCAGTTCGCACCCGGCCTCATCGTCGAGGCCGACGGGCGCTCCCGGCTCGCCCGACCGCCGCACGGGCCCGACGACACCGGCGCCCTGCACGCCGCCGCCTTCGCCTGCCCCACGCGCTCGGTCCGCCCCGGGGACGGCCGCCTCGACCCGGCGGACGACCCCTTCCCGATGCCGCTCGACCCCGGCGTACTGGTCTGCGGGCACAACTCCCGGCAGACCGCGGGCGCCACCTCCTACCTCCTGCGCCGCCCCACCGGCACCCAGATGATGATCGACACACCCCGCTTCAGCACCGAACTCGCCGACCGCTGGACCCGTACGGGACCGGTGACCGACGTCCTGCTCACCCACCGCGACCACGCCGCCCACGGCCGCCGCTACGCCGACCACTTCGGCGCCCGGCTCTGGGTCCACGAGGGCGACCTCGACGCGGCACCGGACGCGGACCGGGTCCTCAGGGGCACCGACGAGGTCGGGATCGCGCCAGGTGTCACCGCGTACCCGCTGCCAGGACACACCCGGGGCAGCGTGCTCTACCTCGCCGACGACCGCTACTGCTTCACCGGGGACAGCTTCTACTGGTCGCGTACCACCGGGGACCTCGCGGTCGCGGAGAGCGTGACCTGGTACTCCATCGAGGAGTTGGCGGCCTCCCTGGCCAGGGCGGTGGGGCGGCTGCGTTTCGAGTGGGTGCTGCCGGGCCACGGGGGACGGCGCCGCCTCCCCGCCGACGAGATGGCGGCGAGGCTGGGCGCCCTCGCCCGGCGCACCGCCCTTCTGGAGCCGCGCCCCGTCGACTTCACGGCCACGCTCTGGTGAGCCGGGGGCGGGTTCTCGCCAGCGTGAGAATGCGGCGCGGGAGCCGTTGACCCACCGGGGGGCGCCGGGTATTCCATAGGCGAGATGCCAAGGGTCTCTCGTCTGGACCGGGCTGGATCGGGGAGCGGGTCCTGCGCTCCCCCCACGGGGCGAAGCCGAGCGTGGGGGAGCCGGCGACCGACGACGACGCGGTGCGGGCACCTCACGGCCGCAGGCCGGGGAGCGTGCCGGGGCCCGCGAGCCCGGCGTGGTCCAGGCGGAGGCGCTGGCGGCTGACTATGCCCGTGGAGCACAGGGGGACGCATGGAGTACCAGATCACCCTGACGGACAGGGTCGAGCAGATCCTCGTCGAGCTGTCGAGCGCGGGCATGGACGAGGTCTGGGAGCTGATCTGCCGGGAGGCGGCCACGCCACGGTGCGTCAGCAACGCGGAGGGCTTCGGTGAACGGGCCTGGATCACCTACGACGCCGACATGGACCACATCACCATCAGGGACGCAGGCTGGATCGGCTGAGCCGCGCCGGGGACGGCGGCCGACCGGTGGTCCGCCGTCGGCCGCTCAGTTCCCGGGCGCCACGTCCGCCACGCCCCCGCCCTGCGGGGTCACCACCATCAGCGCAGGGGTGGCCGCCTTCGGGCTGCGCACCAGGTCCACCTCGAAGCGGCTGCGGTCGCCCCGGTGGTAGGCGACGAAGCTCTCCACCGGGCGCCCGTCGGGCCCGAAGCTGGTGCTGCGCAGCGCCAGCACCGCCGCCCCCTCGGTGATGCCGAGGCTGTGCGCGAGCGCGGAGCCCGCGGTGGTGGCCTCCACCGAGCGGTGCCCGCGGGTGAGCCGCACCCCGTACTTGCCCTCAAGCAGCGCGTAGAGGGACTGCCGGGTCAGGTCCTCGTCGAGCAGCCCGGGCGCGAGCGCGGCAGGCACCCGCGTGACGGTGAACACCCAGGGCTCCCCGTCCACGAACCGCAGCCGCTCGATGAGGATCACGGGACGGCCCGGGGCGAGGGCGAGTTCGGCGGCGACCTGGGCGTCCGCGGGGACCCGCTCCAGCCTGCGTACCTCGCTGCGCAGCTCGGAGCCCCTGGCCGCCACGTCCTCGTAGAGGCCCGTCAGCGACTGGACCAGGCCCTCCGCGGTCTTCGGCGGTGACACGAAGGTGCCGCGGCCCTTGATGCGCTCGATGACGCCCTCGGACTCCAGCTCCGCGAGCGCCTGCCGCACCACCGTGCGGGACACCTCGTAGCGCTGGCACAGCTCGTGGTCGCCCGGCAGCCGGGTACCGGCCTCCAGCGCGTGGCCCTCGATCTCCGCCAGCAGGATCTGCTTGAGCTGGTGGTAGAAGGGCAGCGGGGAGGAGCGGTCGATACCTGTCTGCATGTCATGAGAGGATAACAAATCGCCCTCCGGCGCCTTGCGGCCCGTGACGGAATGCGGTAAGGGGTCAACTCCCTTCTGTCTTACGGGTGTTCAGCTCTGTCTTACGGGTGTTCAGCTCTCCGGCGGGTGCCAGGCGAGCCAGCGCGCCGCGTTGGTGACGAGGATCTGCCGCGTCGCCGCCTCCCCGACCGCCGCCCGCACCCGCGGCACGAAACGGTCGAAGAGGTACCGCAGCCCCGGCATGCCCCCGTACGCCGCATAGCGGGAGCGGCGCGCCACATCGCCGCCGAGCAGCAGCGCACGCCCGCCACCGCCCTCCACCACCCGGGTCAGGCACTCCACCAGCACCGAGTCGGGCGCCCGCCGGTGGCGGGCCGCGCCGTCGTAGCCCAGGAGCGCGCCCCTGGCGGCGAGTTCGAGATGGAGCCCGGGATCGGGGTTGCGGTCGACGTGCGCGAGCGCGACGCGCTCCGCGGGGCAGCCGTGGCCCGCCAGCAGATCGAGCACCTCGTGGGCGGCGCTGCCGTGCTCCAGGTGCACCATCACCGGCGCCCCCGTCTCCCCGGCCAGCGTCCCCACCGCCTCCAGGACCCGCCGCTCATGGCCGCCCAGCGACCAGTACCCGGCGCCCGCCTTCAACAGCCCCGCCCGCACCGGCGCCCCGCCCGGCGCGCGCGCCGCAGCGCCGCCGTCCGCCATGCCGGAGAGCAGGTCCCGGCGGAAGCGGGCGCGCAGCCGCCCGGAGTCCTCGCCGAACAGGGGGTGCCCCGCGGCATAGTGCTCCGCGCGGTGCGCGCCCGTGGTGTGCACGATGTGCAGCCCGGCCGCCGCCGCGGCCCGCGCCACCGCCGCGGGACGCTCCCCGAGACCCGCCGGGGTGGCCTCCACCATCGCGCACGCGCCCGAGCGCCGCAGCGCCGCCGCCTCCGCGGTGCTCGCCCCCTCGTCGTCCAGCTCGTCGCCCGGCAGCAGCGGGCTGGCCTGGAACAGGTGCTCGTGGTAGTCCACCGGGCCCAGGTCCCCCGGCGCGATGTCACCGAGGACGGTCCGCACCACCGCGGGCCCCGTCACCGCACCGCCCCCGCGGCCGCGGCGAGTTCGTCGACCACCTCGGGGGTGACGGCCGCCCCGAACACCTCGGCGATCACCTGCGACCAGCCGTGGATGAAGTAGCGCCAGCCGTCCACCACCGTAAGACCCCGCGCACCCTGCTGCGCCTGCGCCTGCCGCAGGAAGTCGAGCCGCCCCCGGTAGTTCAGCTCCCAGACGACCGCCTCCGCGGGCAGCACCGCGCCCGGGGGCAGCGGGCTGCCCGGCCGGTCCTTGCCGAGCCCGGTGGCGTTGACGACCAGGCTGCCCCGCGGCAGCCCGGCCAGCAGCGCGGTGAGCGCCGCGGCGTCGGCCGGGTGCGTACGCACGTCCGTGCGGTCCGCCTGCGCGCCGACGACCCGGCGCAGCCTGTCCAGCCGCCCCGGCACCGTGTCCACGAAGTGCATCGCGCGCGGCGCCTCGGCCCGGCGCGCCAGATACCAGCCGATCGCGGTCCCCGCGCCCCCCGCGCCCAGGCACAGCACCTCCGCGCCGTCCGCGAACCGGCCGGGCGGCAGGAACTCCTCAAGCGAGAGCCCCGCCGTCACCGGGTCCTTGGCCGCGCCCCACAGCCGCCCGCCGCGCACCGTCACCGACGACACCTCACCGCACGCCCGCGCGAAGTCGTCGAACCCCTCGAACAGGTCGTGGCACGCCTCGTACAGGGCGATCTTGTGGGTGGTGACCAAGGCGCCCGCGCACACCGGATCGTCCCGCAGCTCCGCGGCGGCCGCGCGGTAGGCCGCCCGCGGCGCGTCCACCGGGATGTCGAGCCCCACGAGGTCGGCGTCGAGACCGAGCAGCCGTGACCAGGGCGGGAACACCCGTATGATCGACGACTCTCCCGTGGACACCCCCACGAACCGCATCCGCCTGCGCCCCGGCGCGCTCACTCCGCCTCCCCGCCGCGGAGGTCGAACCACGGCCGCATCCGCTCGTACGCGTCCAGGAAGATGCCGTGCTGTTCCGCGTAGCGGGCGCAGCGGCGGGCGTCGGGGGTGAAGACGGCGGTGGTCGTCGAGAGGCCGCGCGCGATGCCGAAGCCGTCCGCGAGGCCGAGCCCGACCAGGCCCGTCACCGCCGCGCCCAGGCTGTTGGCGTCCTCGACGATGCTGCGCCGCCGCACCTCCACGCCCCACACGTCCGCGAGGACCCGCAGCCACACGTCGCTGCCCGCGCCGCCGCCGATCACATCGACCCGCTCCACCGCGACCCCGCCGTCCCTGAACGCCCCGATGCAGGTACGCAGGTTGAACGCCACCCCCTCCAGCACGGCCCGCACCATGTGCCCCCGCCCGTGGTGCCTGCCCAGGCCCGCGAACACCCCGGCGGCGGCCGGGTTCCAGTAGGGGGAGCGTTCCCCGAGGAGGTGCGGCAGGAAGTACAGGCCCTCGTCCGCCGCCGGTGCCTCGTCCGCCGCCGCGAGCAGCGGCCCGAAGCGGCCGGGGCCGCCGCCAGGCGACAGCAGGTCCACCACCCAGGCGAGACAGGCGCCGCCCGCCTGCATGGTCGTGGTCGGCACAAAGTGGCCGGGCACCACATGGTTGAACGTCATCGAGCGCATCGGCGGATCGAGCAGCGGCCGCCGCGCCGCCACCGAGATCCACGACGACGACCCCATGCACACATACGGCCCGTCCGCGGGCGACACCACCCCCGCGCCCACGGCCGCCATCGGCCCGTCACCGCCGCCGACCACCACGGGGGTGCCCTCGGCGAGCCCCAGCTCCGCGGCCGCCCCCGCGGTCAGCCCGCCAGCCACCTCCGTGGACGCCACGACCGGCGGCAGCAGCTCCTCCGGCAGCTCCGCGGCGTCCAGCACCCGCCGCGACCAGGCGCCCGCGTTCTGGTCGTAGGCGTTGGTGCTCGACGCGTCCGAGGGATCGGTCACCAGACGGCCCGTCAGCCGCAGTGTCACCAGGTCCTTCGCCAGGCAGACATGGCGGACCCTGGCCCAGTTCTCCGGCTCGTTGTCACGGACCCACATCACCTTCGCCAGCGAGTACGTCGGATCGACCCGGTGGCCCAGCTCCCGGTACGCGGACTCCATGCCGAGCCGCCCGGCGAGCAGGTCGCTCTGCGCGGTGCTGCGGTGGTCCGCCCAGATCATCGCCGGGCGCACCGGGGCGAAGCCGCCGTCGAGGAAGACCGCGCCCATCATCTGCCCGGACAGCGCGATGCCGTCGACCCCGCCCGGGTCCACGCCCGCCCGCGCCACGAGGCGCCTGGTCGCCTCGCAGGCCGCGCGCCACCAGTCCTCCGGGTCCTGCTCCGCGACGCCGCCGTGGCCGAAGCGCGTCGGATAGCCCACCGTGCAGGCGGCGAGCGGCCGTCCCCCGTTGTCGTGCAGGGACGCCTTGTCGCCCGTCGTCCCCAGGTCATGCGAGATGATCATGCGTTTCCCGTCGCCGTGGCGCCCGCCGCCGGTGCCGGCGAGGGGGCGGGGCGCCGGTTCTGGAGCTGGTCGAGGCCGACCGCGAGCACCATCAGCACTCCGATCGCCACCTGGAGCCAGAAGGGGTCGATGGTGAGCAGCGTGCCGCCGTTGTTGAGCAGCCCCACGATCAGCGCGCCGAGTATCGCCCCGACCGCCGTGCCGCGCGCCCCGAAGAGGCTGGCCCCGCCGATCACACACGCCGCGATGGCCTGCAACTCGTATCCCGTGCCCGACGTCGGCACCCCGTTCCCGAGCCGGGACGCCAGCAGAATCCCGCCGAACCCCGCCACCAGGCCCGACAGCGCGTACACGCTCACCAGCACACCCCGCACCGGCACCCCGCTCAGCCGCGCCGACTCGGCGTTGGAGCCGACCGCGTACACATAGCGGCCCCACACCGTCCTGCGCAGCGCGAAACCGACCGCGACGGCGATCAGCAGCGTCAGCCAGATCAGGTTCGCCACATGGAAGGTCGCGCCGCCCGCGATCCCCTGGAAGCCGTCGGGCAGCGGCTGGACGGTGCGGCCGTGCGTGTACACCAGCGTGAGCCCGCGGGCCGCGCCCAGCAAGCCGAGCGTCACGATGAACGGCGGCATCCTGAAGAACGCCACCAGCAGCCCGTTCACGGCCCCCGCCGCCGCGCCCACCACGAGCCCCAGCAGGATCGCCCCGAGCGCGCTCGTCCCGGACGCGGTCTCGAACACCGTCTTGGCGGTGATCACCCCCGCGAGGCCCGCCACGGACCCCACCGACAGATCGATGCCCGCCGTCAGGATCACCAGCAGCTCGCCCAGCGCGATGATCGCGTAGATCGACACCTGGCGGCCCAGGTTGTCGAGGTTGGTGCCGGTCAGGAAGGTGTCGGTGGACAGGCTGAGCCCGATCACCAGCAGCGCCAGGATCGGCAGCCCGCTGATATTGCGGCCCAGGACGTCGCGCAGGCCGAGCGGCTCCTCCTCGGCGGCCGCGCCGCCGGGGCGCGCCGCCGCGCCCGTGGCGTCGTCGGCCGCGGTGGTCTGACGGGTCTTCATGCGTGCTCCCGTGGGTCGTCGTCGCGACTTGCGGCGGGGCCGGCCTGCTGCTCCTCGTCCTCGTGAGCCGCTCGGGTCGCCCGGGCCGCTTGGTCTTCGGGGGCCTCCCGGGCCCCGTGGGGCGCCATGTCCGCCGTCCGCCCGGGGGGCTCGCGGCGCGGGCTCGCCAGTTCGAGGACCCGGTGCTCCGTGGCGTCCGCCGCGCTCACCTCGCCCGCGAGGCGCCGCTCCCGTACGACGACGATCCGGTCGCACAGGCCGAGCAGCTCCGGCAGGTACGACGAGACGACGACGATCGCGAGACCGGCCTCCGCGAGCCGCGCCACGATCCGGTAGATGTCCGACTTCGCGCCGATGTCGACGCCCTTGGTGGGCTCGTCGAGCAGCAGCACCCGGGCGTTCGTGCCCAGCCACCGGCCGAGCAGCACCTTCTGCTGGTTGCCGCCGGACAGCGAGCCGACCGGGTCGTCCCAGCCGCCGTACTTGAGCCGCAGCCCCTCCACCGCCGCGTCCGCCCGCGCCTGCTGGCGGCGGCCCGAGACCACGCCGCCCGTGGCGCAGTCGGCGAGGCTCGCGATCGTGGTGTTCTCCCTGACGGACAGCTCGGGCAGCAGTCCGGACTCCTTGCGGTCCTCGGTCAGCAGCGCCACCCCGGCCCGTACGGCGGCCCGCGGGGAGCGGATCGCGACCTCCTCGCCGTCGATGCGCACGCTCCCGCGCTCCGGGGGCTCCGCGCCGAACACCGCCCGTAGGATCTCCGAGCGGCCCGCTCCGAGCAGCCCCGCGAGACCCACGATCTCGCCCCGCCGCACCGTGAGGTCCACGGGCCCGGGAAACCCGCGCGGCACGAGCCCCCGCACGTCGAGCCGCACCGCGCCGGGCTCCCGCCGCTCGCCCGGGTAGAGGTTGGTGACCTCACGGCCCACCATGGCCGCGATCAACGCGCTCTCGTCGAGCCCCGCGAAGTCCCGGGTGGTCACGCTGCGGCCGTCGCGCAGCACCGTGACCCGGTCGCCGATCTCGAACATCTCCTCAAGGCGGTGCGTCACGTACAGCACCGCGGTCCCGCCGTCACGAAGCCGTCGGACCCGCTCCAGCAGCGCCGCGGCCTCCCGCTCCGAGAGCGCCGTGGTCGGCTCGTCGAAGACGACCAGCCCGGGCGCCGCCCCCAGCACCCGCGCTATCTCGACCAACTGCCGAGTCGCCGTGGTCAGATCGGCGACCGTGGCGTCGGGGTCCACGTCGCCGAGGCCCACCGCGTCCAGCATCTCCCGCGCCCTGCGGCGCTGCGCACCGCGCCGCACCACCCCGAACCTGCTGGGGAAGCGCCCCATCAGGAGGTTGTCGAGAACCGTCAACTCCGGCAGCAGGCTCAGCTCCTGGTACACCACCCCGATCCCGGCGGCCCCGGCCTCCGCGGGGGTGGGCGCCCGGTCCATGGGCCGCCCGCCGACCTCGTACACCCCCGCGTCCCGGGCGACCGCCCCGCTCAGCACCCTGATCAGCGTCGACTTGCCCGCGCCGTTCTCACCCGCGACGCAGTGCACCTCGCCCGGGCGGATGTCGAGAGCGACGTCGTCGAGCGCCACCACGGGGCCGTACATCTTGCGCACCCCGGCGAGCCGCACGACGGGCGGCGCGGCGGGGTCCGTGGCGGCGGCGGGGGAGTCCGGGGCGCCGGGTGTGTTGGCGGCGGCGGGGCTCACTTCTTCACCTTCGGCGGGTTCAACAGCGAGGCCAGGTCACGGTCCGCGACGTTCTTGCCGTCCACGAGCACCGCACCGGGGTCGAGGTTCGCGGGCGCGGGCGAGCCCGCCTTCGCCATCACCGCCTCGACGACGCCCTGGTAGCCGAAGAAGTACGGGTTCTGTACGACGATCGCGTCGATGGCGCCGGTCTTGACCGCGGCGATCTCGGCCGGGTCGGAGTCGAACGACACCACCGGCACGCTGTCCTGCGCCTTCTTCTCCTGGACGGCCTTGGCGGTGCCGATGCCCGACACGTTGTTGTCGGCGAAGATCCCCGCGGGTCTCGACGACTTCGTGAGGGCGTCGGAGACCTGTCCGACGGCCGCGTTGACGTCGTTGTTGTTGGCCAGGGTCTGGGTCACCCTCGCGTGCGGGCACTTCTCCGCCAGGCCCTTCTTGAACCCGTCGAAGCGGTCGCCGAGCACCTGCACCCCGGACACCGACGTCTCGTGCAGTACGGCGCCGTCCTCGTGCCCCCGCGCCGTCATGAGCCGGCACATCCGCTGGCCCGCCTGCTGCCCGGCCTTGATGTTGTCGGTGCCGAGGAACCCCTCGGTCTCGGTGGTCACCGCGTTGTCCACGGTGATGACCCTGACCCCGGCCTTGCGTGCTTTGTCGATGACGCCGTTGAGCGCCGTGGACGAGTTCGCCGCCAGCACGATGGCCTGGGCACCGCGCGAGATGGAGTCCTCGACGAGCTGGATCTGCGGCTCGATGTCGGTCTCGGCGGTCGGCCCGAAGAGCCCGAGCCGCAGCCCGAGATCGTGGCCCGCCCGCTTGCTCCCGGCCAGCATCGACTGCCAGAACTCGGAGTTGGTCGCCTTCACGATCACGTCGACCCTTGTGCCCGCCACCGGCGCGTCACCGCCGCCCGAGGCGTCGTCGGCGTTGTCGGCGAACACGGCCTTGCCGCCGACCACCCCGAGGCCCAGGGCGACCACGGTGGCCAGCGCCGTCACGGCGGGTGTCACACTGCGAAGCCTGCGCAGCGGCATACGTCATCTCTCCTTCGGGGGACGGACCCGGGGCGCGGCGCCCGCGCGGGCCCTCAGCCGTCATACGGGACCAGGGACACCTCGCCGCCGGTGCCGCGGCGGGCCCGCAGGCCCATGCCGTGCTCCAGCACCCAGCCGTAGTCGTGCCCCGCGGAACCGGGGTAGACGGCGAGGAAGCGGTACGGCTCGTCCCCCGTGTTGACCGAGCGGTGCGCCCAGCCGGGCGGGATGTAGCCGATGGTGCCGGGGCCCATGTCGACCCACTCGGGCCGCTCCCCGTCGAACATCAGCAGCCCGCCGCGCCCGCTGAGCCCCAGATAGATCTCGCCCTGCGGGTCGGGGTGCTGGTGGCCCTTGGTCATGTGGAACTCCCCGCCGCAGGCGCCGGGTCTGATCGTGGTCACCGACTGCGGCAGCTCCCGGGGCAGTTCCGGTACGGGCGAGGACGTCACCTCGTACACCACGGGGTCGTCCCCGTCACACGCCGCCCGCCAGGCGTCCGCGGACCGGAACAGGCCCTCCAGATCGCTCATCCGCCGCACCAGCATCGGCCCTTCAGGGGCGAGGGCGCCCCGCGCGGTGTCGAGGGACAGCGCCATCGGGGGGACCGGGGGCATGGCGAAGGGAGGCATGGACATCCTCTCGACAGGGGCGGTACGACGCGTGGTCCCGGCCGCGCGAATGGGCCGCGGGCGGGGGCGCCGGAGGGGGGCTGCGGCGGCGCTGAGAGGGCGGATGCCGTTATGTAATCCTGTCAGGACAGGACGGTCAAGGTCTTCACCCGAAGGAGTTCCCGCCGACCCGCCGGGCCGTTTCCGGCGGCGCATACGGGCGGCCGGGCGCCCGTCACCGCGGAGGCCGCCGGATTAACTCGTAAGGATGAAGACGGGGTTGGCCCCCCGCCCGCCTGGGCGGCTTCGCGCCGGGACTCGCGCAGGTCCGGCCCCCTGTGGTCAAGACCGCGCGGGCGGCACCGCGTTGACGCGTGGGGGCCCGGGGTCGTGGTGACGGCGCACGGACGATAACAATGTGCGCATGGCTGATGACTGGAAGCGACGCCTTGAGGGGCTCCACGAGGATCTGGTGCGCCGGGACGACCCCACCGCCTGGGTGACGGAGGCCGATGCCGTGGAGGCGTCGTACCGCTATCCGCACATCGCCCTGCGCGGCCCGGTCTTCGGCCTCGCGACGCGGGACGAGAAGGGCGCCGGGCCCTGGACGCTGCTCCAGCCCGTGGTCTGCGGCACCCCGCAGGAGGCGCGCGACGGGCTCAACTCCTTTCTCTGGTTCAAGGCGAAGGACGAGACGGAGGAGCGCGCCGACCGGCGGGAACTGCTCGCCGCGGTGTCGCTGCTTGAGCGCGAGCCGGTCAACGAGGTCGAGGCGCTAGGCACCCGCTACCGCGTGGTGCGCGGCGAGGAGTTCGCCCGCAGCAGGGACGACCGGCTGGAGCCGCCACGCCCCACCGATGTGGAGCCCTCCGAGATCAGTTGGGAGCGCGGTCTGAACCCCTCGCCGCCCGACACCGGCTTCGCCCTGGACACCGACCGCAAGAGCGGCCTCGCCCTGGGGGCGATGGAACTCGGCCTCCAGAGCTTCGCCTACACCGGCTCCCGCTTCCCTGAACAGGTGCGCGCCGACTCGCTGCGCGCCACCGAGACCCATCCCCAGGTGGTCCTCCTCCCCGTCAGCTTCGGCGTCGTCGAACACCTCGACGACGGCTGGCGCCCCCGCGGCTCCCTGATGCCCACGCCCCACGAGGCCCGCCGCCTCCTGTACGACTGCATGACCGAGACCTGGCCGCTGATCAGCGAGTTCGACGACGAGACCAGGGCCGTCTACGCGCGCGCCGCCGAGGAGTTCAGGGCCGCGGGCCGCGCCGACGAGGTGCGGGTCGACAACCGGCTGCTGAGGATCTGCCGTATCGAACGCATGGTCCGCTGCGGCTCCGAGGGCCCCGAGCAGCCCCGCTCCTCCGACCAGGACAGCTACGGCCCCATGAAGATGCACCCCACCATGGACGAGGACGGCACCCTCCACCACGACGACGACTGAGCCCCCTTGCTCACGGCCGCGCGCGTGCCCCCCTTCGCGTGCCGCCCCGCCCGCGCCGTCTACGCTGAACGCCCGGTCGGGGGCGGGAGTCGTGGCGGATGGGGAAGTCGAGCACGTGGCTCGTGGGCGCGGTCGGGGACGGACACGTGGCCGCGTGGGCGCCCGACGCCCTGCCCGCCCTGCGGGCCGCCGCGAGTCGCCCCGAGACGGCGGCGAACTGGTCGCGGTGGCGCGAGGACGCCCGCCGCGGTGGGGAAGCGGTGCCCGTTTGGGGCCCGGACGGACTCAACACCGACGAGGCGTTCCACCTCTTCGCCATGCTTCAGGACTCTCCTTTCTGCGGTCGGGACGCGGCGGGTGACCTCTGCCCGCTGGAGTGGCTCGACGAGTTGGACGACAGGGTGTGGCCCTTCCACACCTTCATCGTCAAGGACAATCCGGTGGCCGCCCTGTTCCACGGCCTTGGCCCGGACCGTGCCTCCCGGCTGCCGGGCGTGGCCGGTGACTGGCTTCTGTCGTCGGACCAGGTACGGGCGGGCCTCCCCGACCTGACCCGCACCCTTACGCCCGTGGGGGAAGGCGCCCGGGACCTCGTCCTCGCCCGTATCCGTGACTGGCCCGATGTCGAGGACCCCGTGGACCTGCTGGACGGTCCCTTGCGTGTGCACCGGGAGGCCGCCCGGGCGGGGCTCGGGGTGCTGGCGGTACGTCTGTGGACGTGACGCCGCATCCGCCACCAGGGCCCGCCCGCCGGATCGCACCGGACAGGCCCTGGAACCGAGGGGCGCTCAGCGTTTGAGTGTGAAGGTGAAGTCGTTGCTGAGCCTGCCGGTCAGCCGCACGGCCGAGACGAGTTCTCCTTTCGTGATCAGCCTCTCGACCTCGGCGCGCGGGAGGCGGCACCCTTCGGCGATGAGCCGGGCCGGCCGGACGGGAATCCGTGCCGCGAAGTGCACCGAGACGTCGGTCACCTCCTCGTCGAGGCGGTCCGGGCCGCCGGTGTCGAGGCGCCAGGCGCCGTCCCAGTCGAGGGCGATGCGTTGGCGGCGCCGTATCTCCGGGTCCTGGAGCAGTTCGGCCGCGAGAGCGGGGTCGTTGTCGTGCAGTCGCCCCAGCAGCGCGGGCGGTATGGAGCGCACGTTCGCCCGTTCCAGGACCGCGAGCTTCGCGGTTTCCCCGCACTCGGTACAGAGCGCGAGGAGCCAGACGTCGATGAGTTTGTGATGTGCGTTGACACGGAACTTGCCTGCTGTCCGGAAGCGTTCGGACCCGCAGGTGTGGCAACGGCGGTGGATGAGCGGGAGGCGGGTGGGCATGACCACCCAGCTTCTGAGCACAGAAGTACACCGGTCTCTGTGAGAAATCCGCAGCGGTAAGGGGCGCGGCGCGCAGGCGCGACGCGCGACGAATCAGCGCTCGGGAGGTCTCACAGGGTGTACAACGGGACGTCCTTTCCCAGATGACTTGGTGCCGCAGCACGGTAGGGCCGCCCAGTGGTCCTCTTCCACTGGTTTTCGGGGTTCAGGGTTCGGGGCATGAGGCTTCAGTGGCGGGCGTGCCGCAGGAGTACCTCGCTGCCGATCGGTGTGAATCCGCAGGCCAGGAAGGCCCGTAGGGAGCGTGCGTTGCCGGGGGACACGGCGGCGAACAGCGGCTCGCCTTCGGGTACCAGCGTCAGGGCGTCCCGCAGCAGGCCGCGGCCCACCCCCGTACCGCCCTGCGGTCCGTCGAGTTCGACGCTGATCTCCCGTCGCCCCGCGACGCCCTTGCCGAGGGTGACGAGGCCCCGCTCGTCCCCGTACACGGTCACGTCCCCGCGTATCGAGCGGGCGTGCCGTACGCGCGGGTGCTGTTCCGCGTCCGTCCGCCGGGGGAGGACCGCGCCTCCGGTGCCGTGTCCGACGAGCGTGGCGTCGAGGCTGTCGAGCCAGCCGCCGGGGCCCGCGAGGTGGCGGAGGAAGTCGGGGGCGTGGGCCTGCCCGTAGCCGTCGGCGCCCCGGGCCCGTATCTCCTCGGCGGGCAGCGCGGTGGCCACCACGGCGTGGCCCGTGAAGGCCACCGCAACCTCAAGCCCGCGCCCCAGCGGCGGTACGACGGTGACGAGTCCGTCGACCGGGGGGAAGTGCCCTTGGGCGGCGTCGAGGAAATACCGCAGCAGCGGATGCGGCCCTGTCCCTGTTCCCCGTGTCTCTTCCGGTCTCTCCATACCTCCTCTCTCCCCTCCTGGTCCTGTCGCCTTGTGCCGGGGCGCTTCTGCTGGTTTTCCGGTCTTCTGGTGCTCCCTGCGGTCGAGGGCGGTGGTCAGCTCGGGGCGTGGAATTCGTGGACCACTTGGATTCTGCCGACGATGTGCGTGTTGAACTCGTCGAGTTCTTCGGCCGGTACCCACAGTTCGAGAATGGTCCTGCCACCGACCTGCTGGACGGGGTATCTGCGCAGGAACTCGGAGTGGACCTCGAACCGGGTGACGAAGCCGGTCCCGTCGCGTGTGGCGTTCCAGTCCCGGGCGATCCTGACGGCGTAGTCCTCGTTCAACACCGGGTAGAAGATCGGCTGTTCGGGCAGGCGGGGCGGCCAGGCGCGCCAGTCCAGCTCGCGTACCAGTGCCAGTTCTTTCGGCCCGGTGGGGCGCCACAGGGTTGTCGTCGTCTGCTGAGTGGTCACGGGAAGCGCTCCTGGGCGGGGCGACCGCCGGTGCGGGTCGGCCGGGAGACCGACCGTACCCAGGGCGGCGGGTGGTCGGCCATCGAGTATGCGGCCTGGTGTTGCGGGCGGTTCTGCGTGGAGCGCTTCGAGGGGGCGGGTCCGGCCGCGCGGGAGGCGACCGGGGGCCTGATGACGCCTGTGACCACGGGGTCCGTGGGTGGACTCAGATGTCGGGTAGCTCCTCTCGCTCCTCCCAGATTTCGGTTACTTTCGCGTGGGTTCCGAGGCTGCGGATGATGTGGTCGCCGAGTTCGGGGGAGTGCCGGCTGCGGATGGTGATGCGGCGGCGTCCGGCGATGGACAGGCTGAGCACCGTGGCCGTGTAGCCGTGCGCGGTGTCGCCGGTGTGGTTGATGCGTACCTCAAGCAGGTCGGTCACTGCCACGGTGCGGGTGCCGCCCCTGCTGACGAGGTGCACATGGTCCCGGGTGAAGGCGGCCCGGTAAACCTCCCTGCGCAGGGCCACCGCGCCCAGCGTGGCTCCCGCCAGGATGACGAGGGCGGTGATCCAGTTGATGGTGGAGTCCGACAGCGGCGACATGATGTGGAGTACCGCGTAGGGGAGCGTTGCCACGAACGTCCCCGCGCAGCCACCGAAGAGGGCGCCGCTCGTGTAGGAGACCTCGGAACTGCGGAACGTCACGCCCTCGTCGGCCGCCATCCGTACAGGATGACCCGGCGACTCCGTACCAACCAGGGCAAGTTCCGCCATCCGCCGCCCTGTTGCCGAGCCGGGGCACCAGACGGTGGTGCCGGGTGGCGCGGCGGTGTGTCAGCCGCTGCGGCCGGGTATCTCGCGGGGGCTCCACGCCCTGGTGGGACGGGGCGCCATCTGCTGTGCACTGCCTGCCTCGCCGAGGTGAAACACGGGTACCCGCCTCTCTCTTGGGTGGTGCGCTCTCCGGTCGTCGACGGACTCGGGCGATCGCGCTCTTCATCAGGGATGTGGCTCGTTCAATTCCTCATGCGGCCAACGGAGTTTCCTGGACCGGGAATTCGGACGCGGTTTCGGACTGGGGCTCACGCTAGTCGACCCCGACCCCGCCGAACAATTGGTGCGGCAGTGCTTCACCCGTTCGAATGTTTTCCATGGGGCGAGGGTTCGTTGTGCCGTTTCACGGAAGAGCGGTCAATCGGAGGGGCTGCTGCGAGGATCGCCCCATGACCGACGACAGCAGGCGTCTGATCGCCGCCTATTGGGACGCCGCGGCCCCCGCCTTCGATGAGGAGCCGGACCACGGCCTGCGCTCGGCGCCGGTGCGCCGCGCCTGGGCGGCCCGGCTGCGTGACTGGCTGCCTGACCGGCCTTCCGCTGTCCTTGATGTGGGCTGTGGCACCGGGTCCCTGGCGCTCCTCGCCGCGTACGACGGGCACCGGGTCGCCGGCTGTGACCTCGCCCCCGCCATGGTCGAGCGGGCCCGCGCCAAGTTCGCCGCGGCGGGCGCGACGGGCGACTTCCGTGTGGGCGACGCGACGGCGCCGCCGTTCGAGGGGCGCGGCTTCGACGCCGTGCTCGCCCGGCACCTGCTGTGGACCCTGCCCGATCCCCGGGCGGCGCTGCGCACCTGGGCGGGGCTGCTGCGCCCCGGCGGCAGGCTGGTGCTCATCGAGGGCCGCTGGCGGCAGCCGTCGGGCCGGCAGGGCCCGCCGTACGGCACGGGAGCGGGCACACTGCCCTGGCACGGCGGCGTCGGCGCGGCGGAGCTGACCGCGGCCGTTCGCCCGTTGGCGGCGGCCGTACGCGTGGTGGACCTGGCCCGTGACCCGGGCCTGTGGGGCGGCGAGGTCGACGACGAGCGGTACGCGCTGATCGCCGACACCGAGCGGAACCTCGTCGACACACCGCAGGGGGCGGGCGCGTGACACCGCACCGATGAGTTGCCGCGCCCGCCGAAGTCTCCCAGGCGCAACGACACGGCCCAGGGGACAGGCATCGGAAGGCGGAGCGATGGCGAGCACGGAACTGACCGAGATCCTCGACCGGCATGTGAGGACGGGCCCGCTGCCGGGGGCGGTGGCCCTCGTGGCGCACGCCGACCGCCAGGAGGTCGCGGTGGTGGGGCACACGGACGCCGAGGGCACCCGGCCGCTGGCGCGGGACGCGATCTTCCGTATCGCCTCCCTGACGAAGCCGGTGATCGCCGCCGCGACGATGACGCTCGTCGACGACGGGCTCCTCGGCCTCGACGAGCCCGTCGGCCGCCTGCTGCCGGAACTGGCCGAACCGGTCGTCGTGCGCGACCCGGCGGGCCCCGTGGACGACGTCGTGCCCGCGTCCCGGCCCCTCACGCCCACCGACCTGCTGACGTTCCGCGCGGGCCACGGATTCCCCGCCGACTTCACGCTGCCCGCCGTCGCGCCGCTCCTCGAACTCCTGCGGCAGGGACCCCCGCAGCCGGGGAAGGTCCCGGACCCGGCCACCTGGATGGCCGCACTCGCCCGCATCCCCCTGCTGCACCAGCCCGGCGACACCTGGCTGTACAACACCGGCGCCGACATACTCGGCGTCCTCGTCGCCAGGGCCAGTGGGCAGCCGCTGCCCGAGTTCCTGGCGGAGCGCCTCTTCGCCCCGCTCGGCATGCCCGACACCGGCTTCCACGTCCCCCGGGGGAAGCTGCACCGCTTCACCTCGCTCTACGCCCCCGACGGAGAGGGCGGCGCACGCCTCGTCGACGCGCCGGACGGCCAGTGGAGCAGCCCCCCGGCCTTCCCCTCCGGCGCTGCCGGTCTTGTCTCCACCGTCGACGACTACCACGCCTTCGCGCGGATGCTCCTCGCGGACGGCACCGCGGGCGGCCGTCGGCTGCTGAGCGCCGCGTCCGTGCGCCGTATGACCACCAACCACCTCACCCGCGCCCAGCGCGACGCGGCCACCCTGTTCCTGTCGGGGCAGGGCTGGGGCTACGGCGGCTCCGTCGACGTCGAGTCCTTCGACCCCTGGAACACGCCCGGCCGCTACGGCTGGGTCGGCGGCACCGGCACCACCGCCCACATCTCCCCGCTGACCGGCACGGTCACCATCCTCCTCAGCCAGGTGCAGATGACGGGACCCGTGCCGCCGCCGCTGATGCGGGACTTCTGGCGCCACGCCGCGGGCGCGTGAGCCACCGGCCGCCCGCCGCCCGGTGTCGTCCACGCCCCGCGCACCCGCCCGCCGTACCATCGGGCCGTTGAGCGAGAGCGACGAGGCCGGAGGAACCACCCGTGAAAGCAGCCCGGTACGAACGCCTGGGAGCCGCCCGCGACGTCCTCGACGTCACGGACGTCGAGCGGCCTGAGCCAGGGCCCGGCCAGGTCAGGGTCCGCGTCGCCCTGTCCGGGATCAACCCCACCGACGTCAAGTCCCGCTCCGGCGCCACCCCGCGCGCCGTCGACGGCTTCCAGGTGCCCCACCACGACGGCTCCGGCACCATCGACGCCGTAGGACCAGGAGTCGACCCCGGCCGCGTCGGCCAGCGGGTGTGGACCTGGTTCGCGGCCGTGGACAACCGCTGGGGCACCGCCGCCGAGTGGTGCGTCCTGCCCGCGGACCGCGCCGTCCCGCTGCCCGACGACGCGAGCGACGAACTCGGCGCGTGCCTCGGTGTGCCCGCCCTCACCGCGCACCGCTGCCTGTTCGCCGACGGCCGTCTCAACGGCAGGACGGTGCTCGTCGCGGGCGGCGCCGGGGCCGTCGGGCACTACGCCATCGAACTCGCCAAGCACGCGGGGGCCCGCGTCATCAGCACCGTCAGCGGCCCGGAGAAGGCCGAACTCGCCCTCCGCGCCGGGGCCGACCACGTGGTCAACTACCGCGACGCGGACGCCGTCGACCAAGTGCGCGCCTTCGCCCCGCGCGTGGACCGTGTCGTGGAGGTCGCCCTCGGCCCCAACCTCGCACTCGACCTCGCCGTCAGCGGCCCCAGGACCGTCATCTCCGTGTACGCCGCGGGCGCCGACGTTCCGCTGCCGGTGCGCGCCCTGATGACGCCCAACGTCACCCTCAGGTTCGTGCTGCTGTACGGCGTTCCGCCGCGGGACCTGGCCGACGCGGTGGACGAGGTCGGCGCCGCGCTCGCCGCGGGGGCGCTCACCCCGCTGCCGGTGCACCGCTACCCCCTCGCGGAGACCGCCGCCGCCCACGAGGCCGTGGAGAGCGGCGCCATGGGCAAGGTCCTCGTCGACACCACCGTCTGAAAACAACACTGCCCGCGCCCCGGCGCCCGCGCGCCTACCCGGCCCCGGGGCGCCCAACCTCCCCGCCGCGCATGTGAAGTATTTGGGGAGTGGAGGCGTGCACCGCCATGTGGCGGGTACGCGGCGGCAGTCCGCAGTTTCGCGGACACGGTTCGCGCAGTGCGGCCGTATGTTGAGACGAGGGATGGAGATGACATGACGGCCACGACGGCAGTGACGGGTTGTGGGCCGCTGACGCGCACGGCCGGGCTCCCCCGGGTCGAGGAGCCCCTGAAGGTGGAGCCGCAGGACGCCCGCAGGCTCACCCGGCAGTTCCTTGCCCGCCTCGCGGAACTTGAGGAGGGCACCGCCGAGTACCAGTACGTGCGCAACACCCTGATCGAGATGAGTCTCTCCCTGGTCCGCTTCGCCGCAGCCCGGTTCCGCAGCCGGGGGGACGACATGGAGGACGTGGTCCAGGTCGGCACGATCGGTCTCATCAAGGCCATCGACCGGTTCGAGCTGGCGCGTGAGGTGGAGTTCACCTCGTTCGCGATTCCCTACATCACCGGCGAGATCATGCGGTTCTTCCGGGACACCAGTTGGGCCGTGCACGTCCCCAGGCGGCTGCAAGAGGCCCGTATCCATCTGGCGAAGGCCACCGAGGAACTGCGCGGCAGGCTCGGCCGCACGCCCACGGTCACCGAACTCTCCCAGCTCATGGCGCTGCCGGAGGACGAGGTGATCGAGGCCCGCAAGGCGTCCAACGCCTACCAGTCGGCGTCGTTGAGCACCGCGATGGGCGGCGACGGCGGTACCGACGAGAGCCCGTTGGAGGAGTTCATCGGCCAGGACGACCACGGACTGGAACTCGTCGAGGACTTTCACGACCTCGCCCCGCTCATCGGCGAGCTGAGCGAACGCGACCGACTCATCCTGCATTGGCGCTTTGTCGATGAATTGACCCAGGCGCAGATCGGGGAGCGCCTCGGCTGCTCCCAGATGCATGTGTCCCGGCTCCTCAGCCGCATCATCGGACGGCTGCGCGAGGGCATGGCCACCACGGACGCCCCCGCCCGCCCCCGTCGGCGGCCCGCCGCGGCCCACGCGAACTGACCGCGGGCGGGCAGGACCGCGGACCGGCGGAGGGCCGGGTCAGTCGACGAGTGCCTGGTTGACCAGCGCCCGCAGCCTGCTGCGCAGGGGATACGTGTCCGAGGGCAGCAGTTGGGTGAAGAACAGCACGGTGATCTCCTCGGCCGGGTCCACCCAGAACGCCGTACTGGCGGCGCCGCCCCAGCCGAACTCGCCCTCCGACACCAGGTTGTGCAGGGCCGCCGCGTCCCGCACGACCGAGAAGCCGAGACCGAAGCCGGTGCCCTCGAAGGCCACCTCGCTGAGCAGCGGGCGGGCGAACGTGTCCAGGAGCGCGCCGCCCGGCAGGTGGTTGCGGGTCATGTAGTCGACGGTGCGTGACCCGAGGAGCCGCACGCCCTCGTACGCGCCGCGCCCCAGCAGCATCTGGACGAAGCGGTGGTAGTCACCGGCCGACCCCATGAGCCCGCCGCCGCCCGACAGATGGCTCGGCGGCTCGGTGACACCGCTGCCGCCCGCCCGCCTCAGCTCCCCGTCGGGCCCGGGCGTGTAGAGCGCCGCGAACCGGTCCACCTGGCCGGGGCCGAGGTGGAAGCCCGTGTCGTGCATTCCGAGCGGCTCGAAGATCCGGGTGCGGAAGAAGTCGTCGAGCCGCAGGCCGGAGGCCACCTCCACCACCCGGCCGAGGACGTCGGTGGCCACGGAGTAGTTCCACTCCGCGCCCGGCTGGAACAGCAGCGGTAGCTGCGCCCACGCGTCGCAGGACGCCGCCAGGTCGTATCCGGGCGGGGTGCTCCACTCGAAGCCCCTCGCCCGCAGGATCGCGTCCACGGGGTGCGCCCGGTGGAAGCCGTAGGTGAGCCCCGAGGTGTGGGTGAGCAGGTGCCACACGGTCATCGGGGTCGTGGCCGGAACCGTCTGCGGCCGTACGTCCGTGCCGCTGCGGAAGACCCGCGGGTCGGCGAAGGACGGGATATAGGCGGAGACCGGGTCGGTCAGCGCCAGCGCGCCCTCCTCGTACAGCATCATCGCCGCGAGTGAGGTGACGGGCTTGGTCATCGAGTACAGGCGCCAGACGGTGTCCGTGGTGACCGGAAGCCCCTCGTCCACATTGCGCATGCCGGAAGCCGACAGATGCACGATCCGCCCGGACCTGGCGACCACCACCAGCCATCCCGGCAGCCGTCCCGGCGGGCTCCCGCCGTCCCCGCCCGGGAGATAGCGCGCGAAGTACCGGTCGATCCTGGCCAGCCGCCCCGCGTCGAAGCCGAGTTCGCCGGGCTCCGCCTGCACCGCCAGTTCCGCCATGCCCACCTCCGCCGTGTCCTGAAGCGCCCCGCCTCCCGTGGCCGCTTCCGGAAACCCCTGCCTGTCGCGGCGCCGTAGTGCTCGCGCGGCCGCCGGTTTCGGGTATGACGGAGCCGAGCAGCCGCCGGGGACCCGGCACGGAACAGAAAGGCCACGCATGCCGCGCCAGAACGACCTCAGATTCCGGATCGTCACGACCTTCCAGCGGAGGGTGGCCAACCCGTTGGCGCGCCGGATGCCCGGGCAGATCCTACTGGAGACGACCGGGCGCGTCTCCGGCCGTCCGCGCCGCACCCCCATCGGCGGGCGCCGCGTCGGCGACGCGTTCTGGTTCGTCTCCGAGTACGGCGACAAGGCCCAGTACGTGCAGAACATCCAGGCCGATCCGCGGGTCCGGGTCAGGGTCGGCGGGCACTGGCACTCCGGCACCGCGCACCCGCTCCCCGAGGACGACGCGCTCGCCAGGCTGAAGGAACTCCCCAGCTTCAACAGCGCGGCCGTCAGGGCGTTCGGCACCAACCTGCTGACGTTCCGGGTCGACCTGGTCGACTGAAGCGGCGCGAACGGGCGCGAACGGGCGCGCGGCCGGTGTCAGCCCGCCGTGGCGGAGCGGGTGCGCTGGTGGTGGCGGCGGGCCTTCATGCGGTTGCCGCACGCCGCCATCGAGCACCAGCGGGCGGTGTTGGCCTTGCTGCGGTCCAGCAGGAACAGCAGGCACTCGTCGTTGGCGCACGGCCGCAGCCTGCCGGGCCTCGTCCCGTGCAGTTGGAACCAGGTGAGCACCATCCGCGCCCCGTACCGCCGCTCCGCCGGGGCGTCGAGGAGCCAGTCGAGGCCCTGGTCGCGGACGGACGGGCGCCAGCTCACCCCGTCGAGCGCCGGCGCGAGCGCCCGCGGGGTGCGCTGTCCGCGCACGACCTGCTGGAGCAGGTCGCGCACCTCGCGGACGGCGCGCCGCTCCGCCTCGCTGCCTCTGCCGTCGCGCTCGCGCAGCCACGCGCGCCCCGCCGCGGCGTCCGCGAGGCGGTCCACCGGGGCGCCGTCGACCACGGGCGTGGTGTTGAGCAGTTCGAGCAGCGCGTCCTCCTGCGCGGAATCGGTCACCACCGCGGTCCTCCTAACCCCTCAGGCGCACATGAAAGGTTACACCCGCCCCGGCGGCGCGCCCGTCGCATGCCGTTCAGCCCTCGCCCACCAGCACCACCTCCAGGGTCCTGGGGCCGTGCACCCCCTCCACCCGGTCGAGTTCGATGTCGCTCGTCGCCGAGGGACCCGAGATCCAGGTCAGGGGGCGCACTGGGTCGAGGCGGTCCAGCGCCTCCGGAACCCCCTGGACCACCTGGTCAGGGACGCGCACCACGCAGATGTGGTGGTCCGGGACCAGGGAGATCCGGCGGCGCCCCTGGTCGGGCCCGCCGTCCAGGACGAGGGTGCCGGTCTCCGCGACGGCCACCGCGCACCCCGTGACGACGCTGTCGACCGCGTCAAGGCGCTCGGGGGTGTGGGACACGTCGTCGGGCACCGCCTCCACCTCGGCCGCCGCCAGCCACTTTGGCGGCAGCCCGGCCGGGACCACCACGGTGCGGGCCCCGCGCTTCCCGAGCAGGCGCGCCAGCACCGCGGGCAGCTCCGCGGCCGTGGCGCGGTGCACGAGGGCGCGGTAGTCGACGAGGTTCCGCTCCAGCAGGTCCACCGCTCCCGCGGGGGAGAGGTCGCCGTGCCGCCGCCGGTAGCCGCGGTCGATCGCCCGCTCGTACGGCGTGTCGTCCTCGGGAAGGTCGGCGACGGCGCGCCTGATCCGGTTCAGGATCACGTCCCTGCTGCTCATCGGGGGTCCCTTCGCTCGGCGCGGGTGCGCTGCCACCAGTCGCGGAACGGCTCCGCGGGCACCTTCGGCAGGTCCCGGCTCGCCGACCAGGCGCTGCCGGGCCCCGGCAGCCTGCGCGGATGCAGCCTGCGGGTGCGCGAGGCGAGCCGCTGCGCCGTACCCAGGGCGCCCGGGTGCGAGAACGCCCAGCGGGCGCCGCGCATCGCGGCGCGCTCGGCCGCGTGCCCGCGGGCGGGCTTGAGCGTCACCTTGGTGCCCTGCCGTACCACGGGACCGCCCTGCACCACCCGCTCCCTGAGGTGGACGAGGACCTCGGGGATGTTGATCGCGACCGGGCACACGTCGTAACAGGCGCCGCACAGCGAGGACGCGTACGGCAGCGTCGCGTCGATGGTGCTCGCGGTGCCCCGCAACTGCGGCGAGAGGATCGCGCCGATCGGCCCCGGGTACACGGAGCCGTAGGCGTGGCCGCCCGCGCGCTCGTACACCGGGCAGACGTTGAGGCACGCGGAGCAGCGGATGCAGCGCAGCGCCTGGCGGCCGACGGGGTCGGCGAGGGTGTCGGTGCGGCCGTTGTCGAGCAGCACCAGGTGGAAGGTCTTCGGGCCGTCCGCGTTGTGCGCGGCGCTTGTGCCCGTCCACGTCGAGGTGTACGGGTTCATGCGCTCGGCCGTCGAGGAGCGCGGCAGCGTCTGGAGGAACACCTCCATGTCCCGCCAGGTGGGCACCACCTTCTCGACGCCGACGACGGAGATCAGCGTCTCCGGCAGTGTGAGGCATATCCGCCCGTTGCCCTCGGACTCGAACACCGCGAGGGTGCCGGTCTCGGCCACCATGAAGTTGGCGCCCGAGATCCCGACCTTGGCCCGGAGGAACTTCTCCCGCAGGTGCAGCCGCGCCGCCTCCGCGAGATCCGCGGGCGCGTCGCTGAGCCCCTCGGGCGCGGGGCGGCCGAACCGCGCCATCTCGGTGGTGAAGATCTCCCGGATCTCGGAGCGGTTGCGGTGGATCGCGGGGACCAGGATGTGTGAGGGGCGGTCGTCGCCCAACTGCACGATCAGCTCCGCCAGGTCCGTCTCGTAGACGTGGATGCCCTCGTCGAGCAGCGCCTCGTTGAGCCCCGTCTCCTGGGTCGCCATCGACTTGACCTTGACGACGTCGCTCTCGCCCGTCTCCTTCACCAGGCGCGCCACGATGCGGTTGGCCTCCGCGGCGTCACGCGCCCAGTGCACGGTGCCGCCCGCCGCGGTGACGTTCTCCTCCAACTGGAGCAGGTAGCGCTCCAGATGGCGCATCGTGTGGTCCTTGATCTGCCGGCCCGCCTCCCGCAGCTCCGCCCAGTCGTCCAGCTCCGCGACCGCCGCGGCGCGCTTGCGGCGGATGATGTGCGTGGCGTGGCGCAGGTTCCCCTGCAAGGTCGGATCGGCGACCGCGGCCCTGGCCGCCTCGGGGAACGCGGGCATGCCCACGAATGTGCCGCTCATACCAGGGGCTCCTCGGATGTGCTGGCCAGGATCTCGGCGATGTGCACAGGACGCACGGACGTCCGCAGCCGCGTCATGGTGCCCCCGATGTGCATCAGACAGGAGTTGTCGGCGGCGCAGAGCACGTCGGCGCCCGTGGACTGCGCGTTGCGGACCTTGTCGCGGCCCATGGCCGCGGACACGTCGGCGTTCTTCACCGCGAACGTGCCGCCGAAACCGCAGCACTCCTCCGCGCCCGGCAGCTCCACCAGGTCGAGACCCGCCACCGCTTCGAGCAGCCGCCGCGGCCGGTCGCCGAGGCGCAGCGAACGCAGCCCGTGACAGGTCGGATGATAGGTCACCCGGTGCGGGAAGTAGGCCCCGACGTCCGTCACTTCCAGCACGTCGACCAGGAACTCCGTCAGCTCGTACGTCTTCGGCACCACCGGTGCCAGCGTCGCGGCCAGGGTGTCGCCCCTGCCCTCCGCGCGTGCGCGCTGCCCCATCCGGGGATACAGCTCGCGCACCATCGCCGCGCAGGAACCCGAGGGCGTCACGATGGCGTCGTAGCCGCCGAACACCTCGGCGTAGTGCTCGGCGAGCGGCTCCGCCTCGTGCCGGTAGCCGGTGTTGTAGTGGGCCTGGCCGCAACAGGTCTGCGCCATCGGGAAGTCGACGTCGACGCCGAGCCGGGACAGCAGCGCGACGACGGCACGGCCGGTATCCGGGTAGAGCGTGTCGTTGACACATGTCAGGAACAGGGCGACACGCATCGATCCTCCTCATCGATCATCGGACGTATGAAGACTACGCGTCGTCCGAGCTGGGCCCGAGCCGCCCCAAGGGCGTCCGCGCCGCCCGGAACGCCCGGGAGCGCGCCCGTGCGGGCGAACGCGCATACGCTGTCACACTCGGCACCCGGCACGGCAGGACGGAGCACAGGAAAACCATGGTCGGCATCAAGGACGTGGCCCGGGACGCGGGGGTGTCGGTCGGCACCGTCTCCAATGTGATCAACCGGCCCGACGTGGTGTCGGAGCGGACCCGCCGCAGGGTCAAGGCCGCCATCGACCGCCTCGGCTATGTGCGCAGCGAGTCGGCGCGGCAGTTGCGCGCCGGGCAGAGCCGCATCGTGGCCCTCCTCGTCCTCGACATGGGCAACCCCTTCTTCGTCGACGTGGCCCGCGGCGCCGAGCGCACCGCACGCGACGCCGGGCTCGGCGTGATGGTCTGCAACAGCGCCCAGAACACCGCCGACGAGGCCGACTACCTCTCCCTCTTCGCCGAGCAGCGGGTCCGCGGCGTGCTGCTCACCCCCGCCGACACGACCGGCCGCAACATCGACGCGTTCCGCCGCCACCACATCCCCTTCGTCCTCGTGGACCGGGTCGCCGAGGGCACCACGGAGTGCTCCGTCTCCGTCGACGACGTCGCGGGCGGGCTGCTCGCGGTGCGCCACCTCGTCGACGCCGGACACCGCAAGATCGCATACGTCAGCGGGCCCGTGGGGCTCCACCAGGTCAGGGACCGCAGGGCGGGCGCCCTGAACGCCCTCGCCGAGGCCGGACTGCCCGCGGACGCGCTGCGCGAACTGCCCACAGAACGCCTCGACGTCGCCGCGGGCCGGGACGCGGGCGCCCGGCTGCTGGGCCTCGCCGACCGGCCCACCGCTGTCTTCTGCGCCAACGACCTCCTCGCCCTCGGGGTGCTCCAGGCGCTCTTCGCCGCCGGGGTCTCGGTGCCAGACGAGGTCGCCATCGTCGGCTACGACGACATCGAGTTCGCCGCCGCGGCCGCCGTGCCCCTCACCTCGGTGCGCCAGCCCGCCGTCACCATGGGCGGTCTCGCCGCTGAACTCCTCCTTGAGGAGACGGAGCCTGGCGAGGGCGACCACGCCCACCGCCATGTCGTCCTCCAGCCCGAGCTGGTCGTACGCCGCTCCAGCCTCCGCCCGCGCTGAGCGCCCCCGCCGTCTTGCCGACCGGCCGCGGTGACCCGGGCGGACCACGGGCGGGTGGTTCCCCACAGGCAAGCGACCGCTTAGTATGCGGATGGTTCCGGAGCCGCGAAACAACCCTGGAGGCGTCCCGTGCGGGCATGGCGAGTACATGAGAACGGCGAACCCGGCCGCGTGATGACGCTGGAGGAGGCCCCGCGCCCCGAGCCCGCCGCAGGCCAGGTCCTGCTGACCGTGCGCGCCGCCGCCGTCAACTTCCCCGACGCCCTGCTCTGCCGCGGCCAGTACCAGGTGCGCCCGCCACTGCCCTTCACACCCGGTGTGGAGATCTGCGGGACCACCGACGACGGCCGCCGCGTCATCACCACCGCCGCCCTGCCCCACGGCGGCTTCGCCACCCACGCCCTCGCCGACGCGGCGGGCCTGCTGCCCGCCCCCGACAGCCTCGGCGACGCCTCGGCCGCCGCCCTGCTCATCGGCTACCAGACGGGATGGTTCGCACTGCACCGCAGGGCCCGGCTCCAGGCAGGCGAGACCCTGCTCGTGCACGCCGCGGCGGGCGGCGTCGGCAGCGCCGCCGTCCAGCTCGGCAGGGCGGCGGGCGCCCGGGTCATCGGCGTCGTCGGCGGCAGCGCCAAGGCCGACGCGGCCCGCGCCCTCGGCTGCGACGTCGTCCTCGACCGGCACCGCGACGACATCGTCGCCGCCGTCAGGGAGGCCACCGGGGGCAGGGGAGCGGATGTCGTCTTCGACCCGGTCGGCGGCGACGCCTACACCCAGTCCGCCCGCTGTGTCGCCTTCGAGGGCCGGATCGTGGTCGTCGGCTTCGCCGGGGGCACCGTCCCCGCGCCCGCCCTCAACCACGCCCTGGTGAAGAACTACTCCATCCTCGGCCTCCACTGGGGCCTGTACGCCACCAAGGACCCCGCCGCGGTCGCCGACTGCCACCGCAGGCTCACCGAACTCGCCGACCGCGGCGCCATCGACCCCTACGTCTCCGAGCGCGTGCCCCTCGCCGACGCCGCCGACGCCGTCCAGCGCGTCGCCGACGGCACCACCACCGGGCGGCTCGTCGTCGTCCCCGACGCCGCCTGACCGCCGCACGACCCGCGACACCACCGTGGAAGAAGGCACCGCATGACCGACGCCGCCGACCTGCGCCGCCGCACCCGGCGGCTCCTGGAGACCAGCCCGCCCGCCACCACGCCCCGGCTCGACTTCCTGCGCGCCCGCTTCGACGCGGGCCTCGCCTGGGTGCACTGCCCCGAAGGGCTCGGCGGCCTCGGCGCGCCCCGCGAACTCCAGTCCGTCGTCGACACCGAACTCGCCGCCGCTGCCGCCCCCGACAACGACCCGCGCAGGATCGGCATCGGGCTCGGCATGGCCGCCCCCACCCTCCTCGCCCACGGCACCCCCGAGCAGCAGGAGCGCTTCCTGCGCCCCCTGTGGACCGGCGAGGAGGTGTGGTGCCAGCTCTTCAGCGAACCGGGCGCGGGCTCCGACCTCGCGGCCCTCGCCACCCGGGCCGTGCGCGACGGCGACGAGTGGACCGTGGACGGGCAGAAGGTGTGGACGTCGAGCGCCCATCTGGCCCGCTGGGCGATCCTCATCGCCCGCACCGACCCCGACGTGCCCAAACACCGCGGCATCAGCTACTTCGTCTGCGACATGAGCGACCCGGGGGTCGAGGTGCGGCCCCTGCGCCAGATCACCGGCGAGGCCGAGTTCAACGAGGTCTTCCTGACCGGTGTCCGCATCCCGGACGCCCACCGGATCGGCGCCGTCGGCGACGGCTGGAACGTCGCGCGCACCACCCTCATGAACGAGCGCGTCTCTATCGGAGGACTGCCCCTGCCCCGCGAGGGCGGCATGATCGAACCCGTCGCCTGCACCTGGCGCGAGCGGCCCGACCTGCGCACCCACGGACTGCACCGCAGGCTGCTGGCCCTCTGGGCCGACGCCGAGATCGCCCGGCTCTCCGCCCGGCGGCTGCGCCAACAGCTCGCCGCGGGACGCCCCGGGCCCGAGGGCTCCGCGATGAAGCTCACCTTCGCCCGCCTCAACCAGCAGATCAGCTCCCTCGAACTCGACCTCCTCGGCGAGGAGGGCCTGCACTACGACGACTGGACGATGCGCAGGCCCGAACTCGTCGACTTCACCGGCCGCGACGCCGGATACCGCTATCTGCGCGCCAAGGGCAACAGCATCGAGGGCGGCACCAGCGAGGTCCTGCTGAACATCGTCGCGGAACGCGTCCTCCAGCTCCCCGCGGAACCCCGTACCGACAAGGACGTCGCCTGGAAGGACCTCGCCCGATGAGCACCGCACCCGACCTGCTCTACTCCGACGAGGAAGAGGCCCTGCGCTCCGCCGTCCGCGGGCTGCTCGGCGACCACGGCGGCCCGTCCCGGGTCCTGGCCCACGCCGAGGACGGCCGCCCGTACGACCGCGACCTGTGGGCCGCCCTGGCCGAGGGCATGGACCTCGCCGGGCTCCTCGTGCCGGAGCGCCTCGGCGGCCAGGGCGCCACCCACCGCGAAGCCGCCGTGGCCCTGGAGGAACTGGGCCGCTCCCTCGCCCCCGTGCCCTTCCTCACCAGCGCGGTCATCGCCACGGAAACCCTCCTCTCCTGCCTCTGCTGTCCCGACACCCCGGCCACCGGTCCCGGCCACTCATCGGGCGGGCCGGACTCCACCGCCGAGGAACTGCTGCGGACCCTGGCCGCAGGCGCCACCGTCGCCGTGCTCGCCGTGCCCTTCACCGCCGGGCCGGGCTCCCCGCCCGCCACCACCGTCGAGGAGCGCGGCGGCCGCCTCCACGGCCGGGTCACCTCCGTCGCCGGCGCCCACGCGGCCGACCACCTGCTCGTCCCCACCCGCACCGGCCTGTGGGCGGTGGACGCCGCCGCGGCCACCCTCACACCCCGTACCTCACTGGACGTCACCCGCCCCCTCGCCGACGTCGCCCTCGACGCCGCCCCCGCCCGCCTCGTCGCACCGCACACCCCGGCCGCGGACACCCCGGGGGACGCGGCTACGTCCCCCGCCGCGGCGGCCCTCGACCGGGGGCTGAGCGCGGGGGCGGGGCTCCTCGCCTCGGAACAGCTCGGTCTCGCCGAGTGGTGCCTGGCCGAGACCGTCCGCCACACCCGCGAGCGCCACCAGTTCAACCGGCCCCTCGGCTCCTTCCAGGCGCTCAAACACCGCCTCGCGCACGTCTGGCTCGACACCGTGCACAGCCGCGCCGCCGCCCGCAACGCTGCGGACGCCCTCGCCACCGCCACCGCCGCCCCGGACGACGAGACCGCACTTGCCGTGGCGCTCGCCAAGTCCCACTGCTCCGCCACCGCCGTCCACGCGGCCGAGGAGGCCCTGCAACTGCACGGCGGCACCGGCATGACCTGGGAACACCCCCTCCACCTCTATCTGAAGCGCGCCAGGGCCGACACCCTCGCCCTCGGCAGCGCCGACCGCCACCTCGACCGGCTCGCCGCGCTGACCGGCCTCACCATGCCCTGACCGGCCCCCGGACCGGCGCGGGGGAGTGAACGACCGATGTCCATCTCGCCAACTCGCCCCGGAACGGCGCCTCCTGACGTCCCGGCACCTCATACTCACTGAGGTCCCGTACGGCACTCCCGGGAGGCAGAGCATGGCCCTCACCACCCGCCGAAGCGCCCTCACCGTCTTCGGCGCCGCACTCGCCTGCGCCGGATTCGCGATCCCCACCGCCTCGGCGCAGTCCCCCCACCGGCGGCGCGGCCTGCGCCCGCTGACCCACGCCCATGCGCACAACGACTACGACCACCCCCGCCCCCTCCTCGACGCCCTCGACCACCGCTTCGGCAGTGTCGAGGCCGACATCTACCTCGTCGACGGAGAACTGCTCGTCGCGCACGACCTCGCGGACCTCGACCCCTCACGCACCCTCGAATCCCTGTACCTCGACCCCCTGCTCGCCCGCGTCCGGGCGAACGGCGGCTCCGTCTACCAGGGCTGGCACACCTCCCTCGAACTCCTCATCGACATCAAGACGGACGGCGCCGCCGCCTACCGCGCACTCGACCGGCGGCTGCGGCCCTACCGCCAGATGCTCACCGAGTACACGGCCGGCACGGTGACCGTCCGCGCCGTCACCCCCGTCATCTCCGGGGACCGCGCGGCACGTGCCCCGATGGAGGAACAGGAGCGGCGGTACGCCTTCTACGACGGCCGCCTCGACGACCTCGGCAGCGGCGCACTCGCCTCCTTCATCCCCCTCATCAGCGACAACTGGTCGACCCTCTTCACCTGGCGCGGCACGGGCGACTTCCCCTCCGCAGAAAGCGACAGGCTGAACGACATCGTCACCACCGCCCATGACAACGGTCAGCGGGTCCGCTTCTGGGAGACCCCCGACACCCCGGGCCCGGCCCGCGACGCCTTGTGGGGCGAACTCCTCACCGCCGGGGTCGACTTGCTCAACACGGACGACCTCGCCGGTCTTGAGGCGTTCCTCGACGCCCACGGCGGCGACTGAGCCGCTGTCGCCCCCGGCCGCCACCGGGGGCGACAGCCACACCGTCACCCGCAGTCAACACACGTTCGGAGTACGCGCGGCTCGCCGTCGCCGGGTCCCCGCTGCGCCACACTTGCCGCCGATACGCGCGGTACCTGCGTGGCTCTGGAGGGTGACGATGGCGATTTCCATCTCCGCGGTGTTGTTCCTGCTGATCCTTGCGGTCGTGTTCCTGCGCAACGGCGCGCTGAAGACGTCGCACGCCGTCGTCTGTGTGCTGCTGGGCTTCACCCTCGCCGGAAGCCGGATGGCGCCGACCATCCACGAGGGCCTGTCCGCCACGGCGGAGATCGTGAGCCATCTGCACCCCTGACCCACCGCCTGCGTCCCGCGGCCGCGCCCCTGGGCGGCGGTCCGACCGCCGCCCACGGACGCGTGTGCCTCGCCGCGGGCGGACCCGCGGGGGATCAGGCTTGGTTGACCAGCGCTATATAGCGGGCCCAGTCCCAGTACTCTCCCGGGTCGGTGTGGTCCGCGCCCGGTACCTCGCTGTGGCCCAGGATGTGGTTGCGGTCGATGGGGATGCCGTACTTCGCGCAGACCGCGGCCGTCAGGCGCGCCGACTGCTCGTACATCACGTCCGTGAAGTACTCGGGCTGGTCGATCCAGCCCTCGTGCTCGATGCCGATGCTGCGGGTGTTGTAGTCCCAGTTGCCCGCGTGCCAGGCCACGTCGTGCTCGCGGACGCACTGCGCGATGTGCCCGTCGTTGGACCGCACCACGTAGTGGGCGGCCGCCGCGTGCGCCGGGTCCTTGAAGAGCGCCAGCGTGTCCGCGTAGGTCTCCTGCGTGACGTGGATGACGACGTAGTCGATCGGGTAGCTGGTCGGCCTGTTGGACGCCGTGTAGTTGGACGTACTGGCCGGGGCGGACTCCGCCCCCGGGTAGTCGACCGCCGCGGCCTGGGCGGACGCCCGGGTTCCGGCGAGCGCCGCTCCGGACACGGCCGCCAGGGCCGCGCCGCGCAGTATGGTGCGGCGGCTGGGGAGGTGGAGGGATCTGTCACGTTCCATTGCTGATCTGCCTCTCGGTGGGGGGTATACAGCGCACTGTTCGAAAGAGGTCGATGGAGCGGGAGGATCACGGGGACAGGGTCCTGGCCACCTCCCGCAGTCTTGTGTGCAGCCCGCGGTGAGTCTCCCGCGAGGGGAGCCACTCCTTGCGGAGCTTGGCCACGCACGTGTAGTTCGTGTCGCAGACGTTGGCCAAGGGTGATTCGACGGCCTGGGTCGCGAACTGGTAGGCGTCCAGCTCACCGAAGCCGTAGTCACGCACCAGCCACTGCACCAGGTCGAGTTGGGAGATGCGGAAGGCGTCCTCCAGCGGCCGGGCCGACCCGGTGGAGATGATGTGGGTGTCGGACTCGATGCGCGGCCAGGGCGTGGTGACGCCCTTGAGCAGCTCCACGATGACGACCGTGTGCATGGCGCACTCGACCGCCACCCCGCAGGTCTCGCCCTCGCCCTGCCTGGCGTGCCCGTCGCCGAGGCTCAGCAGCGCCCCCGGTACGTTCACCCCCAGGTAGCAGGTGACATGGGCCCGCATCTCGGGTGTGTCCATGTTGCCGCCGTGCGCGTCGGGCACCAGCGCCGAGCGGACTTCGAGGTTGGCCGGTGCCACGCCGATGGTCCCGTGCATCGGGTCCAGGGGAAGCTCCGCCTCGAAGTCGCCCTCTCTCGCCGTGAACCTGGCGGTGCGCCGGTCCCTGTCGAGCTGCCAGATCCACACGGCCTCCGGCAGCGCGGGCTGGAGCGAGGCCGTGGTGTGGGTGGAGGTCAGGGCGCCGAACAGCGGCACCGTGGTGCTCGCCGCCCAGTCGCGGGCCGGTTCGACGGAGACGAAGTGCACCGCCACCGTGTCGCCCGGCTCCGCTCCCACGATGTGGAAAGGGCCCGTCTGGGGATTGAGGAAGGGGAACTCGCAGACCTGGGACACGAGATCCCGCTCGGAGCGGACCCGGCCCGCGAAGCAGTCCTCCGTGAAGAGGTCGAGAACCGTGCCCGGTTCGACGCGGGCGACCGGCGGGGCTCCGCCGAACGTCCACGCGTAGTCTTCGGGCCCCGGACGCACGGTCAGGACCCGCGGGTCACCCGTCACTTCGCCCCTCCGCACGCCGGGGCGATCCGGCGCACGGGTCTCTCCCGTGCGCCCACGGGCCCCTCGGCGGTCAGGGCAGCGGCGAAGGCCCTCGGCCGCGGTCCGTACGCCGCGCTCGTCCCGGCTCTCGCGCGCAAGCTGGCACTGCTGTGTCCCGGCATGGTGATCCCCCGTTCCCGCGGGGACGGTGTCCCGCCGGTGTCGGCCCGGCGGACATCCCCACGCCGACCACGGTACGAGGCGAGACGGTCGAGCCGGAAGAGCCCCGGGAGGATCTGGGGACAACGGAGCCGATGTGGATAACTTCGTCACCCGTACGGGGGTATGAGTGGAAGTCAGACGTCGGCGTACACCGCCGCCGGGTCGTCGAGCACCGCCCGAACCACCGAGTGCGCCGCGCCGAGCAGCGGTCCCTCCGGGCCCAGCCGGGAGACCTCGATGCCACGCGCCGGGCTCGCCACCCGCCGCTCCAGCTCCTCCTCAAGGGCGGGCAGCAGCCAGGGGGCCAGGCGGGAGAGCGCCCCGCCGAGGACCACCGACCGGGGGTCGAGCAGGTTGACCGTCCCGGCCAGCGCCACCCCCATCGCGGTCCCCGCCCCGCGCAGCGCCGCCACCGCCGCGCTCTCGCCCGCGCCGGCCCGCTCCGCCAGCAGCTCCACCCCGCCCTCGCCCCGGCCGATACCGGCCGCCCGCAGCACCGCCTCCTCGCCCGCGTACTGTTCGAGGCAGCCGTGTCCGCCGCAGCCGCAGGGCGGCCCCTCCGGGTGCACCGGCACATGGCCGAACTCACCCGCGAAGCCGCGTTCGCCGCGCAGCAGCCGCCCGTCGACCACCACCGCGGCGCCGATGCCGATCTCCGCGGACACATGGACGAAGTCACCGGGTTCCGCGTCCCCGAGCCAGAGTTCGGCGAGCGCGCCGAGATTGGCCTCGTTCTCCACCGTCACCGGCAGGGCACCGCCCAGCAGCGCCACGAGGTCGCGGCCGTGCCAGTCCAGGTTGGGCGCCCTGACCACGGTGCGGTTGTCGCGGGCCACAAGACCTGGTACCGCGACGGTGAGCCCGGCCGGCCGCAGGCCCCCGCCCTCCGCCTCCGCCACCGCCCGCCGTACCAGCGCGTTCAGATCCGCCGTCACCGGCTCCGGGGCCCGGCCCCGGTTGCGGACCCGGCGCTCGGCCCTGGCCCGCACCTCGCCGCGCAGGTCCACCACGCAGACCGCGAGGTGGTCGACGCCGATCTCGGCGCCGACACCGGCGGGCCCGCGCTCGCTCACCGCCAGCGCCGAACCGGGACGCCCCACACGGCCGGGGCGCTCGGGGCCGAGTTCCCGCAGCAGCCCGGCCCTGACCAGCTCGTCCACGAGCGTGGAGACCGCCGCCCTGGTCAGCCCGATGCGCGAGGCCGCGGCGGCCCGTGACATCGGCCCGTCGGCGGCGATGGTGTGCATCACCCGGGAGAGGTTGCGCCGCCGCATGCCCTGCTGGGTGTCGGGGGTGCCGGTCCGCCTGGCGGGCAGAGGCTCGCTCATCGGCCCGTCCGCCCGCCGCGCGGCGCCGCGGACCGCGCGGTCACCGGGCGCCCGGGGTCCGGCCCAGCAGGCCCCCCGCGTCCTTGAGCACGCCGGAGATCCGCTCCATGGCCGCACCGTCCCGCGCCACCGCGTCGAGCAGCGGCCCCTCGGCCGTGCCCCAGCGGCGTGCCACGGCCCCCGCGTCCTCGCCCGTGAGCACCCCCGCGGCCTGCGCCGCGGCGCCCAGGGCCACCAGCTCCTTGGCCTCAGGCACGCGCACCGGCCTGCCGGAGAGCCGTAGCACCGTCTGCTGCCAGGCCCGGCCACGGGCGCCCCCGCCGATCAGCAGCAGGGGAGTGGAGCGGTCGGCGTCCGCGTCAAGCACCGAGTCGAGGGCGCTCAGCAGCGCGTGCACCGCGCCGTCGTACGCGGCCTGGAGGAGCTGCCCCGCCGTGGTGTCGTGGCGCAGCCCGTGCACCAGGCCGGACGCGCCGGGCAGCGCGGGTGTGCGCTCCCCGTCGAGATACGGCAGCAGCGTGGCGGCGCCGCCCTGCTCCACCGCCTCGCGGTCGCGGCCGAGGAGGGCGGCGATCCGGTCGACGGCCAGCGTGCAGTTGAGCGTGCAGGCCAGCGGCAGCCAGTCGCCCCTGGCGTCCGCGAAGCCCGCCACGATCCCCGTCGGGTCGGCGGGGCGCCTGCGGGAGACCGCGTAGACCGTGCCCGAGGTGCCCAGGCTGAGGACCGGGGTGCCAGGCGTCAGCCCGAGGCCCAGGGCCGCGGCGGCGTTGTCACCGGTCCCGGGCGCGACCAGTGTGCCCTTCGCGAACGGCAGCTCGCCGTCCGCCCGCACCGTGCCCGCGACCTCGCCCGGGCCGACCACCCTCGGCAGCAGCGCGGCGTCGAGGCCCACCCGGTCGAGCATCGCCTCGTCGTACGACTCGGTCTCGGTCGCCCACCAGCCGGTGCCCGACGCGTCCCCGCGGTCGGTGGTGCCCTCGCCGGTGAGCCGCTCGGTCAGATAGTCGTGGGGGAGGCGGACGGCCGCGGTCGCCCGGGCCGCCTCCGGCTCGTGCTCCGCCAGCCAGGCCCACTTGGTGACGGTGAAGGAGGGCCCCGGGACGCTGCCGAACCGCCGCGCCCACGCCTCGGGCCCGCCCAGGGCCTCGATGAGCCGTTCGGCCTGGGGCGCCGAGCGCACGTCGTTCCAGAGCAGCGCGGGCCTGACGGGCCTGCCGCCGCCGTCCAGGGTGACCAGGCCGTGCTGCTGACCGCCCACGGCGACCGCTGCCGCCTGCCCCGCGGCCGTCCCGCACTGGCGCAGGGCCTCCCCGAGCGCCGTCCACCACTGCTCGGGATCGCTTTCCCGGCCCGCCCCCGTGGTGACGGTGTGGGGCGCCTGGCCCTGCGCGACCACCCTGCCGGTGGCGGCGTCGACGACCAGTGCCTTCGTGGACTGGGTGGAGGTGTCCACCCCGACGACGAGCGGTCCCTCGGCTGCTGACATCGGCACTCCGTCCCTGCTGCTCCTGTCCGGCCCGGCGGCCGGGGAACGGGCCGATGCGCCCGTTCCGCTGTCGACTCTTCCCAGCGCTGCGTGTGCATACTAATTTGTAAAGTGCCATGACGAAATAGCGCAGCGAGCGAGGAGCCGTGTCATGAGTTATCAGCCCACCCCCGCGGACAGGTTCACCTTCGGTCTGTGGACCGTCGGCTGGCAGGGCCGCGACCCCTTCGGCGACGCCAGCAGGCCGGCGCTCGACCCCGTCGAGTCGGTCAAGCGGCTGTCGGAACTCGGCGCCTACGGCGTCACGTTCCACGACGACGACCTGATCCCCTTCGGCTCGATGGACGCCGAGCGGGAGAACCACGTCAAGCGCTTCCGCGAGGCCCTCGACGCCACCGGCATGAAGGTGCCCATGGCCACCACGAACCTGTTCACGCACCCCGTCTTCAAGGACGGCGGGTTCACCGCCAACGACCGTGACGTGCGGCGCTTCGCGCTCCGCAAGACCATCCGCAACATCGACCTCGCGGTGGAACTCGGCGCCACCACGTACGTCGCCTGGGGCGGCCGGGAGGGCGCCGAGTCCGGCGGCGCCAAGGACGTGCGCGACGCCCTCGACCGCATGAAGGAGGCGTTCGACCTGCTCGGCGAGTACGTGACGTCGCAGGGCTACGACCTGCGCTTCGCGATCGAGCCCAAGCCCAACGAGCCGCGCGGCGACATCCTGCTGCCGACGATCGGGCACGCGCTCGCCTTCATCGAGCGCCTTGAGCGCCCCGAGCTGTACGGCGTGAACCCCGAGGTCGGCCACGAGCAGATGGCGGGCCTCAACTTCCCGCACGGCATCGCCCAGGCCCTGTGGGCGGGCAAGCTGTTCCACCTCGACCTCAACGGCCAGAGCGGCATCAAGTACGACCAGGACCTGCGCTTCGGCAACGGGGACCTGCGCGCCGCGTTCTGGCTCGTGGACCTGCTGGAGCGGGGCGGCTACGAGGGCCCGCGGCACTTCGACTTCAAGCCGCCGCGTACCGAGGACATCGCGGGCGTGTGGGCGTCCGCCGCCGGGTGCATGCGCAACTACCTCATCCTCAAGGAGCGCGCCGCCGCCTTCCGCGCCGACCCCGAGGTCCAGGAGGCGCTGCGCGCGTCGAGGCTGGACGAGCTGGCGCGGACCACCGCGGAGGACGGCCTCGCCGGGCTGCTCGCGGACCGCGGCGCCTACGAGGAGTTCGACGCGGACGCCGCCGCCGAGCGCGGCATGGCGTTCGAGCGCCTCGACCAGTTGGCGATGGACCACCTGCTGGCCGCCCGGGACTGACCCGGCGTCCCCGTGGCGGGGCGGCGGACGGCCGCCGACGCCCCGCCACGCGCGTTATGCGCCCTCTGCCGCCCGCGCGAGTGCCGCCGCCGGGTCGTGCTCCGGTGGGCCCGCGGGCGCCCAGCTCCCGTGCGCCCGGCGGAAGGGCCACCACCGCTCGTCCCTGCCGAGCCGCAGTTGGGCGGTCCCGTCCGCGGTGGTCCGGCGGTTCGCGTCCGCCGTGAGCGCGGGGCGCTCGTCCCCGTCCCACGCGGAGCCGAGCGCCGTACGCGCGCGTGCGGCCACGGCGGCCGTGGGACGCGAGGCGTTCTCCAGCACGTCGAGCGCGGCGGCGCCCCCGAGCCGCCAGGCGGCCGCCGCGTCCGGCAGTTCCCCGCGGTACGGCCCGAGCCCTCCGCGAGCCGGAGCGCGGCACGTCTGCCGAGGGCAGGCGCGGTGTCCGGCAGCGCCGCGGCCAGCCGTGCCGCGTCCTGCCCGACGCCCAGCGGGGTTTCGGGCGGCGCGTCGGGGTGGCCGGGGCCGAGGGCGGCGGCCAGGAGCCGGTGCGCCTCCGCGGCGGCCCGGCCGACGACGAACGACAGCGCCGCCGGGTCGAGCCCCCTCGCCGCCTCTCCCGCGTCGTCTTCCGCGTCGTCGAGCGGCGGGGGCGCCGCGGGCCGCTGCGACAGTCGCGGAGGCGGCGGCGGGGCGGGCAGCTCGCACGCACGCGCGTACGCGTCCGCCCCCGCCGGAGCCGCCTCCCGGCCGGACCGCTCGCCGTCCGGGGCGGAGGGCCGTGTTCCGGTGCGGGCCCGCAGGCCGTCGCGCACCTCCCGCTCGCTCCTGCCGCGGATCAGCAGAAGCGCGAACGGGTCGCGGTCGAGCAGGCGCGCCATCCGGTAGCTCAGGGCCGCCGTGTGGGCGCAGTGGTCCCAGCAGCCGCAGCCGCACTCAGGCTCCAGATCCCCGATCACCGGCAGCAGGTCCACGCCCACCGCCTGCGCGTCCTCCACCAGATGCGGTGGCATGTCCCGGTCGAGGAGGGCCGCCACATGGCCCGCACGCTCCGCGGCCATCGTCAGGGAGCGGTCCCAGTCCGCGTCGTCGAGCGGGCTCAGCAGCACCTCGGAGCGGTGCGCCTCCCGCCCGCGCTCCCGTACGACCGCGGTGACCCGGCCGGGCCGCACCGACACCGCGCCGACCGCTCCCGCGCGCGAGCCGCCGTCCCGCGCGCAACTGGCTCCCGTCCAGCGCGGATTCCTCCAGCGCCGTCAGATGCTGCTCCAGCAGCCGCGCCATCCGCACGTACTGGGTGAAGACCAGGACCCCCGCGCCCTCCGCGAGGATCCTGTCCAGCAGTTCGTCCAGCAGCTCCAACTTTCCCGAGCGCCCGGCCAGGCGCGGTCGGCCGTCCCGCCCGTCCTCCTTCAGGAACTGCGCACTCGTGACCGGCTGCCGGTCCTGCCCATGCTCGTCAAGGTCGCCCATCGCCGTCTCAAGGAGGCGCGAGCCCGTCTCGACGCGCTCAACGCCGCCCCGCTTGGCTCGACGTTCGAGGTTCTGGGGGAGACATTCACGGTTCCGCGCTCGACACAGCGGTCCGACGGTCTTTCAAGCAGGGCCCGGGACGGCCAGGGCAATCAGCGGTTCCTTTTCAGCACCGGAAAGCCGTTGAAGTTCCAGCCGCACGACTTCCGCAGAATCTTCATCACGGACGCCATCCTCAACGGCCTGTCGTCCCCATCGCGCAAGTCATCGCTGGTCACGACCACATCGGGACCACGATGGGGTACGCCGCGATCTACCCCAAGGACGCCATCGAAGCCCACCGGGCATTCATCGCCCGCCGCCGGGCCCTGAGGCCGGTCGAGGAGTACCGCACAGTCACGCCGGAGGAATGGGACGAGTTTCTCGGGCACTTCGAGCGCCGCAAACTGGCCCTGGGCGACTGCGGGCGCGCCTATGGCACCGATTGTGCTCATGAACATGCTTGTGTCCGCTGCCCCGTCCTGATCGTGCACGCCACGGAACGGCCGCGGATGGTCGAGATCCGCGACAACCTTCAAGAGCGGATCCTGGAAGCCGAACGCGAAGGCCGGCTCGGCGACGTCGAAGGACCGCAGAGCAGCCTCACCCACGCCGAGGAGAAGCTCGCCCAGCTCGCTGCGCAGATCGCCCCAGAAACAGGAGGCTGCCGACCTGGGAATTCCCACCTTCCGGGAAGCCGTTTCCCGCACCAGCACCGTCGTCACGCCGCAGGAGTCGCCCTGACCTGGGCTGTCGGTGGCGCGTCATGCGAGGCCGGCAGCTCCCGTCCCAGGCGTGCGAGCGGGGACAAAGCCATCACCACCGGGGACAACATCATGCCCGCGGCCGTCAGCAGCAGGCTGGTGCGTAGCCCCCACTCCTCCGTGAGGAATCCGCCGACCAGAGAACCGAGCGGGGTCAACCCCATGCCGATAAACGTGATCGTCGCGGCCGTGCGGCCCTGCATCGCGTCCGGAGTAACGGCCTGCCGCACCCCCATGACCATGACATTCACCAACTGGCCGCCCGTCCCGAACACGAAGCTGGCCGCAAGGAGCACGGGGACCGTCAGGGCAGAGGAGCCGTGCAGCGCGGGCACGCACAGGAACGCGCCGTCGCCGAGCGCCGCCGCGGACACGAGCACCGCGCCGTAACCGAACCGGCTCGGCAGGCGGGCGGCCAGCAGCGAGCCCAGGAGCGCACCAGGTCCCGCTGTCGCGAGCGCCAACCCGACGACGGTGCCCGGCAGGTGCAGTTCCCGCGGCAGGAAGAGGAGGTAGACGGTCATCATGGCGGCGAAGGAGAACTGGAAGGCGGCCGAGGCGAGGCACACGGTCCGAAGCACGGTATCGCCGACGACGAAACGCAGGCCCTCATGAATCCGCTGCCAGACCCGCGGTGGGCGTTCCAGGCGCTCTGGGATCGATTCGGTTCGCCGGATCCGCCGGATCGACAGGAACGACAGCGCGAAGAACAGCGCGCTGGAGGCGGCGGCGATCGACGCCGACAGCAGGGACACCAACGCACCGCCGAGGGCGGGACCGCCGATCTGGGCCGCGGACCGACTGCCCTCAAGCGCACTGTTGCCCCGCACCAATTGATCGCGCTTCACCAGTCGTACCAGAGACGCCTGATATGCCACGTCGAAGAACACGGACAGAGCCCCGACGGCAAAGGCGGTCACGAGCAATGCCGGCAGGCCGAGCACCCCGAGGAGGCTGGCCACGGCGGCAGCGCCCAGGGCCAGGGCCCGGCCGGTGTCCGCGAGCACCATCGTCGTGCGGGTCCGCCACCTGTCCACCCACGCGCCCACGAAGAGCGAGAGCAACAGGATCGGCGCCTGCCCCACCGCACGAAGGACGCCCAACTGGCCGGCACTGGCGTGGAGCGTCAGAACGGCGAAGAGCGGCAGAACCACGAGACTTGTGTGTTCACCGAGTTGGGAGGCTGTCTGGCCCATCCAGAGTCTGCGGAATTCGGCGTCCCGCCACAGGCCTGACGGAACAGGTCGACCGGAATCGGATACAGCGGAGTAAGCGGACGGCACGAGGGTCCCCTGGGTTGCCGACAACGAGGCCCGTCACCCGGCGCGTGACAGGTGCGCCGACGGTTCAGGCAGAGAAAGGCTCGCTGTGCCGCAACATCAAGGGCAGCACGCGATGACAGGCCGGTCAGGGCCTACAACGTCAACGCGTGCTCGGACGACCGGGCATGTCTTGGCTCCTCGTGGGTGGCTCGTTGCGTCCAAACCTTAGCCGTGGACGGCTTGGCGCGAAAGGCGGTCTCGCTCGTCTCTCGCGCAAACCAAGCAGGCTGCACCGTAGTTCGGAGAAGGTTGCAGATCTGCTTGAGACCCGTCAGCAGCTTGACGACGAGACCGCGGCGGGCGAAGCCGGAGGCCCCGGAGATCGCGTCCAGGGTCTCGCGGACCAGCGCCACGTACAGGCCCGCCTGCCCGGGTGTCAGCGCCACCGCGAGGTCGCGCTCCGTCTTCGGCGGCAGCTCGGGCGCGATGCCCGGGGCGCTCTTGCGGCGGCGCAGCAGCCCCGGCGTCGTCCAGTCCAGGATCGCCCACAGCTCCGAGAGGCACGCACCGCGGCGAGTTCGGGCGCTCCCAGCGGCGCACAGCGCCAGGCGTCGTGGTCCTTCGCAGCAGCAGCCCGTCGGCCGCGAGCCGTAGCGCCAGCAGCGCGGCGGCGCCCCGGAACGCCGCCGCGGGATGGGGCCCGGCGTCCATCCGCGCGCGTGTGAGAACCGGCAGGGCGTCGCGGACGGGGATCACCAGAGCAGGGACACTCGCCTCCCGCACCGCCGCGCCGCGGGCCAGGGGGCTGCACCACGCGCTCGGGACCGGCGTGCCATCCGGCACACCCCCTGCCGGGGGTGGTGTCAGCCCCCCTGCCTCCCGGGGGGTCGGCTCCGCGGGACAGGGGAGGTAATGCCATGGTGCCCCTCGGTCACGCTGCGTACGTTCTATCAGGTCAGGACGCCTCCCAGAGACCGGAGACCACCATGTCCCAGGCCGCCGCCGCACTGGCGGAACCGTCGCCCACGACCAAGGACACCGGGGCGCGCGGCAGCGAGTTCGCCCCCTTGCTGCGGGCGGTGAAAGGCCAGGGACTGCTGGAGCGGCGCACCGGCTGGTACGCCCGCACCATCGCCGTGAACGCGGCGCTGCTCGGCGCCGTCATCGCCGGTATGGTCCTCGTCGGCGACTCCTGGTGGACCCTGCTGCTCGCCGTGCCGCTCGCCGTGCTGTGCGCGCGCAGCGCCTTCGTCGGCCATGACGCGGGCCACGCGCAGATAACCGGCAACCGCGACACCGGGCGCGTCCTCGGCCTCCTGCACGGCAACCTGCTGCTCGGCATGAGCTACGCGTGGTGGAACGACAAGCACAACAGGCACCACGCCAACCCCAACCACGTCGACAAGGACCCGGACGTCGTCGCCGACGTGCTCGTGTTCACGCAGCGGCAGGCCGCGGTGCGCACCGGCTTCCGCGGCTGGCTCACCCGCCACCAGGCGTGGCTGTTCTTCCCGCTCACCCTGCTCGAAGGGCTGGCACTGAAGATCAGCAGCGTGCGCGACCTGCGCCGCCAGTCGCCGCGCGAGCGCGTCGCGGAAGGCGTCCTGCTGGCCGCACACGCGTACGGCTATCTCTGGCTGCTCTTCGGCACGCTCTCGCCGGGCAAGGCCGTGCTGTTCCTGCTGCTGCACCAGGCGCTCTTCGGGCTCCACCTCGGCATGTCCTTCGCGCCCAACCACAAGGGCATGGACATGCCCGACCCGGACGGCGAGTCCTGGGGCCACCTGCGCCGCCAGGTCCTCACCTCGCGCAACATACGCGGCGGACTCGTCACGGACTGGTTCCTCGGCGGGCTGAACTACCAGGTCGAACACCACCTCTTCCCCAGCATGCCCCGCCCCCACCTCAGGCTCGCCCAGCCCCTGGTCCGCGCCCACTGCCGCGACCTCGGCATCACCTACACCGAGACGGGGCTCGTCGACTCCTACCGCCAGGCGTTGCGCCACATGCACCACGTCGGGGAGCCTCTGAGGGAGGCATAGGAGACTCCTGCGCCCATCCCCGGGAAAACCCGGGGTAGGGCCTCAGGGACGGATCAGGGTCGCCGGATGGAACCACACGGCACCCGAGGTCGTTTTCACAGCAGAGAGCGGCGCGAGCCGCGAAGGAGGCGACGTACATGTCGAAGAAGGCGAAGGTCGCCGCGGGAGGCGTGGCGGTCGGGCTCATCCTGCTGATCTGGCTGCCGTGGTGGGCCGCGGTGCTGATCGTGCTCGGCGTCCCCGCCGCTGCCTACATGACCCTCGACTCGGGGCAGCGCCGCAGGCTGCGCCGCATATCGCGCAAGGAACTCGGGCGCTGACCAGGTCCGGTCCCGGAGCGCCGCGGCCCCGGGACCGGACGGGCACCGAAGCCCGCCCGGGGCGCGCGGCGGGCCGCCCGGTGCGGAAAGCCCGTTGCGCGATCACCCGCGCTCCGGGCAGGATCTGCCCATGATGAACGGAAAGGAGGCCCCGCGATCCCACGGTGATCGCTGATGGGCCCAGAAGAATTCCCGCAGACACCGGCCGGAGAACCCCGGGAACCGGAGGCCTCCGCACAGTCGCCCGCCGACCGGCTCGGCGCGCACCTCGACTCCCTGCCCTACCCGCAGCGGACCACCGCCCTCGCCCGCCACGCCCGCACCCTCACGCCCGACGCCTACCGCGAACTGCACACGGCACTCGACGCGGGCGACTCCGAGGAACGCCACCGCGCCCTGCTCATGGCCGTGTCCCGGCGCGATCTGGCCACCGTCACCCGCGCCCTGCGCGACCCCCTGCTGCGCCGACGCGCCCTGTCCGCGGCCATCCGGCTGCCCGTACCCGACAGCGCCCTCACGGAACTCGCCCTGGACCCCGTCCGGGCCGTACGCCACGACACCTACCGCGTGCTCAAGCTCAGCCGCAGAACCCTGCTTGCCGCCGCCCTGCTGCCCGCCGTCCGGCAGCAGCACGGCGACGCGGACGCCGTCCTCCTGCTCCCCGCCTGCCCCGCCGACACGGCCGGGGACTGGCTGCCACGCCTCGACCCGCCGTTCTCCGCGCTGAGCGCCCTGGCACGCACCGCCCCCCGGGCCGTCGCCACCCACATCGCCGCACGCTTCAGAGCCTGCGCACCGGGCGCCGGACACCGGCTCGCGCGCACCTGCCGAGCCCTCGCGGGCACCGTCGCCGCACGCGACCCGCACGCCGCCCTGACCCTGCTGGAACACGTCCCCGACCTGCTCGGCCCGCAGGCCATGTGCTCCGTGCTGCTGCGGCCCGACGACGCCCTGCGCATCCTGCGCGCCTCCGGGCCGCCGCCCGCCAGCCCCCGGCTGCGTATCCCCAGCGGGCCACTGCCGCCCGCCGTCCGGCGCGCCCTCGCGGCCGCCGACGACGACCAGGTCGAGGAGCTGACCCACTACATCAGGACGGCGACGAGCATCCGGCGTCCGTGCCGCCCCGCCGCCCCCGACGCCCTCCTCATGGCCCTCCCGCCGCAGCGCCGTCGCCGCGCCGCCCTCGCCCAGACACCGGGGGAGTCCCGGCGCACCGTGCCTCCCCCGGCGTCCTTCGCGGCCCTCTCGCGCGAGGACCGCTCCGCCATCGCCGCCACCCTGCCCCAGACGTGGTTCGACAATCCGCGGAGAGCCGCCCGGCTCGCCGTCACCCTGCCGTTGGCCGACGCCGAGACCGTCCTGCGCCGCCACACCGACTCGCACGACGCCTACACCAGGGGGATGGCCTGGCCCGCGCTGCTCGCCTGCGCCGAACTCGACGGCGATCCCGCGCAGTACGCGCGCGTGGTACGCGACTGCGAACGGGCCTGGCACGACAGGGACCCGATACGCCACGCCTTCCTGGCCCAACTGGCGGCGGCGGGCCCGCGCTTCCTCGCGACCCTGCCACCCGGCCTCCTGAGCGAGATCACCCTCACCACGGTCCGCGCCAGGGACACCGGCGGGCTCAGCTTCGCCGCCGTCGAGCGCCTGCTGCGCCGCTTCCACGCCGCGTCCGCGACAGGGCCCGACCCCCGGCGCGCGGCCGGGGCCGCGCTCCTGCTTGCCGAGGTCGTCGCCGACCCGCGGCACACGGGACCTGTCAGGCCGCTCGCCATGTCCCCCCGCGCGGCACGGGACCTGTGGAGCGCCCTGGAACCGAGCCTTCCGGCCCGCGGCGACCTCCAAGTCGCCCTCGCCGAACTGCTCGCCCCCCGGCTGCACGAACTGCCCGCGCTCGACGCCCGGGTCCGCAGGATCGCCGTCACCGACGACGACGCCGCTCTCGCGGCCCGCGCCGCGGCCTGCTGGGCCGCGCCCGCCCGCACCCGTGAGCAGCGCTGTGCCGAACTCGTCGCGCTCGACACCACGTTCGCCTGCGTCCCGCTCGTGCTGCGCACCATCGCCACCCGCAGGACCGACCTGGTCGACGGGGTGATCGCCGCCGCGGCCGCCGGTACGACGGGACGGCTGCGGCCACGCGCCACCCCGTGGGCACTCCATGTGCCACCGGGAGCCCCGGGACGGTGGCTGCCCGCCCAACGCGCGCGATGGGACGAGCTTCACGCGCGCGTGGCGGCCGACGAGTCCCTGCCACTACGGGCGCGCACCGACGCGGCGGAGGCCACACAGGACCCCGGCGCGCTGACCGCGCTCGCCGAGGCGGCGCCCGTCCCCGTCGCCGCGGCGGCCCTGACCAGGCTCGGCACCGTCCCCGCTGCCGTCGCCCCCGGCCGCGTCACGGGCACCGTCGAGGCACTGCTGCGGCACGCGGGCGGCGGCGGCGTCAAGGCACGGGCCGCCATGTGGTCACTGCGCCGGGTGCTTGCCCATCTGCCCGCGCGGGACGCCGTCGGCCTGCTCGCCCCCCTCGCACGCGCCGACGACACCCCCGTCGGCAGCCGCAAGGAGGCGGCACGCCTGCTCGGAACCATCCCCGGAGACGCGGCCCGCGCCGCGCTCCTCGACGCATGGGACGCGCCACGTCAGCACCGCGACGTCAGGGCCGCCCTCGCCACGGCGCTCCTCCCGGCCGTCGCCAGGCCCGAGGTGGCCGCCCGGTTGTCCGAGCGGGCCGACGAACCCGCCGTGCGCGACGCGCTCGTCCACAGTTCCGGCACGGCGCGCTCCACCGCCCAGGAGGCGGCCGTCGTCAGGTTTCTGACGTCGCTGCTCCCCGGCCACAGCGACGAGACCTGCCGTGCCGTGTGCCGGTCCCTCGAAGCGTGGAACACCGACGAGGTCGAGGAGGTGGCGGCCGCACTCGCCGCCGTGGTGGCGGCGGACCGCCCCGAGCCGGTGTGGGACGTCGCCGTGGACCGGCTCCACCAGCTCCGGGGCCGGACCGCCGCCGACACGCTTGCCCGGCTCTGCGAAGAACTCGCCCGGCGGGCCCGGGACGGCACGGGAGAGGCACGCGCCGAAGCGCTGCGCCGCCTGCACGGCTGCGTCCGGTCACGGTGGGCCCAGACGCCCCAGCCCGCGGTGCGGGCCGCCGACCGCCTCGTCCCGCTGCTCACCCGGGTCGGGCTGCACGCGGACGCGGCCGACCTCACCTGGCGCACGGCACTCGACGACATCCGCCGCGGCCACTGCCGTACGGAGCGCTGGGACGGCCTGCTGCGCCTGCTCGACGGCCACCCCACCCGGTTTCCCGTCGACGCGCACCGCGGCGACTACATCAGCGCCGACTCCCCACGCGCGCGTGCCGCCCTGCTCAGGTCGGCCAGGCTCCTTCGCGCGCGGGGGACACCGACGGCGGGAGCGCTCGCGCTGGCACTGGTGCGCAGCGGAGGCAGGGCGACGCTCTGGGTGGCCGACTGGCGCGCCGAACTCGACGCCCTGCGGGCCCATCAGGACCAGGACACCGCCACCGCGGCCCTCCTCGTCAGGACCGGCGCCCGGGGCCGCTGAGCGTCAGGAGGGGCGCACGGCCATCCGGTCCAGCGCTTCGAGGAGCCCGGGCAGTTCACGGCCGCGGCCCACCGGAAGGACTTCGCCCGGCTCCTCGTCGAGCAGTACGAACGCGATGTCGTCGGTCCTGGCCACCATGGACCAGCCGGGACCGTCGGCGCGCAGCATCCGCGCACTGCCCGGCGCGAAGGCGGAACGGACCCGGCCCAGCGGCGGCGGCGCGTCCACATAGGCCCTGGCCTCGGCCAGCACCCGGCGCACGCCCCCCAGCGGCTGCGCCGGGGCCTGCGCGGGCGCGGCCTCCGGGGGCTCCTCCTCCCGCGGCGGCTCTTCGGGGCCCGCGAAGTCGGCGTCGTCGATGCGCTCACGCCAGATCGCCCACTGCAACGCGATCTCGTCCGCCCCCAGCCGCCGCTGGGCGGGACCCCAGGCCGAGGTGTCCGGCGGGCACAGCGGCGGCTCGGGCGCGTCGGGGCCCGGCGCGGGATCGTGCGGCTCCGGCACCCCGGGCGCCGCCACCGCGAGCGCCAGCGGCCAGCCGGGCAGCGAGGCCACCACCGTGCGCTCCTCGGGGGAGAGGTCGTACTCCATGCCGCAGTCCCAGGACGCGATGGCCACCGCCACCAGCGACACGTCGTCCACGACCACCGTCCAGCGGGCCCCGTCCCCGTCCTGACCCAGGATCAGCCCGTAGCCCTGCGGGACAGGGTCGAGGGCGAGCGCGGCGCACGCCTCGGGATAGTCGTCGCCCAGGACGCTCGGGAACTGCGCGGGCGTCAGCAGCACCGCCGTCAGCACATAGAACGCCTCGTCCCCGGACGCGGCGGTTCCGTTGTCCGTCACGGCCATGCCACCTTCCCGTCGTCGTTCGTCGGCGCACCCTAACCAGTGGCCGCGGGGGCCGTCGAGGCCGGTGGGCGGGGAAGCGGCGCCCGGCCGCCGTAAAGATCCACACGGAGCGGCCCACACCGGGACGCTTCGGCGCGGCGCGGCCGGCACCCGGTGGAGCGGGGGATTCCGCCCGGCTCAGGCCCTCGTCGCCAGCACCAGATAGCGTGCGTCCTCGTCGGTGTACGACGTCATCCGCCAGCCGGAGCCCGCGAGCAGCGGCCCGATGTTCTGCTCGGCGCGCGCGTCGTCCGGGGTGATCTGCCGCCCCTGCCGGGCGGCGAGCGCGGCCCTGCCGATCGGATGGAACAGCGCGAGCCTGCCGCCGGGCCGTACCGTCCTGGCAAGTTCGCGCAGGTTCTCCTCCGGCGCGGCCATATGGGAGATCAGCCCCGCCGCGAACACCGCGTCGAGGACGGCCGACCGCACCGGCAGCCGCGCCACGTCCGCGAGGAGCAGCCGCCCGTACACCTGCCGGCCCGCGGCCACCGCCGCGGTCAGCATCGCCGGGGTCAGATCGGCCCCGAGCACCGTGCCCCCGGGGCCCACGGCGTCCCGCAGGGCCGGCAGCGCCCTGCCGGTACCGCAGCCCGCGTCGAGGACACGGTCACCGGCCCGCAGCCCCAGCGCGGCGACCCCCGCCCGATAGGCGGGACCGTCGTCGGGGAACCGGCTGTCCCAGTCGGCCGCCCGCGGTGTGAAGAACTCCCGTACTCGCGCCCGCGCATCGTCCATGCACGCCATGATCGCGCATCCCGGCGGCGGGCGGCAGGCACCGGGTGCTCGTACGGGCGCCCCGCTCGCCGCGACGGGGCCGCACCGCCGCCGAAGCGCGGCACGGCACCGCCCACGGCGCCGCCGTCAGCCCGTCAGATCCGCCATCGCGACCACTTTCTCGATCCGCGCCCGTACGAGCAGTTCGCCAGGGGTCGCGTTCCGCTCGCCGAAATCCTTCGCCGCGGCCTCGCCCATGTAGCGTGCCGCGATCCGGGTCGCCCAGGTCAGCAGCGGCCCCGGCTCCTCCGACAGTTGCGCACGGGCGTGGAGCACGGCGAAGCCGAACGGCGGCGTCTCCTGGTCCACGCAGAGGGCGAGCCGGCCGTCGCGGGCCAGATTTCTCCCCTTGACGCTGTCCTTGCCGGTGTTGAAGACGATGTCGTCACCGTCGAGCAGAAACCACACCGGAGCCACATGAGGGCTCCCATCTGCGCTGACGGTCGAAAGCTTGCCGGTGTGGGTGCCCTGCGAGACGAAGGCCCGCCACTCGTCGTCGGTCATCTTGTGTGCCATGTCCCCATCCTGCTTGCCCGCGGCACCCGGGTGGTGAAGGCTGGCCGGGTGCGAACCTCCGGCAGGGGGACCGGAGGGCCTGGAGACGACGGGGAGATCGGATCATGGCACGGAGAAAAGGGCTCGGCTGGCTCCTCGACGACCTGACCGAGCGCCTGGGCCAGGTGCGCCACGCACTGGTCCTCTCGAACGACGGACTCGTGACCGGCGCGAGTACGGGACTCAGGCGCGAGGACGCCGAGCACCTGGCCGCCGTCGCCTCGGGGCTCAACAGCCTCGCCAAGGGCTCGGGCCACCACTTCGGGGCGGGCAAGGTCCGCCAGACCATGGTCGAGTTCGACGACGCCGTGCTCTTCGTGACGGCCGCGGGCGACGGCAGTTGCCTCTGCGTGCTCAGCGCCGCCGACGCCGACGTCGGCCAGGTCGCCTACGAGATGACCCTGCTGGTCAACCGGGTCGGCGAACACCTCCGGGTCTCGGCACGCCAGCCGGAGCACACCCCCGCAAGCGATCTCTGAACCCACCCTTCACACCGCCCTGACCTGCGCATACGGCCCCATGGCGAAAGTTATCCACAGGCCGAGCGGAGAGGCGGCGGAACGGTCTACGGTTTTCCCGCGAGCGACCACATCTCACGGGGAAGACCGATATGACAGGAAATACCAGTACTCCACAGGCTGCGACGGCACCCGCCCCGCCGCCCCTCACACCCGGCCGCGCCGCCCAGGAACTCGGCCTCAAGCGCACCGAGTTCGAGCTGGCCGTCCAGTTGGGCCGCGTCAGGACCGTCCCCGCACCGCAGAAGAGCGGAGCGGCCCGCCCGGGCATCCTCGTCACCTGGGACGAGATCGCCCGCATCCGCGCCGGGAGCGACGACCCCGACGCCCTGCGCCGTAGCGTCAGGGTCATGGGGACCACGGCCGCGGCCGAGACGCTCCACATCAGCACGGGCCGCTTCACCCGGTTCGCCCGCCTCGGCCTGGTGACACCCGTCCGCTTCTACCTCAACCGCTACCGCGTCATCGTCTGGCTCTACCTGGCCGACGACCTCGCCGGGTTCGCCTCCGCCGACGCCCACACACCCCTGCTGAAAGGCACACTCCCCGAAAACCTCCGGGCCCAACTGGACGCCGGAGTCGACCTCCGCGCCCGCAACTGGCGCGGCAGATACACCGGTTCACTGCTCCGGCTCACCGACGACCCCTGGGCGCGCGCGGCGATCGCCGCCTCGCTGCTGCCCCCGGACGACCTGGCCGACCTGGTCGGCGACCCCGACGAGCGCGCCCGTCTCGCCGCGCTCGCACCGCGCCGCCCCGTCCCCGCGGCCGAGGGCTCCCTCGCCGCACAGCGCGTCGCGCTCATCGCGACGGCCCAGGACCCCGACGAGATCCAGCAGGGGCGCACCAGCCTCGAACTGTCCCTGCGCGAGGCCCGTAGCCTCGGCTCCGCTCCCCACCCCGCAGCGAGGCCCACGCCTGCGCTCCCCTGCGCCGCCGACCGGCCGCCTCGCGGGCCCGCCTCCCGGGGGCCCGCCGGGAGCCGCCCGCCGGGCGGACCGCTCACCCCGTTCGACACACCCGCCGCGGCCCTCAAGAACCTAAGGAGGCTGCTGGGCCGGGCGCTCTCCTGAGGCCGTGACGGCCGAAACCGGAACCGGCAGGAGCCGCCGCCCGCGCGCGAGGACGGCGCCCCGCCCGCCCGAAGGCCACCACGGCCACCCCTCCCGACCTCACGCGTCCCACGCGCGAAACAACCCCTCCTGCACCACCGACACCAGCAGACGACCGTCCCGGTCGTAGATACGGCCCCTGGCAAGCCCCCTGGCCCCCACCGCGATCGGGGACTCCTGGTCATAGAGGAACCACTCGTCCGCACGGAAGGGCCGGTGAAACCACATGGCGTGGTCGAGCGACGCCATGTCGAAGCCCCGAGGACCCCACAGCGGCTCCACCGGGATACGCACCGCGTCGAGCAGCGTCATGTCACTCGCATACGTCAGCGCACACGTGTGCACCAGCGGATCGTCGCCCAGGGGCCCCATGGCGCGCATCCACACCGCGCTGCGCGGCTCGGCGTCCTCGATCTCCTCCCGGGTCCAGCGCAGCCGGTCCACATAGCGGATGTCGAACGGCTGGCGCCGCGCCATCCGCTCCAACTGCTCCGGAAGCGCGCCCAGATGGCCCTTGATCTCCTGCGCGACCGTCGGCAGCTCCTCCGGCGGCGGCACGACACGCGCCGGTGGCAACTGGTGCTCGAAAGAACCCTTCTCAGGTCTGTGAAAGGAAGCAGTCAGAGTGAAGATCGTCCGCCCCTCCTGCACGGCGGTGACCCGCCGGGTGGTGAAGGACCTGCCGTCCCGCACCCGCTCCACCTGGTACACGATCGGCACGCCCGGCCTGCCCGGCCGCAGGAAGTACGCGTGCAGGGAGTGCACGGGCCGGTCCTCGTCCGTGGTCCTTCCGGCCGCCACCAGCGCCTGCCCGGCGACCTGCCCGCCGAACACCCGCTGGAGCGACTCGTGCGGACTGCGGCCGCGAAAGATGTCGACCTCGATGCGCTCCAGGTCGAGCAGGTCGACAAGACGCTCGGTCGGATTCGTCATGGATGGTTCTCTCCCGTGTTCCCTGCCGGCCCGCGGTGCGGGGCCGGACCACGCTCCGCCGCCCGACGGGCGGCGCGGCGGCCTACAACTGGCCGACGTCCGTGACGCGGATGACCGCCCGGCCCTCGGCGTCCGACTCCGTCAGATCGACCTCCGCGCTGATGCCCCAGTCATGATCCCCGCGCGGATCGGCGAAGGTCTGCCGGACGCGCCACACGCCCGCGCCCGCATCCTCCTCGATCATCAGCAGCTTGGGCCCACGGGCGTCGGGCCCCGTGCCCAGCTCCTCGTACTCGTCCCAGTAGCCGTCCATGGCCTCGCCCCAGGCGTCCGCGTCCCAGCCGGACTCGCCGTCCAACTCGCCCAGCTCCTCGACATGGTCGAGCGCCGCCAGCTCCACCCGGCGGAACAGCGCGTTGCGTACCAGCACCCGGAAGGCGCGCGCGTTCGCCGTGACCGGCTTGACCTGGTCGGCACGCTCCTGGGCCTCCTCGGCGGTCACCTCCGCGGGGTTGGCGAGCTGCTCCCACTCGTCCAGCAGGCTGGAGTCGACCTGGCGCACCATCTCGCCCAGCCACGCGATCAGGTCCTCCAGGTCGTCCGACTTCAGATCGTCGGGCACCGTGTGGTCGAGCGCCTTGTAGGCGCCCGCCAGGTAGCGCAGTACGATGCCCTCGGTGCGGGCCAGCTCGTAGAAGGAGACGAACTCCGAGAAGGACATCGCCCGTTCGTACATGTCACGGACGACGGACTTCGGGGAGAGCGGGTGGTCGCCCACCCACGGGTGGCTCTTGCGGTACGTGTTGTAGGCGTGGAAGAGCAGTTCCTCCAGGGGCTTCGGGTACGTGACGTCCTGGAGCCGCTCCATCCGCTCCTCGTACTCCATGCCGTCCGCCTTCATCGCGGCGACCGCCTCCCCACGCGCCTTGTTCTGCTGCGCGCCGAGGATCTGCCGGGGGTCGTCGAGCGTCGACTCGACCACCGACACCATGTCGAGGGCGTACGAGGGGGACTCGGCGTCGAGCAGGTCGAACGCCGCAAGCGCGAAGGTCGACAGCGGCTGGTTGAGCGCGAAGTCCTGCTGGAGGTCTACCGTCAGCCGCACGATCCTGCCCTCGGCGTCCGGCGTGTCGAGCTTCTCCACGATGCCGCCGTCGAGCAGCGAGCGGTAGATCGCGATGGCCCGCCTGATGTGCCGCAACTGCTGCCTGCGCGGCTCGTGGTTGTCCTCAAGCAGGTGCCGCATCGCGGCGAAGGCGTCCCCCGGGCGCGCGATCACCGACAACAGCATCGTGTGGGTCACACGGAAACGCGACGTCAGGGGCTCGGGCTCGGCGGCGATCAGCTTCTCGAAGGTGTTCTCCGTCCAGCCCACGAAGCCCTCGGGCGCCTTCTTGCGGACCACCTTGCGCCGCTTCTTCGGGTCGTCACCCGCCTTCGCGAGCGCCTTCTCGTTCTCGATGACGTGCTCGGGGGCCTGCGCCACCACGAAGCCCGCCGTGTCGAAGCCGGCCCGCCCCGCGCGCCCGGCGATCTGGTGGAACTCCCGCGCCCGCAGCACCCGCACCCGGTTGCCGTCGTACTTCGCGAGCGCCGTGAACAGCACCGTGCGGATCGGGACGTTGACCCCCACCCCGAGGGTGTCGGTCCCGCAGATCACCTTCAGCAGGCCCGCCTGGGCCAGCTTCTCCACCAGCCGCCGGTACTTCGGCAGCATGCCCGCGTGGTGCACCCCGATCCCGTGCCGTACGTACCGCGACAGATTGCGGCCGAAGCGGGTGGTGAAGCGGAAGTTGCCGATCAGCTCCGCGATGCTGTCCTTCTCCTCGCGCGAGCACATGTTGATGCTCATGAGCGCCTGCGCCCGCTCCACCGCCTGCGCCTGGGTGAAGTGCACGATGTACACCGGCGCCTGCCGTGTCTCCAGCAGCTCGGTCAGCGTCTCCGTCATCGGCGTGAGCCGGTACTCGTACGAGAGCGGCACCGGGCGGGTCGCGGAGCGGACCACGGCGGTGGGGCGGCCGGTGCGCCGGGTCAGGTCCCCCTCGAACATGGAGACGTCGCCGAGCGTGGCCGACATCAGGATGAACTGCGCCTGCGGCAGTTCGAGCAGCGGGATCTGCCAGGCCCAGCCGCGGTCCGGCTCCGCGTAGAAGTGGAACTCGTCCATCACCACCTGGCCGATGTCGGCGCGCGCCCCGTCCCGCAGCGCGATCGACGCGAGGACCTCGGCGGTGCAGCAGATCACCGGCGCGTCCGCGTTCACGGACGCGTCCCCGGTGAGCATGCCGACGTTCTCGGTGCCGAAGAGCTTGCACAGCTCGAAGAACTTCTCCGACACCAGGGCCTTGATGGGGGCGGTGTAGAACGTGACGTCGTCCCTGGCGAGCGCCGCGAAGTGGGCCCCCGCCGCGATCAGGCTCTTGCCGGAGCCGGTCGGCGTCGACACGATCACATTCGCACCGGACACCACCTCGATCAGTGCCTCTTCCTGATGCGGATAGAGCGTGAGACCGCGCTCGTTCGCCCACGCCTCGAAGGACTCGTAGAGGGCGTCGGGATCGGCGGTCTGCGGCAGCTGATCGATAAGGGTCACACCCCCATCTTGCCCGCCTCCGCGGCCCAGGACGGAATCGGATGCTCATGCGAAGATCGCGAACGATACGCTGAGGAACCGTCGGCAGACTGCCGCTCGTGTACAACTGCACGGGCGGGCAAGGGAAAAGGGGCGGGAAACAAGCATGATGGGACCGGCACACTCACTGTCGGGGGCCGCGGCCTGGCTCGGTGTCGGCGCGGCGACGGCCGCCGCGGGACACCCGATGCCGTGGCCCGTCCTGCTGGCCGGGGCGCTGATCTGCGCGGGGGCGGCGCTCGCCCCGGACCTCGACCACAAGTCCGCGACGATCTCGCGGGCCTTCGGACCGGTCTCCCGCGGCCTGTGCGAGATCGTCGACAGGATCTCCCACGCGGTGTACAAGGCGACAAGGAAGCCCGCCGACCCGCGGCGCAACGGCGGGCACCGCACGCTCACCCACACGTGGTTCTGGGCGGTCCTGATCGGCGGCGGCACCTCGGTGCTGGCGATCACCGGCGGGCGGTGGACCGTCCTGGCGATCCTCTTCATCCACATGGTGCTGGCCATCGAGGGCCTGCTGTGGCGGGCCGCACGAGGTTCGAGCAGCGACATCCTGGTCTGGCTGCTGGCCGCCACCAGCGCCTGGATACTCGCGGGCGTCCTGGACGAGCCGGGCAACGGTTCGAACTGGCTCTTCACCGGCGACGGCCAGGACTACCTATGGCTCGGCCTGCCGATCGTGCTGGGCGCCCTCGTCCACGACATCGGGGACGCCCTGACCGTCTCCGGCTGCCCGATCCTGTGGCCCATACCGATAGGCCGCAAGCGCTGGTACCCCATCGGACCGCCCAGGGTGATGCGCTTCAGGGCCGGGAGCTGGGTGGAGCTGAAGGTGCTGATGCCCGTCTTCATGCTGCTCGGCGGCCTCGGCGGAGCCGCCGCGCTCAACTACATCTGAGCCCCGGCGCCCCGGGGCGGGCCTCGCCCCGGAGCGGGGGAGCGGCACGGGCGCCCGGCCGCGCGGCCCCGGCCGACCGGCGCGCGACAGCGGTCGGCCGCGGCGGCCCGCCGTCACCCGTGCCAGGACCGCCAGAGGGCCGCGTACGGGCCGTCGGCCGCGACCAGCACATCGTGGCTGCCGAGTTCCGTGATGCGCCCCTCCTCGACGACCGCGATCACATCCGCGTCATGGGCGGTGTGCAGCCGGTGGGCGATGGCCACCACCGTGCGCCCGTCCAGCACCCGCCCGAGCGAACGCTCCAGATGCCGGGCCGCCCGGGGGTCGAGCAGGGACGTCGCCTCGTCCAGTACGAGCGTGTGCGGATCGGCCAGCACGAGCCGGGCAAGCGCGATCTGCTGCGCCTGGGCCGGTGTCAGCGCCAGCCCGCCGGAGCCGACCTCGGTGTCGAGACCGTCGTCCAGGGCGCGCGCCCAGCCGTCCGCGTCGACCGCGCCGAGCGACGCCCACAGCTCCGCGTCCTTCGCCTCCGCGCGCGCCAGCCGCAGATTGTCGCGCAGCGACCCGACGAAGACATGGTGCTCCTGGTTGACCAGGGCCACATGGTCCCGTACCCGCTCCGCCGTCATCCGCGACAGCTCCGTACCGCCGAGCGTGACCCGGCCGGTCCGCGGCGCGTAGATCCCCGCGAGCAGCCGCCCCAGCGTGGACTTGCCCGCGCCGGACGGCCCGACGAGCGCCACCCGGGAGCCCGGCGCCACGTCGAGCGACACCTGCCGCAGCACGTCGACGCCCTCCAGGTACCCGAAGTGCACCGCGTCCGCGCGCACCGCGCGCCCCTCGGGCGCCAGCGCGGGGTCGCCGGAGCCCGGTTCGATGTCCCGCACCCCGACCAGCCGGGCCAGGGACACATGGGCGACCTGAAGCTCGTCGTACCAGCGCAGGATCAGCCCCACCGGGTCCACCATCATCTGGGCGATCAGTGCGCCCGTCGTGAGCTGGCCCACCCCGATCCAGCCCTGGAGCACGAAGACCCCGCCGATCACCAGCACGGAGAGCAGCACGGTCGCATGCGTCAGGTTCACCACGGGGAACAGCACGGTCCGCAGCCACAGCGTGTACCGCTCCCAACTGGTCCACGCCTTGATCCGCCGCTCGGACAGCTCGACGCGCCGGGCGCCGAGCCGGTGCGCCTCCACGGTGCGCCCCGCGTCCACCGTCTCGGTGAGCGCGGCGGCGACGGCGGCGTACCCGGCCGCCTCGGAGCGGTAGCCGTGCGGCGCGCGCCGGAAGTACCAGCGGCAGGTGACCGCGAGCAGCGGGACGGCGACCAGCACCGTGGGAGCGAGCGGCGGCGCGGTCACCGCGAGGCCGGTGACCAGCAGGGCCACCCAGACGACGCCCACGGCGAGTTGTGGCACGGCCTCCCGCATCGCCTCGGCGAGCCGGTCGACGTCGGTGGTGATCCGCGACAGCAGGTCGCCGGTGCCCGCACGCTCCAGCACGCCGGGCGGCAGCGCCACGGCCCGCACCAAAAAGTCCTCCCGCAGGTCCGCCAGCATCTGCTCGCCGAGCACGGCGCCGCGCAGCCGCATCTGCTGGACGAAGAACGCCTGCACGACCAGGGAGGCCACGAAGACCGACAGCGTCGGGCCCAGTCGGCCGCTGTCGGAGACGTTGTCGTCCGACAGGCCCTCGATGAGCCGCCCCAGTACGTAGGGACCGACCATCGACGCGATCACGGCCACCGCGTTCGAGCCGACGAGCAGCAGGAACGCGCGCCGGTGGCGCCTGAACAGCTCGCGCACATACGCGCGTACCGTCGCGGGCGCGCCGACGGGCAGGGTCTGCGCGGTCGTCGGCGTCGTGGTGTCGTGGTCCGGGGGAGCCACCCCGATCATGCCGTCTCCTCGATCTCGTGCCGCCCGGCGGGGCCGTGCGGTGCCTCCCCGGGGGAACCCGCGGGGGTCGTCTGCGGTTGCCGCAGCCCGGCGAGCATCTCGCCCCTCTGCTCCGCGCCGCTCTCGTCAGCCGTGCCGCTCTCGTCGTCCGTCTGCCGGGTGACCACGGCCCGGTACCGGGCCTCGGCCGCCAGCAGCTCCTGATGGGTGCCCGAGGCGACGGCGCGGCCCTCGTGGACCAGCACGACACGGTCCGCGCGGTCGAGCACCAGGGGGGAGGAGCTGAAGACCACCGTGGTGCGGCCCGCCCGCAGGGCACGGAGACCGTCGGCGATACGCGCCTCGGTGTGGGAGTCGACGGCGGACGTCGGCTCGTCGAGCACCAGCACCTCGGGGTCGGCCACCAGGGACCTGGCGAGCGCCAGGCGCTGGCGCTGGCCGCCGGACAGCGAGCGGCCACGCTCGGTGATGTGGGCGTCGGCCGGGTCCCGCACGTCGTGGGCGCTGCGCACGAGCGCGGTCAGCACGTCGTCGCACTGCGCGGCGGCCAGCGCCCGTTCGGCGGGCACGGCGCCGGAGGACGGCACGTCGAGCAGGTCGCGCAGGGTGCCGGACAGCAGCACCGGGTCCTTGTCCTGGACCAGGACCGCGGTACGGGCGACCTCCAGGGGCACCTCGTCGAGCGGCACCCCGCCGAGCCGGGCGGAGGGCGGCCCGGCCCCCTCGGTGCCGGGCGCGTGCCCGCCGAGCCGGTCGGCGAGGCGGCCCGCCGCGTCGGGGTCGCCGCAGACCACGGCCGTCAGCTCGCCCGGCGCCACCCGAAGCCCGGTCACCGGGTCGAAGAGTTCACCCGAAAGAGTGGGAGCTGCGGCGGCTTTCGCGATCGTCCCGCCATCGGGTTCCCCGGCCTCCGCCGTGGCGTCCACGGTCCGCCGCAGCGACAGCACCCGGGCGGCCCGCTGCGCGGAGGGGCGCGAGAAGGAGTACGCCATGGCGATCTCCTGGAAGTGCTGGAGCGGGAGGTACAGCATGGTCACCGCGCTGTAGACGGTGACCAGTTCGCCCACGGAGATGTCACCCGCGCGTGCGAGCCGCACACCCTGCCAGACCACGAGGACCAGCAGCACCCCGGGCAGCAGCACCTGCACCGCCGCGATCAGCGCCCACATCCGGGCGCTGTGCACGGCGGCCCGGCGCACATCCTGCGACGCGCGCCGGTAGCGGTCGAGGAACAGCTCCTCGCCGCCGATGCCGCGCAGCACCCGCAGGCCCGCGACGGTGTCGGAGGCCAGCTCGGTGGCGTGCCCCGCCCTGCCGCGCTGGGTGTCGGCGCGGCGGGTCGCGGCGGGCAGCAGGGGCAGCGCCGCCAGCACCATCAGCGGCACCCCGACGGCGACGTAGACCCCGAGCGCGGGCTGGTACAGCACCAGCGCGACACAGGTCACCAGGACGCTCACGGCCGCCGCGGTGCAGCGCGACAGCGCCTCGACGAACCAGCCGATCTTCTCCACGTCACCGGTGGACACGGCGACCACCTCGCCCGCGGCGACCCGGCGGGTCAGCAGGGAGCCGAGGCGGGTCGCCTGCCGGGCCAGGAGCTGCTGTATGCGCGCGGCCGCCGTGATCCAGTTGGTCACCGCCGTGCGGTGCAGCATGGTGTCGCCGATCGCGATGGCGAGACCGCAGGCGAGCAGCGCGCCGCCGACGAGCGCGAGCCGTCCGCCGTCGCGGTCCACCACGGCCTGCACACCGAGGCCGACGGGGAACGGAATGGCGGAGATGGCGATGAACGAGAGCAGTCCCCAGGTCAGGGACCTGAGCTGCCCGCGCAGTTGGTTCCGCCCGAGCCAGAGCAGGAACTTCGGGCCCGAGCGGGCGTCGGGCACCCCTGGATCGGAGTACGGAAGGTCGCGGATCTGCATGGTGTCCCGGGTTGCATGCGAGGGCGGACGGTCGGGCTGCCGCGCGGAGGGCGCGGGAGGGTGCAAACCGTGCAAGGTTCCGTCGCCACGGGGCCGGAGGCAAACCATTTTCGGTGGTGGCGCCCATCCGTCACCCGAGAGTGGATTCGCGTGCTTCACGCCGGATGCGACGATGGGAGGCATGCGTGGAGAGTCGGCGGTGCGTGCGGCGGTGGCGGCGACGGCCTGCGGGGCCCTTCTGGTGTCCCTGGCGGCGTGCGGGGGCGGAGGCGGCGGCGCGCACCCCGACGCCTCGGGCAAGAACCACAGCCGTACGGCCGCACGGGCCCCCGGGCGGCACGGCCTCCCCGGCGTGGGGACGCGGCTCCTCGGGCGGCTGCCCGCCGACTCCCGGCAGGTCGTGGCCGTCTACGGCGACGGGAACGACTCGGCCCGCTCCACCGTGGACTTCTACACCAGGCGCGGCAGCGCATGGGAGAAGGGCGGCACCTGGAGCGCGCACAACGGCAAGAAGGGGTGGACGACCGACCACCACGAGGACGACGACCGCAGCCCCGTCGGCGTCTTCACGCTCAGCGACGCGGGCGGGGTGCTGCCCGACCCCGGGGCCCGGCTCCCGTACACCGCCTCCGCCTCCTTCCAGGCGCCCGGCTACTGGGGGCCCGCGTACCGGCACGACTTCGACTACGTGATCGCCATCGACTACAACCGCGTCAAGGGCGCCCCGCCCAACGACCCGAGGCGCCCCCAGGGCGAGTCGAAGGGCGGCAGCATCTGGCTGCACATGGACCACGGCAGCGGCACCTCGGCCTGTGTGAGCCTGCCCGAGTCCGGCATGAAGTTCCTGCTGCGCGCCCTCGACCCGAAGCTGCACCCCGTGGTGGTGATGGGCGACAGGGCCGACCTGCGGGCCTGAAGCCCCGCCCCTCACGGCCGGGTGGCGCGCTCCAGTTCCAGCAGGACCGAGTGGTACGGGCGGCCGGTGGCGTGTTCCATGCCGATCTCGCACATGCGGTTGGCGGACAGGTGCGCGCCGTAGTCGTGCTCCGCGACCTCCGCGGCCTCTTTGCGGGTCGCGGACTCGGTCAGCTCCCGGTGCAGCAGGCCGCGGTCCCCCGCGAAGGCGCAGCACCCCGCGTCGTCGGGGATGTCGACCCGGTCGGCACAGGACTCGGCGACCGCCCGCAGCTCCGCCTCGTTCCCGAGGTGCCGGGTGGAGCAGGTGGGGTGGAGCACGGCCGACCCGACGGTGCGGCGCACCGTGAGACGGGGCAGCAGTTCCCGCGCCGCCCAGACGACCGAGTCGACGACCGTCAGCTCGCGGTGCAGCGCCCGGTTCTCCGCGGTGAGGTACGGCACCACCTCGCGGGCGATGCCGAGCGTGCACGAGGAGGCGTCGACGACCAGGGGCAGTTGGCCGCCCTCGGTCCAGCGCCAGGCGGCCTCGACGATGCGGTTGGCCATGAGCACGTTGCCGTCGTGGTAGCCCTTGGAGTGCCAGATGGTGGCGCAGCAGGTGCCGCCCGCGTCCCCGGGAATCCACACGGGCCGTCCGGCGCGCGCGGAGACGGCGACCACGGCCGCGCTCAGCGACGCGCCGCCCGGCCCGCCGAAGATGCGGTTGACACAGGCCGGGTAGTAGACGGCGGCGGCGCCCTGCCTCCTGGTCCTCGGCGGCCGGGGCGCGGCACCCGGCAGGGACGGCAGCCACTCCGGTACGAGGTCGGGCCGCACCGCACGCCGCGCCGCCCGGGTGGCGGCGGCGACCGGCCGCCCGCCGAGACGCCCCGCCGCGGCGACGGCCAGCCGGGCCGACCTCTCCAGCGCGGCGAAGTGCCGTGCGGCGCCGGCCGCGGCGCGCTCCTCGCGCGGGGTGTGCCGACGGTGTCTGAAGTCCTTCATCATCGCCCCGGTGTCGATCCCGACCGGGCAGGCGAGGGAGCACAGCGAGTCACCCGCGCAGGTGTCCACGGCGTCGTAGCCGTAGGCGTCGAGGAGCCCGCGCTCCACCTCCGACCCGGCGGGCTGGCGCAGCATCTCGCGGCGCAGCACGATGCGCTGGCGCGGCGAGGTCGTCAGGTCGTGGCTGGGGCAGTCCGGTTCGCAGAAGCCGCACTCGATGCAGGGGTCGGCGACGGGCTCCACCCGGGGGATGGTCTTCAGGCCGCGCAGATGGGCGCGCGGGTCCCGGTCGAGGATCACCCGGGGGGCGAGGACGCCCTCGGGGTCGACGAGGCCCTTCACCCGCCACATCAGCTCGGTGGCGCGCGGGCCCCACTCCAGTTCGAGGAAGGGGGCGATATTGCGGCCGGTGGCGTGCTCGGCCTTGAGGGAGCCGTCGAAGCGCTCCACGGTCAGCCGGCAGAAGTCGTCCATGAACGCCGCGTACCGGCGCACGTCCTGCGGCCTCGCGGCGTCGAAGGCGAGGAGGAAGTGCAGGTTCCCGTGGGCGGCGTGGCCCGCCACCGCGGCGTCGAAACCGTGCCTGGTCTGGAGTTCCAGGAGCGCCCCGCACGCGTCGGCGAGCCGCGCGGGCGGCACCGCGAAGTCCTCGGTGATCAGGGTGGTGCCCGAGGGGCGGGAGCCGCCCACCGCGGACACGAACGCCTTGCGCGCCTTCCAGTAGCCCGCGATGGTGCCCGGGTCCCGGGTGAAGGCGTTGGTGACGGACGGGACGGGGGCGACCAGGTCGAGACCGGCCAGGACCGCGGCGGCGGCCGACTCCTGCTGCGCGCGCGCCGCCTCGTCAGGGGCGCGGAACTCGACCAGCAGCGCGGCCGTTGGCCCCGGCAGCTCGCCCCAGTCGGCCGGGACCCCCGCGACGCTGACGGAGGCGCGCAGGGTGTTGCCGTCCATCACCTCGACGGCGCGGGCGCCCGCCTCGTTGAACAGCGGGACGGCGGCCGCCGCGGCGGTGAGGGAGGGGAAGAAGAGCAGCGCGGTGGAGACGTGCCGGTCCAGCGGGAGGGTGTCGAAGACGACCTCGGAGAGGAACCCGAGGGTGCCCTCGGAGCCGACCATCAGACCGCGCAGGATCTCGACGGGGGTGGCGCCGTCGAGGAAGGCGTCGAGGCGGTAGCCGTTGGTGTTCTTGATCTCGTACTTGGCGCGGATGCGCGCGACCAGGTCGGGATCGGCCTCGATCTCCGCCTTGAGCGCCAGCAGCCCCTCGCACAGCGGCTTCTCGGCGGCGGCCAGGCGGGCGTCGGCGTCGGGCGCCGCGGTGTCGACGACGGTGCCGGACGGCAGCACGACGGTGGCGGAGGCGAGGGTGCGGTAGGAGTTGCGGGTGGTGCCCGCGGTCATGCCCGAGGCGTTGTTCGCGACGACGCCGCCGACCGTGCAGGCGATGGCGCTCGCCGGGTCGGGGCCGAGCACCCGGCCGTGGCGGGAGAGCGTCGCGTTGGCCCTGGCGACCGTGGTGCCGGGGGCGATACGCGCCCGCGCCCCGCCGTCGAGCACCCGCACACCGGTCCAGTGCCTGCGCACGTCGACGAGGATGTCCTCGCCCTGCGCCTGGCCGTTCAGCGAGGTGCCCGCGGCCCGGAAGACGACCTTGCGGCCCTCGGCGCGCGCGTAGGAGAGCACGGCCGCGACGTCCCGGGTGTCCTCGGCGAGGACGACGGCCCGGGGCAGGAAGCGGTAGGGGCTCGCGTCGGACGCGTAGCGGACCAGGTCGGAGATGCCGGTGAGGACCTTGTCCGCGCCGACGGCGGCCCGCAGGTCCCGCTCAGGCTCCGCGGCCGCGGTGTCCCTGGTGATCCGGTCGGGCGCGGGGTGCGCGGCACGGGTGCGGGGGCGCAGGGCTCGCGGATCGGGCTCCAGCAGCGGCATCGGACGCACTCCTCCATGGTCGGGGCCCGGGCGGCCGTGGTGCGGGGCCGTCCGGGGGCACCCGGGCATGGTGTCACCGGGCCGCGCGGGGAGCGAGCGCGGGAGGGGGTGTCACACCGGACGCGGCGCGTAGCACTCGGGCGGCAGGCTCGCGCCGTCGACCAGCGCGGTCAGCAGGTCGCCCAACTGCTCGCGCTGGGCGCCGTCGAGCGGCGCGAGGATCTCCTCGGCGGCGCTGCGGCGGGCGCCGCGCAGCTCCTTCAGCACCCGCCTGCCGTCCTCCGTCAGCTCGATCCTGATCACCCGGCGGTTGGTGGGGTCGGGGACGCGGCGGGCCGTGCCGGCCGCCTCAAGGCCGTCCACCAGCGTGGTCACGGCGCGGGGCACCACTTCCAGGCGGCGGGCGAGGTCCGCCATGCGCGGCGGCGAACCGTACTGCGCCAGCATGCGCAGCAGCCGGGACTGGGCGGGCGTGATCCCGAGCCCGCACTGTTCGAGGTGGCGCTTCTGGATGCGGTGCACCCTGCGGGTCAGTCGCAGCAGTTGCTCCGCGAGCAGGCCGTCGGCATCTGGAATGCTCATGACCGCCACCGTATCAGGACTCAGTTCATTGTGAGTATAGGTAACAATGAGCTAAGATCTCGATGCCCGGCCCCGCCGCCGCACCGACCACCCGTAGGAGCCCATGCGCAACGACATCTCCTGGGCGCCCCCCGCCCCCGGGGAGCACCAGCCGCGCCAGACCCGGCGCATCCTCCGTCTCTTCCGTCCCTACCGCGGCCGGCTGGCGTTCGTCGGCCTGCTGGTCGCCGCGTCCTCGCTGGTCTCGGTGGCCAGCCCGTTCCTCTTGCGCGAGATCATCGACGTCGCCCTGCCGCGGGGGCGCACCGGCCTGCTCAGCCTGCTCGCGCTCGGCATGATCCTCAGCGCCGTCGTCACCAGCGTCTTCGGCGTGCTCCAGACCCTGGTGTCCACCACGGTCGGACAGCGCGTGATGCACGACCTGCGCACCGCCGTCTACGGCCGCCTCCAGCGCATGTCCCTGGCGTTCTTCACCAGGACCCGCACCGGCGAGGTCCAGTCCCGTATCGCCAACGACATCGGCGGGATGCAGGCCACGGTGACGTCCACCGCCACCTCCCTGGTCTCCAACGCCACCAGCGTCGTGGCCACGACAGTGGCGATGGTCGCCCTCGACTGGCGGCTGACCCTGGTCTCGCTGCTGCTGATGCCGGTGTTCGTCTGGATCAGCCGCAAGGTCGGCAGGGAGCGCAAGAAGATCGCCACCGAGCGGCAGCAACAGATGGCGTCCATGGCCGCCACCGTCACCGAGTCCCTGTCCGTCAGTGGCATCCTCCTCGGCCGCACCATGGGCCGCTCCGACTCGCTCACCCGCTCCTTCGCGCAGGAGTCGGAGGGCCTCGTCGACCTGGAGGTCAGGTCGAACATGGCGGGGCGCTGGCGGATGGCCGTCATCACCGTCGTCATGGCCGCCATGCCCGCCTTCATCTACTGGGCCGCGGGCGTCGCCCTCCAACTCGGCGGCCCCGGCGTCTCCATCGGCACACTGGTGGCGTTCGTCTCCCTCCAGCAGGGCCTCTTCCGTCCCGCCGTCAGCCTGCTGGCCACCGGGGTGCAGATCCAGACGTCCTTCGCGCTCTTCCAGCGGATCTTCGAGTACCTCGACCTGCCGATAGACATCGAGGAGCCGGAGCGGCCCGTACGCCTCGACCAGGTCAAGGGCGAAGTCCGCTTCGAGGACGTCCGCTTCCGCTACGAGGGCGAAAAGGCGCCCACCCTCGACGCCATCGACATCACCGTGCCCGCGGGCACCAGCCTGGCCGTCGTCGGTGCCACCGGCTCCGGCAAGTCCACGCTCAGCTCCCTGGTGCCGCGCCTGTACGACGTGACCGGCGGCCGGGTCACCATCGACGGGGTGGACGTGCGCGAGCTGGACTTCGACACCCTCGCCCGTGCCGTCGGCGTCGTCGCCCAGGAGACCTACCTCTTCCATGCGTCGGTCGCGGAGAACCTCCGCTTCGCCAAGCCCGACGCCACCGACGAGGAGATGGTCGCCGCCGCCTCGGCCGCGCAGATCCACGAGCACATCGCCGCGCTGCCGAGCGGCTACGAGACCGTCGTCGGCGAGCGGGGATACCGCTTCTCCGGCGGTGAGAAGCAGCGGCTCGCCCTCGCCCGCACCATCCTGCGCGATCCGCCGGTCCTCATCCTCGACGAGGCCACGAGCGCCCTGGACACCCGTACCGAGCACGCCGTCCAGGAGGCCATCGACGCCCTCTCCGCCAATCGCACCACCCTCACCATCGCGCACCGCCTCTCCACCGTCCGCGACGCCGACCAGATCGTGGTCCTCGACGACGGGCGCACCGCGGAGCGCGGCACTCATGAAGAACTGCTGGCCAGGGGCGGGAAATACGCCGCTCTGGTGCAACGAGACGCCCAACTGGAGTCGACGAAATGAAAATATGCCCGGTATGTCCGTCTTATTGTCGTACGTGGCTTACGGTGCCTGCATGGACACCAAGAACCCACGACAGAGCAAGGTACGGCTGACCCGCCGCGGCCGGATCGTCATCATCGCGGCCTCTGCCGTGGCGGCGGCCGGTGCCCTCGCCGCGGTGGTGCCGCTGCTGATCCCCGACGGCCAGGACCAGCGCCCCCGCGCCCTCACCATCCCCGAGGGCTGGCGGGCCCGCCAGGTGTACGACGCCGTGGACAAGGCCCTGGACGCGCCGCCCGGGACCACCAGGCAGTCGCTGCCCCACGCCGGGCTCCGGCTGCCCCAGGCGGCCAGGGGCAATCCCGAGGGCTACCTCTTCCCCGCCACCTATCCCGTCCGCGAGGACGCGACGCCCCGCACCCTGCTCGCCGCGATGGTGGACCACGGCACGAAGAAGTTCGGCGGCAACACCGTGACGGCGGGCGCCGAGAGCAACGCCATGAACGTCTACCAGGCCGTCACGGTGGCCAGCCTGGTACAGGCCGAGGCGGCCACCCCCGGGGACATGGCGAAGGTGGCCCGCGTCATCTACAACCGCCTCGACCGCGGCATGCCCCTCCAGTTGGACGCGACCCTCAACTACGCGCTGAACCGCACCACCGTGCACACCAGCAAGAAGGACATCGCCCTCGACAACCCGTACAACACCTACAACCGCATGGGCCTGCCGCCCACCCCGATCGGCAACCCGGGGGACCAGGCGCTGCGGGCCGCGCTCGATCCGGCACCGGGGGACTGGCTCTACTTCGTGACGGTCAAGCCCGGCGACACCCGCTTCGCCTCCACCTACGCGGAGCAGATGAAGAACGTCGACGCGTTCAACAAGCACCACAGCGGCAGCGCGTCCGCCCACTGACCCCGTACGAGCCGACCCCCACGCAAAAGCCCGCGGCCGAAGCGGGGACGGGGCGGCCACCGCCGCCCGGGCGGGGGCGGCGGCCGTCCGGGAAGAACCCGGGCCCCCGCATGGTTGGGTGAAACGTGAACGAACTCGGGACGGAAGCGGCAGCACGCGAGCTTGACGTGGTCGTCGTGGGCGCCGGTCAGGCGGGGCTCTCGGCCGCCTACCACCTGCGGCGCACCGGCTTCGTGCCGACGCGTGACTTCGTCGTGCTCGACCACGCGGCAGGGCCGGGCGGCGCCTGGCAGTACCGCTGGCCCTCGCTGACGTACGGCAAGGTGCACGGGATGCACTCGCTGCCCGGGATGGAGCTGACCGGCGCCGACCCCGCGCACCCCTCGTCCCAGGTCGTCTCCGGGTACTTCGCCGATTACGAGGCCGCGTTCGGCCTGCCCGTGCTGCGCCCCGTGGACGTGCGCACGGTGCGCGAGGGCCCGGAGGGGCGGCTGCTCGTCGACACCACCGGGGGCACCTGGGCGCCGCGCGCCCTGATCAACGCGACCGGTACCTGGGACCGCCCCTTCTGGCCCCGCTACAAGGGCCAGGAGACGTTCCGCGGACGGCAGTTGCACACGGCCCAGTACCGCGGGCCCGAGGAGTTCGCGGGGCAGCGGGTGATCGTGGTGGGCGGCGGCGCCTCCGGGACCCAGCATCTGATGGAGATCGCCCCGTACGCCGCCTCGACGGCCTGGGTCACACGGCGTCCGCCGGTGTTCAGGGACGGCCCGTTCGACGAGGACTGGGGGCGGGCCGCGGTCGCCCTGGTGGAGGAGCGGGTGCGCCAGGGGCTGCCGCCGAGGAGCGTGGTGTCGGTGACCGGGCTGCCCGTGAACGACGCGATACGGCGGGCGCGCGAGGAGGGCGTCCTCGACCGCCTCCCCATGTTCGACCGGATCACCCCCACCGGGGTCGCCTGGGACGACGGGCGCACCCTGGACGCCGATGTGATTCTCTGGGCCACCGGTTTCCGGGCGGCGATCGACCACCTGGCACCCCTGAAGCTGCGGGAACCCGGCGGCGGCATACGCGTCGACGGCACCAGGGCGGTGGCCGACCCCCGTATCCACCTCGTGGGCTACGGCCCCTCCGCCAGCACCATCGGCGCCAACCGCGCGGGGCGGGCCGCCGTGCACGACATCCGCCGCCTCCTCGGGCACACCGCCCCCACCGCGCAACCCACCGCCGCCTGACCACGGCCGGGTCCGGCCGCACCCTCCGACCGCCGTGGCGCTCACGCTCCGTGCACCCACCCGGGTGCACACGGACACCGTGCGCTCCGGTAGAACCCCGCCCTCCGCTCCTCTCCGCCCCCCACCCGTCGCGGTGCGCCCGGGCGGGCACGGAGTGCGAAGGGGGACGGCGGGGGCAGGATGGAGACATGTCGGATGCCTTCACCACACGTGTTGTGAACTTCACCACGGGTCACGAGGAGACCGTCCTCGACCTCACCCACACCTGCGAGACGTTCCTCAACGATGCCGCCGCCGGGAGGGACGGCCTGCTCAACGTGTTCGTTCCCCATGCCACCGCGGGCGTCGCACTCATCGAGACAGGCGCGGGCAGCGACCCCGACCTGCTCGCCGCCCTCCACACCCTGCTGCCCGCCGACGACCGCTGGCAGCACCGCCACGGCAGCCCCGGCCACGGCAGGGACCATGTGCTGCCCGCCCTGGTGGCGCCGCACGCCACCCTCCCGGTGCTGGCGGGCCGCCTGGAACTGGGCACCTGGCAGTCGGTCTGCCTGGTGGACACCAACGGGGACAACACCGACCGGCAGGTGCGGCTGAGCTTCCTGGGCTGAGCACAGCGGACGCGGCCGACGACAGGGCCCACGGCACGGCCGCGCCGTGCGCCGCGGTGGTCACGGCGGCCACTTGCGGGGCACATCAAGGGGGTTCGCCCGGCGGGGCGGGCCCGCAACCCATCCTCACGGGGAGGGCTCACCAGGGCCCTCCCCCCGGCGCCCGCGGGCGCGTTACCGCGTGCCCCCGCCGTCCTGCGCACGCGAGACGGCGTCGCGCAGCCGACGGCGGGCCCGGCGCGGGGGAGCGGCCCGCACCAGGTGGTGGACGTCGGAGCAGTGAGGGCCGGGGCAGTGGTCGCGCACGGCGGCCGGGGTGGCGACCACACGCAGGGTCCTGTCGAGCCGGCAGGCACGGAAGACCCGGCGCACCATGGGCTGCCGCGCCACCACCCACAGCACGCGCCCACGCTCCAGCAGCAGCGCCCGCAGCCGCAGCAGGACCCGCAGGCCGTTGGAGGTCATCAGGGAGGAGTGCACATCCACGACCACCACGGGCGCGGTGCTGCCGACGACCCGGCGGAACAGGGCTGCGGCAATGGCCGACTCGTTGTCGAGATCGATGATGTCGTGCAACTCGCAGACCAACCGGCCGACGGGCTGGACACCTTCACGCATGGCCGACATGGCACACCCTCCGGGAAGCAGCACTCAGTGCCGAGCCACTTCCTGACTCGCCAGGATTCTTCCCCATGGCGGCCCACTCATGCCACCGCGGCGCACCGGGCACGCCCCCGCGCACCGCAGACACCGCCCTGACCTGCCCTTGTGCGAGTGGCAGTTGGCGGTGCCCCAGGGGCCGGGACGCATCCGGTCGCCGATGGCGGGTGCGCTGTCGTGAGGACGGTGCGCACCGACGTGCGGTGTGTGGGGGGCCCGGGAAAGGCGCCCGCGGGCCCCCGCCGCTAGCCCGCCTGTGCGGTCCCCGGCGCCAACAGCTCCTCGTGCAGGAACGCCTCCCCGCGGGCGAACCGGCCGATCTCGTCGACGACATGGGCGCCCATACGCTTGAGCTCGTTGCCGACGGAGCCCGCCATGTGCGGGGTGAGCAGCACGTTCTCCAGCGTGTAGAAGGGGTGTGAGGCGGGCAGCACCTCCGGATCCGTGACGTCGATGACCGCCCGCAGCCTCCCGGCGCGCAGTTCGGCGAGGAGCGCGTCCTGGTCGACGACGGCGCCGCGCGAGGTGTTGACGAGGGTGGCGCCGTCCGGGACGAGCGCCAGCAGTTCGGCGCTGATCAGGCCCCGGGTCTCGGCGTTGAGCGGGGGGTGCAGCGAGATCACGTCGCAGCGGGCCATCAGCTCGGGCAGGGGCACGAGCCCGGCCCCGAGCAGGTCGGCCCCGGCCGGTGTCAGATACGGGTCGGCGACGAGGACGTTCAGGTCGGATATCTTCCGCAGGCCCTCGACCACCAGGCGGCCGATCCGGGACGCGCCGACGATCCCGACGGTCCTGCGGTAGTTCCCCGCCAGCGGGAACGCGTCCTCGCGGTTGAGGTACGCGCGGCGCTCACGGTAGAGCTGCGCCGAGCGGAACACGCTCTTACCGGCCAGCAGGATCATCGCGATGCTGTACTCGGCGACCGGAACCGCGTTGGCGAGACCGGCGTTGGAGACGCGTAGCCGCTCCGCGGCGCCAGTCGCCGTCAGCAGCGGGGCCGCGGCGCCGGTGGCGCTGACCACCGCGGCGAGCCGGGGCGCCGCCGCGAGCGCGTCGTCGTCGAGCGGGGGGCAGCCCCAGCCGGTCAGGAGGACGTCGGTGTCCGCGAGCGCCTTGAGCGCGGTGGGGGAGGTGAACTCGGTGAGGACGCCCGGGGTGATGTCGGCATGGGCGGCGAGCCGGTTCCACACCGGGTCGGGCAGCAGCAGGCGGGCGAGGTCCGGCGGAGACATGGCGAGGGTGCAGCGCGGGCGCCGGTGACCTGGGGCGGACGAAGAGTTCATGTGCGGCGTTTTCTGCTCGATGGTCTGGGCGGTGCCGGAGGCGGAGTCAGGGGAGGGCGCGGGCGGTGCGCACGGCGCTGGGGCACCCCGGCGGTGGACGGGCAGGGCCGTGGCGCCCTGCGCGGCCTTTCGGCGGGGCGGGGGCTCAACTCCTCGGCCCGGCAGCGGACATGTCCTCGGCGGCGTACCGCTGGGCGCGGGGCGCCGAAGCAAGACTCTCTCCTCACCGGACAGGGGCGGCCGGGCTGGTGCCGCGCGGGAAGGGCTCGGGGTGGGCCGTGGGGGCCGCTGTGGGGATACGTATGAGGAAAACGTTTACCGATGACCAGGCGACCGTAAGACGCCGAAGGTGGCGTGCGCAAGGCCGGGGGGAGATCTTCCGGGTGATGGCCGTGGTCCCAGGGTGGGGCGGTCCGCCTTGGTCGGGTGTTCGTCTAGTAATCGCTTTCCGACCGTCATCACCGATGCGCCTCTCGCCTCCCCGCCCTCGCCCCCCACACCTGCGGCCGCGCGAGGCACACCCGCCCGCCTGCGTCCGCGTCCTCCGCTCCCGCCGGGCGGGACCGCGCCCTCGACGGGCCGCCGTGCCCTGCTGCTACCGTCGGCCGCGACGATCAACGGGCTCGCCCGCGTCGGCGCCGGTGAACCGGGTGGAACGGGGTAGGAGCCGACCGGAGACGGCGGCTGACGGGTCGTCGGCGAACCGGCTGGACGGCCGGCCTTCGAGGAGCAGTCGGCGGAGAGCGGGGCAGCAGTGGCACAGGGCGGCAGCCGGGCCTACATCGGATCGTTCACCGCGGCCGGGGGCCGCGGCATCCTCACCGCGGCGCGGGACACGGAGACCGGGGCGCTCGGCGTGCTCGGCGCGACCGGGGACAAGCTCCCCGACCCGTCGTTCCTCGCCGCCGGGCCCGGCGGCGACCTGGTGTACGCGGTCAGCGAGACCGCCGACGGCGCCGTCGCGGCGTTCCGCGCGGGGCCCGACGGGCTCAGGCCCCAGGGCGAGCCGGTGGCCGTCGGGGGCTCGGGCCCGACGCACCTGTGTGTGTTCGCCCGGCACCTGCTGACCGCCAACTACGGCTCGGGAAGCGTCTCCGCGGTGTCGCTGCGCCCCGACGGCACCCCGTTCGCGCGCGCTTCCGTGCTGCTGCACGAGGGCGCCGGACCCCACCCGCAGCGCCAGCAGGGCCCGCACGCACACCAGGTGGTCGCGGCCCCGGGCGGCCGGTTCGCCGTGAGCGTGGACCTCGGCACCGACTCGGTACGGGTCTGCACCCTCGGCCCCTCGGGGGAGTTGAAGCTGCACCGCGAGGTGGCGCTGCGGCCCGGTTCCGGGCCCCGGCACCTCGTGTTCCACCCGACGGGCTCGCACGCGTACGTCCTCAACGAGTTGGCGCCGACGCTGACCGTGTGCCGCTGGGACCGGGAGACGGGCGCGCTCCAGCCGGACCTCGAAGTGCCGGTGCTGCCGGGCGTCCCGGACGGGGAGGCAGCGGCCTCGGGGATCGTCGTCTCGCCCGACGGGCGCTTCCTGTGGACGGCGACGCGTGGCGAGGACGTGGTGTCGGTGTTCGCGCTCGACCCCGCGGGTGCCGCGCCCGCACTGGTGGGGGCGGTGGCGTGCGGTGGGCGCTGGCCGCGGGACCTCGCGCTCGCGCCGGGCGGCAGGCACCTCTATGTGGCGAACGAGCGCTCGGGCGATGTCACCTGGTTCACCCTCGACGCCGACACCGGGGTGCCGCGCCACGAGGGGGCGGTGAGCGCACCAGCGGCCTCATGTGTGATCTTCGTATGACGTGCTGGTGGGGCGCCGGGCGGTCGCCGGACCGGGGGTGTCCCGGCCCGGGTCACTGCGCGGGCGGGCCGGGCTGGAGGGAGATCCCGAGAGCGGACGCGTACTGCGCGAGCGCGAGCTTCCCGATCGCCGGGTAGGCGCCCAGCGGTTCGGCCGCCGCGCACCCGGCCACCTTGGTGGCGGACTCCAGGCGGGCGCCGTCGATCTCGGGGCCGATCAGGTACGGGGCCAGGGCGAGCTGGGTCGAGCCCGAGGCGCGCAACTCCTCCGCGGTGGCCGCGATGGCCCCTTCCTCGTCGAGCGCGGCGGCCATCACGGGCACCGCGAGCCTGGCCGCGAGCAGCATGCCCGTGATCCCGGCGGCCTGCACGGCGTCGGGGCCGCCCACCGAGGCGAGGATGATGCCGTCGGCTGCGGTCGCCACCGTGAACAGCCGGGCGCGGTCGGCCCTGGCGAGCCCCGCCTCCGAGAGCCGTACGTGCAGGGCCTCCGCGAGCAGCGGGTGCGGGCCGAGGACGTCGGAGACCTCGGCGGGCGCGCCGGAACGCGCCACGGCCTGGCTGACGCGGCTCTGTAGCGCCTCGTCGGGACCGGCGAGCAGCGGCACCACGACGGCCACGGGGCCCGTGGGCTCCGGCGCCTCGGAACCGGCCGCGACCGCCTGCTCGTAACGCGCGGTGCGCTCTTCGAGCGCCCGGCCGAGGACGGTGTCGAGCGTCGGGTACTCGTCGTCACCGCCTTCGAGGAAGGCGAGCCGCCCGTCCACGCCCGGCAGCTCGGAGCGGGCGATGCTGAGGATCTCCTCGGCGAGCGAGCGCGCGGACGCGCCGGGCGCTCCCGGGACGGCGAGCACAAGCGCGGGCGCACCCTCGGGGGCCGCCACGGGCTCGGGGCGGCGGTGCCGTCCGGACTGACGGGGACGCGGCATTCGTACGGGCAGGCCGGATGCGGGCCCAGAGGGGGTGCTCATGGCGCCGCATGCTACTTGTTTCTGCCGTGCGGCTGCTGGGGGAGGGGCGAGTGAGTGCCGTCCGTCCGTTTTTGTCCGATGAGTCCAGGTGAAGGCATTCCGCCCATGCCGGGGCGAGTCGGGCGAGGTGGGAAACAGCGGGCATGCCCGCCTTCGTCCCTTCGGCTTCCGGGCTCTGGACTCCTCGGTCCTCCCCACGGCCGTCGTGCGCCGCGGGCGTCCGCCGACGCCTCAGGCGCGGGCCGTCTCCGTGTCGGGCGTGACCCAGAGCATCGTCCCGTCGACGGGCAGGGCGAGGCGGCCGTGCGCCAGGGCGGCGGCGAGGTGTACGGCGCCGTCGGCGGGGCCGCCCGCCGCGGGCACCTGGCGGGCGCCTGGCAGCCGCTTCGCGAACTCGTCGCGCAGCGGACCGAGCAACGGCTCGCCGAGCTTGAACAGGCCGCCGGTCAGCGCCAGCTCGCCGTCGGGCGGGCAGACCGCGGCCGCCGTGCGCGCGATCTCCCACGCGGCCGACCGCATGATGCCGGCGGCCACCTCGTCCCGCGCCGCCGCGACCCTGGGCGCGAACGACGCCAGCACCGCGGGCCTGTCGGTGCGGGGGTACACCTGCCCCGGCAGGCTCCGGGCGGGCCCGAACATCTCCTCGGCCGCGGCCAGCAGTTCGGCCGAGCCGCCCGCCATGCCGTCGTGGGCGCACAGCGCGGCGTCGAGCCCGGCCCGCCCGATCCAGGCGCCGCCGCCGCGGTCGCCGAGCAGATGCCCCCAGCCGTCGGCGCGGCGCCAGCCGGTCAGGTCGGTGCCCAGCGCGATCAGCCCGGTGCCGCCCGCGACCACGCCGCCTGGGCGTTCGCCGAGTGCCCCCGCGTAGGCGATGACGGCGTCGGCGGCGAGGGCGATCCTGCGCACCCCGAACTCCGCGCGCAGCGCCCCGGGCAGCCGCGCCCGCAGCCCGTCGCCGAGCGTCACCATCCCGGCGGCGCCCACCACGGCCGAGGCGAGGCGCCCGGTGCCGGCCCGCGCCATCAGACGGCGGGCCATCGGTAGCAGCAGGTCGAGCATCTGCCCGGCGTCGATGCCCTCGGGCCCGGTGCGCACCGGGGTGCGGGAGGCGAGAGCCAGGGCGGGTCCTTCGGGCGCCATGAGCACGGCGCGCAGTCCCGAGCCGCCGGAGTCGACGCCGAGCACACCCGTGTCGGCGGGCAGACCGTCGAGGACGGCGCCGTCGGGCCCGGGGACCTCGGCGATGTCCGCGTCGCCCGCGCCATGCGCCGCCGTCACGGCCGGCACCCGCCCGCGTGCGCGGCGCACGAGCGCCCGGACGGGGCATCCCGCGGGCGCGCGGCGGGAGTTCGTCCTTCGGGGCGCGGGGCGGGGTGCCCGGCGCCCGTGGGACGGGCGGGCGTGCTGATCGCTTGGCGCACCGCGCTTGCCTCCTCGCTCCCGGTCCCGGCGGCCGGGCCGACCGTGTGCCGCGCGGCGCCCGAGTGGCCCGGCGGGCCGTCGGGCGAACGCGACGAGGACGAAGAGTAGCGCCCGCGCAGCGCCCCCGTCCCGTGGGGGCTTCCGCGTGCGTACGGGAGTGTCGCGTGTCGCTAGAGTCCTGCCATGGCAGCACGACCTTTGAGTGAACTGGTGGAAGCGGGCTGGGCGAAGGCCCTGGAACCGGTGGCCGACCGCGTCGCGGCGATGGGGGACTTCCTGCGCACGGAGATCGCCGCGGGGCGTACTTACCTCCCCGCGGGCTCCCACGTTCTCCGGGCGTTTCAGCAGCCCTTCGACGACGTACGGGTGCTGATCGTCGGTCAGGACCCCTATCCGACCCCGGGGATGGCGATCGGGCTGAGCTTCGCGGTGACGCCCGAAGTGCGCAGACTGCCGGGCAGTCTCATCAACATCTTCCGTGAGATGCAGGCCGACCTCGGGGTGCCCGCGCCCGCCAACGGGGACCTGACACCGTGGGCGGGCCAGGGGGTGCTGCTGCTCAACAGGGCGCTGACGACGGCGCCCGGCAAGCCGGGGGCGCACCGCGGCAAGGGCTGGGAGGAGGTCACCGAGCAGGCGATCCGGGCGCTGGCCGCGCGGGGCCGTCCCATGGTGTCGGTGCTGTGGGGCCGCGACGCCCGCAATCTGCGCCCGCTGCTCGGCTCGTACCCGGTCGTGGAGTCGGCGCACCCCTCGCCGATGTCGGCCGACCGCGGCTTCTTCGGCTCGCGCCCCTTCAGCCGCGTCAACGACCTCCTGGTCCAGCAGGGCGCGGAACCGGTGGACTGGCGGCTGCCCGCGGCCTCCTGAGGGACCTCATGCCCCCCGCACCCGGGCCGCGACGGAGCGTACCGCCGTCGGCCCCACCCGGCAGCAGCCGCCGATGAGACGGGCGCCCGCCCGCTGCCAGCCGGTGACCTGTGCGGGGGCGAAGAGGGCGGGGCCGTACCAGGCGCGGCGCTCGGCGTCCCAGAGTTCGCCGCTGTTGGGGTAGACCACCAGGGGCTTGGAGGTGACCGAGGCCGCGACCCGCAGCGCCTCGGCCGCCTCGCCGGGGGCGCAGCAGTTCACGCCGACGGCGGCCACCTCGTCGGCCGACGCGGCGAGCGCGAACGCGTCGGCCAGCGGCTGCCCGGCCCTGGTCGTTCCGCCCGCGACGTTGTACGTCAGCCAGGCCGGGACGCCCAGGCCCGCCACCGCCGTCAGCAGCGCCTCCGCCTCGTCGGTGTCGGGCACCGTCTCCAGCGCGAACACGTCGGGGCCCGCCTCCGCGAGCGTCTCCAGGCGCGGCCGGTGGAAGCGGACCAGCTCGGCGACGCTCAGGCCGTAGCGGCCCCGGTACTCGGAGCCGTCCGCCAGCATCGCGCCGTAGGGCCCGGCGGACGCGGCCACCCAGCGCCTGCGGCCGTCCGCCGTCTCCTCGGCCGCCGCCCTGGCCAGGGCCACGCTGCGGCGCAGCAGCCCGGCGGCGGCCTCCCGGTCGAGGCCGCGCCGGGCGAAGCCCTCGAACGTGGCCTGGTAACTGGCGGTGATGGCGACATCGGCGCCCGCCTCGTAGTAGGCGCGGTGGGCGGTGGTGACCGCCTGCGGGGTGTCGGCGAGGAGCCGGGCGGACCAGAGGGCGTCGCTCAGGTCGTGGCCCTGGTCCTGCAACTGGTTGGACAGGCCGCCGTCGAGGACGAGCGCTCCCGCGGCGAGGGCGTCGGCGAACGGGCTGGTGTGCTGCACACCGTCGAACGTAGCGCCTGCGCTCCCGGTGTGTCGGCGCGCGTCAGTGGGCGCGCGCGTACTGGTCGGGCACCGCTATCCGGACGCCCAGCTCGGACGCCGCGTGCTGCGGCCAGTACGGGTCCCTCAGCAGCGCACGGCCGAGCAGGACGGCGTCGGCCTCCCTGCCCGCGATGATCTTCTCGGCCTGTCCCGGCTCGGTGATCACACCGACGGCGGCGGTCGCGAGCCCGCCCTCCCGGCGCACCCGCTCCGCGAACCGCACCTGGTAGCCGGGTCCTGCGGGGATGCGGACCCGGGGGGCGTTGCCACCCGTGCTCGTGTCGACCAGGTCCACGCCGTGCTCCTTCAGCAGCGGGGCGAGGCGCACCGTGTCGTCGTCGCTCCAGCCCACCTCGTCGAGCCAGTCGGTGGCGGAGACCCGGAAGAACAGCGGCTTGTCCTCGGGCCACACCTCCCGCACCGCGTCGACCACCTGGAGGGCGAAGCGGACCCGGTTGCCGAAGGAGCCGCCGTACTCGTCCGCGCGCTTGTTGCTGAGCGGGGAGAGGAACTGGTGGATCAGGTAGCCGTGCGCGCCGTGCACCTCCGCCACCTCGAACCCGGCGTCCAGCGCGCGCCGCGCCGCCTCCCTGAACTGCCCGGCGACGGCCCCGATCTGCTCCACGGTCAGCTCGGCGGGCAGCGCGCGCCCGTCGTCGAAGGGCACCGCGCTCGGCGCCACCGGCTCCCAGCCGCCGTCGGCCGGGGACAGGGGGCCGCCGCCGAGCCAGGGCGCCGAGGTGGACGCCTTGCGGCCCGCGTGGGCGAGCTGCACGCCCGGCACACCGCCCCGCTGCTTCACGAACGAGGCGATCGGACGCAGCGCATCGGCCTGGGTGTCGTTCCAGATGCCCAGGTCGGCAGGGGAGATACGGCCCTCGGGGCTGACCGCGGTGGCCTCGGTCATGACGAGCCCGGCGCCGCCCACCGCGCGGGCCCCGTAGTGCGCGTGGTGCCACTCGTTCGCAGCGCCCGTGAGCGGACCCGACGTGTCCGCCGAGTACTGGCACATCGGTGACATCCAGACCCGGTTGGGGAAGGTGACGGATCGCAGGGTGTACGGCTCGAACAAGGCGCTCACGGCGGAGGTCCTTTCCTCGCTGACGGTGCCGGGCGGGTCACGGGGCGGCCCGCTGCTACGATAGCCGCCGTAGTACGGCAAATGTCAAACTACGAAAGATCTCGTACCTGGACGGCGCCCGGCGGTGTCCGCCCGCCCGCTCGGACGCCCCGCGCGCCCTGGCGGGCCGGGGGCCCGTTCGCCGCCGTCGGAGACCGGGCGTGCGGCGAAGAACCGCTCCCCGGCCGCAAGCGTCCCTACCCACGCGAAGAACTCCTACCGAGGGGAGCCACCGTGACCGCCACCACCCCCGGCGCCCGTGACCTCGCCCACCCCACGCGCGGCGAGATCCGTCTCGAAGCGGTGCTGCACGCCCTGTCGGACCCCATGCGGCTGCGCCTCGTGTGCGAACTCGCGGCCACGGGGGAGGAGCTGCCCTGCTCCGCCGTCGAGCTGCCGATCACCAAGTCCACCACCACGCACCACTACCGGGTGCTGCGGGAGAGCGGCGTGGTCAGGCAGTGCTACCGCGGCACCGCCAAGATGACGAGCCTGCGCCGCGACGACCTGGAGACCCTCTTCCCCGGCCTGCTGGCGAGCGTCCTCGGCGCGGCGCACAGGCAGGAAGAGCGCGCCGGGGACGGCCGCGCGCAGCTCTGAGCGGCCGCGGCGGCCTCAGGGCGGCGGCGCACCCGTACCGCCCCGGCCCCCGCCCTCCGCGGGGCGCGGGTCGGGCAGCTCCGACGCGGGCCGCGAGTCGAAGAACTCGGACAGCTCCGCCAGGGGTGCGGCCGCCTCGCCCGCACCCGGCCGCGGCGCGCCCATCTCGGGGTCGAGCCGGTAGCGCCTGAACAGCTCGGCGCGCAGCGTCGCGATCGCCATCGGCGCGCCCGGCACCAGCATCGCGTAGACCGCGCCCATCAGCAGCGCCCTGAGCATCGGATAGTCCGCGTCCACCGAGTCCGAGCCGTAGCGCTCCACGGTGTCCCGCAGCAGCTCCTCCAGGCGCCGCTGCTCCGGGCACTGCACAAAGCCCTCGGCTTGCAGGATGCCCGCCATGTGCGTCCGCATCAGCACGGGCCGGTCCCGGGCGAGGCCCAGGATCGCGTCGATGGCGCGCGCGAGGCGCTCGCCGCCGTCGTCGGTCCGCGGCCCGCGTTCGAGACCGGCCTCCAGGCTGCGGTGCATCAGCCGGTGCACCGCGGACTGGACGAGCTGGCGCTTCCCGGGGAAGTAGTACGAGACGAGACCCCGCGCCGAGCCCGCGCGATCCGCGATGTCCGCGAGCGTCGTGGCGTCGTAACCCTGCTGGTTGACCAGCTCCACGGCGGCCTGGAGGAGCCGCTCTCTGGAACGTCGGCGCAACTCTTCATTGACCGATGCGCTTCGAGGGGACATCCTGTAACTCCTGCGTTGACTGGCCCACAGTCAATATACTCAGTGCGTCCGCGCACAAGAGTCCGCACCGGACTCTGTACGCGGCTGCCGTCCGCATGGGCGACGCGGGGGATCGTCCATGCGGACGGCCGGGCGCGAGGGCCCCGGGTGCTCAGGACCCGGGGCTCCTCCCGCCGCTGTCTTCGGCCCCTCGGCGGGCGAGGCGCCCGGGAGGTCATCTCGCGCCGCGCCCGCCGACGGGGCCGAACCACACGGCGTACGCGAACGGCCGGGACCGAAGGCGGAGAACACCTCCCCGGGGATGTTGAGGACGGGCTTCCGCTTCTCTGCCGGACACAGCACAGCACACGGCCTCCGCGCGGCGGACGCCGCCCCCCGAAGCACCGACGGCCACCGTGGCAGCTCGGGGGAACTCCTGTGCCCGCCCGGCCGTCGGCCGGCTCGCGCTCAGCGCGATCCCAGGCGCCACCTGTGCCCGACCGCCGCCGCGAGCGACACGACCAGCGCCCCCAGCAGCCAGCCGCCCACCACGTCCGACGCCCAGTGCACCCCGAGCCACACCCGGGTGAACCCGACCCCCGCGACGCTCACCGCCGCAGCCCCCACCGCCACGGCCCACACGGGCCCCCGTACGCCACGGCGCCGCAGCAGCCAGAGCAGCAGACCGCACGCCACCACGGCCGTCACCGCGTGCCCCGAGGGGAAGGCGGCGTAGCCCGCCGAGTCGACCGGGTGCCGCCACACCGGCCGGGGCCTGTCCACCGCCGCCTTCAGCCCCTGCTGCGCCAGCGCGCCGAGCCCGCCCGCGGCCGGCAGCCACAGCGCGGTGCGCGACGCCCCCCGCCACAGCAGCCACAGCGCCACCAGGACCTCGACGGCGCGCCAGGTCCACGGGTCCCAGACCCAGTCGCTGAAGATCCGGTTCACGTGGGTCGCGGCGGGGTGCGCCAGCGCCGCCCGGTGCGCGGCGCGGGCGAGGGAGCCGTCCAGGGAGAGCAGCGGCGGCCAGCGCGCCGCGACCAGCCCCAGCAGCACGCCGAGGGCCGCCGCCGAGGCCGCCGCGAGCACCCACGCCCCGCGGGACGTCCCGGGATCGGGCGGCGCGGGCTGCCGGGCGGATCGCATGCGGTGATCCTCGCCCGGAAGGAGGGCCCTGACCAGCCTGACGCGGCGCGCGGCGGCGAAGCCTTCGCCGCCGCGCCGCGGCGGTTCCGGGGGCTTCGGCGGCTTCGGGATGCGCTAGGCCGTGTCGTTTGGATCTTCGCGGGGGTGCGACGCCAGCTACGGCACCTCGCCGCGTTGTCGGACCGTCCACGTACGCCCAGTACGAGGACGATCCTCCGCCTTGCGATGCTCCCCCACAGCCCGAAGGGCGTGGGAGGTACCCCCAGCATCTGACGCCGCACCCTGGTCCACGAAGATCCAAACGACACGACCTAGCCCCACGCCCGCAGTGCCGGTACGAACGTGATGAGCAGCGGGACCACCGGGATCAGCGCCGCGGCGGCCGTCAGCCGCAGCCTGCGCACCGGGGCCAGCCGTCCTGGACCCGAGAGGAGCCGGTCGACACGCTGCGGCACATACGCGTCCGGGGCCACGGCGGGGGTGAAGACGCCCCGCTCCTCGTTCAGTTCGACGAGCGCGAGCGCCGTGGTGAGGCGGCCGAACCGCTTGGACGCCATGTCGTCGGCCGCAAGCTCCACCAGGCGGTGCATCTCGCGGCGGAACGCCTCGAACACCGGCACCCGGGGAAAGCCCGAGGCGAGCGCCCCCGAGCAGTACAGCAGCCAGTCGTGCCGTGCCTGCGCGTGGCCCTGCTCGTGCGCGAGCACCGCGTCGAGCTGGCGGCCCTTGAGGCGGCGCAGCGCCGCGGTGGTGATGACGAGGCGGGGCGCGGCGCCCGGCAGCCACCAGGCGTCGGGGCGCTCGCCCTCCAGCACCACGAGCCGGTCGCCCTTCGGCTCCTCGCCGGGCAGCAGGGGAGCCCTGACCAGCAGCTCGGCGCGGCGTCCGCGGCGGCGGGCACGGGCCCCGAAGACCTCCCGGGTCAGCATCGCCCCCGTCCACAGCCCGCCGCAGGCCAGCACCGCAGCGGTGAACGGGGCCCAGGCGCCCCCGGCGCCGAGCGCGTACGCCTCGACGACCGCGGGCGGCGCGGGCGCGAAGACGTTGCCGCGCACGGCGAGCCAGGCGGCGGAGGCGCTGAGCGCGAGGGCGAGCGCGCAGCACAACAGGACGGCGGCCACGACGCACTGCCAGACCCACAGCGCGACGATGGGCTCCCGCTCGGTCCAGTCCGCCCGCGCCAGCAGTCTCGGTGCGACGACAGCCGTCAGTGCGCCGAGCAGCAACAGCGCCACGGGGACCATCATGCGGACCAGCCTAGGGGGTGTTGCGAAAGTGGCGTCGTTCGCCCGGAGGGCGGGCCGGGCGGCGTTCGGTGCTGGGGGTACCTCCCACGCCTTTCGTGCAGTGGGGGAGATCGCAAGGCGGTGGGGGTACCCCCGGGCCCTCAGGGCCCAGGGGGAGGTCGTCCTCGTACTGGGCGTACGAGGGCGTGCCCGACAACGCGGCGAGCGTGCGTGCCGGGCGTCGCCCGGCAGACGGGACTTTCGCAACACCCCCTAGAAGCGCGGCGGTGCGCTCCGGTACGGCGTTCGACGGCAAGTGACGTACGCCACGTCCTGCGCGGCCTGCGGTTGGCCGCCCGCCGGGTTCCCCACCCGGCGCGGCCCCGTGGTCAGAGAGCGCCCAGCATCGCCACCATCCCGAGGCTCATGGTGAGCCCGCAGACCCTGGCCAGCTCGGGCCTGTCGCCCCAGGCGACGTGGACGGGCGGGCCGCCCGCCGTCGCCACCGGTATCAGCCGGGCGCCCGCGAGCAGCGCGTGCCCCGCGAAGTACAGCAGCAGCGCCCCGGTCAGCAGCGGCGGCCCGCCGCCATGGGCCATGTGCCCTGCGTGGCCCGCGGGCATGGCGGCCATCAGCGCCGCCATGTAGGCCATGGCGCCCGCGCCCACCAGGTGGTGGAGGTGACGCGGCGCGCTGTGCGGCGGCCAGAGCGTGCGCAGCGCCGCCGCCGCGAACACCGCCGCCATCGCGATCCACACCCCGCGCGGGGCCGCCAGGGCCGCGGCGGGCACCGCCATCGCGGCCATGCCGAAGGCCATCAGCGTGTCGAGGCCCGCGGCGCGCCGCTGCTCCTCGACCCCGCTGCGCAGCCGGAGCAGACAGTAGCCACCGCTCGCCGCGCACAGCGCCACGAGCAGCCACGCCACCGGCGCAGGTCCCAGCACCGCGTCCCCCTCTCCGCCGGTACTCCCCGGCCCCTCTGCCCCCGGTCTCCCCGGACCCCGGGCAGGGAGTACGGAGAGTGCCGCCCCGTCGATCCCCTGTCCAGACAGCGATGCCCGGGGCGGACGGCGCGCAACCGAGCGCACGGGTGTGCGGGAGGAGCGGACGGGGCGACCCCCGTGCCCGTCGCGGGCCCCGTCTCAGGGCCGGTAGCGGATCGGATGGTCCGCCGGGACCTCCACGAGGGCGATCCTGACCCCGTCGGGGTCCGCGATCCACATCTCGACCAGGCCCCAGGGCTCCTTGCGCGGCTCCCGCAGCACCTCCACACCGCGCGCCGCCAGCTCCTCGTGCGCCGCCCGCGCGTCGGGCACCTGCATCCAGAGCTGGAGGCCGGGCGCGGGCGGCTCGGGCGAGCTGCCCGAGACCTCCAGATAGCCGCCGCCGAGGAAGAACACGGTCCCGCGCGCGGGACCCGTGCCGAACTCGCGGTAGATCTCAAGGCCCAGCTTCTCGGCGTAGAACGCGCGCGACCGTTCGAGATCCGTCGGCCGCAGCAGGGTCCTGCCGCTCAGTACGTGCACCATGGGGGGACCTTACGGGCTTCACGGCCGCCGGGTTAGGCTCGGCCGGGCCGTTTCGCGCCCTCCCCCACGCGGGCGCACCCCACGCGCGCGGCGGCCATCGCGCGCGCCGTGGCACACGGGCACCATGCGCAGACCGACCGGAGGAACACCGTGGACACCAGGGAAGCCGCCGACGCGGGCCCCGGCGAGCTGGTCTTCAGGGACGCCGCCGCCGAGGACACGGCGGCCGTCATCGACCTGGTGCACGCCGCGTACCGGGGCACGGGGGCGCCCGGCGGCTGGACCACCGAGGCCGACATCCTCGGCGGCCAGCGCACCGACCCCCAGGAGATCCGCGACCTGCTCGCCGACACCGGCGGCAGGCTGCTGCTCGTCGAGCGCGACGGCGTCCTGACCGCCTGCTGCCGCGTCGAACACCGCGGCACCCGCGGCTACTTCGGTCTCTTCGCGGTCCGCCCCGACCTCCAGGGCGGCGGCGTCGGCAGGGCCGTGCTCGCCGAGGCCGAGCGGATAGCGGCCGGCTGGGGGGCGCGCGAGATGGAGATGACCGTCATCGTGCAGCGCGAGGACCTCATCGCCTGGTACGAGCGCCGCGGCTATCGCCGTACGGGCCGGACGATCCCCTTCCCGTACGGCGACGCGCGCTTCGGCCTTCCGCGCCGTGACGACCTGCGGTTCGCCGAGCTGGTCAAGCCGCTGGCACCGCCCTCCTGACCACGGCACCACCCCTGGACCCGGACCCGGACCACCGCGCCGTGCCCGGCCGCGGCCCCGTCCCGGGCCCCCGCCGCCCGCGCGGCGGCGCGTGTCACGCCGTGAAACGGGCGGTGCGCTTGATCTCCGGGTGGTCCGTGGTCACCGCGTCCAGTTGGAAGGCGCGGGCGAGCCGCAACTGGTCCTGGGTGTTGACCACCCAGCCGATGATCCGCAACTGCGCCGCCTTGGCGCGCTCCACGGTCTCCAGCGTCAGCCTGCGGATGTTGAGCGCCACCGTGCCCGCGCCCACGGCGGTGGCGCGGTCCACGATGTCGTTGCCGTAGCGGCTGGCGATCAGCACCGTGCGGACCCCCGGCACCAGGCGCGCGACCTCGGCGACCGCCTCGTCGTGGAAGGAGCTGACCTCCACCCGGGACACCAGGTTCCGCTCGTGCATCACGCCCGCCAGGGCGCGGGCCGCCGCCGTGTCCTTGATCTCGGCCTGGAGGGGCGTGGCCACCGCCTCCAGGACCTCCTCGAAGACCGGCACCCGCTCTCCGAGGCCGGCGTCGAGCGCGCGCAGCTCGGCCAGTGTCTTGTCCGCGATCGGGCCCCTGCCGTCGGTGGTGCGGTCCACGTCGGCATCGTGCATGACGACCAGCGAGCCGTCCTTGCTCAGATGGAGATCGAGTTCGATCAGATCGAGACCGGCGTGCTCGGCGGCGATGAAGGAGCGGAGGGTGTTCTCGGGCTCCACACCCATGATTCCGCGATGACCGATGGTGAGGAAGTTCAAGGTTCACTCGCTTCCGTCGACTGCGGCTCGGCTGCCGCGCGGTGGGGAACGTGCCCACACGGCAAGCCCGCAGCCTAACGGCCACAGAGCGTCAGGGAACCGGTGCGACGCGAGTGGCCGGAGTCGTTCGCTCCGGCCTTGACGCCGGGCCCCGCGGTACACCCGCCCGCCGGATGTCCGCGGCCCGGCGGCGAATCACCCCGGGGTGGGCGTTTCCCCCATGCCTTGACCCCGCCGGGCGCCGGGCGTGCGCCCCGGTCCCGGGAGGTGCGCCGGAGATCAACCAGAACAGGCGTTATGACCCTTTCCTTAGCTTTCCATCCGGCCGTTCCCACCCCTACTTGTGGCCGATGACCTTGCGTGGATACCGTGGAGTGACAAGAAGTTATCCCGTGGAGGAGGGGTCATGACGAAAATTCTTGCTCAGGTGGGCGCCCGTGAGCAGATTCCTCCCTCGGGTTCTCCCGTCGACACCGCCGCATGGGCGCGGTTGAAGGCGGCCGTCGAGGAGATCAGGGACTGGCAGTCCAAGGACGGCTCGGTCGACTTCGAGGCCGAGGGAGCGCCCGCCCCCGAGACGGCGCGCGCTGCCGTGGACCGCGTGGTGTCGGCCGTCGAGGAGCTGTCCCCGCTGCTGCCGCACGACGCCGCGTACCACCGCGCGGCCGTGGACGACCTGCGCCGCTGGGCCGAGGACGGCTTCGGGGTGCCCGACTTCCTCGACTCGCTGCTCGCCTTCCAGCCCGCCGCCCGGCGCGAGGACGGCCTCAGGCATCTGATCGTCTTCCCCATGTACACGCAGAACGGCAACCCCGACCGCAACCTCGAAGCGGTCGTCTTCCGCATGGTCTGGCCGGACTGGCTCGCCGCACTGGAGCGCGACCGGTACGACAACCCGCTCTTCTGCGGCATCACCTTCGAGGACTTCACCCCGGGCTACGACACCAACTCCGCCGTCCTCTTCCCCGAGACGGTCGCCGTGCGCGAGGCCCCCGAGCGCTTCGGCTGGGGCGCCATCTTCTGCGACCGCGAGGCGGCACGCTTCCGCCGCGTCACCGACGCCGCGGTACGGATACTCGGCGTACGGCTGCCCGACGACGTGCGCGCCCTCGTCGACGACCACGCGCGCTGCCAGGACGCCTTCGTGCTCTGGGACATGATCCACGACCGCACCCACAGCCACGGCGACCTGCCCTTCGACCCCTTCATGATCAAGCAGCGCCAGCCGTTCTGGATGTACGGCCTTGAGGAACTGCGCTGCGACCTCACCGCCTTCCGGGAGGCCGTACGGCTCGCGGGCGAGGGCGTCCCGCAGGCCCGCGACGTCCAGTACGCGATCCTCTTCGACCGCCTCTTCCGCTTCCCCGTCACCGGCGAGCGGGTCCGCAACTACGACGGACTCGGCGGCCAGCTCCTCTTCGCCTACCTGCACCAGAACGACGTCGTGCGCTGGACCGACAACACCCTCCACATCGACTGGGAGCGCGCGCCCGAGGTCACCGAGCGGCTCTGCGCCGAGATCGAGAAGCTCTACCGCGACGGCATCGACCGCCCCAAGGTCGTCCACTGGTTCGCCGGGTACGAACTGGTCTCCCGGCACCTCTCCCCGCACCCCGGCTCCCGCTGGGCCAAGGGCCCCGACGCCCTCGACCTGACCCTGCCCCCGCGCAAACTCGTCGACGACGTGCTTCCCGACGAGTTTCCGCTCAGCATGTTCTATGAGGCCCTGGGCAAGAAGCTCCGCAAGGTGATCGCGGCGACCCGGGGCATCACGGCCCGGGACGAGGCCCCCGAGGCCGCCTGAGCCGCCCCGGCCCGCACGGGCACGCGCGCGGCATGACGAGAACACGAGCGGGATCGCAGGAAAACGAGCGGGATCGCAGGAAGAGGGGAACCCACATGGACGGCAACGGCGGGGCACTCGACGGCGCGGTGGTGGCGGTCGCGGGCGCCGCGGGCCCCGCGGGCCGGGCGGCGCTCCTCAGGCTGGCCGAGGCGGGCGCGACGGTGGCCGCGGCCGACGCCGACCCCGGCAGGCTCGCGGAGGCGGTGGACGCGGCCCGCTACGCACACGGCGGCGCCACCGTCACGGGCGACACCGTCGACCTGCTCGACCCCGCCGCCACCCGGGAGTGGGCCGAGCGCGTCGAGAAGGACTTCGGGCACGTCGACGGCCTCGTCCACCTGGTCGGCGGCTGGCGCGGCAGCGCCTCCTTCGCGCAGACCGACCTCGCCGACTGGGACCTGCTGGAGAAGCTGCTGATCCGCACCGCCCAGAACACCTCCCTCGCCTTCCACGGCGGCCTCGGCCGCTCCCCCCGCGGCCGCTACGTGCTGGTCAGCGCCGCGGGCGCGGGCAAGCCCACCGCGGGCAACGCCGCCTACGCCGCCGCGAAGGCCGCGGCGGAGGCGTGGACGCTGGCGCTCGCCGACGACTTCCGCAAGGCGGGGGGTGAGGCAGGACCCCGCGCGGCGGCTGCGATCCTGGTGGTGAAGGCGCTCGTGCACGACGCGATGCGTGCCGAGCGCCCGAAAGCCAAGTTCGCGGGCTTCACCGACGTCCACGACCTCGCCGAGGCCATCGCGGGCGTCTGGGAGCGGCCCGCCCGGGAAGTGAACGGACACCGCCTGTGGCTGACCGAGAAGCCGTGAACCCGCCGAAGACCGACGCGCGCCGCCGCCACGACCCCGAGAGCAGGGGCTTCGCGAGCGACAACTACGCGGGCGTCCACCCCGAGGTGCTGGCCGCCCTCGCGCTCGCCAACGGCGGCCACCAGGTCTCCTACGGCGAGGACGCGTACACCGAGCACCTCCAGCAGGTGATACGCAGCCACTTCGGCGCCACCGCCGAGGCGTTCCCCGTCTTCAACGGCACCGGCGCCAACGTGGTCGCGCTCCAGGCGCTCACCGACCGCTGGGGCGCCGTCATCTGCGCCGAGAGCGCCCATATCCACACCGACGAGTGCGGCGCCCCTGAACATGTCGCGGGGCTCAAGCTCCTCACCGTCCCCACCCCCGACGGCAAGCTCACCCCCGAGCTGATCGACCGCCAGGCGTTCGGCTTCGAGGACGAGCACCGCGCGATGCCGCAGGCCGTCTCGATCACCCAGAACACCGAACTCGGCACCGTCTACAGCCCCGACGAGATACGCGCCCTGTGCGACCACGCCCACCGGCTCGGCATGAAGGTCCACCTCGACGGCGCCCGCATCGCCAACGCCGCGGCCGCCCTCGACGTCCCCATGCGCGCCTTCACCAACGCCGCCGGCGTCGACATCCTGTCCTTCGGCGGCACCAAGAACGGCGCCCTGCTCGGCGAGGCCGTCGTGGTCCTCACCCCCGACGGGGTGCCCCGCATGAAGCACCTGCGCAAGCTGTCCATGCAGCTCGCCTCGAAGATGCGCTTCGTCGCCGTCCAGCTCGAAGCCCTGCTCGCCAGGGACCTCTGGCTGCGCAACGCCCGGCACGCCAACGCCATGGCCGCCCGGCTCGCCGAGGGCGCGGCGCAGGTGCCAGGCGTCGAGATCCTCCACCCCGTCCAGGCCAACGCGGTCTTCGCGCGCCTCCCGCACGCCGCCGCCGAGCGGCTGCAACAGCGCCACCGCTTCTACTTCTGGGACGAGGCCGCGGGCGACGTGCGCTGGATGTGCGCCTTCGACACCACCGAGGGCGACGTCGACGCGTTCCTCGTCGCGCTGAAGGAAGAAATGGCCCGCTGAACGGCGTTGCCCCCGGGAAAGGCGGCGCCCCGCACACTCGGGAGCGCCGCGGCACGACCCGGAGGAGGCGGCGAGCGCGGTGACCCCAGCAGACCCGGCGAACACGGTGGCGGAGGCGGCGGAGGCGGCGGACTCCCCGCGGGGAGCGAGCACTTGGCGCCGCGCCGCCCGGCTCGGCGCGGCCGAACTCGGCCGGGAGCCGGGGGAGCGCGCCACCCTCGTCCAGTTCTCCACCGCCTTCTGCCGCCCCTGCCGCGCCACCCGCGCCGTGCTCGCGCACGCCGCGGGCCTCGTGCCGGGGGTGGCGCACGTGGAGATCGACGCAGAGGCGCACCTCGCGCTGGTCCGCGCACTCGGCGTCGAGCGCACCCCCACCGTGCTCGTCCTCGACGCCGGGGGCCACGAGGTGCGCCGCGCCGCAGGACAGCCGCGGGTCGCCGACGTCATCGCCGCCCTCGGCGAGGCCATGGCCGCCCCGCGGGGCCTTGACCCCGGCCGGGGGACCTCGCCAGGCTGAGTCCGCCGCGCTCGCCCCCGCCGCCCCGGCCGCTGACCGGACGGCGGGTACGCCCCCTCAGCACCGCAGAACGGAAGGAGCCCCATGACGGCCCCGTCGGAGGCTGGCACGTCCCCGCTCGCCCCGCCCGACCTCCTGCGCCGCGTCTTCCGCCAGCAGGCGTCCACCGTCGCCGTCATCACCCTCCCGGGACCCGTCGGTTTTACCGCCACTTCACTGACGTCTGCCTCGGCGGAGCCGCCGGTCGTCTCCTTCGGTGTCGCGGAGACCTCCTCCTGCTGGCCCGCGCTCGCCGAGGCGCCGTACGCGGGCGTGCACCTGCTCGCCGAGGACCAGCGCGAGCTGGCCGAGACCTTCGCACGTCACGGCGCCGACCGCTTCGCGCCGCCGACCCGCTGGCGGCCCGGCCCCCAGGGCGTGCCGCTGCTCGACGGGGCGCTCGCCTGGCTGGTCTGCCGGATCACCGCGAGGGTGCCCGCGGGCAACCACCGGGTCGTCCTCGCCGAACCCGTCGCGGGCGACCCCACCAGCCCCGGGCGTCCACTCCTGTACCACCAGGGCCGTTACCGGGCCCTCGACGCCTGACGCGCGGGCACCTCGCGCGACTACGCAGCGTTGCACAGGTCACAGTTACCGGCCTTGAGGAACGGGCAGGTTACGCGTGTACTGGCGAGTAATATCGAGTCGGGAGCCCGGACCGCTGACCGGTGTACGCCCCTGATGACGCCCTATGCTGCCGACAACAAGGCAGTACGCAACGACGACGCGTAGGAGACCGGCGTGAGCTTGAGGATCGTTGTCCCTGTGAAGTACGTGCCCGATGCCGCGGGCGAGCGGGGTTTCGCTGAGGATCTGACCGTGGACCGCGAGGGCGTGGACGGCCTCCTGTCGGAGCTGGACGAGTACGCGGTGGAGCAGGCGCTGCGCATGTCGGAGGCGTACGAGGGCGACGGCGACGCCGAGGTGTGCGTGCTGACCGTCGGCGGCGAGGACGCGAAGGACGCGGTGCGCAAGGCGCTGTCCATGGGCGCGGACCGCGGCGTCCACGTCGAGGACGACGCCGTGCACGGCAGTGACGCGATGGCGACCTCGCTGATCCTCGCCGAGGCCGTGAAGAAGGCCGGTTTCGACCTGGTGGTCTGCGGCATGGCGTCCACCGACGGCACCATGGGCGTGCTGCCCGCCATGCTGGCCGAACGCCTGGGCGTCGCGCAGGTGACGCTGCTGTCTGAGGTGTCGACGGCGGACGGGAAGGTCCGCGGGCGGCGCGACGGCGACGGGGCGTCCGAGGAGCTGGAGGCGGACCTGCCCGCGGTCGTGTCGGTCACCGACCAGTCGGGCGAGGCGCGTTACCCCTCCTTCAAGGGGATCATGGCCGCGAAGAAGAAGCCGGTCACCTCCTGGGACCTGTCCGACCTGGACATCGACGAGGACGCCGTCGGCCTCGCCGGCTCCTGGACGGCGGTGGACTCCGCCGCCGAGCGTCCGGCCCGCACCGCGGGCACGGTCGTCAAGGACGAGGGCGAGGGCGGCAGGCAGTTGGCCGAGTACCTGGCCGCGCAGAAGTTCATCTAGGCCGCAACCGGCCGACCGCGTCGGTTGGCGCGTTCCTCGTCGTCTTTCCCGCTGTCCGGGTGGTGGCCCGGAGTTCGTGTCTGGAGTACAGGTTCATGGCTGAAGTGCTTGTGTATGTCGATCACGCGGACGGGGCCGTCCGCAAGCCCACGCTGGAGCTGCTGACGCTGGCCAGGCGGCTCGGCGACCCGGTGGCCGTCGCCCTGGGCCCCGGCGCCGCCGACACCGCCGGAGCGCTCGCGGAGCACGGCGCGGTACGCGTGCTGACCGCGGACGCGCCGCGGTTCGGCGAGGTGCTCGTCACCCCGAAGGTGGACGCGCTGAAGGCGGCCCTCGACGCGGTCTCCCCGGTGGCCGTGCTGGTCCCGTCCTCCGCGGAGGGCAAGGAGATCGCCGCGCGGCTCGCGGTGCGTGCGGACTCCGGCGTCATCACCGACGCCGTGGACGTGACGGCGGGCGACGAGGGCCCGGTCGCGGTGCAGTCGGCGTTCGCGGCCTCGTACACCACCAAGTCCCGTATCACCCGCGGTGTTCCGGTGATCACCGTGAAGCCGAACTCGGCGCCGGTCGAGCCCGCGCCCGCCGCGGGCGCCGTGGCGGACCTGGAGGTCGCCTTCGGCGACGCGCCCGCGGCCCGGGTGGTGGAGCGCAGCGAGCGCGCCTCCTCCGGCCGCCCCGACCTGGCAGAGGCGGCCATCGTCGTCTCCGGCGGGCGCGGCGTGGGCAGCGCGGAGAACTTCTCTGTGATCGAGACCCTGGCGGACTCGCTCGGCGCCGCCGTCGGCGCCTCCCGCGCCGCCGTGGACGCGGGCTGGTACCCGCACGCCCACCAGGTCGGGCAGACCGGCACCACCGTCTCCCCGCAGCTCTACGTGGCCTCCGGGATCTCCGGCGCGATCCAGCACCGTGCGGGCATGCAGACGTCCAAGACCATCGTCGCGATCAACAAGGACGCCGAGGCGCCGATCTTCGACCTGGTCGACTACGGCGTCGTGGGCGACCTCTTCGACGTCGTGCCGCAGCTCACCGAGGAGATCAACACCCGCAAGGGCTGAGGGCGATCCGCCACGGCGGTCCGGGGCCGCGCGACACACCCGTCGCGCGGCCCCGCCGCGTCCCGGCCGCCGCCCGCGCGTCCCGGCGGTCATTGACGCGGTCCGCTCACGACGCTTAACTTCACTATACGGATAATAGATTCCGCATTACGAAACATTGGGAGTGGAGGCGGCGCATGGGGCAACAGGAGAGCGTGGCGAGGACCCTCACGGGCCCGACGGGACAGCGGGTCGCCGGGGAGATCGACACGCTGCTCGCCCCCGTCGACGCCGAACTCGCCCGCGCCTACCCGGGCGACCCGGGCACCCGCCAGCCCGTGCACACCGTGTACGTACCCGCGGGTGACCTCGCCCCCGACACCCCCCGCGCCTGGGGCGACGAAGCGCTCGCCGCGCTCGACGCCCACGCCCCCGACGCCGCCTCCTTCGCCGCCGTCCTCGGCCTCGCCCCCGGCCTCGCCGACGAGGTGCACCACCGGGTCCGCGCCAAGCTGCGCCGTGAACCGGTCGAGGACCTGCGCATCGACTTCGAGGACGGCTACGGGCCGCACACCCCCGCAGCGGAGGACCACGACGCCGCACGCGCCGCCCGCATCGTCGCCGAGGGCCACCGCTCCGGCACCGGCGCGGCCTACACGGGCGTACGCGTCAAGTGCCTTGAGGCGGGCGTGCGGGAGCGCTCCGTGCGCACCCTCGACATCTTCCTCACCGGCCTGGTGGCCGCGGGCGGGCCGCCCGCGGGTCTTGTGCTGACCCTGCCCAAGGTCACCCACCCCGCGCAGGTCACCGCCATGGTCCGGCTCCTGGACGCCTTCGAGCGCGCTCTCGGCCTGCCGCAGGGGCGCCTCGGCTTCGAGATTCAGATCGAGACCAGCCAGGCCGTCGTGGGCGCCGACGGCGCCGCCACCGTCGCCCGGCTGATCCACGCCGCCGAGGGCCGCGCCACCGGACTGCACTACGGCACCTACGACTACAGCGCCTGCCTCGGCGTCAGCGCCGCCCACCAGGCGAGCGACCACCCCGCCGCCGACCACGCCAAGGCCGTCATGCAGGTCGCCGCCGCCGGAACCGGCGTCCGGGTCTGCGACGGCTCCACCAACGTGCTCCCCGTGGGCCCCACCGAGCGCGTCCACGACGCCTGGCGGCTGCACTACCGCCTCACCAGGCGCGCCCTGGCCCGCGCCTACTACCAGGGCTGGGACATGCACCCGGGCCAGCTCCCCACGCGCTACGCCGCCGTGTTCGCCTTCTACCGCGAGAGCTTTGCCGCCACGGCCGCCCGCCTCGCCGCCTACACCGGCGCGGCAGCGGCGGGCGACGGCGCCACCATGGATGAGCCCGCCACCGCCAAGGCGCTCGCGGGACACCTGCTGCGCGGCCTCGACTGCGGCGCCCTCGACCCCGACGAGACCACGGCCGCCACCGGCCTCGCCCGCGCCGACCTGGAGGGCATCACCGCGCCCCGCCAGGCCGCCCCCGCCGGACCCGGCCGCTGACCGGTCCGTTCCTGGCGCCGCGGAAAGCCCTCTAGTCTGTAGCCACCACAGGCGTCACAGGGATGAGGCACACGTGTCTACGGGGGAGTACGGACAGCAGCCCGACGGCACCGGTCGGCTGCTCGCCGGGCGGTACCGGGTCACGGCCCGGCTCGGACGCGGCGGCATGGGGGTCGTCTGGCGGGCGTACGACGAGGTCCTGGGGCGCGAGGTCGCCGTCAAGGAGCTGCGCACCTACACCGACGCGGCCGCGCCGGAACTCGACGACCTGCGGGTGCGGATGCAGCGCGAGGCGCGCGCCGCGGCCCGGGTGCGGCACCGGGGCGTCATCGCCGTCCACGACGTCACCGAGGTCGAGGGCCGCCCCCTGATCGTCATGGAACTCGTCGACGGGCCCTCGCTCGACGACACGTTGCGCGACGAGGGCCCGCTCGACCCGCGGGCCGCCGCGGCCGTCGGCGCCGAGGTCATGGACGCGCTCGCCGCGGCGCACCGCGCGGGCGTGCTGCACCGCGACGTGAAGCCGGGCAACATCCTGCTGGAGCGCTCGGGCCGGGTCGTCCTCACCGACTTCGGCATCGCCGCCATCGACGACCCCGCCGACGGCTCCGCCACCCACCTCACCCGCAGCGGCGAACTCGTCGGCTCCCTCGACTACCTGGCCCCCGAGCGCGCCCAGGGCCGGCAGCCGGGGCCCGCGTCCGACGTGTGGGCGCTCGGCGCCACCCTCTACGCGGCCGTCGAGGGCAACTCGCCGTTCCGGCGCACCTCGACCTGGTCCACGCTCACCGCGATCGTCGTCGACCCGCTGCCCGAGCCGCGGCGCGCGGGCGCGCTCGGCGGTGTGCTCCAGCGGCTGATGGCGAAGCAGCCCGAGGACAGGCCCGACGCCGAGCGGGCCGCCGACCTGCTGCGGCAGGTCGCCGAGGCGCCGGTCACCCGCACCGGCATCACCCCGCTGCCCACCGAGGCGCCCCCGGGCGCCCGCGACACCACCGAGCGCAACGTCCCGCTCGCCCCGCCCCCCGGCTTCGGCCCCCCGCAGCAGCCCTATCCCCAGGAGCCCCACGCCCCACAGGCCCCGTACCCCCAGCAGCCCCAGCAGCCCCAGCAGCCCCAGCAGCCCCAGCAGCCCCAGCAGCCCGCGGCCGCGCAGGCGCCGGGGCCGGGCGAGGTGGAGCCGCCGGTGGCGTCGACGGCCGAGCACGGCGGCGGGAGCGGGGGCAGGCGCAGGGCGGCGCCGCGCAGGCGCGGCAAGGCGATGCTCGCCGCGGGCGCCGTGGTGGTGGTGCTCGCCGCCGCCGGGGCCGGCGTCACGCTGCTCACCGGCGGCCCCGACGACACCGACGACACCGCGCACGACGGCGCGCTCACCGCGACGCCGACCGGCCGTCCCGGCCCCCACCGCAGCAGGGGCGCCATCGACGACCCCGGCGCCGCCAAGTCCCCGCACCACAAGAAGCCGTCGTCCCCGGACAGCAAGAAGGACAAGCCCGGCCATTCCCCGGACGGCAAGCCGTCGAAGAAGGCGCCGCCGAAGCCCGGCACACCGCAGAAGCCCTCCTCGGGCGGCGGCTCCGGCGGCTCGGGGGGCTCCGGCGGGGGCGAGCAGCCGGCCCCGGCCTGCCAGGGCATCGGCGGCGGCAAGTACAACTGCGCGGTGTGGCGCACCGCGTCGTCCGTCAACGCCTCCGGCGCCCAGGTCGGCACGCTCAACTCCGGGACCAACTACTTCTACTGCCAGCAGAACCTGGGCCGCAGGGAGACCTACGGGCAGTGGACCAACGTCTGGTGGGCGAAGACGGACGACGACAGCGGCAACACGAACGTCTTCGTGAGCGACGTCTACCTCCAGGGCGGCGACAACGACCAGCCCATCCCCGGCCTCCCCGTCTGCTGACGAGGGGCACCGGCCCCGGCCGCCGACCGGGCACTGGCACCGTCGCATCGGGTCAGGCCGGTGTCACCGCGCCCCCGCCGAGGTGGCGCGCGAAGAAGCGCACCGCGCTGTCCGCCTCGAACCTGGGCAGCTCCTTGTGCCTGCCCGTGTTCGCGTGCAGCGACTTCTCGCGCGAGCCGAAGGCGTCGAACAGCGCGAGGCCCGAGGGCCGCGGGATGTGCTCGTCGTCCCACTGGATCACGAACTCGACCGGGATCGTGACGCGCCTGGCGGTCTCCGCCAGCGGATCGTGCCAGAAGAGGCCGAAGACGGCGGCGGTGATACGGGAGTCGACGGCCGCGAGGGGCACGCCGATCGCGGTGCCCATGTTCAGGCCGAGATAGCCGACCGGGCCGTCGGCGCCGATCTCGGGCAGCTCCTGGAGGGCGTCGAGGACCGCCCGCCACTCGGGCACGGCGCGCTCGGCGAGATGGGCGTTGTAGCGGACGACGATCGGGCCGACCGGCTCCCCCGCCGCCATCGCCGCCTGGAGCGCGGCGATCTCGCGCTCGTCGACGTCGGTACGCGGCCTGCCGCCGTGGCCCGGCGCGTCGATGGAGACGACGTGGAAACCGGAGTGGGCGATGATGCGCTCGGCCCTGCCCCTCATCGCCGGGGCCTTCCTGTGGGTGCCGCCGCCGTGGCCGAGCAGCACGAGCGGGGCGCGCCGCCCGCCCGTCCCGGGGGACCAGAGGACGCCGGTGACGTCCCCCACGGTGAAGTCCCGCTCCAGGATGCCGTCCGCCGTCGAACGGTCGGTGAATCGCAGTGTGTGCATGGGGTGTTGCCTTTCGGGAGTGCCTTCTCGGGCGCTCCCGGCGACACCTATGCCACTTGTCCCGCCGCGACGTTGAGGGGGAGCACCCACACAGCTACAGCCTTCACGGGTCTCACCTCCTCGCGCGATGTCACGGTGCCGAGCACGCTATCCGGGCCCCGCGGCCCGCTCAACCGCTTTAACGCCTTACCGGGCACGCGGAAAACACCCTCATCACCGGAGAACGCCCCACCCGGAAAACATCCCCGACCGGAAACGCCCACCCGGGAGAAAGCCCCCGTCCGGGACACGCACCTGCCCCCGGAGCGCCGCCCCCGGCGAAACGTCTCATCTCCATCAACGGCCCGCGGCCCGTGCGGCGTTCCCGGTTCCGCTGTGAGATTCGCGAAGCCCCGACCGTCTTCTGGACACGGGCCCGGCCTGGGCATACTGCACGCCTGCCGCGTCCCGACGGGACGGGGAGCGGGGAGCAGGCACGAGGAGTTGGGGGAGGACGATGGCATCGGAGAGGGTCTTCGCGGGGGCCGCGGGCACGTGGCGGCTCGGCGACCTCACGGTCAACCGCCTGGGCCTGGGCGCGATGCGCCTGACCGGCAGCGCCGCCTTCCACGGGGGCGTGCCCCGGGCGCGCGGCACGTCGGTCGAGGTGCTGCGGCGCGCGGTGGACCTCGGCGTCAACCACATCGACACCGCGGCGTTCTACTTCTCCTCGCTGCGCTCCGCCAACGAACTCATCAACACGGCGCTCGCGCCCTACCCGGACGACCTGGTCATCGCGACCAAGGTCGGCCCCGCGCGCGACGCGGCGGGGGAGTGGGCCCCCTCCGCCCGCCCCGACCAGCTACGCGGCCAGGTCGAGGAGAACCTGCGCCAGCTCGGCCGCGACCATCTCGACGTGGTCAATCTGCGCCTCATGGGCCGGGACTCCCTCGCCGACCACTTCGGCGCCCTCGCCGAGCTGCGCGAGGCCGGACTCGTACGCCATCTGGGCATCTCCAACGCCACCGTGGACCACCTGGCGGAGGCGGAGGCCATCGCCCCGGTGGTGTGCGTCCAGAACCGCTACGGCGTCGACGCACGCGGCGGCGAGCGGATGCTGCGCGCGTGCGCCGAGCGCGGCATCGCGTTCGTCCCGTTCTTCGCCCTCGCCGGGGACGGCCGGGAGGCGGGGGCCGTACGCACCGAGGCGGCCCCCGTCCTCGCCGTGGCCGCGGCCCACGCCGTGTCGCCCTCCCAGGTGCGCCTGGCCTGGACCCTGCACCAGGGCCCCCACACCCTGGCCATCCCCGGCACCGGCGACCCCGGCCACCTCGTGGACAACGTGGCGGCCGGGGCACTGCGGCTGACCGAGGAGGACCTGCGGCTGCTCGACATGGTGGGGGCCGGGGCGGGGTGAGCGTGCCGCCGGGGCCGGGGCGGGGCGCGCTACAGCGCGTTGTGTTCCAGCCAGTGCGCGAAGAGGGCGTGGTCGCCCTCGACCGTCGCGTCGTGCGGGGGCAGCCGGTGCATCAGTACCAGGATGAGGGTCTCGGCCGTGGCCGTCACGGTGACGTCCGCGGGGGCCGTGCCGTGCCGCCAGGAGACGCCGTCCGCCCGGCGGGTGACGACCCAGCCGTCGACCGGCCCGTCGGTGGGCCGCAGGGCGATCGTGCCCGTGCCCCGCAGCGCGGTCAGCGCGGGCCTCGATGCCACGATAGCGGGGGAGGACAGCAGCTCCAGGTTCAGGGACACCGCGTCGGCGGCCAGGTCGCGTTCGATGCCGTACGGTGCGCCGGTCATCAGGGCGGCGTCGACGGAGTGCACCGCGGTGTCGTGTGCGGCCTGCCGCAGCAAGGACGACGCGGGCCCTGGCCCGGTGGGCGTCCACACGCGCGCCTCGGCACCGGCCTCCCGTACGGTGTCGGCGAGCGCGGTGGCGCCCGCGAGCAGCCAGGCCCGCCAGTCGGGCGGCACCACCGCCGCACGCGGATCGGGCACGCCGTCGGGCGGGGCGCCGCGCACGACGCCCGCCGCCCAGTGCCGCCCCTGCCCGACATGCCCGACCAGGACCCGCAGGGGCCACCGAGGACAGGTGGGCACCCGCCTCTCCCAGTCGGCGCCCGCCACCGCGTCGGCGAACGCGGCCGTGTGCCGCAGCAGGCCGTCGGCCAGCCGCTCGATATGGAGGTGTGTCATGCCGCGTACCGTAGGAACTCCACCCGGGTGGAGGTTCAAGTGCGCGAGGACACCCTGTCCATCGGGGAACTCTCCCACCGCACCGGCGTGCCCGTGCGGACGGTCCGCTACTACTGCGACGAGGGTCTTGTCGAGGCCGTACGCAGCACCGGCGGGCACCGCCGCTTCGGCACGGACGCGGTCGAGCGGCTGACACTGCTGCGGCGGCTGCGGACCCTCGGCCTCGGCCTCGCGGCGATCCGCACGGTGCTCGCGGGGAAGTGCTCCCTCGCCGACGCCGCCGCGGCGGAACGGGCCCGCGTGGACGTCGAGTTGGCGGCGCTCGCCTGGCGCCGCGCCTCGCTGGGCGCGGTGGAGCTGGCGGCGCCCGAGGAGCGCGCCGCGCGGCTCGAACTGCTCGCCGCCGCAGCCGAGGGCGGGGCGGCACGGCGCACGCTCGAAACGTTCTGGCGCCGCCTCGCCCTGCCCGCCCTGCCCGAGGACGGCGCCGCCATGGTCGTCGCCGCCACCGTCCCCGAGCCGCCCGGCGACCCCACGCCCGAGCAGGTGGTCGCCTACGCGGCGCTCGTCGCCGTCGTCGGGGACCCGCGGCTGCGGCAGGAGCTGGGGCCGCGCCTCCGGGCGTCCGCCGAGACCGCCGCCTACCAGCACGCCCTGCTCACCGGCGGCTTCACCGAGGCGTGCGAGGACGCGCTGGCGCGGATACGGGCGGGGGAGCGGCCGGGGCCAGGACCGCGGGCCGACGCCTTCGCCGCCGTGCACGCGGCGGCCCGCGGCACCTCCGACACCCCCGCCTTCCGGCGCGCCCTGCTGCGCACCGCGCGCGCCGACCTGCATCCCGCCATGCGCCGCTACTGGTCCCTCGTCGGCGACCTCACCGGCGAGGACGTCACGGTCGGCGAGGCCCACTCCTGGCTGCTGGACTCGCTCGCCCGCTCGGTGGCGTGACCCGCGGCGCCCCTCGCCCGCGCAACCGCGCCCACGCCCTCCGGGGCCGTACACCCGATGTCCGTACGGAGGCGGGACTTGCCCGTACGAGGCGGGAACTGACGCCCGCTACCGCGCGGGCCCCAGCTCCCCCGAGCCCCGCGTGATGAGCCGGGTCGGGAGGACGATGCGCTCCGCGGGCAGCGGGGCACCGTCGAGCCGCCTGAAGAGGCGCTCCGCGGCCGTGCGGCCGAGCTGGGCCGCGTCCTGCGCCACCACCGTGACACCGGGGTCCAGCAGGTCGGCAAGCTCGAAGTCGTCGAAGCCGACCAGACCCACCCGGGCGCGGCGCTCGGCGATGACCCTGACCACCGTCACCGTCACGCGGTTGTTCCCCGCGAAGACCGCCGTGACCGCGCCGGGGCCCGACAGCATCTCCTCGGCCGCAGCGCGCACCCGCTCCGGATCGGTCACCCCCAGCGAGACCCACTCGGGGCGCTCCTCGATGCCCGCGTCCTCCAGCGCGGCCCGATAGCCCCGCAGCCGCTCCGCCGCCGTGTGGATACGCGGCTGGTCGCCGAGGAAGCCGATCCTGCGGTGCCCGTGCGCGACGAGGTGCGCGACCCCGTCGCGCGCGCCCCCGAAGCTGTCCGACATCACCACGTCCGCGTCGATACGCGCCGCCGGCCTGTCCACGAAGACCGTCGCCACGCCCGCCTTGATCTCCGGCTCCAGATAGCGGTGGTCGTCGCCCGCGGGGATCACCACCAGGCCGTCCACCCGGCGCGCGCACAGCGCGAGCGCCAGCTCCTGCTCCCGCTCCGGGTCCTCCGCGCTCGACCCGTTGATCAGCAGCGCGCCGTGCGCCCTGGCCACCTCCTCCACGGCCCGGCTCAGCGGCCCGTAGAACGGGTCGGCCAGATCCTCCAGCACCAGGCCGATACTGGCGGTACGGCCCTTGCGCAGCACTCTGGCGCTGTCGTTGCGCCGGAAGCCCAGGGCCTCGATGGCCTCCTGGACCCTGCGCTCGGTGTCGGGCGTGACCCCCGGCTCGCCGTTCACGACACGCGAGACCGTCTTCAGGCCCACGCCGGCACGTGCGGCGACGTCCTTCATGGTCGGACGGCTGCCGTAACGGTTCCCGGCCCTGCGGGCAATCTCGGCCACGGTGTTCCTGTTCTGTCGTCCAAGAGTGTATGAGGATGTGGCGTCGAGCATAGAACCTGGACAACGTTGTCAGTTGCGGGGAGACTGGGATGCCCATTCTCCGGCCTGCTCTTTCACCAGGAGACCTCACACTGATGCGAACGGACCTCGTCGCCGCGCTGGACATCGGCGGTACCAAGATCGCCGGAGCCCTGGTGGACGGAGGCGGCCGGATACTGGTGCGGGCGCAGCGTCCCACCCCAGCCCAGGAGGACGGCGACACGGTGATGGCCGCCGTGGCGGAGGTGCTGAAGGAGCTGGCCGGTTCGCCGCTGTGGCACGAGGCGGGCGTCATCGGCATCGGCAGCGCGGGCCCGGTGGACGCCTCCACCGGCACCGTCAGCCCGGTCAATGTGCCGGGGTGGCGCGAGTACCCGCTGGTTGACCGGGTACGGAAGGCGACCGGCGGGCTCCAGGTGGTGCTCGTCGGCGACGGCGTGGCGATCACCGCGGCCGAGCACTGGCAGGGCGCGGCCCGCGGCCATGACAACGCGCTGTGCATGGTCGTCTCCACCGGGGTCGGCGGCGGCCTGGTACTCGGCGGAAAGCTCTGGCCGGGGCCGACGGGCAACTCGGGGCACATCGGCCACATCAGCGTCGACCTCGACGGCGACCCCTGCCCGTGCGGCAGCCGCGGCTGTGTCGAGCGGATCGCGAGCGGCCCCAACATCGCCCGCCGCGCGGCGGCGAACGGCTGGCGCCCCGGCCCCGACAGCGACACCTCCGCCGCCGCCGTCGCCCGCGCCGCCGCCGCGGGCGACCCGGTGGCGCTGGCCTCCTTCGAGCGGGCGGGGCAGGCGCTGGCCGCCGGGATCGCCGCCACCGCCACCCTGGTGGAGGTCGACATCGCGGTGATCGGCGGCGGGGTGGCCAGGGCGGGCGAGGTGCTCTTCGAGCCGCTGCGCCGCGGCCTGCGCGACTACGCCACGCTCTCCTTCGTCCAGCGGCTCACCGTGGCCCCGGCGCTGATGGGCACCGACGCGGGCCTCGTCGGCGCCGCCGCCGCGGTGCGCCACGCCCTGCGGGACGCGCCCCCGCGGCCGCCCGCGGCAGCGCGGAGCGCGGGGGCCTGAGTCCCAGGTGTCGTGGCCGGGCACGTTGGCCGGGAAGCTCGCGGCTCCCGGTGCCGGCGGCACCTCTTCACGCCCTTCGGGCCGTGGGGGAGTACCGCAAGGCGGTGGGGGTACCCCCCGGGCTCGCAGGGCCCAGGGGGAGATCGCCCTCGTGCTGGGCGGACATGGTGATGCGACAACGCGGTGTGGGCGGGGTCCCTCCCGGCCAGAGGCCGGGGGAGCGCCGTGCCGGGCGTCGCGAGCCGGCGGCCTTTCCTGTCACAGCCCGGGGCACCACCGACCGCTCCCCGGCAGGCGGCAGCGGCACCCGGCTGCCGCCCCGCGCCGGGGACCGGTCGCGCCCGGACCGGTGCGCCAGGAGTGCGCCGGGCGCGCTGGGATGCGCTCCCCCTGCTCCCGGGTGCCGGTCCTGGCGACCTGATCAGCGTCTGGTTTCCGTGGCAGGGTTGAACGGGCAAGCCTACGGGGGCCAACAGAAGAGGGGGAACCGTGATCGTCTGGATCAACGGTGCGTCCGGCGCGGGGAAGAGGGCCGCCGCACGAGAGCTTGTCGAACTGCTCCCGCACAGCACGCTCTTCGACCCCGGGGCAGTCGGCGAGAGTCTGGCACTGCTGCTTCCGCCCCAGCGGCTCGCCGCCGTGGGCGACGTTCAGGAGCTGCCGATCTGGCGCAGACTCATGGTGGACGCCGCCGCGGCCGTCCTCGCCGAAATGGGCGGGGACCTGGTGGTTCCCATGACCCTGCTGCGCCAGGAGTACCGCGACGAGATATTCGGCGGCCTCGCGGCGCGCAGGATTCCCGTACGCCACATCGCGCTCACCCCGGCCGAAACGATCCTGCGCGCACGGATCGCCGGTCGGGGCGCACACCCCGGCGCCACCGGTATCGCCGCGAGCGCCGGGGCGCGCGCTCATGGTGAGGGCGGTGCGGGCGGGGCCACCCGGGTGCGTGGGGACGGCAGTGTCCGCACCCGGCGCGGCAGCAGGCTCCGGGTGCAGCGCGGTGGCGAGGAGCGGCACCTCGAAGCGGTGCCACGGGGGCCGATCGAGCCGTTCCGCGCCGCGCTCGCCGACTGGCTCGCCGCGGACGCGCACCTGCTCGACACCAGCGAGCTGACGCCGTACGAGACGGCGGAGCGGATCGCGGAGGCGGTGCGCACCGAGGCGGCGGCGGTCTGCGACATCGTGCAGTCGCCCGAGCCGACGGCGGAGACGCTGGCCTCGGGGGTGCTGCTCTTCGACGACGAGGACCGGGTGCTGCTGGTCGACCCGACGTACAAGGCGGGCTGGGAGTTCCCGGGGGGCGTCGTCGAGCCCGGCGAGGCCCCCGCCAGGGCGGGCATCCGCGAGGTCGCGGAGGAGACCGGCATCCGTCTCGACCGGGTGCCCAGGCTGCTCGTGGTCGACTGGGAGGCCCCTGCGCCGCCCAGCTTCGGCGGTCTGCGGCTGCTGTTCGACGGCGGCAGACTCGCGGGCCGCGCCGCCGACGAGGTCCTGCTCCCCGGCTCGGAGCTGCGTGACTGGCGCTTCGTCACGGAGCGGGAGGCGGCGGACATGCTGCCGCCGGTCCGCTACGAGCGGCTGCGGTGGGCGCTGCGCGCCAGGGAGCGCGGGGAGCCGATCTACCTGGAGGCGGGAGAGCCGGTCTAGTCCGCTCCTTCCCTCCCCACGGGCACGGACCCGTTCCCGTCCCCGGTCACGCGGAGGGCCGCCGACCGGAGGCGCGGCCGACAGTGGCGCGGTCACCGCGGAAGGACGGACCGACGACACCACCACGCCGCGGCCACGACGTGGGAACGCGCTCGCCCACATCACCCGAGACGCCTGGCCGTTGAGGTGTGTCACCGCGGCGTCCGACAACCCTCCCCGGGAGGGCGGGCGTTGGCCGACACGGGCGGGACTCCCCTGCCGCCGCCGGGGTGTTGGCGTGGCGGACGGCCGGTTCCGCGCATGGGGCGCGGCGACCTCTACCCCGGTGGCTCACAGCGGTGCTAACTTGACGCGACGTCACGCCGACGGGGGCCCGCTTCGGGGGCCGGGGGCCCGGCGTCAGCGTCCGCGGGGGAGGGGCTCGTTGGACAGCGAAGAGTGGGTCGCGCGTCAGAGACGGTACTGGGACTCCCTCTCGACCGCCTATGACCGGATGTACGACTCCGCCTGGTCGGCCAGGGAGAACGGCCTCGTGGCCGGCCGCCTGGCTCCGCTGCTGCCGCCCGGCACGGCCTGCCACGTGCTCGAACTCGGCTGCGGCACCGGGCTGGGATACGACCTGCTCGCCCGGCACACCACCGCCGGGATCAGATACACCGGCATCGACGTCTCACCGGGAATGCTGGCCGCCTTCGCACGCAAGCACCGGGCCGGGGAAGTCACCCTGGTGAACGCGCCCGTCGAGGAGGTGCCGGCCGACAGGTTCGCGGACGTCGACCTGGTCATGGCCCTCTTCACCTCGGCCTCCTACGTGCGATTACCCCTGGAGGCCCTGCTGCGGAAGATCCTCGGGTGGATGAGGCCGAAGGGCGGCCGCCTCTACCTCAGCTTCCTCAACAGGACGTCGCTGAGGCTCGCCCCGGCGTGGGGCTTCCGCCCGGAGATCCAGTACTCCTCCCGCCGCACCCGCGGCGCCGCCGCCCCCGCACTCCGGTACTCACGCGCCGACCTGCTCAGGGCGGCCCGTGCGCACGGCCTCGCGGCCCGCATCGTCTCGCTCGGGCCCCTGACGGGGATGCTCGAAATGCCGCTCGCCTGGTCCCTCAACCGCCTGCTGGCCGACTTCACACCAGGAACGCACACGATCGAGATGATCGCATGAACGGGGGGACGCGGGCATGGCCGCCGAAGTGATCCCGGAACTGCCCTTTCTGTCTCTGGTGGACGTCTCCGCGCTGCTGCCACGGGACTGGCGCGCGGACGTGGAACGCTGTGTCGAGCGGGCGTCCGTGGCGTCCGCCCTGCGCGGCGGGGAACCCGGCAGCCTCGAACCCCCCGGCACCGAGATCGCCTACCGGCTCGTGGACGGCGAGGCGGTCGCGCGCGAACTGCCCTGGCTCCGCGCGCGCTACGACGACACCTTCCTGCGCCTCGCCGAGGCGGCGAGCGGCCGCTCCCTGGTCGTCGACAGCTCACCCCGGTCCGCCGTCAACGTCAACGTCCTGCCCGCACACGGCGGCGGATACGAGTGGCACCGCGACACCAACCCCGTCACCGGCGTCCTCTTCCTGTCGAGCCACCCGGAGGGGCGCGGCGGAGCCCTCGAACTGACCGGACGCGGCGGCCATGTCTGGCGGGTGCAGCCCCTGGAGGGCTACGCCGTCTTCTTCGACGCGCGCAATTCCCCCCATCGAGTGGCTTCGGCCACGGAGACCCGGATATCGGCGCCCATGAACTTCTATGTCCGGGGTGAGGAACGCATCCGCCCCGCCGCCCTCGACGACCGCCTGTACCAGTAGAACGCCACGGAGGACATGAACATGAGCATCAACGGCAAGCGGGTCCTGGTGACCGGGGTCTCCCGCGGCATCGGCAGGGCCGTCGCGCTGACGCTGGCCGCACGCGGCGCCGTCGTCGTGGGGACGTACAACACCGGGGAGAGCGAGGCCCGCGAGCTGCTCGGCCAGGGCGTCGCCGAGGTGGTCCACCTGAACTTCCTCGACCGCGAGGCGGCCACGGAGACCCTGCGGGGCCTCGCCTCCGGCGCCCCCTTCGACGGACTGGTCAACAACGCGGGCGCGATCGAGTTCGAGAAGTGGGACGACTTCACCCTCGAAGCCTGGGACAGCGTGCTGGAGGTCAACCTCCGCGGCCCCCTGCTCGCCACCCTCGAACTCAGCAAGGGCATGGCGCCCGGCTCCGCCGTGGTGAACATCGCGAGCACCGACGGCCTCATCGGCTCCTTCTCCTCGATCTCCTACTCCGCGAGCAAGGCCGCGCTCGTCAACCTCACCAAGAGCCTCGCCAACGTGCTTGGCGGCGCGGGCGTCCGCGTCAACGCCGTCTCGCCCGGCTGGATCGACACCGGCATGTCGACCGAGGAGTCCTACGAGGCCGCGCAGCTCACCCCGCTCGGCCGCAACGGCACCCCCGAGGAGGTCGCCGGGCTCGTCGCCTTCCTCCTGTCCGACGAGGCGCGCTTCGTCACCGGCGCCAACGTGGTCGTGGACGGCGGCTACACGGGCGTCGACGCGATCATGAAACGGGAGAACGATGCCCTCTGACCGCAGAGGGCCCACCGTGCCCGGCGGCGGCGCCCACGAACTGCGGCTGCTCACCGAGATCGTCTCGAAGGTGTCCGCGTCCGTGTGGGCGGCGGCAGGACCCGAGGACGACTACGCGATCCGGCTGTGGAACCGGGGCGCGGAACGGCTGTACGGCATCCCCCGCGAACGGGCCGTCGGAGAGAACTACCTCGACCTCTTCGTGAACGAACTCGAACGCGACCAGGCCGCCGCCGACCACGCGGACATCGTCGCCACCGGCCGGGAGTTCAGGAACCTGGCCAACGACGTGCTGGCCGACGGCACCGAGCGCATGCTGCTCACCGTCGGCTTCCCGCTGTGGGACGAGGCACGCGGGCAGCACCTCCTCGCCGAGCTGGGCGTCGACGTCACGGACGTGCCGCTGGCGGACGAGGCACGCCTGCGGCAGGCCCGCGAGGAGGCGATACGCGCGAGCGAGGCCGCGGCCCGCGAGGTGCTGACCGACCAGCTACGGCGGCTGGTCGGCGCGCTCACCCTGTCCGGCCAGGGCGAGGACGAGCGCTCCGTGCTCGCCCTGGGCGCCGCCCTGCTGCGCGGCGCCATCCACCCCGAACTGGAGTCGAGCACCTGGCTCGCCGGGCGCGACGGGCGGCTGCGCGAGGCGTTCCGCACCGAGGGCTGGGAGACACCCCGGGGCCTCGACACCAAGGGCACCCTGAAGTGGTTCGCCGGCCACTCCAAGCCCCTCATGCTGGACTCCCAGAACCGCCCTCACCGCTTCGCCAGGTTCATCGGACCCGACGTCTGGCCGGCCAACTCGGTCGCGCTCATCCCCCTGCACGCCGCGGACTCCCTCCTCGGGGTGCAGCTCATCACCATCCCCGGCGGACACCTCTTCACCCCGCCCCAGCGTGAGGTCGTGCCCGTCCTCGCCTCGGTCGTGCTGGCGAGCGCACGACTCGTCGCGGAGCTGCGGCGGCGCCGCGAGGAGGTCGCCAGGTCCGAGGCCGAGACCACCAGGCTCGGCCTGAACCGGGACTTCGCCCACCGCATCCGCAAGGCGGTCGACCCCATCCTGCGCGACATCCACTCCATCAGGGGCGAGCTGCGGGCGCGCGACGTCGAGATCGAGGGCGAGCTGAAGCAGTGCCTCGACGACATCGAGGACGGCTGCACCGAACTCGCCCTCGCCCCCTCGGAGATCCGGCGCGCCCAGAAGATCGACGACGTCAACCTCGCCGCGGTGCTGACCGCGCTCCGCAACCGGCTCTCCCTCGAATTCCCCGACGTCCGTATCGAACTGCGGGTGCCCGCCGGTGACGACATCCTGATCCGGGGCGTGCGCGGCGAGGTCACCGCGGTCTTCGAGAACCTGCTCTACAACGCCATCGAGGCCACCCACGACGCGGGCACCGTACGCGTCCAGGTCGAACCTGCCGATCCCATGGTCCGGGTGGCGGTCTCCGACGACGGCCCCGGTATCCCGCCCGGCCAGGTGGAGGACATCTTCATGCTGGGCTTCAGCTCCCGGGGCGAGGGCAGGGGCCTCGGACTCGCCCGCGCCCGGGACATAGTGACGAAGCACCAGGGCAGCATCGCGGTGGCGGGCTCCCAACTGGGCGGTGCCACCTTTCTCGTGTCCATGCGCTCGGAGGGGAGCTGACATGGCCGACGTCCTCCTCCTCGAAGACAACGGACACTTCGCACGGGCGGTACGGCGCGCCCTCACCGGCCACCGGGTCACCCACGTCCGTACGGTCCAGGACGCCATGACGCGCCTGGAGGCGGGCGGCTTCGACTGCGCCCTGATCGACCTCAACCTCACCGACCAGGACGACTACTCCGGCTACGAGGTGCTGTCCTTCCTCATGCGCACCCGGCCCGAGCTGCCGCGCGCGGTGGTGACGGGCTCGCGGCTCAAGGGCTCCATCTACAAGAACATCCTGCTGCGCTACGGCGTCGCCGACGTCGTCATCAAGGGGGACGTGGAGCGCCGCGGCTACGGGACCACCGACATCGTGGAGACCGTCGAGGCGCTGCTCGCGGGCGCCGAGACCAAGCGGCGCGACGCGGCACGGTCGGAGATACGCGAGGCCCGCGACACGGCCAGGGCGCTGCTCGACGAACGGCTCGTCTCGCTCCAGCAGTTCGCCGAGCAGGTCGGCGGGCGGCGGCCGAGGCGTGACGCGACGGCCAGGCGGAGGTCGGCGGTCCTCGCCGACATCGAGGCGATCGACGGCCTCGCCGAGACCGCGCTGGCCGCGTGCCGGGACGCACCCGTCGCCGACCTCGTGGACCACATCCGTGCCTTCAGGCGCCAGGTGAAGGAGATGATCGGCGATGCGTAGGCTGGCCACGGCCCTCACCCTCGTCAACCCGGCGGCGCTGTACCTCGCGGGCGCCGTCGTCCTGTCCCTCGCCGTCAACACCTTCACCTCCGCCTACGGGACCGTGCCCACGCCCGCCAACCAGGCCGCGCTCGGCTGGTGCACGCTCGCCGCCTTCGTGTCGGCCGTCGCGCTGTCCTCCCTGGCCTGGCGGGTCGAGGCGATCAGACGCCTCGCGGAACAGCAGGCCCTCAGCGCCGGGGCGACCCCGCAGGCGCTCATGGAGGACGTGGCGGCGGCGTACTGGACCGGCATCCTGGCCAGGTTCTTCAGCGGTGTGGTCGGCTTCGCCCTGTCCGTCCTCTTCCTGTTCGTGCTCCCCTAGCCGTGGACGCGCGCAGGGTTCCCGGCGAGTGGGAGGAGCATGCCGCGACACTCGTCGCCTGGCCCACGCGCGAGGCGGTGTGGTCGCCGTGGCAGGAGCGCGCGGTCGCCGAGTACACCGCGCTCGTCCACACCCTCGCCCGGGACGAGCCGGTGGTGGTGGTCTGCCATCCACGTGACGAGCCGCGGGTACGGGGCCTGCTGCCGGAGGGCGGGCGGCTGCTCGTCCACCCCATCGACGACGGGTGGGTCCGCGACAACGGGCCCTTCCTGGTGACCGGGGCGGGCGGGGCGCGGGTCGTCGACTTCCGCTTCAACTCCTGGGGCGGCCGGTTCCTCCCGTACACGGGCGACGACTCGCTCGGCGCCGCGATCGCCGCGCACTTCGAACTCCCCCTCCACCGCGAGCCGTTCGTACTGGAGGGCGGGGCCATCTCCGTCAACGGAGCGGGCAGCGCCGTCGTGGTCGAGGAGTGCGTGCTGCACCCCAGCAGGAACGGGCCGGTGACACGCGGGCGGTTCGAGGACGCGGTCCTGCGGGGGCTCGGGGTGCGGCACGTCATCTGGCTCCCGTACGGCCTCGTCGAGGACCTGGCGAACACGGACGGCCATGTCGACAACGTGGCCGTGTTCACCGGCACGCGCGAACTCCTCGTCCAGACGGCGCCCGGCGGCAACCCGAACCACGCCCGGCTGGCCGCCAACCTGGAGGTGCTGGCGCGCTCCCGGCTCGCCGACGGGGAGCCGCTGACCGTGCGCCGGATGGAGCACCTGCCCTACGCGGTCATGCCGGACGGCAGCGCCCAGCCCGCACCGTACGTCAACTTCGCGCTGACCAACCGCGGTGTGATCCTGCCGTCCGTCGGCGCCCCCACCGACGGCGAGGCGGCCCGGCAGTTGGGGCGGGTCTTCCCGGGGCGGAAGGTGCGGTTCACCCCCGCGGTGGCCCTGACCCACGGCGGCGGCGGACCGCACTGCGTCACCCTGCAGTGGCCCGCTCCCGGGGCGGGCACGGCGGCCCGTCGCAAGGCCCCGTGACGGCGTGTCGTGTCGGCGACGGGCCCGCCCCGACGGCGTGTCGGGGCGGGGAACCGCCTGCTTCCGGGGGAGGACCCGTCGTTACCGCTTCCCGTACCCGCGCAGGAAGTGGGCCTCCGCGACGGCGAGACGGCGCAGTTCGTCGGGGGAGACGCTCTCGTTCGCCGCGTGGATCTGGGCCTCCGGCTCGCTCAGCCCGATCAGCAGGAACTCCGCGTCCGGGTAGAGCCCGGCGAGCGTGTTGCACAGCGGGATGGAGCCGCCGTGGCCCGCGTACTGCATCTCCTGCCCCGGGTAGGCGATCCGCATGGCCTCGGCCATGGCCGCGTACGCGGGACTCGTGGCGTCGGCGCGGAACGGCTGGCCGCTGCCGCCCTCCTTCATGCCGACCTGGACGCCCCACGGCGCGTGCGCGGCCAGATGGGCCTTGAGCAGCCCGGTGGCCTCCTCCGCGTCCATGCCCGGCGGCACCCGCAGGCTGACCAGGGCACGCGCCGAGGACTGCACGGACGGTGTGGCGCCGACGACCGGCGGGCAGTCGATACCGAGGACGGAGACCGCGGGCCGCGCCCAGATGCGGTCCGCGACCGTGCCCGAGCCGATCAGACCCACGCCCTCCAGCACCTTCGCGTCCGCGCGGAAGTCCTCGTCCGGGTACTGGAGCCCGTCCCAGGCGGCGTCGGCCGCGAGTCCGTCGACGCTGGTGGAACCGTCCGCCGCGCGCAGCGAGTCGAGCATCCTGATCAGCGCCGCGAGGGCGTCGGGCGCGGCGCCGCCGAACTGACCCGAGTGCACATTGCCCGCCAGCGTGTCCACCCGCACCCTGACCATGGTCATCCCGCGCAGCGTGGTGGTGACGGTGGGCAGGCCCACCCGGAAGTTGCCCGCGTCGCCGATGACGACGGTGTCGGCGCGCAGCACCTCCGGGTTGGCCTCCGCGTACCGTTCGAGGCCGCCGGTGCCCTGTTCCTCCGAGCCCTCGGCGACCAGCTTCACCGTCACCGGCACCCCGCCGTTCGCCTTGAGGGCGCGCAGCGCGAGCAGGTGCATGATGATGCCGCCCTTGCAGTCGGCGGCGCCGCGCCCGTACCAGCGCCCGTCGCGCTCGGTCAGCTCGAACGGGGGCGAGAGCCACGCCGCCTCGTCCAGCGGGGGCTGCACGTCGTAGTGCGCGTACAGCAGCACGGTGGGCGCGCCCTCGGGGCCCGGCAGCACACCGTGCACCGACTGGGTGCCGTCGGGGGTGTCGGCGACGGTCACGTCCTCGAAGCCCTCGGCGCGCAGCGCGCGGGCCACCCAGCGCGCGGCGTCCTCGCTGCCGCTCCTGGGGAACTGGGTGAAGTCCGCGACCGAGGGGAACGCCACCAACTCCGCAAGCTCGGCGCGGGCGGCCGGCATCAGGGAGTCGACGGTCTCGGCGATCGGATTCGGCGGCATACGTGGAACTCCTGGGGGTCGCGGGCCGGAAGTCTCCCGTTCTCGGCCGTTGTGTCCGGTGCCCGTGGGCACCTGTCGGGTTCTGGTGATCCTCCCACAGTGGCCGCGCGGGCGGGTGATCGTAGGATGCCGGTGGCAGAAGTCGCAGGCGCAGGATCGGGAGCGGTTGACCAACGTGAGCAGCGAGAACTCTTCGGACGACGTGCGACAGGTGTGGGACGTCGTCGTGGTGGGTGCCGGTCCCGCGGGAGCCGGCGCCGCGTACGCGGCGGCGGTCACGGGACGCAGGGTGCTGCTGCTGGAGAAGGCCGATCTGCCGCGCTACAAGACATGTGGCGGCGGCATCATCGGACCGACCCGCGACAGCCTGCCGCCCGGCTTCGAACTGCCCCTGCGGGACCGGGTGAACGCGGTCACCTTCACCCTCGACGGCCGCTACGGCCGCACCAGGCGCTCCAAGCACATGCTGTTCGGACTCGTCAACCGCCCCGAGTTCGACCAGCGGTTGGTCGAGCACGCGCAGAAGGCGGGCGCCGAACTGCGCACCGGGGCCACGGTGTCCCGGGTGGAGCAGCACGGGCCCGCGGTCCCCGACCGGCGCACCGCCGCGGTGGTGCTGAGCAGCGGCGAGACGCTGCTCGCGCGCACCGTGGTCGGCGCGGACGGCAGCGCCAGCCGGATAGGCGCGCACGTCGGTGTGAAGATGGACCAGGTCGACCTGGGTCTTGAGGCGGAGATCCCGGTGCCGTCGACGGTGGCGGAGGACTGGGCGGGGCGGGTGCTCATCGACTGGGGCCCGCTGCCCGGCAGTTACGGCTGGGTGTTCCCGAAGGGCGACACCCTGACGGTCGGTGTGATCTCGGCGCGCGGCGAGGGCGCTGCCACCAAGCGCTATCTGGAGGACTTCGTGGCGCGGCTCGGCCTCTCGGGGTTCGAGCCGAGTGTGTCGTCCGGGCATCTGACCCGCTGCCGCGCCGACGACTCGCCGCTGTCGCGCGGCCGGGTGCTGGTGTGCGGGGACGCGGCGGGGCTGCTGGAGCCCTGGACCAGGGAGGGCATCTCGTTCGCGCTGCGCTCGGGGCGGCTCGCGGGGGAGTGGGCGGTGCGGATCGCGGAGGCCACCGACGCCGTGGACGCCCGCAGGCAGGCCCTGAACTACGCCTTCGCGGTCAAGGCAGGGCTCGGTGTCGAGATGGCGGTGGGGCGGCGTCTGTACGGGGTCTTCTCGCGCAGGCCGGGCGTCTTCCATGCCGCGCTGACCGGCTTCCGTCCGGCGTGGAAGGCGTTCGCCCAGATCACCAGGGGCTCGACCTCGCTCGGGGAGATCGTGCGCAGCCATCCGGTGGCCAAGCGCGCCCTGAACGCGATGGAGCGCTGAAGGGCCTGGCGCCGGGGCCCCGGGGGTGTGCGCCCCGGGTCAGTCTTCGACGGTGATACGGAAGACGGGGTGCTTGGGGGCGGCGGCCAGCAGCTCCTCGTCGGTGGAGTCGGCGGTGATGTCGCCGAAGAAGCGGCCGACCTCCCAGCCCCACTTCTTCAGGTACGTGCGCATGATGACGGGCTTCTCCGCGTCGGGCAGCTCGACCGCGGTGAACTGCCGCACCTTGCGGCCGACGCGGAGCCGCCCGCCGCCCGCCGCCCGCATGTTGCGCACCCACTCCGAGTGGCCGCGGGCCGAGATCAGGTAGGGGCCGCCCTCGTAGGGAAGGGGGTTGACCGGCACGGCGCGCCACTCGCCGCTCTTGCGGCCGAGCACCGACAGCTCGGCGGTGCCGGCGAGGCTCACTCCGTGCCGGGCGAGCCAGCCGACGAAGGGGTTCATCACACGGTCGAAGCCCTTGGGCTTCATGTAGTGCCGGGCGTCGGTCCCGTGCTGCTGGGTGCCGGTCCCGGTGGTGTGCTGCTCGTTCATGACTGCCTCCGTGGCTGATCGGTGGGCCCTCGTCGGACCCCGGGGTTCGAGCGGCGCTTTGGAGAGCGCTGCTCTCGTCTGAGATCAGTGTGCACGATTGCGTGCCGCTAAAGCAAGAGCATCGCTCTCTTTTTTGTTCGCCGCTCTCTGATTCTCGCTCTCGGACGCTCTGAACTGGTCTTATGTGGTGACCGTCGATCCCCGGCAGGGAGGGCGTGAGGGTGGTGGGCGACGGGGCGGGGTGGACATGGGGGCGCGCGAGGCGTGTTCTGGGAGGGCGCTCGTCGCCCGGGCGCCCCCTTCGGGCCGTGTCGCCTCCCTTCTCAGGAGAACCCCACGCGTCCGTGGGCGCGCGACGGAGCCCGTCCGGTGCCCGTCTTCGTGTGCACCGATCCGAAAACGGATCATCGCACCAATCCAAGTGCATCGCTCCGATATGTGTGCAGCGCTCCCTTTCCGTGGCACACTTCGACCATGAGTGCGACGAGTGGAGCCCGTGCCCGTGCCCGGCTCGAGGTCACGGCGGCCATCAAGGATGAGGCGCGCAGGCAGCTTGAGCAGGAGGGCGCGGCGCGGCTCTCGCTGCGCTCCGTCGCCCGTGAGCTGGGCATGGTCTCGTCGGCGCTCTACCGCTACTTCGCGAGCCGGGACGACCTGCTCACCGCCCTCATCATCGACGCCTACGACGCGCTCGGGGCCGCCGCCGAGAGCGCGCACGCCGAGGTCGCCGACGAGGACCCACGGGAGCGGTGGCACACCGTGTGCACGGCCGTCCGTGCCTGGGCCCTCGCGAAGCCGCACGAGTACGCGCTGATCTACGGCTCGCCGGTGCCTGGCTACCGCGCGCCCCAGGTCACCGTGGACTCCGCGGCCCGGGTCGGCGAACTGCTCCTCTCGGTCCTGCGGGACGCCCACGAGCGAGGCGCGCCGGGCGCCCCGCCGCTGCCGCCGCCGCTGAAGCCCGAGGGCGAGCGCATGGTGGAGACGTTCGCACCGGGTCTGCCGCCCGAGACCGCGGTGGCCTTCACGATGGCGTGGGCGGAACTGTTCGGGCTGATCAGCTTTGAGCTCTTCGGCCAGTTCGAGGGCGTCGTCCTCGGCCGCGACGCCTTCTTCGGCCACGCCGTCGACCGCCTCGCCGACTCCGTGGGACTCCCCGCCGCTGGGCGCCCGGCGGGGGAGCGGGCGGACCGCACCGCCCGCTGAGGCGCAGGCTCGCGAGGCAGCCCCGCGGAGTCACCTGCGCCCCGGGACCCGTACTTCCCGGGGAGTACGCGCGCCCACCACGCCCGTCGGACGCCGCGGGCGGCCCCCGGCGTTTAGCGTGTGCGGCATGGCACAGCAGCGCACCCCGCCCGGCGGCGAGGGCCACGCGGAGCGCGGCGCCGGTCCCCGGCGTTGGCGGCCTGGACCGCCGCCCTGGATGGCCCACACGGCCGACGACGACGCGCCCTTCGGCCGGCTGCCCTGGGCCTCCACGCTGCTCGTGACCGCGTTCGTCCTCGTCGGCACCGGCTTCGCCGCACGCGGGCAGGCCGACAGGGCCGACCTCGACGTCCTCGCGCGCGTGCTGCTGGGCTGCGGCGGCCTCGTGCTGCTGGCCCGCCGCCACCACCCCGTGGCCACCGTCTACGCCACCTGCGCCCTCACCCTCGTCTACCTCGGCGGCGGCTACCCGTACGGGCCCGTCTTCCTGTCCGTGGCCGTCGGCTGCTACGCCGCCGTGACCAGCGGGCACCGCAGGGCCGCCTGGGGCGCGCTCGGCATGCTCTGGGGCGGGCACCTGCTCGTCGGGCACTGGCTCTACCGGTATCTGCCGCCGGGCGGCGACGGGCCGAGCCCCTGGGCACCCGAAGTCGCCGTCGCGGCCTGGGTCCTCGCGGTCCTCGCGGTCAGCGAGCTGATCAGGGTGCGCCGCGAGCAGTGGGCCGGGGAACGGGCGGAACGCGCCCAGGCGGCCCGGCGCAGGGCCGACGAGGAGCGACTGCGGATCGCCCGCGAACTCCACGACGTCCTGGCCCACAGCATCTCCGTGATCAACGTCCAGGCCGGGGTGGGGCTCGCGCTGCTCGACTCCGACCCGCAGCAGGCCCGCGCCGCGCTCACCACCATCAAGGCGGCGAGCAAGGAGGCCCTGGGCGAGGTGCGCACCGTCCTCGACACCCTGCGCACCCCGGGCGAGGCGCCACGCGCCCCCGCGCCCGGGCTCGACCGGCTCCCCGAACTCGTCGAGCAGGCCGCCGGGGCGGGACTCACCGTCACGGTCACCACCGACACCGACACCGACACCGCCGACACCACGGCCCGACCGCGGGGAACCCGCCCCGCCGCGCTGCCGCCCGGGCTCGACCTCGCCGCCTTCCGTATCGTGCAGGAGGCGCTGACCAACGTCGTACGGCACTCCGGGTCGCGCGAGGCGCGCGTCGAGGTGCGCCGCACACCGGGCGCGCTGCGGCTGCGCGTCGACGACGACGGGCCCGCGACCGGCGCGGAGGCCGGGGGCAGCGGCAACGGACTCGCCGGAATGCGCGAGCGCGCCGCCGCCCTCGGTGGCACGATCGAGGCGGGCCCCCGCGACGACGGCGGCTTCCGGGTCCTGGCCGTACTGCCACTCAAGGAGGCGCCGTGATCCGGGTCCTGCTCGCCGACGACCAGTCGCTCGTCAGAGCGGGGTTCAAGGCACTGCTCGACGCCCAGCCCGACATCGAGGTCGCGGGGGAGGCGGCCGACGGCGAGGAGGCCCTGCGGCTCGTCGGCGAACTGGGCCCCGACGTCGTGCTGATGGACATCCGCATGCCGGTCCTCGACGGCCTCGCCGCCACCCGCCGTATCACCGCCGACCAGGCGCTCGACGGCGTCCGGGTGGTCATGCTCACCACCTTCGAACTCGACGAGTACGTCTTCGAGGCCATCAGGTCGGGAGCCTCCGGATTCCTCGTCAAGGACACAGAACCCGAGGAACTGCTGCGCGCCGTACGGGCCGTCGTCGACGGCGACGCACTGCTCTCACCCGGCGTGACCCGCAGGCTCATCGCCGAGTTCGCCGCACGCTCCAAGGCCCCCGCGGCCGCCGACTCCCTCGGCGGGCTCACCGAGCGGGAGCGCGAGGTGATGGCCCTCGTCGGCATCGGCATGTCCAACGAGGAGATCGCACGGCGGCTCGTCGTCAGCCCCCTCACCGCCAAGACCCACGTCAGCCGCACCATGGTGAAGCTCGGCGCCCGCGACCGCGCCCAACTCGTCGTCCTCGCCTACGAGTCGGGTCTTGTACGGCCCGGCTGGCTCGGCTGACACCGCACTCGGCGGCGCGCCTGTGGCACGCTCAGGCGGCCGACGTCGCCCGCCGGGTCACGAAGCCGATCGCCGCCGCCACCGCCGCGAGCAGCGCCACGCTCGTCAGCGCCGAGGGCAGCGACCACCAGTCGGTCATGAAGCCGATGGCGGGCGGCCCCAGCAGCATCCCGCCGTAACCGAGCGTCGACGCAGCGGCGACACCGCCAGGACCCGTCAGCGCGCCCGCCCTGTCGACCGCCACCGGGAAGATGTTGGACAGCCCGACACCGGTGACCGCGAACCCGAGCAGCGCCACCCACACCGAAGGCGCAAGCGAGCCGAGCAGCATCCCGCACGCGGCGGTGAGGCCGCCCCCCACCAGGATCGCGGTGCGCCCGAGCCGTTCGAGCAGCGTCGTGCCGCTGAGCCGCCCGAGCGTCATGGCGAACGCGAAGCAGGAGTAGCCGACGGCCGCCACCCCCGGGTGCGCGTGCAGGTCGTCCTCCAGGTGCAGGGCGCTCCAGTCCGCGAGGGCACCCTCGCCGTACGAACTGCACAGCGCGATCACACCGAACACGAACACCAGGCCGCGCACAGAACCGGAGCGCGGCCGCGCGCCCGCCGCTGCCGCCTTCCTCGGCCCGGGTACCGCCTCGGGGCGCGCGGGCGCCTCGTACCGCAGCAGGGTGCGGCCCGCCGCGGCGGTGACGAGCACACCGATCACCGCTATCCCGACCAGGTGCCTGGTCGGCGACAGATGCCCCGCCACCAGGCCCCCGAGCCCGGAGCCGACCATCCCGCCGAGGCTGAACGCGGCGTGGAAACTCGGCATGACCGGCCGCCGCAGCGCCGCTATCAGATCCACCGCCGCGCTGTTCATCGCCACGTTGAGACCCCCGTACGCGGCGCCGAACACCAGCAGCGCGAGCCCGAGCACCCACACCGAGTGCGTCAGCGGCGGCAGCGCCACCGAGAGCGGCGTCAGCACCCCGCAGACCACGGTCATCCCATGGTTGCCGAAGCGCCGGCAGAGCCGTCCCGTGAACATCATCGTCACCACGGCCCCCGCCGACACCCCGAGCAGCGCGAGCCCCAGCGCGCTCGGCGAGGCGTGGGTCTGCGACTTCACCGCGGGGATACGGACCACCCACCCCGCGAAGACGAAGCCGTCGAGGGCGAAGAAGACGGTGACCGCGACCCGGAGCCTGCGCAGCACCAGGGCGGTCCTGTCGGCGGGGTCCTTCGGCGGAACGAGTTTGTTTACGGTCGGCACAAACTGAGGCTAGAGGCGGGGACCACTCCCGGCAAGGGATGTGACCGGGGGCACCGGAGCCCCGGAGAGGGCCTGCCATGATGCCCCGATGACCGACGAGCTGTTCCCCCTGGCCCCGGCGGAGATCGCCCCGGGCGCCGTCCACCTGCCGGGCCTGCTCTCCTTCGAGGAGCAGCGCGGCCTCCTCGCCGACTGCCGCGCCTGGGCCCGCCCCCCGGCGGGTCTTCGCACCGTGCGCACCCCGGGCGGCGGCGTGATGAGCGCCCGCCAGGTCTGCCTGGGCCGGCACTGGTACCCGTACGGCTACGCGCGCACCGTCACGGACGGCGACGGCGCCCCGGTCAAGGAGTTCCCGCCCGCGCTCGGCGACCTCGCGCGCGCCGCGGTGGCCGCGGCTTACGGCGCCCCGAGCACCGCCCCGTACGACATCGCGCTGATCAACTTCTACCGCGGCGACGCCCACATGGGCATGCACCGCGACAGCGACGAGCGGAGCGAGGACCCCGTGGTCTCGTTCAGCCTCGGCGACACCTGTGTCTTCCGCTTCGGCAACACCGCCTCGCGCGGGCGCCCTTACACCGATGTGCGGCTGCGCAGCGGCGACGGCTTCGTCTTCGGCGGGCCCTCCAGGCTCGCCTACCACGGGGTGCCCTCGGTGGCCGCGGTCAGCGCCCCCGTGGCGCTCGGCCTCGACGGGCGGCTCAGCGTGACCCTGCGGGTGAGCGGGCTCACCGGGTGACGGCGTCGGCTTTCGGTCACCGCGCCGCCCGGGCGCGCACGACGGGGCCCCACGCCGGGCGATCATGACAGACTCGCGGGCATGAGCGGCCACCCGACATCCCAGGCGGCGGGCGGAGGACCCCCGCGCACCCGGCTCGAACGGGGGCGCAACGCCCTGGGCCCCGCCCTGGAACTCGTCCACACCGGACGCGCCCCCACCCGCGCCGTGCTCACCGCGGAACTCGGCGTCACCCGGGCCACCGCGGGCGCCGTGGCCGCCGAACTGGCCGCGCTCGGGCTGATCAGCGTCGACGCACGGCCGAGCGCCGAGGGCTCCCAGGGGCGCCCCTCGCACCGGCTGCACGTCGCGGGGGAGGGCCCGGTGGCGCTCGCCGTGCAGGTGCACACCGAGGGCTACCGCTCGGCGCTCGTGGCCCTCGGCGGCCGGGTCGTCGCCACCACCGTGGGCTGCGACCCGGTGACCGCCGACCCCTCCGAGGTGCTCGGCGCCGCGGTGGCGGCGGGGGCGCGGCTGCTGCGCGAGACCGGGCGGCGCTGTGTCGGCGCGGGGCTCGCCGTGCCCTCCGCGGTCGCCGAGCCCGACGGGGTGGCGCTCAGCCCGCTGCACCTCGCCTGGCCGATGGGGTCCCCGGTGCGGGACATCTTCGCCCGGCGGGTGCGCGAGGCGGGCCTCACCGGCGAGGCGTTCGCCGCCAACGACATCAACCTCGCCGCGCTCGCCGAGCACCGGCACGGCGCCGGGCGCGGCGCCCGCGACCTGCTCTGCGTGGCCACCGGGCACCGGGGCGTGGGCGGGGCGCTGGTGCTCGACGGGCGGCTGCACACCGGCAGTTCCGGCCTGGCGCTTGAGGTCGGCCATCTGACCGTGAACCCCGAGGGGCGGCCCTGCCACTGCGGCGGCAGGGGCTGTCTCGACGTCGAGGCCGACCCGGTCGCCTTCTGCGCCGACACCGGGCACCCCCTCGCGCCCGGCGACTCACCGCTGCGGCACGCCGAGGCGCTGATCAGACGCACGCCCGCAGCGCCCGTGGTGCGCGAGGCCACCGCCGCCATGATCGACAGGCTCGGGCTCGGGCTCGCGGGCCTGGTGAACATCCTCAACCCTGACCGCATCGTGCTCGGCGGCTTCCACGCCGACCTGCTGCGCGCCGACCCCGACAGGCTGGGCGCCGCCGTCGCCGACCACACCCTCTGGGGCCGCGGCGGCCGCGTCCCCCTGCTGCCCTGCGCCCTCGACCACCCCAGCCTCGTCGGCGCCGCGGAACTCGCCTGGCAGCCGGTGCTGGACGACCCCCTGAAGGCGCTTGCCTGAAGGGCGGTGGCCGGTCGTGGGCGGGCGGTGGCCTCCGGCGGTTGGCAGGGGGCGGGCGGTGGCCTCCGGCGGTTGGCAGGGGGCGGCCGGGGGCCGGCGGTTCGGCTCCGGGCGGGCATGGTGCCCGGGCGCGCCGGTATGTCGGCGGCCACACAAGCCGCCGCCACATCGCCGGGCGCGCGCAGCCCCTTCTCGCGCCCCATGCTTTCCGGCCCCGGCGCCTGGGCAGATCTGTCCCGTGCCCACCGCCTCCGGAACCGCCCCGGCCGCCGGGCCCTGGTACGCCCGCCCCATCGCCCGGATGTGGACCTGCGCCCCCGCGCCCGACGGGGTGGCCGCCTTCCACGCCGCGCTGCCCGGCTATGCGCCCACCCCGCTCACCGAACTCCCGCCGCTCGCCGCCGAGCTGGGCGTCGGGCGGGTCTTCGTCAAGGACGAGTCGCACCGGCTCGGGCTGCCCGCCTTCAAGGCGCTCGGCGCGTCCTGGGCCGTCCACCGCATCGTCGAGGCGCACCGGGGCGGGGCCCCGCTGACCCTGGTGACCGCGACCGACGGCAACCACGGGCGCGCCGTCGCCCGGTTCGCCCGGCTCGCCGGGCAGCGCGCCCACATCCTGGTGCCGCGCGGCGTACACCCGGACGCCCGCGCCGCCATCGCCGCCGAGGGCGCCAGGGTGACGCGTGTCGACGGCGACTACGACGACGCGGTACGGCGCGCCGCCGCGGCACGCGGCACGCCCGGCACGGTGCTGGTGCAGGACGTCGGCTGGCCCGGCTACGAGGAGATCCCCGGCTGGGTCGTCGAGGGGTACGCCACCCTGTTCGCGGAGACCGCGGCCCAACTCGCCGCCGCCGGGGCCGGTCCGCCGGGCCTCGTGGCCGTTCCCACGGGCGTGGGCTCGCTGGCCCAGGCCGCCGTCGTGCACCACCGGGGCCACCCGGGCACCCGGGCCGCGCTGCTCGCCGTCGAGCCGGTGGGGGCCGCCTGCGTCGGCGCCAGCCTCGCCGCGGGCCACCCGGTCTCGGTGCCCTGCGGCGCGACCACGATGACGGGCCTGTGCGCGGGCACGCCCTCGCGCACCGCCTGGCCCCATCTGCTCGCGGGGCTCGACACGGCCGTCGCCGTCGCCGACGCGGAGTCCGCGCGCGCCGCCCGTGACCTGGCCGCGCTCGGCGTGTCGGCCGGGCCCTGCGGCGCCGCGTCCCTTGCGGGCGCGCGCGCCGCGCTCACCGGGCCGCACGCCCCGACACGCCGCGCCGACCTCGACGTGGGCCCCGGCGCCACGGTGCTGCTGCTGAGCACCGAGGGCGCCGAGGCCAACCCGTCCTGACCACGCGCCGCACGCCCGGCCGCGGCGGGGCGTGCGGCGGCGGGGGTGTTCAGTGCCCGGGGCCGTCGGGCCGCTCCCGGGCGGCGTCGGCGCCCCAACTGGCCAGCAGGCGCAACGCCTCCTGGGAGGGCGATCCCGGCTCGGCGTGGTAAGCGGTCAGCGACTGGTCCCGGTCGCCGGGGAGCGCCAGAGTCTCGTAGCGCAGTGTCAGCTCCCCCACCAGAGGGTGCACGAACCGCATGGTCCCGTACGTCTTCCTCTTGACGTCGTGGGCGGCCCACAGCCTGCGGAAGTCCTCGCTCTTCACGGAGAGTTCGCCGATCAGCGAGGCGAGCAGCGGGTCGTCGGCGTGCAGCCCCGCGCCGAAGCGCAACTGCCCCACGACGTCGTACGCCTTGGACTCCCAGTCGGCGAACAGGGTGCGGGAGGCGGGGTCGAGGAAGGCGATCCTGGCCCAGTTCCGGGCCTCGGGGGCGCGGGCCGCCCAGTCCCCGAAGAGCGCGGAGGCGGTCTCGTTCCACGCCAGCACGTCGGTGCGGCGGCCCCACACATACGCGGGGACGCCCTCCATCGCGGTCAGCATCTCCCGCACCGAGACCCTGACCCGCTGCCGCGGCGGGGCCTGCCGCCCGCCGCGCGGTCTCGGCGCGGCCAGCCGCAGCAGATGGGCGTGCTCGGCCTCGGAGAGCCCGAGCGCCCGGGAGACGGCGTCCAGCACCTCGCGCGAGACATTGCGGGCGTTGCCCTGCTCGAACCGCGTGTAGTACGCCGCGGACACCCCGGCGAGCTGTGCCAGCTCCTCGCGCCGCAGCCCCGGCACACGGCGCCGCCTGCTGTGGTCGGTCAGCCCCACGTCGGACGGCTTGAGGCGGGCCCTGCGGGTGCGCAGGAACTCACTCAGCTCCGCGCCGCGCGGGTCGAGGCCCCGCCGGGAGCCGGCCACCGGGTCGGGCGCCGCGGAGCCCGGGGCCGCGGTGTCCGGGGGCGCGGCGTCCGTGACTGCGGCGGCCCGGTCGGGGGCCGCGGCGGTCGGGGGCTCGGAGCGGGCGGCGCGGTCGGTTGCCATGCCTTCGAGTATCGCGCGCAGCGGGCGTCCGAGCCTGTCCCTGCCAGGGACAGCACCACGGGACGCGGACGTACGGGCCACCGCCCGCCCCGCCGCCGGAAGCAGCCGCGGGCCCGCCGGATACTCCCGGCGGGGTATCCCCACTGCCGCTGGCCGTACGACGACGCGGGCGGCCCGGGCGAGCAGGCTCGGAGGTATACACACCAGACGCCTTCGAGGGAGATGGACCACATGCTCGACCTGGCCTTCGGACCCGACGGGCCCGGCCCGTGGATACTGCTCTTCCCGCTGCTGTGGGCCGCGGCCGTCCTCGGCGTCGTCACCGTGCTGCGGCGCACCGTGTGGCGCGGCCGCAGGGGCCCCTGGCGCCCGCAGCTCGGCGACGAGCACTCGCCGCGCGCCGTCCTCGGCCGCCGCTTCGCCTCCGGCGAGATCGACGAGGAGGAGTACTGGCGCCGTATGTCGGTCCTCGACGAGCACTTCGGCGGGACCAGGGGAGGAGCGGCCTGACCGCCACAAACCCCGCCGCCCGTGTCCTCGGCGCCGTGCAGGTGTACGGCACCGGGGACACCGCGGCACACGCCCTCGACGGCGTCGACGCCGACTTCGACGCCGGACGCTCCACCGCCATCATGGGCCCCTCGCCTCGGGCTCCGGCAAGTCCACCCTGATGCACCGCGCCGCCGGGCTCGGCACGCTCACCTCGGGCGCCGCGTACATCGGCGACACCGAACTCGGCGCGCTCGACGAGCGCCGCCTCACCCTGCTGCGCCGGGACCGTGTCGGCTTCGTCTTCCAGGCGTTCGACCTCGTGCCCACGCTGACCGTCGCCGAGAACATCACGCTCCCGCTCCACCGGGAGGGGATCGACGCCCTCGTCGACGTCGTCGGCCTCGGCGACCGGCTCCGCCACCGGCCGCCCGAGCTGTCCGGCGGCCAGCAGTTGGGGGTACCTCCCAGGCCCTTGGGCACTGGGGGAGGGTTGCCGTCGCCCGCGCCCTCGCCGGGCGCCCCGACGTCGTCCTCGGCGCCGACGGCAAGCCCGTCGGCGGCCAGGGCCCGCCCACCCCCGCGGGCAACTGGCTCACCGACCCCGAGCTGAACCCCTACAGGATCGCCGAGGGCCGTGCCCCCGCGCACCACGGCGAGGTCGTCGTCAACAAGGGCGCCGCCGACGTGTCCCAGACCCGGGCCATGGTGCGCAGGGAGTCCGTGCTGATCGCGGCCTTCGGCACCGCGGGCGGCCTCGCGCGCGGCACCTTCCTCGGCTGGGCGCTGGTCAGGGTCCCCGACGGGGCGTCGGACAGCGGTTTCGCCTTCGCGCTCCCGCCGGTCAGGCTGCTCGCGGTGCTGCTCGTCGGGCTGCCAGCCGCGCTGCGGCCCGCACGGCGCGCGGCCCGGCACCCGGTCCTCGCGTCCCTCGCGGTGGAGTAGCCCGGCGCGCCCCGAAGCCCCGCCCGCCTTCCGAAGAGGGCGGGCGGGGCTACGCCACGACCTCGGCGAGCGCCCCCTGCGCCGAGGCCCGGGCGGTGAGCCGCCCGGCGCCCGTGACGCCGAGCGTGAACCAGACCACCTTGCCCGCGTCGCCCCGCGCCCTCGCGCCCCAGCTCTCGCACATGGCGGCGATCAGCGCGAGCCCGCGCCCGCAGGTCTCGAAGGTGCCTGCCTCGCGCAGTTCGGGGAGGCGGGGGTCGTGGTCGTGCACCGCCACCGTGAGCCGGTCGAGCAGCAGCTCGATCTCGACGGTGCACCTCTTGTCCCGTTGCGCGTGCCTGTGCACGTTGGTGAGCAGCTCGGTCACCCCGAGCGCCACCGGGTCTATCAACGGGTCCTGGTGCCAGTAGCGCAACTGCGCCGAGACGATCCTGCGGACCTGTGTGATCCGCGCCGGCAGGGCCTGAAGCTCTACCGTGCAGTGCCTGCTTGACGGGCTGGTCACGGCTGCGGCTCCCCGAAGGTGAGTTCCGGAAGAACGAGAACGCATGCAGCAGTCCGGCTGCGTTCCGCGACCGCCTGCTCTGGGAACGGCGGGCCGGCCCGCAGCGTGAGCGCTGGTAAACCCTGAGTGATGTGACCAGAGTGACGCAGGACTCATCGCCCTGCAACTCGGAGCGTGGGGAGGCCGATCGCGGCGCCGCACGGTCCCTGGACGGGGCCGGTACGGGAGGGGACAGCGTGCGGCGGCGCCCGGCGCCGTGACCGGATGCGGCCGTCATGCCGCACTGCCCGGCGCGGCCGGGCGCGGCGCTGCCGCGTGCGGTGTCGCACGGCCACGGCCGGGCGCGGCCGTCGCGCCGCGCGGCGCGGGGGTGAGGGAAGAAACCGGTGCCGGTCCGCCGCTATCTGCCGCGCGCCTTGCGGACCGCCTCTATGAAGCGCCTCGCCGCCGGGCCCGACGCCTTGTCGTCGCCCTCGCCGTCCAGCTTCAGCAGATAACGGGTGCCGTTGACCTCGGCCGACGCCTGGTCGCCGCCCGTGAACCAGGGCCGGCCCGCCCGCACCGCCTGCACCGGCGCGCTGTCGATCTCGCTGCCGTAACTGGTGAGCAGCCGCAGCCGCCCCTCGCTGATCCGCACCTGTCCCGCACGGGTCAGCGAGCGCAGCCGCCTGCCGATCCCCACCCGGGTCGCCGTGTACTCCGGTTCCGCCATGTCCGAACGCCGCCCCTCGTGCTCCACCGGTCCCCGGCGCCGCGGCGCCCGGGACGCTTCCCGCCTCGAAGCGCGGCGGCGGCTCCGGGGACCGCTCCGCCCGCGACTTCGCATGTATGCAGTGTGCCCGCACCCTCCCCGACCTCACCAGTCCGGGTACCCAAGAGCCCCGCGACGCATCCGCGCGCGCCCCGTACACCTCCTTCGCGACCCCCCTCGAACAGCTTTCCTTTGCACTGGTCAAAGGGTTGTTTATGCAGGTGGAACGGGGCAGAACGGCTATGCTCCGTACTGCGCGAGCGCCGCGAGGGGCGCCGTGCGACCAAGGAGCCGCGTGGTGAGCAGCACACCCAGGGGGCCGGCGCCCGACCCGGCCGGCACGCTCGACGTCGACCGCAGCGACAGCGCCTACCGCGACTGGCTGAAGGACGCCGTGCGCAAGGTGCGCGCGGACGCCAACCGCTCGGCCGACACCCATCTGCTGCGCTTCCCGCTCCCCGAGCACTGGGGCATCGACCTCTACCTGAAGGACGAGTCGACGCACCCCACCGGCAGCCTCAAACACCGCCTGGCGCGCTCCCTGTTCCTCTACGGGCTCTGCAACGGCTGGGTCCGCCCCGGCCGCCCCGTCATCGAGGCGTCGAGCGGCTCCACCGCCGTCTCGGAGGCGTACTTCGCGCAGCTCATCGGCGTCCCCTTCGTCGCGGTGATGCCGCGCACCACCAGCGCGGAGAAGTGCCGCCTGATCGAGTTCCACGGCGGGCGCTGCCACTTCGTCGACGACCCGCGCTCGATGTACGAGGAGTCGGCCGCGCTCGCGGCCCGCACCGGTGGCCACTATATGGACCAGTTCACCTACGCGGAGCGCGCCACGGACTGGCGCGGCAACAACAACATCGCCGAGTCCATCTACCGCCAGCTCGAACTCGAACGCCACCCGCACCCGGCGTGGATCGTCGCCACCGCGGGCACCGGCGGCACCTCCGCCACCCTGGCCCGCTATGTGCACTACCTCCAGTACGACACCCGTATCTGCGTCGCCGACCCGGAGAACTCCTGCTTCTTCGACGGCTGGACGAGCGGCGACGCCGACGTCGGCACCGACTGCGGCTCCCGTATCGAGGGCATCGGCAGGCCCCGTATGGAGCCCAGCTTCCTGCCCGGCGCCATCGACCGGATGATGAAGGTGCCCGACGCGGCCAGCATCGCCACCATCCGCGTACTGGAGCGGCTCACCGGGCACCGCGCGGGCGGCTCCACCGGCACCGGGCTGTGGAGCGCGCTGAAGATCGCCGCCGAGATGGTGGCGGGCGGGCGCACCGGGAGCGTGGTGACGCTGCTGTGCGACCCGGGCGACCGCTACCTCGACAAGTACTACTCGGACTCCTGGCTCGCCGCGCAGGGCATCGACATCGCCCCCTACACCGACGCCCTCGACGCCCTGCTCGCCACCGGGATCTGGCGCGACGGCCCCAGGCCGGGCGGCCGCGAGGCCCCTGCCGCGCCCTGAACTCCCCTGGCCGCGGCCCGGGTCAGCCCTCGGCGGCCGCCGGGGCGTCCTCGTCCGCACCGGCGCCCTCGTCGTCCGCGTCGACCCCCGGGGTCCCCGGGATCTCGTCCCGGCCCGCGATCACCAGGTGCCGCAACTGCTCCCCGACCTCGGCGCGCGCCTCGGGCGGCAGCCCCGCGTCCGTCACCAGGGTGTCCACCTGGGACAGGGCCGCGAACGAACTCAGGCCCACGGTGCCCCACTTGGTGTGGTCCGCGACCACCACCACCCGGCGCGCCGACTCCACGAGCCGCCTGTTGGTCTCCGCCTCCGCGAGGTTCGGCGTGGACAGGCCCGCCTCCACCGATATCCCGTGGACCCCGATGAACAGCACGTCGAAGTGGAGCGCCGCGAGCGCCCGGTCGGCCACCGGGCCCACCAGCGAGTCCGACGGGGTGCGCACCCCGCCCGTCAGCACCACCGTCGCCGCGCCCTGGCGCCGCGCGGTGCCGCGCTGCGCGCTGTGGAACACGTCGGCCACCCGCACCGAGTTGGTGACCACCGTCAGATCCGGCACGTCGAGCAGCCGGTGGGCGAGCGCGAACGTCGTGGTGCCCCCGGACAGCGCGATCGCCGTCCCGGGCGCCACCAGGCGCGCCGCGGCCAGCGCGATGTCCTCCTTGGCCGTCGGCTCAAGCTCCGACTTCGCCTCGAAACCGGGCTCGTGGGTGCTCGCCTCCACCACAGGGACCGCGCCGCCGTGCACCTTCTCCACCGCGCCCTGCCGGGCCAGCGCGTCCAGGTCCCTGCGGACCGTCATGTCGGAGACGCCGAGCTTCCTCGTCAGCTCGTTGACCCTGACCCCGCCGCGCCGTCGTACCTCGTCGAGGATCAGGGCGCGGCGCTGCTCCGCCAGGAGGTTCTGATTCTCGTTCACCGACGGCCCCGTCCTCTCGCGTGAACCCGGGCGCCGTGCCGGGACGCCGGGAATGCTCATCCTCGCACGCCACCGGCCCTGCCGCGGCACGGTGGCGGCAACCCGGCGCCCCCACCGCTCACACAGACAGGGGAGATTGCGTGAGGAGGGGTGTGGGAGGCGCGGGGAGCGGAATCCTTCCTCTGTACATGACAGCCAGGGCGGACACGATCGCGAGGCACACCGTGGAACAGGCGACCCGACCGGCGGCCGAGCGCACCACACCACCCGACCCCGCCGGGGCCGCCGAGCCCTCCGCGCCCGTCACGGAGCCCGCGCTCGAACTCCTGGTGCACGGCGTCGGCGGCACCACCCCCGAGGAGATGCTGGACGCCCCGAGCACGGTGCGCGTCACCGGCGACGAGACCGCCGCCGTCTACCGGCGCGAGTGCGACGTCGACGCCGAGAGCCGCCCGCGCGACTACCTCGACCGCCCGGTCCCCGAGGCGTACGTCTGGTGCAACCTGACGTCGGGCAACGCCTCCCGCGCCCTGTGGCTCCTGCTGCTGCCCTTCATGGTGGTCAACCTCGCACACTGGATGCGCCCCTCGGCCCGCTCCGCCCGCTCCCGCACCGTGCGCGCCCACGGCCTGCTGGTCAGGCTCGCGGGGCTGACCCTCACCGTGCTGCTCGTCGCCGCCGCCACCGAGGTCGCCCTCGACCTGCTCGCCTGGCAGTGCGCGGGCACCGGCGCCTGCTCCGACGGCAGGTCCTGGCTGCGCTTCCTGTCGCCCGACGCCTCGGGCGGCGGCTGGTGGTCCCAGCCGGGCCGCAGGCTCGCTCTCGCCGCCGCCGTGCCCGCCGCCCTCACCGCGCTGCTGTGGTACCTCGCGCACCGCACCTGGAGCGCGTACGAGTCGCAGGAGCCGCCGACCGGCGAGCGGGACCGCGCCGACTCCTCCTCCCTCGCAAGCCCCGGCTTCTGGTACGGCCGCCGCTTCGTCGCCCGGCTGCGCGCCGCGCACACCGCCGCGGGCCTGCTCACCGTCGCCGCCGCCGTCTGTGCCCCCGCCGCCCGCCACGACCGCGCCCCCGGCGGGCCCGCGGTGCTCGCGGCGCTCGGCTGGGCGCTGGAGGCCGCGCTCGTCGCGGGCGGCCTCGCCGCGGTCTGGGTGGTTTCCCGCAGGGGCCGCAGCGAGCGCCGCCTCGACCGGCGGCTCGACGGCGCGCTGCGCCTGCTGCCGCTCGCCGCCGTCGTCCTGCTCGCCGCCGCCGTGCTGTACGCGGGCTGGTCGCGCCCCGGCTGGCGCTCCGCGGGACGGCTGCCGGGCGACGCCGCCTTCGGCGCCATCGCCCTGCTCCAGGGCCTGCTGGTGATCGCGCTCGCCGTCGTCGCGCACCTGCTGTACCGCCGCTCGCCCGACCCCCGCACCGTGCTGCGCGGCCTCGGCGCCCCCGCCGTCGCCCTGCTCGCCTGCGCGCTCGGCGGCGTGATGACCGGCGGGGTGGCCCAGCGGGTCGCGGACTGGCTGGACGGCGGCGGCACCCCGGGCAGCATCGCGGGGCCGCCCGCGCTGCTCACCTGGCAGGCGTCGGTCATCCCGCCCCTGCTGCTGATCGTGGCGGTCCTCGTCGCCGTCCTCGCCGTACGCACCGGCCGCCGTACCCGGCGCGGCCTCGCGGCCGTGGCCACCGACTACCCGGGTGAGCCCCAGGACGACGCGCGCACCAGGCGCATCGCCGCCACCCGCGCCCGCGCCGCCCTCACCGACTCGGCGCCCGCCGCGGTCGGCGTCATCGCCGCCGTGACCCTGCTGTTCGGCGCGGGCGCCCTCGCCGGGGCCTGGGCCACCGGGGAGACACCGACCGCGGCCACCGACGGCGGCTGGGCGTTCGTGGCGGGGGCCGCCAGGTCCTCGCAGGCGCTGGGGTCGTGGCTGATAGGGCTCGGCTTCATCCTCTTCGTCACCTGGGGCCGCCGCGCCTACCGCGACGCCTCCGCACGCCGCACCATCGGCATCCTCTGGGACGTCGGCACCTTCTGGCCGCGTGCCGCTCACCCCTTCGCGCCGCCCTGCTACGCCGAGCGCGCGGTCCCCGACCTCACCTGGCGCATGGCCACCTGGACCGCGGCCACCGACGGCCGCCTCGTGCTGTCGGGGCACTCCCAGGGCAGCGTCCTCGCCGCCGCCGCGACCTGGCAGCTCGCCCCCGCGACCCGCCGCCGGGTCGCCCTGCTGACGTACGGCTGCCCGCTGGAACGGCTCTACGGGCGCTGGTTCCCCGCCCACTTCGGCCCCGCGGCCCTCGAAGGGCTGCACCGCGAGGCGGTCTGCTGGCGCAACCTGTACCGGGCCACCGACCCCATCGGGGGGCCCGTCAGGGTCACGGGGCCCGAGGTGGACCGGCTCCTGAAGGACCCGCTCGCCTACGGCCGCACCCCTGAACACCCGCTGCCCGCGCCGATCCTCGGCCACGGCGACTACCAGGCCGACCCGGACTTCGCCGTGGAACGCGAACACCTCCTGGCCCGGCTGCGCCCCGCCGTCCCGGGGCCGCGCCCCGAACCGGCCGGCGACCCCGTACCCGCGGAGGCCGGGAGCGCGGGCACCGCCGCCGTGGAGTCAGCCACCGCGGAGCCCGCCAGGGAGTCCACTGCGGAGCCCACGGCGGCGCCCACCGGGGCCGCCGGGCCCGACACGGGCCAGGATCAGGGCAGTTCCGGCAGGTCGTCCGGGTAGAGCAGGGTCAGGTCGTCCGTGGTCGGCTCGGGAAGCTGGGCGACCCGGCCCGCGTGCCGCTCCACCATCGCCTCGAACGTCCCGCGCGCCGCACGGCCGTTGCCGAACGCCGGGCCCTTCGGCAGCGCCTCGAAGTGCTTCAGCAGCGCCTCGTCGGTGCCGGGCCCGAGCCGGTACTCGTGCTCGTCCGCCTGCTGCTCCACGATCCGCAGCAGCTCGGGGGGCGCGTAGTCGCCGAAGGTGATGGTGCGTGAGAAACGCGACGCCACGCCGGGGTTGGCCGACAGGAAGTGCGCCATCTCCTGGGTGTAGCCGGCGACGATCACCACCACCGCCTCCCGGTGATCCTCCATCAGCTTCACCAGGGTGTCGATGGCCTCGCGCCCGAAGTCGCGCCCCGAGTCGTGCGGCGCCAGCGCGTACGCCTCGTCGATGAAGAGCACCCCGCCGCGCGCCCGCTCGAACGCCTCCTGGGTGCGGATCGCCGTCGAGCCGATGTGCTCGCCGACCAGGTCGACCCGGGACACCTCCACCAGGTGCCCCTTCTCCAGCACCCCGAGCGCCGCAAGGATCTCCCCGTACAGCCGCGCCACGGTGGTCTTGCCGGTGCCGGGGGAGCCCGTGAAGACCAGATGGCGCCTGGCCGAGGCGGCCTTGAGCCCGGCCGCCCTGCGCCGCCTGCCCACCTCGATCATGTCGGTCAGCGCCCGCACCTCGCGCTTGACGCTCTCCAGGCCCACCAGGGCGTCCAGTTCGCCGAGGACGTCCTTGGAGCTGCGCGCCGCGGGCGGCGGCTCCTCGCCCGTCCTCGGCGACGGCACCTCGCTCAGCAGGCCCGCGGTGGCGGGGGCGGTCTGTACGAGGGTCTGCCGCTCCGCGGGCGCCGCCGTCACCTCGCCGCTCTCGTCGCTTGTGCAGTCCTCCACCTGGGGGCCCTGCGCACCCGAGGCCCCTGCGGCGTCCGCGAACTCGTAGCCCCCGCGGGCACACCGCTCCGTACGGCAGCGCTTCAGCGCCGTACGGCAGCCGTCTATGACATGGAAGCCGTAGCCGCCGCTGCCGGTGACCCGGCAGCCGGTGAAGGTGCCGCGGCCGCCCGCCGACACATAGAAGCCGGCCTCCGCCGGCGAGGTCACGGTGCACCGGTCGACGGTGGGGTCGGCGCCCTTGGTGACGATCACCCCGGTCTGGGTGCCGTCCACGGTGCAGCCGAAGAGGGTGCCGCCGCTGCCGTGGTCGCGGAACCAGGCGCCGGTCGCGGCGTCCTTGATGCGGCAGTCGTCGAGCTGCGCGGTGGCGCCGTCGCTCACCGACACCGCGGTGTTGCGCACCTGCGCCAGGTCGCTGTCGACGACGTCGGCGCGCGAGCCCCGGTCGAGCACGAAGAGCGCGTCGGGCACGTCGTGCACCCGGCAGGACTCCAGGACGGCGGTGGCGCCGTCGCTGACCCACACCGCCGGGTAGTCGCCCGTACTGTCGTGGATCTCGCACTGGTTGGCGTCGACGCGGGTGCCCGGGTCCCACACCGAGAGGCCGTTGCGGCCGAAGCGGCGGACGGTGGAGCGGGTCAGCGTCAGCACCGAGCGGGAGCGCAGGTCGATCGCGTTCTCCGGGACGTCGTGGACGCGGCAGTCGGCGAGGGTGAGCACCGCGTCGGTGTCGAGGGTCAGCCCGTCGGCGGTGGTGCGGTGCACCTCGCAGTCGGTGAGGTGCACCGAGGCGCCCGAGGTCACCTGCACCCCGCTGCCCTGGATCTCGTACACCTCGCAGCCGAACGCCTCCACACCGGTGCCCTCGCCGGTGACGGTGAGCCCGGCGCCCGAGGCGTGGTGGACCCGGCAGCGCTCGAAGCGCGGCCGTGCCGCGCCGCGCACCGCCAGGCCGGCCTGCCCGGCCGCCACCACCTCGCAGTCCTCGAACACCCCGCCCGCCTCGTCGAGCACCGCGAGGCCCACGCCCGCCGGATTGTCCACGGCGCAGCGGCGCACCGTCGGGCGCGCGCCGCCGCGCACCTCGACGCCGGTCGCGGAACGGGTCACGATCCGCAGGTCGGTCAGCTCCGGGGTGCCGTCCTCGACGAGCAGCGCGGGCGCCGCCGCGTCCTGGCCCTCCACCTGGAGGTCGCGCACCACCGCTGAGGCGCGCACGGTCAGCGGCACCCCGTCGGCGGGCGCGATGCGCACCGAGCCGGGGGAGCCCTCGGGGCCGCGCAGGGTGACGGCTCGCTGCACCACGAGGTTCTCACGGTAGGTGCCGGGGGCGACGGTCAGCACGTCACCGTCGGCCGCGACCTGGAGCGCGGCGGTGAGAGACGCGTACTCGCCCGTGCGGCGCCGCCACCGCGATGTGCCGGTGTGCGTCACCTGGACCGTGCCCTGTGCCATGTGGTGCTCTGTCCCCCACCTGTGTGGTTTCGCGGGTGCCGCGAAGCGTGCCGGAAGGATGCCGGGGAGCCCGGCCGGTCCACCGTAGCGCGTACGGGGCGGGAGAGTTGGCGCGGAGCCTGGCCGGTCAGATGCCGGTGCCTGTCTTGCCCCAGTCGGGCCCGGCCTGCTGCCAGGCGCGGTCCCAACGCGCGTACCTGCGGCGCATGATGCGCCACAGCAGCAGGCGGCGTACGCCCTCCACGAGGGCCACGGCGGTGAGGGCCGCGCCGAGGCCGGTGAGGGCGGCGTGCGCCGAGGCGGTCGCGGGGGTCAGGGGGCGGGGGATGACGCGGTTCGCGTCGTCGGTCCAGAGTGTCATCGCGTCGCCCGGGCGGGGATCGCGCACGTCGGCCGGGACCCGGGCGCGGTGCTTGCCGCCGTCCGCGGACTTCCACGCGGCGAGCACCCGCCCGCCGGGGTCGCGCAGCGAGGGCGCCTCCGGGTCGGCCACCGCGGGCTGCCTGCGCTCCGGGCGCACCACCACGGCACGCACCGGGTGCCGCTGGCGCTGCTGCTGGACCACCGTGCGCTGGAAGGCGCGGTCGGACACCAGGCCGGTGACCACCCCGGCGGCGGGCGCCGCGAGCACGGCCGCAAGCAGGGTGACCAGCATCAGCCAGGCTTCCAGCAGATCCGTGGGACGGCACAGCGGATTGTGCCGCCAGCGCCTGATACCGGCGATCACTCGCACCGCCCGCACCCCCTCACCATCCTCCCCCGACGGACAGACCGCGCGGCGGAGCCCCACGGGCCCGGCCCCTCGTGGCACCCGGGAGCGCCGGACCGTTTTCCACCGCACTCGGTGAACGGCCTTGCCGGTCCTGCGGGTTCCCGGGCGGCACACATCCATGCGGTGACACACGGCACACCGGCGGGGGAGGGGAGGGGGTTCGAAGAGAGGAAGAAGGGGGCGTGGTGCGGGCGAGTCCGCCCTGCCTGATCCGGTGCGGACAGCCGTGACCTCCCGCCCGGCGTGCGCGCGGCGGCGGTCGGCACCGGAACCAGCAGAACCGACGGGAAAGCAGGAAGGACCGTCAAGGGGCGCGGCGGGGGCGGCGCGGCGCACGGGCCTCACGGCCCCGCGGTGTCAGCGGGGCGGGGGCGGGGCGGCGGCGCCGGAGCCGCGTGGGCGCGCTCACCGGGGAGGCGGCCGCCGCGTGGTGCGACCGCTCCCGGTGGCCGCGGTCAGTAGCCGCGGTAGGGGCGGTTGTACGGGTCCTCGTACGCCTGCGGGGCCGGGGGCCTCGGGGCGGCGGGGCGCATCGCCTCGTACCCGGTCGCCATCGCGGGCCGCGGCTGCGGGGGGCGCTGCTGCTGCGGCCACGGCTGCTGGGGCGGGGCGGCCTGCGGCGCCTGCTGGTAGCCGCGGGGCGGCACCGGCTGCTGCGGGATGTACGGGGGCGGGGCCTGCTGGAGCGGTGCCACGGGCGGCGCCTGCTGGTAGCCGTACGGCGGCTGCGGCGGCACCGGGGACGGCGCGGCGGGCAGCGCGGGGAGGGCCGAGGGCAGGGCCGGGAGGTGGCCGCCGGTCTCGTAAGCGGAAGGGACGCGGATCGGAGCGATCTGCGGGGTGCCCCGCTCTGCGACCAGGGAGTCGTAGATCGGAGTGTCCGGGAAGGACGGCGCGGAGTAGTAACCGCCGCCATAAGTGGAGCGGGGGGAGGTCATGGGACATAAGTTAAGCCCACGATGTGCTGGTTGGGGAGACCGATTAGAGGGTTCTTTACCGCGACCTCGTCACGCTCGCGTCACTTTACGATCCCCAATCCGAGCGAACATGGGAAAAACGGTCGCCGCGCGAAGTGCTGATCGTGTAAAGACCGGCTCCGCCAGGGCTACTTGAGAGGTGAACCGCCCCCGCCCCGAGGCGTCCCCCGGCGCCGTGTGCGGCACCCGCGGGCGTCGGGGAATAGGCTGGAGCCCGGAGCAGGAGGAAACGACGAAGAAATTCGGCCACCGGCCGAAGTGGAGCCGTGCGATGGGGGCGGACATGTCAATGTCCAAAGGTTCGAATGTTCCGGTGCCGGCACCGGCGGTCCGTGTCGAATTGACCTGGACGGCGGGACCCGGTGTGCCGGACGTGGACGCGTCCGCCCTGCTCCTGGCCTCGGGCCGGGTCAGGTCGGACGCCGACTTCGTCTTCTACAACCAGCCGGTGCACGCCTCCTCGGCCGTGCGGCACGAGGGCAAGCGCGCCGACGCCGGGCGCACCACCGACACCCTCCACGTCGACCTCGCCGCGGTGGAGGCCGGCGTCGAGCGCGTGGTGCTCGCCGCGTCCGCCGACGGCGGCACCTTCGGCCAGGTGCCGGGGCTGGGCGTGCGGGTCACCGACGCCGCCGACGGCCGGGAGATCGCCCGCTACGACAGCTCCGACGCCACCGTCGAGACCGCGTTCGTGCTCGGCGAGCTGTACCGCAGGCAGGGCGCCTGGAAGTTCCGCGCGGTCGGCCAGGGCTACGACTCGGGACTCGCGGGCCTGGCAACGGACTTCGGCATCAGCGTCGAGGAGCCCGCCCCCGCCGCGGTCGCCCCGCCCGCCGCCGCTCCGGCTCCGCCTGCTCCCGCCGTGCCGCCCGCGCCTCCGGCTGCCGCCGCACCGCCGCCCCCCTCCGCACCGCCCGCGCCCCCCGCGCCGCCCGCCGCGCCCGCGCCGGTACGGCTGACGAAGGTGACGCTCACCAAGCAGGCGCCCACGGTCTCCCTCACCAAGCAGGGCGGCACCTCGGGCACCCTCGACGTCAACCTCAACTGGGAGGTGCACAGGCAGTTCAAGGGCTGGGCCTCCAAGCTGGGCAAGGCCGTCGCCGCCCACTCCGACCTCGATCTCGACCTCTGCGCGCTCTACGAGCTGGCAGACGGCCGCAAGGGCGTCGTCCAGGCGCTCGGCAACGCCTTCGGCGCCCTCGACCGCGCCCCGTACATCCACCTCGACGGCGACGACAGGACCGGCGCGGTGCAGAGCGGCGAGAACCTCACCATCAGCCTCGACCATCGCGACAAGCTGCGCCGTGTCCTCGTCTTCGTCACCATCTACGAGGGCGCGCGCTCCTTCGCCGACCTGCACGCCACCGTCACCCTGCGGCCCCAGCACGGCGCGCCCGTGGAGTTCAGCCTCGACGAGTGCACCGTGCCGTCCACCGTGTGCGCGCTCGCACTCCTCACCAACGAGGGCGACGACCTGGTGGTCCACCGCGAGGCGCGCTATCTGGTGCCGCAGCGCGGCGTCAGCCCCCAGCGCACCGTCGACCGCGAGTACGGCTGGGGCATGAACTGGACACCGGGCCGCAAGTGACCGCGCGCTCAGGACGCGCCGGGCCCCGCCGTCCCCGCGCCCGCCGCGTCCTCTGTGCCCGCCGTGTTTCCGGCGGCCGCCGTGTCCCTCGCGTGCTGTGTGCCTCCGGCGTCCGCGTCCGGGCGCGCGTAGGTCCGCCCCTTCCAGGCCGCGCCGCGGCCCCGGTAGTGCTGCACCGCGGAGTCCACCGTCATCAGCAGGTACAGCAGCGCCGTGAACGGCAGCAGCGGCGCGAGCCACGGCGGCAGCCGGTAGTAGCGCTGCATCGGCACGAAGGTGCCCGCCATGACCAGCCACGCCGCCCCCGCCAGGGCCGCCGCCGCCGGGTCGCCCGCCGCGAGCCCCGCCACCACGCCCGCGGGCGGCACCAGGTACACGAGCGCCAGGCCCGCCACCGTGCCAAGCAGAAGCAGCGGATGGTGCCTGAGCTGGGCGTACGCGCTGCGCGACACCATCCGCCACAGGTCGTGCAGCCGCGGATAGGGCCGGACGCTGTCCACCCGCTCCGCGAGCCCGAGCCACACCCTGCCGCCCGCGGCCTTCACCGCCCGCGCGAGCGACACGTCGTCGATCACCGCCTGCCTGATCGACTCGGGCAGCCGGGCCCGCTCGGCCATCGACGTCCGCAGCAGCACACAGCCGCCCGCCGCCGCTGCCGTCCTCGACCCGGCACGCCCGATCCGGCGGAACGGGTAGAGCTGCGCGAAGAAGTACACGAACGCGGGCACCACGAGCCGCTCCCAGCAGCTCGCCACCCGCAGCCGCGCCATCAGCGACACCACGTCGTACCCGGTGGACTCGGCCGCCGCCACCAACTCCCGCAGGCTGTCACGGTCATGGGCGATGTCCGCGTCGGTCAGCAGCAGGTACCCGGGCCGCCGCTGCCGCGCCAGCTCGATGCCCTGGCGGACCGCCCACAGCTTGCCCGTCCACCCGGCGGGCGGCTCGCCGGGCGACGACACCGTCAGCGGCAGGCTCCCAGGACGCGCCGCCAGCTCTCTTGCCAGGTCGCCCGTGCCGTCCGAACTGCCGTCGTCCACCAGGAAGATCTCGGCCTGCCCCGGATAGTCCTGCGCCAGCAGCGACGGCAGGCTCAGCGGCAGCACCTCCGCCTCGTCCCGCGCCGGGACGACCACGCACACCGACGGCCACCGCGCGGGCGCCGCGCGGGGCGGCAGCCGTACGTCGGTGCGCCAGAAGAAGCCCTGGGCGAGCAGCAGCCACACCCAGGCCGCGAGGGAAACGAGACAGATCAGCGTCAGGGGACTCACGCCCCGCAGTCTGCCGTACCGCCGCCCGCCGCTTCACGGGACGCCCCGCCACGCGCGGCCGTACACGAGGAGTTCGGGCGTGCGCGGCGGCGGGCGGTGCCCGGGGTGGGCCCGGTGGCTACGCTGGGGGCCGTGAAGATCGCACTCATGGACTCCGGGATCGGGCTGCTCGCCGCCGCCGCGGCCGTACGCCGGCTCCGCCCCGACGCCGATCTCGTCCTCTCCGGGGACCCCGAGGGCATGCCCTGGGGCCCGCGCACCCCCGAGGACCTCACCCGGCGGGCGCTCGCCGTCGCCGAGGCCGCCGCCGCCCTCGCCCCCGACGTGCTGATCGTCGCCTGCAACACCGCGACCGTGCACGCCCTGCCCGCGCTGCGCGCCCGCTTCGAACCCGGCATCCCCGTCGTCGGCACGGTGCCCGCGGTGAAGCCCGCGGCGGCGGGCGGCGGCCGCATCGCCATCTGGGCCACCCCCGCCACCACCGGCAGCCCCTACCAGCGCCGCCTCATCGAGGAGCACGCCGCCGGGGTCCCGGTGACCGAGGTGCCCTGCCCCGGGCTCGCCGACGCCGTCGAGCACACCGACGCGGAGGCGGCCGGTGCCGCCATCGTCGCGGCCGCCGCGCGCACCCCCGCCGACACCACCGCCGTGGTCCTCGGCTGCACCCACTACGAACTCGTCGCCGAGCGCATCAGGGCCGCCGTCCGCCCCACCGGCACGCCCCCGCTGGTGCTGCACGGCTCGGCGGGCGCGGTCGCCGCCCAGGCGCTGCGCCGCTGCGGCGAGCAGCCCGCGCCGCAGGCGCCCGCCCGCGGCCGCCTCACGGTGCTGCACGGCGGCACGGAGGCCACGCTCGCGGCGGAGGCGCTCGCGTACCCCGAGGGGCGGCTGCTCGCCGCCGTCAGCCCCGCGCGCTGAGCCCGTGTCCCCCGGGCGGGTGACCCCGGCGGCCCGCGTGCGACGCGCTCGCGCGGTGTGCAACGGCCCCCCGGGCGCGGGGGTGTGAGGCGCGCACGGGGGCCCCGCCGTGTGTGACCCGGTGCCATCGCTCCCGAAGATGGGTACCCTCGGGTGCATGAGGCGCCATCTCCCCGGCAGGACCGGCCCCGCCGAGCCCCTGCCCGAGACCTGGAACGGCCGGGCGACGAACCGCGTGCAGTGGGTGCTCGCGGCCGCCGGGGCGGCCTGTCTCGCCCTGGGCATCGAGCTGGCCGTGGACTCCTCGTGGGCCAACCACATCCTGGCCCTGGTGATGGCCGTCGTCGGCTGTATCGCCGTCGGACTGCTGATGCTCTTCGGCACCCTCGCGTTCGTCCACGTGGCCGTGAAGCTCGACCGGGACTACGTCGAGGTCCGCTGCGGACACATCGGAGTGCCGCGCCGCCGCATCCTGCTCGCCCATGTCGTCGACGCCGACTTCGCCCCCCGGGTCACCCCACGCCAGTGGGGCGGCTGGGGCTACCGCTGGCGCCCCGGCAAGGGCACCGCCGTCGTGGTACGGCGCGGCGAGGGCCTGGTGCTCTACCTCGGCGACGGCCACCGCTTCACGGTCACCGTCGACAACGCCGAGGCCGCCGTGCGCTTCATCCGCAACCGCTGCCGCCCCGACGAGCCCACCGCCACCCTCTGACCCACGCCGCCCGGCCGCCAGTCTCAGGACTCCTGGACCACCGCCCGGCCTCAGCGCGCCGCGGGCACGTCCCCCGGGCAGGCCGCACCGCCCGCCGGGGCCGCGCCGCCCAGCGGCCGCGCGGTCGCGATGCCCGCGAGCAGCCCCGCGCCCGCCGTCACCGTGGTGAAGCTGAGCGCGTTCCCGCCCATCGCCAGCACCGCGAGCGCCGTCAGCGCCGCGCCCGCCGTCAGCACCAGCGGCGCGGGCCGCGCCGACCTCCCCAGCGCCAACAGCAGCCAGCAGAACCCGGCCCCGAGCAGCAGCACCCCCACCACCCCCTGCTCCACCGCCTGCTGGAGCAGCGCCGAGTGCGGCCTGCCGTCCCCCGGCAGCGTCCCCACCGGCACCGAGGACACCTCCCCGAACCTGCCGGGCCCGGCGCCGAGCCCCGGGTGCTCACCCGCCAGGCCCAGCGCGTCGTGCCACAGCGCCACCCGGTGCGAGCCGAGCGCCCCCGCCGCCGAGGCCGCGGGCCCCGCCGGCAGCACTCCGCCCGCCACCGCCCACACCCCGGCGCCCGCCAGGAGCGCCGCGACCCCCAGACCCACAAGACCTGAGCGCCTGCTCATCCGGGGCGCCGCGAGCGACGCGAGCACCACCACCGCAGACGCCACAAGCCCCGCGAAGGAACCGAGCGCCGCCGCCAGGCCCACCACCGCCAGCGCGAGCACCCGCAGCAGCACCCGCGTCCGCGGCCGCCGCGCCGCCCACGCGGCACAGCACGCGGCCCCTGCCGCCAGCGCCAGCACCCCCGCCGTGCCCGCCGTGTCCCCGAGCGGCGACGTCGCGTCCGGCACCCGCGCCGCGTGCGGTGTCAGCACCACAAGACCGACGCCTGCCACCGCGCCCGCCGCGGGGGCGCCCACCGGCAGCACCGCGCCGCCGATCCGCCCCGCCGCGTAGCCCGCCGCGACCGCGAGGACCGCGAGCAGCACACCCTCGGGCCTGCCGTCGTCCGCGGCGGCCGTCACCAGCGCCCAGACCGCGCAGGCGCCGAGCACCGCCACACCGGCCGCGGCGGCGCCGTCGCGTGTGTACCCCACCGGTTCTTCCGCCACCGGCACCATCCCCCATGCCCCACCCGTCGCCTCCCCGGTCCTCGCCGGGGCGGACGGCCCCCACCGCACACCGGGCCCCCTGACCCCCGACGGAGACTGCGCACACCGTAACGGCTCGGAGCCGTACTGTGGATGGGTTGTGGCGGAAAAGGTCATAAAGAGTGCACCCGGTGACGCCGCACCGCCCGGGGCCGGGCGCCGACCGCGGCTGACCGCAGGCCGGTGGCGGCTGCTCCAGGAGGGCGCGCCGTACACTCACCCGGGTGACCGCCACCGCGACCTCCCTGGAAGAGCCACCACCGGCCATGGGACCTCCCACCGCACGTCGTCGGCGCCGCGTCCCGGCCCGGCTCCTGCCCGCCGCCGTCGCCGCGGCGAGCGGGCTGCTGCTCTACGTCAGCTTCCCGCCCCGCACCCTGTGGTGGCTCGCCCTGCCTGCCTTCGCCGGGCTCGGCTGGAGCCTGCGCGGCAGGAGCTGGAAGGCGGGCGCCGGGCTCGGCTACCTCTTCGGGCTCGGCTTCCTGCTGCCGCTGCTGGTGTGGACGGGGGTCGAGGTGGGCTCGGGCCCCTGGCTCGCGCTCGTCGCCGTGGAGGCGCTGTTCGTCGCGCTGGTGGGGGCGTGCGCCGCCGTGGTGTCCCGGCTGCCCGGGTGGCCGCTGTGGGCCGCGGCGCTGTGGACCGCGGGGGAGGCGCTGCGCGCCCGGGTGCCGTTCGGCGGCTTCCCCTGGGGCAAGATCGCGTTCGGGCAGGCGGACGGGGTGTTCCTGCCGCTCGCCGCGCTCGGCGGCACCCCCGTCCTCGGCTTCGCCGTGGTCCTGTGCGGCTTCGGCCTTTACGAGGCCGTACGCCTCTTCCTTGTCGTTGTTCCACGCCGCACGGGCCGCCCCCTGCCCTGGCGCAACGGGACCGCCGACGCCGCTGAGACAGCGGAGTCGGGAGAGGCGGGGGATACGGGAGCTACGGGGGATACGGCGGAGGGGAACGAGACGGGGGAGGCTCCCGGGGTGCCCCCGCGCCGCACCGTACCGCGGGCCGCCGCGCTGACCGCGGCCCTGGCGATCGCCGTGCCGCTGGTGGCGGCGCTCGCGTCCCGCTCCCTGGTCAGCGACGCCGCGGAGGACGGCACCAGGACCGTCGCCGTGATCCAGGGCAACGTGCCGCGCGCCGGGCTCGGCTTCAACGCCCAGCGGCGCGCCGTGCTCGACTACCACGTCAAGGAGACCCTGCGCCTCGCCGACCGGGTGCGCAGGGGCGAGGTGGCCCGCCCCGACCTGGTGCTGTGGCCGGAGAACGCCTCCGACGTCGACCCCTTCACCGACCCCGACGCGCGCGCCGGGATCGAGAAGGCGGTGCGCGCGGTCGGGGCGCCGCTGTCCGTCGGCGGCGTGGTCGTGAAAAACGACGGGCGCCTCTACAACGAGCAGATCCTCTGGGACCCCGCCAAGGGCCCCGTCGACACCTACGACAAGCGGCAGATCCAGCCCTTCGGCGAGTACATCCCGCTGCGCTCGCTCGCCGAGAAGTTCACCAGCACCGTCGACATGGTCGCCCAGGACTTCTCCCGCGGCACGAAGCCCGGCGTCTTCACCATGGACGGCGCCAAGGTCGGCCTCGCCACCTGCTACGAGGCCGCGTTCGACTGGGCGGTGCGGGACACCGTCACCGACGGCGCCCAGATGATCTCGGTGCCGAGCAACAACGCCACCTTCGACCGCAGCGAGATGACCTACCAGCAACTCGCCATGTCCCGGGTGCGCGCCGTCGAGCACAGCCGCGCCGTCACCGTCCCCGTGACCAGCGGTGTCAGCGCCGTGATCAGGCCGGACGGGCGGCTCGTCGCCAAGACCGGCATGTTCACGCCCGCCTCGCTGGTGGAGAAGGTGCCGCTGCGCTCCTCGCTGACCCCCGCCACCCGGATGGGCACGGGGCCCGAGTGGTTCCTCGTCGCCCTCGCCGTCGGCGGCCTCGGCTGGGGCGTCACCGCGGCGGTACGCGCCCGGCGCGCCTGAGCCGCGGGCGGAGGCCCGGCCGGGGCGTCAGAGCAGGCTCGGGTCGGGCACGTCGGGGTCGAACCAGGTGGGCTCGGCGGCCAGGGCCCGCTCCAGCCGGAAGTGGCAGAAGTCGCCCAGCGGCGGCAGCGCGTCGAGCGCGAACCAGCCCACCTCCGTCGACTCGTCGTCGTTGACCCGGGCCTCGCCGCCCGTCGCACGGCAGCGGAAGGTGATGTCCATGAACTGGCACCGGTCCCCGTTGGGGTACTCCGTCGGCTTCAGGGTCTTCACCAGCACCACGCGCTCCGGCACACACCGCACCCCGGTCTCCTCGTGCACCTCGCGCACGGCGGTCGTGGCGGGCTGCTCGCCCGGCTCGGGGATGCCGCCCACGAGGGTCCACTCGCCGTTGTCGGCGCGCCGTACCAGCAGCACCCGGCCCGCCTCGTCGAACACGACGGCGCTCACCCCGGGCAGGAACAGCAGTTGGTGTCCCGCCGAGGCACGGAGGGCGCGAATGAAGTCCGGTGTCGCCATACGAAGATCCTAACCGGGCCCCCCGCGCGCACCCGGCGCCGCACGCTCCCCCCTCCGGCGCCCCACCGCCCCGCTCCCACCGCCGCTCCCTCGTCCCTCTGCCGCGCCGCACCCCGGCGTCCTAGAGTCGCCCCATGACCACACCGCAGCCGCCCGCCACACCCGGCAGACCCGCCTCCATCGCCTCCGCCGCCCCCATCGGCGCCTCGGACCTCGAAGGGCGCACCGCGCTGGTGACCGGGGCCGCCGGCGGTATCGGCAGGGCCTGCGCGCTGCGGCTCGCCGCCGCCGGGGCCCGGGTCAGGGCCGTGGACCGGGACGAGCCGGGGCTGCGCGCCCTCGCGGCCGACGGCGCGGGGCTGCCGGGCGGCATCGAGAAGGTCGTGCTCGACCTCACCGACCTGGACGCCGCCGAGGCGGTGGCGCCCGGCAGCGACATCCTCGTCAACAACGCGGGCATCCAACTGGTGCGCCCCATCGAGGAGTTCCCGCCCGACGTCTTCCACACCGTGCTCACGGTGATGCTGGAGGCGCCCTTCCGGCTCATCAGGGGCGCCCTGCCGCACATGTACGCGGGGGAGTGGGGCCGTATCGTCAACGTCTCGTCGGTGCACGGGCTGCGCGCCTCCGTGTTCAAGTCCGCGTACGTCGCCGCCAAGCACGGGCTCGAAGGGCTCTCCAAGACGGCGGCGCTGGAGGGCGCGGGGCGGGGCGTGACGTCCAACTGCGTGAACCCCGGCTATGTGCGCACCCCGCTGGTGGAGCGGCAGATCGCCGACCAGGCGAGGGCGCACGGCATCCCGGAGGACCGGGTGCTGTCCGAGGTGCTGCTCACGGACAGCGCCGTGAAGCGCCTGGTGGAGCCCGCCGAGGTGGCCGAGGCGGTGGCATACCTCTGCTCGCCCGCCGCGTCCTTCGTCACCGGCGCCTCACTGGTGATGGACGGCGGCTGGACCGCGCACTGACCGCCGCCGGGACGCCTCGGACGGCGGACGGGGGGTGCCCGTCCGCCGCCCGAGGCGTGTCCGCCGCCCCTGAGGGGTGTCCCGCGGTGCCTAGCCCATGCCGAGCGTGGAGTCGGTGCCTTCGAGGGACTTGGCGCCCTGGTTGGCGGAACCGGTCAGGGTGGTGTGGGTGTAGTCGGAGAACGGCTTGGCCACCCGCTCCACGAGGTAGACGGTGTTCGGGTCGGTGTCGAGGGTGAACTCGCCGTCCGAGGTGGTCAGCACCTCGGCGTTGTCGGACGCCCTGCGGACCCTGAGCTGCTGGTCGCCCCAGGGGTTCACCACCCGGGTGGTGTTGCCGTACAGGCTCTTGATGCCGACGTACTTGGTGTCGCCCGCCTCCCGCTCGGAGCTGACCTGGAAGCCGCCCTCCGCGAGCAGGGTGAACTTCCCCGTGAAGCCCGCCCTGTCGGGGATCGCGGGGAAGACCCGGATTCTGCCGTCGTAGGACTGCATCAGCGACTCGTTCATGGCGGCCAGGTGCACGCCCAGGTACTCGAAGACGCCGTTGGTGTTGCTGGTCATGCCGTTCGGGTAGTTCTGGTACTTCTGCAACATCGTCTTCATGCCGGAGAAGGCGTCGTCGCCGAGGCCGAGCCTGGCCGCCTGCACCGCGTCGTTGGCCCAGACGTTGCCGTACGGGAAGGGCCTGGCCCGCCAGGTGTCGACCGCCTTCCGCTGGTCGGGGTGGCCGATTCCGGTCCTGTCGTAGGGCCAGACCAGCTCGGAGGCCACGTTCTCGTTGTTGCGGGTCTGGGAGACGGGCGGGGTGTGCGGCAGGTAGACGTCGTCGTCCTGCGGGTACGCGATCAGATGGTCGAGGATGTTCTGCCACTGCGGCCGCAGCCCGGCGTCCTGGCCGAGCTGCTCGGACACCTCGATGGCGATCGGGAACACGTTGCGCACCGCCGCCAGGTCGGTGATCGCGTTGGGCACGTCCCAGTACGTCTCGTGGGAGTTGCTGCTCGCCACGTAGTACTCGTTCCTGCCCTGGTCGTACGAGAGCATCCCCTGGTAGAACTTCACGACCTCGCGCAGGAACGGGTACGCGGTGTCCCGCAGGTAGCCGGTGTCGTCGGTGTACCGGTACTGGAGGTACATGTTGTACGCGGCCTCGGCGCCCGTCGACCAGATGTCCTGGGTGAAGTCGCTGTCGACGGTGCCCCTGGCGTTGCCGTCCCACCCCATGGTCTCCGGCACCCAGATGCCGTCCACGCCGTACCGCGTCTTGGTGTACGACTTCAGCGCGTCGAAGTTGCGGCTGTAGAGCCGGTTGAAGCCGTTCATGAGGTCGGCGTGGCCCGAGGCGAGGAACGAGTTGTAGACGTCGCGCTGGTTCCAGTACCAGTACGCGTTGCTCCACTTGGTGTCGTCCCCGGTGGAGCGGAAGACGCCGTTGATGAAGTGGAAGGGGTAGTCGCCGTAGCCGCCCGCGGCGATCATGTAGGTGCTCAGGTAGTACACGTTCTCCAGGTAACCGGCCTGCCCCGAGTCGTCGGAGTACTGCACGAACGACTTCTGCCAGAACGCGTGCCACCAGTCGCGGAACGCGCCCAGGGTGCTGTCGTAGCCGGTGGCGGAGGTCTGCTGGAGCTCCTGCCTCGCCCGTGCCACCGAGTCCCCTCCCGGGGCGCCCTTGCGGCTGCTGGACGTGAACCAGATCGTGTAGCTGTCGGACGGGTCGACGGTCAGCCGCACCCGGCTGCCGTCGACGACCTCGGTGGAGAACGGCGCGCCCTCGACGGTGGCGGCGAGCGTGTAGCCGAAGCCCTGGGGGTCGTCCTGGCCCCGGCTGAGGCCCGCGGCGCCGGAGTCGGCGAACGTCCTGACGTCCTTCCAGGTGTCCAGGTCCGGCACGTCGCCGCTGTTGCCGAGGCCGCCGAGGTCCCACAGGCTCAGGTCGAGCGAGACCGCGGAGACGTCGTCGCGGCCGTCCTCGACGTGGATGCCCATGACCTCCGAGTCGGGGGCGCCCATCACGGTGACGGTGCGGTCGTCGGCGTAGCGGGTGGTGAGGGTGCCGTCGTACAGGGAGAGCCGCTGCTGGTAGCCGGAGGCGCCGTCGTCGAGGGCGGGCGTGGTGGACAGCTTGACGTTGCCCGCGCCGAACGCGCTCTGCTGGGCGTTGTCCACCCCGCCGACCTGCATCATCAGCCCGTCGTCCTGCCAGACCATCGCCCCCGTGCGGCCGTTGCCCACGGTCAGCGCGTCCTTGGGGTCGGTGTTCTGGCGGTTGTAGACGATGTCGTGCTGGGACAGGTAGGCGCCCCGGTCGACGTCGAGGGCGCCGCCCGACGTGTCGAAGGCGGCGTCGGTGGCGGAGGCGACCTCCGGCGGCGCGGCCGACGCGGGCGCGGCGCCGAGACCTCCCGCCACGCAGACGACGGCGGCCAGCGCCGCGGCGAATCTGGGAACGCGGAACGTGGGGGCTCTCACGGAGATCTCTCCCGGGTCGGGGGACTGCGGGGGATGAGCATGCGCATGACATACGCAGGGTGGAGCAACAGGCAGTTAACATCGGAGGTTTAGGGCGGGTCAAGAGGGCGGACAGCGGGGGCTTCTGACGCCCCGCCATGCCCGATGCCCCGCCACGGACGAGGGCCGCCGGGAAAGCCCCGACGGCCCTGTGGTCCGATGTATTCGGTTGTTCTGCGGTGCAGCTACGGGACCGCCGCCACGAGTGCGCGGCCCGGAGCCCCGCGCCCGCGTCGGTGGAACTGCGGTCAGTGGAACTGCGGGACGATCAGATAGATCCCGTACGCCACCACGGCCGCGCACGCCAGGAAGCACAGCCCCGCCACCACGCGCGCACCCGCGCCCGCGCCCTCCGCGAAACCGCCCGCGGAGCCACCGGGCTCCGGGTCGTCCGCGCCCGTGCCGGCCAGCGCCCGTACCCCCAGCGCGAAGACCACCACCACGGCCACCGTGACACCGACGCTCACCCCGGCCACCTCGCCGAGCGCGTTCCAGTCCAGGTCCATCGCCGCTCTCCTCTCCTTCGCTTTTCGCCCTTTTTCGGCGACCGGCCTACACCCCGGCGCCCGTGGGCGTGGAGCGCACCGGCACCGTGTGCGCCTCGTTGACGTTGCCCGAGTGCACCGGGTTGCGGCGGCTCATGTAGACGATGAACGCGGCCACCGCCAGCGTGACCAGCAGCACCGCCACCACACCCGGGGTGCCCCCGTGCACCACCACCCCGGCGGCCACCGCGCCGACCGCCGCCGCGGCCGGGAGCGTGATGCACCAGGCCGCCGCCATCCGTCCCGCCGTGCCCCAGCGCACCTCGGCCAGCCTCCGGCCGAGGCCCGCGCCGAGAATGCCGCCGGAGCAGACATGCGTCGTGGACAGCGCGAAGCCGAGGTGGGCGGAGGCGAGGATGACGGTGGTCGCCGACGCCTCGGCGGCGAAGCCCTGCGGGGCGCGGATGTCGGTGAGGCCCTTGCCCATCGTTCTGATGATGCGCCAGCCGCCGATGCTCGTGCCCAGGCCCATCGCGAGACCGGCCGACGCGATCACCCACACCGGCGGCCCCGAACCGCTGTCGAGCGCCCCCGCCGAGATCAGCGTCAGGGTGATGACGCCCATGGTCTTCTGCGCGTCGTTGGTGCCGTGCGCCAGCGAGACCAGCGAGGCCGACACGACCTGCCCCGCCCTGAAGCCCCGGTCGACCCGGGAGGCACGGGCCCGCTCGGTGAGCCGGTACGCCAGATAGGTGGCGAACAGCGCCCCGACCCCGGCGACCAGCGGCGAGGCGACGGCGGGGAGCAGGATCTTCTCGACGACCTGGCCGAAGTGCACCCCGTGCTGCCCCGCGCCCACCCACACGGCGCCGATGAGGCCGCCGAAGAGGGCGTGTGAGGAGCTGGACGGGAGCCCGAGCAGCCAGGTCGCCAGATTCCAGAGGATCGCCCCCACCAGACCCGCGAAGATCATTCCGGGGGTCACCAGGGAGTCGTCGACGATGCCGCCCGAGATCGTCTTCGCCACCTCGGTGGAGAGGAACGCGCCCACGAGGTTCAGCACGCCGCTGATCACCACGGCGACCACGGGCCGCAGGGCACCCGTCGCGATCGAGGTGGCCATCGCGTTGGCCGTGTCATGGAAGCCGTTCGTGAAGTCGAAGGCCAGCGCCGTGACGATGACCATCGCCACGAGGAAGGTGATGTGTTCCACCCGGCCAGACAAGAGGCCGCGGCCGACCGCCGACCCACCGGGACATGACAGGAGTGGAGGAGTTCGGTGAAGACGGCGGAACGGCTCAGTCCCGCGTCACCCGTGCGGCCCAGGCCACCGCGCCCAGCAGGTGCCGCGCGAAGGCCGGGTCGCGGAAGGACTCCCGGGTGTGGCCGAGCCCGGTGTAGAACACCCGGCCGCCGAGCCGCTCGTGGCACCACACCAGGGGGTGGTCGGCGCCCATCCCGCCGCCCTCGTAGCTGGACTCGTCGGCGGTGGCGAGCACCCTGACCCGGGGACGCGGGTTGGCCCGGAAGTTGTACCACTCGTCGACGAAGTCCCAGCGGTCCTGAAGGTGCGCCATGGCCGGGTGCGCCGCGTCCTCCACCACGGCGGTGCCCGGCTGGAGTTCGGGGTGCCCGTCGAACCAGGCGCCCAGCAGCTCCTCGTAGAACGGCCAGTCGTACTCGGTGCAGGCCGCGGCGTGCACCCCGACGAAGCCGCGGCCCGCGGCGGTGTGCGCGCGCAGCGCCTCGCGGCCCGCGGCCGTGAGGACGTTCCCGCTGGTGGACAGGAACACCACGGCGTCGCTCTCCGGGAGCAGCCGGGTCAGCTCGTCCGGGTCCTCGGTGTGCCGTACCGCGAGGCCCCGCGCGGGCCCGGCCCCCGCCACGCACTCCACCCCCGCCTCGATGGACTCGTGGCGGTAGCCGGTGGTGCGGGTGTAGACGGTGATACGGGTGGCGGTACTGGTCAAGGGGGGCTCCGGCTCAGCGGCGGCGTACGGTGACGGTGTGCGTGCCCGGGGGCAGCCCGGGCAGGATGACATGCCCGTTCTCCAGCCGCACACCGTGGTACCTGCTGGTGCGGTCCCACGCCCTGCGGCCGTCGCGCCGCACCACCGTGGGCCCCTCCGCGGGCACCGGCACCCCCACCGAGGCGACGCCCTCGGGGGACTTCAGCGTCAGGTCGAACCAGCCGTTGGGACGTCCGCGCCAGGAGACCGCGATGACGCCCGCCGGGGTGCTCAGCCTGCCCTGCGCGTGCGCGAGCCCGCCCGGGCTCGGCGACACCAGGTAGCCGCCGCCCGGCGCGGGCCTGATACCCAGCAGATGGTGGGTCAGCGCCGACGTGGGCCCCGTGGACCAGCCGTGCGACGCGCTCATGTACGAGCCCTGGTAGTCGGGCGAGCCGTCGCGCAGATAGCCCTCCCAGAAGGTGCTCGCGGTGCCCTGCGGCGCGCCGAGCATATAGCCCCACTCGCGGCGGATCAGGTCGAGCGCCCTGCGGTCCTCGCCCGCGGTGAAGTGCGCGTGCACCTCCATGCCGCCGGGGAACGGGTGCACCGAGTCCGCGCTCTTCTCCGGGCTCAGCGCGCCCACCGCCGTCCACCGCCCGGCGAGCGCCGCGCTGACCCGGCGGGCGCGCTCCTCGTCGGCGAGGCCGAACCACACCGCGAGCGCGTTGCCGTCCTGCGGGTACAGCGCGGCGCCCGGGCCCTCCGGCTTGTCGCGGTACAGGCCCGCGGCCTCGTCCCAGTAACCCCCCGCGGCGACCGCGGACTTCAGCGCCTCGGCGCGCTTGACGCAGGCGGTGGCCGTGTCCGGGTCGCCGGCCGCGCGGGCCAGCGGCGCCGCGGTCACCAGCGCGTGGTACATGACCGCGTTGGCCTCCAGGTTCTTGCCGTCCGCGTCGGTACGCGCCCAGTCGGCGGCGGCCGTCACCGCGAGCAGCCCGTCGCCGTCCAGCTTGGCGGTGATGTGGTCGAGGGCCCTCAGATAGCCGGGGTAGCGCTCGCGCAGCCATCCGGTGTCCCCGCTGAAGCGCACGTACAGCGCGGTGCCGACGAGGGTCCACAGGTGGTACGCGTCCGACGTGCCGAGGAAGTTGACGGCGGGGCCCGCGTACGGCAGGGCGCCGTCCTCCGTCTGGTGGCGGTAGAGGGTGTCGAGGGAGGCCCGCACCGCCGCCAGGTCGCCCAGCGACACATGGTCGGTCAGCACCGAGACGCCCAGGTCGCCGGGCCACACCGTGCGGTCCCGCTTGGCGCCGTCCACCAGCACCGGGTCCCCGGTCTCGCCGACCAGGGCGCTGTTGTCCCAGCCCAGCTCCGGCGGCCCCCACACCCGGCCCTGCCGCGGCGCGATGATGTTGGTCTGCACCGTGTAGGCGCCCGCGTACCAGATCCGGTTGAGCAGGTCGTCGTCGCAGTAGAAGTAGTTGGGGTACGCGCGCAGGTCCGCGGCGTCGGGCGCGAAGGTGATGCGGACCGAGCAGCCCGCGAGCGCCACGGTGCCGTCGGACTCGTTCGTCACCGTCAGATAGCGGAAGCCGCCGCGCAGTTGGCTCGCCGGGTTGGCCGCCGCCGCGGCCCCGGTGCCCGCGAGCGGGGTGTCGCGCTCGGTGGAGACGGTGCCGCCGGGGGGCGCCGCGTAGACGACCGCGGGCTCGTCGTTCGCGCCGCCGTTGGAGCCGTCGCTCGCCGCCGCGTCGAGGAACGACGACAGCTCCGCGTACGCCAGGCCGATCCGCCGGCCGCGCTCGGTGCCCTCGCCGAGCGCCACGGTGACGAAGCCGCCGACCTCCTTGCCGAAGTCCAGCGTCACCGAGGCACCACGGCCGCTGAGCCGGGTGCGGGCGGCGCCGTCCTTGCCCAGCAGGTCCTGGGCGCGCTCCACGGAGCCGGTGGTGGTGCGCACCGCGACCGGGCGCACCGTGCGGCGCGCGGGGGAGAGGTTGAAGGTGTCCCAGCGGCCCGAGGGTGCCTTCCCGGCCCGCTCCCGCACCGCGCGGACCGCGCCGCCGCCCGGCCGTGAAGCCTGCTGCGGGGGCGCCGCGACCGCGTCCGTCGCCGTCGCGAGCCCGGCGGCCGTCGCGGCGGCCGCCGCGCCCGCCTTGAGCAGGGCGCGGCGCTCGGGGCCAGGCCCCCCGGCTCTCGGCATGTCATCTCCTCGCCGGCGCGGTCGCGGTGCCGAACCGGTGTCGTCAGGGCCGTCACGGCCTTCGGAGCGACGGCGGGGGGCCGAAGACCACCTCACCGTATGTAACGTTTTAGCAAAAAACGTACGGGCTGATGCCGTACGCGGTCAAGACCATCATCCTCCCCCGGCCGCCCCCGCGGACCCCTCCGGGGCGCGGATGTGGCGCGCGTCCGCCCGCGCGAGGGTGGAGCGGCGCACCACGAGCTCGGGTTCGAGTACCACCCGACGGTGCCGGTGGCGCCCCGGTTCGTGCCCCGTCTCCTCCATCAGCAGCCGCGCGGCGATCCGCCCGAGCTGCTCCGACGGCTGGCGCACCGACGTCAGCGGGACGGCGGCAGCGGCGGCGAACTCGATGTCGTCGTACCCCACGATCGCCACGTCCTCGGGCACCCGGACACCCGCGGCGAACAGCGCCTGGAGCACCCCGAGGGCGAGCAGGTCGTTGGCGCAGAACACGGCGGCGGGCGGGCGCACCGTGCCCAGCAGCCGCGCCCCCGCGTCGAGCCCCGAGGCCACGTCGAGGCGCTCCGCGCGCACCACCGTCAGCGCCGCGGGCCCGAGCCCCGCCTCCCGCAGCGCCGCCAGCGCCCCCGAACGCCGGTCCCCGCACTGCGGCAACTGCGGGGGGCCTGTGACATAGGTCACCGAGCGGTGCCCGAGCCGCAGCAGGTGCCGCACCGCGAGCCGACCGCCCGCGACGTCGTCCACCGACACGGAGCAGCCCCGGTCCCCGTCCGACAGCACCCGGTCGACCAGCACGAACGGTATGCGGTGGCGGCGGAACGCGCGCAGGTTGCCGCTGTCCGCCGGGGTGACCAGCACCCCGCGCACCCGCTGCTCGCTGAAGAGCGACAGGTACTCGGCCTCCTCGGCCGCGCTCTCCGCGCTGTTGCAGACCATCACCCCGAGCCCCGCCTCCCTGGCGGCGCGCTCGGCGGCGCGCGCCACCGTCACGAAGAACGGGTTGGCCATGTCGAGCACCAGCATGGCGATGATCCTGCTGCTGCCCGCGCGCAGTTGCCGCGCGCTCTCGCTGCGCACGTACCCGAGGCGCGCGATGATCGCGAGCACCCTGGTCCTGGTCTCCTCCGCCACCCGGTCGGGGCGGTTGAGCACGTTGGACACGGTGCCGATGGAGACGCCCGCCTCACGCGCCACGTCCTTGATGCCGACGGTGTGCTCCACCCGGCCCGCCTCTCTCCGCTGTCGACCCCCGCGCCCGCGCACCGCGTCGGCGGCCCGTTCACGGCGCGCCGCCGCCGCGGGCGCCCGCGAGGCGCGCGGCGGCGCGCTCCCAGGGCGCGGCGTCGCCCGAGGGCGCGTACCGCTGCGGCGGGGCGCTCGCCGCCAGCGCCGCCCGCAGCTCCGCGAGCCCGCCGCCGAGCACCCCCGCGGCCCGCGCCTGCACCAGGACGTTGCCGTACGCCGCCGCCTCGGCGGGACCCGCGGCCACCGGCAGCCCGCAGGCGTCCGCGGTCAGCCGGCACAGCAGCGCGTTGCGGGCGCCGCCGCCGACGATGTGCACCGTCGAGACCGCGCGCCCGGCGAGCCGCTGGGCGTCCTCGACGGCCAGCTTGTGGGCCAGGGCGAGCGAGTCCAGCACACAGCGCGCGATCTCGGCGGGGCGGTGCGGCACCGGCTGCCCGGTGCGGCGGCAGAAGTCGGCGATACGCCCCGGCATCCCGCCGGGCGCGAGGAACGCGGGGTCGCCCGCGTCCACCACCGAGCGCAGCCCCGGCTCCCGCGCCGCGTCCCGCAGCAGGGTGTCGAGCCGCTGCGGCGCCCCCGCCTCCGACCACGCGCGCAGGCACTCCTGGAGCAGCCAGAGCCCCATGATGTTGCGCAGGTAGCGCACCGTGCCGTCGACGCCCAGCTCGTTGGTGAAGTTGGCGCGGCGGCTGTCCTCGGTGAGCACGGGCGCGTCCAGTTCGAGACCGGCGAGCGACCAGGTACCGGTGGCGATGTAGGCGAAGTCGCCGTCCACCGCGGGGACCCCGGCCACCGCGGAGGCGGTGTCGTGCGAGCCCACCGCGGTCACCGGGACCTCCCCCGCGAGCCCCAGCTCGTCCAGGACGTCGGGCAGCAGCACCCCCGCGGGATCGCCAGGACCGCGCAGCGGCGCGAACAGGCCGAGGTCGATACCGAGCGCCCCGGCCACCGCGGCCGACCAGTTGCGGGTGCGCGGGTCGACGAGCTGGGTGGTGGACGCGTTGGTCAGCTCCGTGCCCTCCTCGCCGGTCAGCCAGTACGACAGCAGGTCAGGGACCAGCAGCAGCCGCCGCGCCGCGGCGAACGCCGGGGTGCCGCGCGCCGCGGTCAACTGGAAGACCGTGTTGAACGGCAGGTGCTGGAGCCCGGTCGCCGCGTACAGCTCCCGCGGCCCGAGCCGCGCCCACACCCGCTGCGCCGCGCCCTCGGTACGGGCGTCCCGGTAGTGCACCGGATTGCCGATGAGGGCCCCCGACGCGTCGAGCAGCCCGTAGTCCACCGCCCAGCCGTCGATGCCGACCCCGGCAGGCGGGCCGCCGATCTCCTCCGCCGCGGCCCGCAGCCCGGTGAGCACGCCCCGGTGCAGCCGCAGCACGTCCCAGTGCAGCACCCCGCCCACCCGCACCGGCACGTTGGCGAACCGGTGCGCCTCCGTGAGCGCCACCCGCCCCCCGGCCACCCGGCCCACCATCACCCGGCCGCTGGACGCGCCGAGGTCGACGGCGGCGAACGCCGTGGCGGCGGCCGGGGAGGCGGAAGCGGCAGACACGGGAACCTCGGCAGGGGGACGTGGCGGGCGGGACGGGGGTTCAGCGCAGGAAGGCGGCGGCGACCCCGGCGTCGACGGGGATGTGCAGCCCGGTGGTGTGCGTGAGGTCGCCCCCGGTCAGCGCGAACACGGCGTTCGCCACATGCTCGGGCAGCACCTCGCGCTTGAGCAGGGTCCGCTGGGCGTAGAACTCGCCCAGCTTCTCCTCCGGCACCCCGTACACCGCCGCGCGCTGCGCCCCCCAGCCGGAGGCGAAGATGCCGGAGCCGCGCACCACCCCGTCGGGGTTGATCCCGTTGACCCTGATGCCGTGCTCGCCCAACTCGGCCGCCAGCAGCCGCACCTGATGGGCCTGGTCGGCCTTGGTGGCGCCGTAGGCGATGTTGTTGGGCCCGGCGAACACACCGTTCTTGGACGCGATGTAGACGATGTCGCCGCCCAGGCCCTGCGCCGTCATCACCCGCGCCGCCTCCCGCGACACCAGGAACGAGCCGCGCGCCATGATGGCGTGCTGCCGGTCCCAGTCCGCGGCCGAGGTCTCCAGCAGCGGCTTGCTGACGGAGATCCCCGCGTTGTTCACCACCAGGTCGACCCCGCCGAAGGCGAGCAGCGCCTCCTCGAAGGCCCGCGCGATCTCGGCCTCGCTCGTGACGTCCACGGTGACCGGCACCGCCCTGTCGGGCCCGCCGAGTTCGCCCGCGACCTGCGCCGCCGCCCCGGCGTTGACGTCCGCGACGACCACGCACGCGCCCTCAGCGGCCAGCCGGTGCGCGATCGCCCTGCCGATGCCGGAGCCCGCGCCCGTCACCAGCGCGATCCTGGTGGCGAGGGGCTTCGGCGGCGGCATCCGCCGCAGCTTGGCCTCTTCGAGGTCCCAGTACTCGATGCGGAACTTCTCCGACTCCTCGATCGGCGTGTACGAGGAGACCGCCTCGGCGCCGCGCATCACGTTGATCGCGTTGACGTAGAACTCGCCCGCCACCCGCGCCGTCTGCTCGTCCTTGCCGAAGGAGAACATCCCCACGCCCGGCACCAGCACGATCGCCGGGTCGGCGCCGCGCATCGGCGGCGAGTCCGGCAGCGCGTGCCGCTCGTAGTAGGCGCGGTACTCCTCCCGGTAGGCCGTGTGCAGCTCCCGCAGCCTGGCCAGCGCGGACTCCAGCGGCGCTGCGGCGGGCAGGTCGAGCACCAGGGGGCGCACCTTGGTGCGCAGGAAGTGGTCGGGGCACGAGGTGCCGAGCGCCGCGAGCCTCGGGTGCTCGGCGCACGCCAGGAAGTCGAGCACCGCCTCGCCGTCGTCGAAGTGGCCCACCTGCGGCCGGTCCGCGGAGGCCAGCCCCCTGATCACGGGCGCGAGCGCGGCCGCGCGGCGGCGGCGCTCGGCGGGCGGCAGCGCCTCGTACCCGGGCAGCGGGGGGCCGAAGGGCTCAGGACCGCCGCGCTGCGCGAGGAAGGTCTCCGCGGTGCGGATGATCTCCAGCGAGTTGCGCTCGCACTCCTCGCTCGTGTCGCCCCACGCGGTGATGCCGTGCCCGCCCAGCACACAGCCGACGGCCTCCGGGTTGGCCTCCTTGACGGCCGCGATGTCGAGCCCGAGCTGGAAGCCGGGCCGCCGCCACGGCACCCACACCACCCGGGGCCCGAAGCACTCGGCGGTCAGCCGCTCCCCGTCGGCCGCGCAGGCCAGCGCGATGCCGGAGTCCGGGTGCAGGTGGTCGACGTGGGCGGCGTCCACCAGGCCGTGCATGGCGGTGTCGATGGAGGGCGCGGCGCCGCCCCTGCCGTGCAGGCAGTAGTCGAACGCGGCGACCATCTCGTCCTCGCGCCCGACGCCCGGGTAGACGTCGGCCAGCGCCCGCAGCCGGTCGAGCCGGAGCGCGGCCAGGCCGCCCGCGGTGAGGGTGCCGAGGTCGCCGCCGGAGCCCTTGACCCACATCAGCTCGGTGTCGCCGCCGGTGACCGGGTCGGTCGCGGTGGCCTTGGCGGACGTGTTGCCGCCCGCGTAGTTGGTGTTGCGGGGATCGGCGCCCAGCCGGTGCGAGCGCTCCAGCAGGGCCGCGGCCTCGGGGTGCAGCGGGGAGTTCATGTCACGTCGTCTTTCGCGTCGGGTGCGGAGGGGCGAATGCTGCGCTCTTGCCGGTACGTCCCGGCGGCGGGGGAGCCGGGCCGCCCGCGGCCACGGACCCGGACGGCGGGGCGGCGGCTTATACGGCCGGTCCGTCCCGTGGTCCGCCGTCCGGTGCCCTGCCGTCAGGTGGCCTGTTGTCCGGTGCCGTGCCGTCCGGTGGTGCCCCGTCCGGTGGTGCGCCGTCCGGCCGGGCGCGGCGAGCGGCGCGCGCTCGGGCGCCGGGCGGCCGCCACGGGCGCCGGTCGCCGGGAAGCGGAGCGGGGGAGGCCGGGTGCCGCAGGGGCGTCAGGCGCCCCAGCCCGCCTGCTGACCGCCGACCCGCTCGGCCACGATCCGCTCGGCGTAGCCGGAGCGCCGGTAGGCGGCGGTGGGGTCGGGGTCGAGCCCCATCTCCTCGCGCACCTCGGCGAGCAGCGGCCGCACGTCCGTGTTGTACGCGTCCATGAACACCCCGTACGCGCCCAGTACGTCGCCCTCGCCCTGCGCCGCGGCCAGTGCCTCCCGGTCCACGAGGAGCGCCTTGGCCGTGGCCTCCTGGACGTTCATCACGGAGCGGATGATGGCCGGGATCTTCGGCTCGATGTTGTGGCACTGGTCGAGCATGAACGCGGTCCGCTCGCCGAGGCCGCCCCCGCGCACCACCTCGTACATGATCCGGAAGAGCTGGAAGGGGTCGGCGGCGCCCGCCATCAGGTCGTCGTCGGCGTAGAAGCGGGAGTTGAAGTCGAAGCCGCCGAGCTTCCCCTCGCGCAGCAGGAACGCCACGATGAACTCGATGTTGGTGCCCGGCGCGTGGTGCCCGGTGTCGACCACCACCCGTGCCTTGTCGCCCAGTTTGAGGCAGTGCGCGTACGAGGTGCCCCAGTCCGGCACGTCGGTGCTGTAGAAGGCGGGCTCGAAGAGCTTGTACTCCAGCAGCATCCCCTGCCCGTCGCCGAGCCGCCCGTACACCGCGTCGAGCGCCTCGGCGAGCCGGTCCTGCCGGGCCCGGATGTCGTCCTGGCCCGGGTAGTTGGTGCCGTCGGCGAACCAGAGCTTCAGCTCGCGTGAGCCGGTCGCGTCCATGATGTCGACGCATTCCAGCAGGTGCGCCAGGGCCTTGCGGCGCACTGCCGCGTCGGGGTGGGCGACGGAGCCGAGCTTGTACGAGTCGTCCTGGAAGACGTTGGCGTTGACGGTGCCGAGGCGCACCCCGCGCTCCTTCGCGTACCCGGCGAGCGCGGCGTAGTCGTCCACCCGGTCCCAGGGGATGTGCAGCGCCACCACAGGGGCCACCCCGGTGTGCGCGTGCACCCGGGCCGCGTCGTCGATCTTCTCCTCGGGGGTGCGGGGCACTCCCGCCTGCGCGAACACCTTGAAACGGGTGCCGCTGTTGCCGTAGGCCCAGGACGGCGTCTCGATGATCTGGCTCTTCAGCGCCGCCTTGGCGGCTGGTACGGCGGTCATCCCTCAGCGCTCCCGTATCATCCCCGGCATCATGAATCGTTTCACGCTGGGAAGCTAAGTGAGCCCCGGGAGTGTGTCAAGACCGGTCGTCGCCGTGTTTCGGCTGTCCAGCGCGGTGCGTTGGCGGAGTTTATGGAATTGGTGGTCGTCGACCCATTGACGGTCCCGGAATCGGGCGTCTAGTTTCCCTGAAACCTGAATGAAACCTTTCACCCCAGCGCCGCGGCCACCCCCCACACCCCGGGCGCGGCGCCCCGCGGCCCCGTAAGACCGACGAGCACCCGACCGAAGAGCAGGCGAGCCGAATGCCGCTGAGGAGCAGTCCATGAAACCGTCCGCTCCGGGCCCCGACGCCGTACTGGCCCTGGAGGATGTCAGCAAGTCCTTCGGTGCCGTACGGGCGCTGCGGGGGGTCTCCCTGAGCCTGGCCGCGGGCGAGGCGCACGCGCTCGCGGGCGAGAACGGCGCGGGCAAGTCCACCCTCATCAAGACCCTGGCCGGGGTGCACAGGCCCGACACGGGGACGGTGCTCCTCGACGGGCGCCCCGTCGCCTTCCACGGCCCCGCCGACGCCCGCGACGCGGGGATCGCGGTGATCTACCAGGAACCCACCCTGTTCCCCGACCTGTCCATCGCCGAGAACATCTTCATGGGCCGCCAGCCGCGCGCCGCGCTGCGCCGCATCGACCGCGGCGCGACCCGCCGCGCCACCGCAGGACTGATGCGCCGCCTCGGCGTCGACCTCGCCGCCGACCGGCCCGCGCGCGGCCTGTCCATCGCCGACCAGCAGATCGTCGAGATCGCCAAGGCGCTCTCCTTCGACGCCCGCGTCCTCATCATGGACGAGCCCACCGCGGCCCTCACCGGCAGCGAGGTGGCCCGCCTCTTCGCCGTCGTCGAGGCGCTGCGCGCCGAGGGCGCCGCGGTGCTGTTCATCTCGCACCGCATCGAGGAGATGTTCGCCCTCTGCCAGCGCGTCACCGTGCTGCGCGACGGCGCCCTCGTCAGCTCACGGCCGCTCGACGGGCTCACCGAGGACGACCTCGTGCGCAGCATGGTCGGCCGCGACCTCGACGAGCTGTACCCCAAGCAGCCCGCCGCCCTCGGCGACACCGCCCTCTCGGTACGGCGGCTGACCCGCGAGGGCGTCTTCCACGACGTCTCCTTCGATATCCGCCGCGGCGAGATCGTCGCTCTCGCGGGCCTCGTCGGCGCCGGCCGCTCCGAGGTCGCACAGGCCGTGTTCGGCGTCGACAGGCCGGACGCGGGCCGCGTCGAGGTCGACGGCAGGGCGCTGCGCCCCGGCTCGCCCACCGCCGCGATGGCCGCGGGGCTCGCCCTGGTGCCCGAGGACCGCCGCCAGCGCGGCCTGGTGATGGACATGTCCATCGAGCGCAACATCGGACTCACCGGGCTCGACGCCGTCGGCAGCGCGGGCCTCGTCAGCAGGACGCTGGAGCACGCGCGCGCCGCCGACTGGGCGGTGCGCCTGCGGCTCAAGTACTCCCGCCTCACCGACCTCGTCGGCGTGCTCTCCGGAGGCAACCAGCAGAAGGTCGTCCTGGCCAAGTGGCTCGCCACCCGCCCCTCCGTACTCATCGTCGACGAGCCCACCAGGGGCATCGACGTCGGCACCAAGGCCGAGGTCCACCGGCTGCTGTCGTCGCTCGCCGCCGAGGGCCTCGCGGTCCTGATGATCTCCTCCGACCTGCCGGAGGTGCTGGGCATGGCCGACCGGGTGCTCGTCATGCACGAGGGCCGGCTCACCGCCGAGATCCCCCGCGACGAAGCCGACGAGGAGACCGTCATGGCCGCCGCCACCGGACGCACGGAAGCGAAGGGGGCGGCATGACCACCACCCTGGAACGTCCGCAGGGCACCGGTGAGTCCGAGGGCCGCTCGGCGCGCTCGCTCGTCGACGCCATCTTCCGGGCCCGCGAGATCAGCATCGCCGGCGCCCTTGTCCTGCTCATCCTCGGCACCCAGCTCGCCAACCACCGCTTCCTGTCCGACCAGGGCATCAAGGACCTGCTGCTCAACGCGTCCATCCTGGTCCTGCTCGCCGTCGGCCAGTCCGCGGTGGTCATCACCCGCAACATCGACCTCTCCGTCGGCTCCGTGGTGGGCCTGTCCGCCTTCGCCTGCGGCAAGTTCGTCTCCGGCACCGGCCACAGCGCCGTCCTCGTCCTGCTCGTCGGGCTCGGCATCGGCGTGCTGTGCGGGCTCGTCAGCGGCACCCTCGTCAGCTTCGGCCGGGTGCCCGCGCTCGTGGTCACCCTCGGCATGCTCTACATCATCCAGGGCTTCGACTACTGGTGGGCCAAGGGCCGGCAGATCAACGCCTCCGACGTGCCGGACCCGGTGCTGCACCTCGGCAGCGGCAGCGTCCTCGGCATCCCCTACCTGCCGCTGATCGCCGCCGTGGTGCTCGCCGCGGCCGCCTGGTTCCTGCGCGCCTACCCCACGGGGCGCGAGCTGTACGCCATCGGCTCAAGCCCCGAGGCGGCACGGCTCGCCGGCATCCCCATCCGCCGCCGGGTCTTCGGCGCCTACGTCTTCTCCGGCGCGGTCGCCGGATTCGCCGGGGCGCTCTGGCTCGCCAGGTTCGGCACCGTCGTCGCCGACAACGCGCACGGCTGGGAGCTGACCGTGGTCTCCGCGGTCGTCGTCGGCGGCGTCGCCATCACCGGCGGCACCGGCACCGTCTGGGGCGCCGCACTCGGCGCCCTGCTGCTGACCACCATCGGCAGCGTCCTGGTGGTGCTCAAGGTCAACTCCTTCTGGCAGGGCGCCATCACCGGCGCGCTGCTGCTCGCCGCCATCAGCGTCGACCGCATCGTCAACCTGCGCGTGACGCGCGCCCTGAGGAAGAGGAGCAGGGGCCATGACGCCTGAGAGCACCCCGTCGGCCCCGGCAGCCGCCAAGGGCGACCCGCCGCTGAGCGCCGGGCAGCGGCTGCGGGCCACCGCGCTGCGCTGGGACACCGCCGTGGGCGTGCTGTTCGTCGCCGTCTTCGCCGTCGGACTCGGCACCACCGACGGCTTCTCGGCGAGCGGCAACCTCGCCTTCGCGTTCAACGACATCATCGAGGTCGGGCTGATCGCGCTGCCGATGACGCTGCTCGTCGTCGCGGGGCAGGTCGACCTGTCGGTCGCCTCCATGCTCGGCCTCGGCAGCGCCCTCACCGGCAACCTGTGGAACGCCGGCTGGGCCTTCGAGGCCATCGTCCCCGTGGTCCTCCTCGTCGGAGTCGCCGGGGGACTGCTCAACGGCTGGCTCGTCACCCGCGTCGGACTGCCGTCGCTCGCCGTCACCATCGGCACCCTGGCGCTCTACCGCGGGCTCGCCTCCGTGGTCCTCGGCAGCGACGCCGTCACCGACTTCCCCTCCGCCTACGCGAAGCTCGCCGTCGACACCACCACCGTCCCCGGCACCTTCCTCACCTACCCGGTGGCGCTCTTCGTCGTGCTCGCCGTGGTCACCGCCGTGGTGCTGCACTCCACCCGGGTCGGCCGCTCCCTGTTCGCCATCGGCGCCCAGGAGGACGCCGCCTGGTTCGCCGGGATCAGGGTCAAGCGGATCAAGCTGCTGCTGTTCGTCGCCACCGGGCTCGTCTCCTCCTTCGCCGGGATCGTCTTCACCCTCCGCTACGGCAGCGCGCGCGCCGACAACGGCCTCGGCTTCGAGATGCTCGTCATCGCCTCCGTGCTCCTCGGCGGTGTCGACTTCGACGGCGGCCGCGGCACCCTCTTCGGCGCGGTGGCCGGGGTGCTGCTGATCGGCGTCCTGAAGAACCTGCTCACCCTGAACGACGTCGCGAACGAGGTCCAGGTGATCGTGACCGGGGCGCTGCTCGTCGCCTCCGTCCTCACCCCCCGTCTCGTCGCGGCCCTGGAAGAGCGGCGCCACCGGCGCGCGGCGTCCACCGGAGTCGAAGACCGGCGCCCCGAGGGCGCCGCCACCACTAGCTGAAAGGCACCGCTCGACATGATCCTGCGAACCCAGGCCCGACGCCGCACCGTGGCCGCCGCGGCAGCGGCCTGCGCCCTGGTGGTCACCCTCGCCGGCTGCTCAGGCACCACCAAGGACGACAACGACAAGGGCGCGGACGGCTCGTCCGCGGGCTCGGGCGCCAAGGCCGACCCCGACGCGCCCCTGAAGAAGAACCTCAAGCTGGCCTTCCTGCCCAAGGCCGTCAACAACCCCTACGAGAAGATCGTCGACGACGCCGGTATCGCGGCGGCCGGCGACTTCGCGGGCAAGGGCAAGGAGGTCGGCCCCTCCGACGCCAGCGCCTCCTCCCAGGTCTCGTACATCAACACCCTGATCCAGCAGCGCCAGGACGCCATCCTCATCGCCGCCAACGACCCCAACGCGGTCTGCGGGCCCCTCAAGCAGGCCATGCAGAAGGGCATCAAGGTGGTGTCGTACGACTCCGACACCGCCAAGGACTGCCGCCAGGTCTTCATCAACCAGGCGTCGTCCGAGGAGATCGGCCGCAGCCTGGTCCGCAACATCGGCAAGCAGATCGGCTACAAGGGCAAGGTCGCCATCCTGTCCGCCACCCAGAACGCCACCAACCAGAACACCTGGATCGGCTTCATGAAGGACGAGCTGAAAAACCCCAAGTACAAGGGGATGAAGCTCGTCAAGGTGGCCTACGGGGACGACGACGACCAGAAGTCGTTCCAGCAGACCCAGGGGCTCCTCCAGGCGTACCCCGACCTCAAGGGCATCATCTCGCCCACCACGGTCGGCATCGCCGCCGCCGCCCGCTACCTCAGCGACTCCTCGTACAAGGGCAAGGTCGTTCTGGGCGGGCTCGGCACGCCGAACCAGATGCGCAAGTACGTCAAGGACGGCACCCTCGACCAGTTCTCGCTGTGGAACCCGGAGAAGCTGGGCGAACTCGGCGCCTACGCCGCCGCCGCGCTCGCCTCCGGGCAGATCACCGGCGCCCAGGGCGAGAAGTTCAAGGCGGGCGACCTCGGCGAGTTCACCGTCGGCAAGGACGGCGAGGTCATCCTCGGCCCGCCCACCGTCTTCGACGCCAAGAACATCGACCAGTTCCATTTCTAGTTCCAGGAGGCGGCTCCCATGGCACGCGTGTGCTTCCTGCTGAAGGTGCGCCCCGACCGGATGGCGGAGTACCGGAGGCGGCACACCGAGGTGTGGCCGCAGATGCGGGCCGCGCTCACCGCGTCCGGCTGGCGTGACTACTCGCTCTTCCTCGGCCCCGACGGCACCCTCGTCGGCTACCTGGAGGCCGACGACTTCGCCGCCGCCGAGCGTGCCATGGCCGCCACCGAGGTCAACGCCCGCTGGCAGCGCGAGATGGCGCCCTTCTTCGAGGTCCCCGCCGGTGGCGCGGCCGGCACGGCGGACGACGCCAGGGTCCTGCTGACGGAGGTCTTCCACCTGGACTGACCCCGCACGCCCGCCCCCGGGTACGGCCGGGGTGCCGGGCCCGGCAGCCGCCGCGCCCGGCACCCCGGCCGTACCCGCACCCCCGCCGCACCGACCGCACCACCCGTACCAGCACGCGCGAGGAGCGACCCATGACCACCCGCACCCCAGCCGTCGCCCGCAGGCCGAGGATCGGCCTCGTCGCCGGGGGCCTCGGCGCCTACTGGTCGCAGTTCCCTGGCCTGCTCCCGCAGTTGCGGCGCTCCGCCGACCGGGTCGCGCAGCGGATGCGGGAGTTCGACGCGGACGTCGTCGACGCCGGGTTCGTCTCCGACGCCCAGGAGGGCGCCGCCGCGGCCGACACGCTGCGCGCCGCCGACTGCGACCTCATCGTCGGCTTCCTCACCACCTATATGACGGCGACCATGCTGCTGCCGATCGCGCAGCGCTCCGGCGCCCCCGTGCTGCTCATCAACCTCCAGCCCACCGAGGCCATGGACCACGCCGCCTTCGGCACCGGCGAATGGCTCGCGTACTGCGGCGCCTGCCCGCTGCCCGAGATGGCGAACGCCTTCGAGCGCGCCGGGGTCGCCTTCCGCTCCGTCTCGGGACACCTGGAGGACGAGCGCGCCTGGCGGCGCATCGGCCGCTGGGTGCGCGCCGCCGGGGTGCGCGCCGCGCTGCGCGGCGGACGCCACGGCCTCATGGGCCACCTCTACCCGGGCATGTACGACGTCTCCACCGACCTCACCATGGTCCCCGGCAGGCTCGGCGGCCATGTCGAGGTCCTGGAGTTCGACGACCTGCGGGTGCGCGCCGAGGCCGCCACCGGGGACGAGGTCGCGGCCCGGCTCGACGAGGCCCGCGCCCTGTTCGAGATCACCGACTCCGTCGACCCCGCCGACCTGGAGTGGGCGGCCCGGGTCGCCGCGGGACTCGACCGGCTCGTCGCCGACTTCGACCTCGACTCCCTCGCCTACTACCACCGCGGCCTCGACGGCGAGGTCCACGAGCGGCTGGGCGCCGGGATGATCCTCGGCGCCTCCCTGCTGACCGCGCGCGGCGTCCCGGCCTGCGGCGAATACGAGCTGCGCACCTCGCTCGCCATGCTGATCGCCGACCGGTTCGGCGCCGGGGGCTCCTTCACCGAGTTCCAGGCCCTCCACTTCCGCGACGACGTGGTGGAGATGGGCCACGACGGCCCAGGACACCTCGCCATCAGCGAGCGCCGCCCGCTGCTGCGCGGCCTCGGCGTCTACCACGGCAAGCGCGGCTACGGGGTCTCCGTCGAGTTCGACGTGAAGCACGGGCCCGTCACCCTCGTCGGCCTCGGCCAGACACGGGACGGCCGCTACCGGCTGATCGCCGCCGAGGGCGAGGTCGTCGGGGGACCCCTGCTGGAGATCGGCAACACCACCTCGCGCGTCGACTTCGGCTGCGACCCCGGCGAGTGGACCGACGCCTGGAGCGCGTCGGGCGTGGGCCACCACTGGGCCCTCGCCACCGGCCGCCTCCTGCCGGAACTGCGCTGCCTCGCCGACCTCACGGGGCTCGACCTCGTGGAGGTACGGGCGTGACCCCCGCCCGCAACCCGCCGCGGCGCGGGGCGCCTACCCCCGGGGCTGCGCCGCGCGCAGATGCCGGCTGACGTCGCCGACGAGGCGGATGTGCACCCGGCGCTCCACGAAGCGCCAGCCGTCGCCGCGCCGCTCGAAGCGGTCCCGGTAGCGGCCGCAGGCGACGGGCTGGAGCGGCAGGCCGGGCAGCGCCTGGAGCACGGTCACATACGAGCGGGCGCGTGCCGTGCCCGCCGCCTCGTCGACCTCCACGAGCAGGTTGGTCGTCACGTGCTGGGTGCGCGGGGTGCCGTCGTCGTAGACGACCAGGGTCCGCCGGAACATCTCCTCGATCGCCTCCCGCCCCCGCACCGGGTCCCCGCTCCCGGCGAACTCGGCGTCGGCGAGCAGGGCGCCGAGCCCCGCGAAGTCGCCGTCGTCCACCAGCTCCGCGTAACGCGCGATCAGGTTCTCGACGGCCCGTTCGCCCGACGGGCCGCCGCCCGGCCCGCGGTCGGCCGGGGACACTGGGGACGCTGGGGACACGGCTGCCTCCGTACGACGGGCGGTGGCGCGGGCCCGCCCCGGCGCCGGGGCCGCGCCCGCGCGGTGGTGTGCCCCCAGCCTGCCCTGCCCGCGCGGCGCCCGCCCGGCGGGGGTCGTCCCCGATGGGAAAGAATGCCCACGGACCGCCAACCCCCGAGGAGAGGCAGAGCCCATGCGGATCGCCAGCGCCGACGTCGTGGTCACCAGCCCCGCGCGCAACTTCGTCACCCTCGTGATCACCACCGACGACGGCCTCACCGGGCTCGGCGACGCCACCCTCAACGGCCGGGAGCTGTCCGTCGCCTCCTACCTCCGCGACCACGTCGCCCCGCTCCTCGAAGGCCGCGACGCCTCCCGTATCGAGGACACCTGGCAGTACCTCTACCGCGGCGCCTACTGGCGGCGCGGCCCGGTCACCATGGCCGCCGTCGCCGCCGTCGACACCGCCCTGTGGGACATCAAGGCCAAGGCCGCAGGGATGCCCCTCTACCAGCTACTCGGCGGCGCCTCCCGCACCGGCGCCCTCGCCTACGGGCACGCCTCGGGGCGCGACGTACCCGAACTCCTCGACTCGGTCCGCGCCCACCTGGAGCGCGGCTACCGCGCCATCCGGGTACAGACCGGCATCCCCGGACTCGACTCCGTCTACGGCGTGGCCTCCTCCGCCGCGGGCGGTGGCGAGCGCTACGACTACGAGCCCGCACGCCGCCGCCCCCTCCCCGCGGAGGAGACCTGGGACACCCGCGCCTACCTGCGCCACGTCCCCACCGTCTTCGAGGCGGTACGCGCCGAGTTCGGCCCCGGGCTGCCCCTGCTGCACGACGGCCACCACCGCATGACCCCCATCCAGGCCGCGCGCCTCGGCAAGGACCTCGAACCGTACGACCTGTTCTGGCTGGAGGACGCCACCCCCGCCGAGGACCAGACCGCGCTGCGCCTCATCCGCCAGCACACCACCACCCCGCTCGCCATCGGCGAGGTCTTCAACTCCGCCCACGACTACACGGTGCTGCTCCAGGAGCGCCTGATCGACTACGTGCGCTCCGCCGTCACCCACGCCGGAGGCGTCACCGGCCTGCGCAGACTCCTGGACATGGCAGGGCACTTCGGCATCAGGTCGGGCATCCACGGCCCCACCGACATCTCACCCGTCGGCATGGCGGCCGCCCTCCATCTCGACCTGGCCGTGCACAACTTCGGCATCCAGGAGTACATGCGGCACGCCCCCGAGACCCTGGAGGTCTTCCGCACCTCCTTCACCTTCACCGACGGGCTGCTGCACCCCTCCGACACCCCGGGCCTCGGCGTCGGCCTCGACCTGGCCGCCGCCGAGCGCTTCCCCTACGCGCCCGCCTACCTCCCCGTCAACAGGCTCGCCGACGGCACGGTCCACGACTGGTGAGCGGCCCACGAGCCCACCCGCGCGGCCCGGGCGCCCCCACGGCATGCAGTAGCGTCGGACCGTGACATCCAGTCGTGAAGAAGCCGGTGGGGCGCCCGCGGACGCCACGGCACCCAGGCCGCGGGCACCGCGCAGGGCGCCCGCGGCGCGCCCGCCGCGGCGCGCCACCCTGCGGGACGTGGCGGACCTCGCGGGCGTCTCCGTCGCCACGGTCTCCCGGGTGCTCGCCGACAACTACCCGGTGTCGGTGAGCACCCGCAACAAGGTCATGCGCGCCGTGCGCCGCCTCGACTACGTGGTCAACGCCCACGCCCGCGCCCTCCAGGTCGGCGCCAGCAGGACCATCGCCTTCGTCCTCGACGACATCACCGGGCCCTCCTTCGCCCAGGCCGCCGCCGGGGTCGAGGAGGAGGCGGCGGAGTGCGGCCGGATCTGCGTGGTGTGCACCACGGGCGGCGACAGCGAGCGGCAGGCCGCCGTCATCGACCTGATGCGCACCCAGGGCACCGAGGCCGTCATCCTCATCGGCGGCACCACCGACGACGACGCCGCCCAGGAGCGCCTCGCCTCCTACGCGCGCGCCCTCGCCGCCTCCGGCTCCCGCCTCGTGCTCTGCGGCCACCCGCCGCTGCGCGAGGAGGCCCCCGTCACCGTCGTCGACTACGACAACGAAGCCGGTGCCTACGCCGCCACCGCCCACGTCCTCTCCCAGGGCCACCGCCGGGTCGCGTTCCTCGGCGGCCGGGCGGGCCACCTCACCGCCTCCGCCCGCCTCGCGGGCTATCTGCGCGCCCTCACGTCCTTCGGCGTCGATCCCGACCCCGCCCTCCAGATCCCCGGCGACCTCAGCTTCTCGCGGGAGTCCGGAGTGCGTTCGCTGCGCCGCGCCCTGGACGAAGGGGTCCGCTTCACCGCGGTCGTCGCCGCCACCGACATGGTCGCCGCCGGGGCGCTCTCCGTCCTCAGGGACCGCGGCGTCCGGGTCCCCGAGGACGTCTCCCTGGTCGGCTACGACGACATCCCCCTCACCGTCGACCTCACCCCCCGCCTCACCACCGTCCACGTCCCCTACCGCGAACTCGGCCGCACCGCCGTCCGCCACGCCCTGCGCCCCCGCACGGGACCCCAGGACGAGCCGGACCACGTGGTCCTCGGCACCCACCTGGTGGTACGGGACTCGGTGGCACCGCCGGGGGCGTGAGCGGGGCCGCCGAGGGGAACCACCCGCGGTCTCTCAGCCGTCCTGCGGAGGCGGCTGACCGCCGGGCCGCCCCGTGCCCGCGCGCTCGTGGGGCAGCAGCGGCGGGTCGCCCGCGGGCCGGCCGCGGCGCCCGTGGCGCAGCGCGGCGGCAAGCACCGGCAGGGTGAGGAGCCGGGCGGGCGGCCTGCTCATGCTCATCACGTCGAGCATCGCGAGCGACGCCCCACGGCTGCGGCCGCCCGCGACGACCACCCGGTCGAGATAGGCGCCGAACAGCCGCTCCACGGCCGTCGGCGGCCGCTCGCTCGCCCCCTCGTAGCAACTGTCCTGGGTGACCGCCACGTCCCAGGCGGTGCCGACGGGCCCCGCGGCGGCCCGCTGGACGCGCCGCGCGAGCCCGGGGGCGGCGAGCCCGTCGCGGGCGACGCGCTCACGCAGCGCGACCACGCTCAGCGCCGCCGCCGACATCCCGTGGCCGTACAGCGGGTTGTACGTGGCCACCGCGTCCCCGAGCGCCACGAACCCCTCCGGCCAGTGCGCGCAGCGCTCGTAGTAGCGGCGCAGACTGGCCGTGCTGCGGCTGACGGCGACCCCGGTCAGCGGCTCGGCGCCCGCGATCAGCTCGCCGATGACCGGGTGCCTGAGCGAGCGCGCGAACGCCTCGAACGCGTCCGGGTCGTCGTCCGGCCGCGCACCCCTGGTGCCGGAGAGGGTGACGACCCAGCGGCCGCCCTCCACCGGCAGGATCACCCCGGTCCTGCCAGGACCGCCGGAGCGCGGGTCGGCCTGGACGTTGACCACCGGGAGCGCGCCGGTCGGGGCGCGGAAGACACGGGTCGCGTAGCCCACCCCCGAGTCCACGGTGCGCACCCGCACCGGCGGCAGGCCGAGCGCCGAGAGCCAGACCGGGGCGCGGGTGCCGCGGCCGCTCGCGTCGACGACGAGGTCGGCCCCGAGCACGGACTCGGCGCCGTCGCGCAGCACCCGTACGCCCGTCACCCGCCGGGCGTCGCCGGTCAGGCCGAGCGCGTCGGCCTGCTCCAGGAGCCCGACACGCGCCGTCGCGAGCACCCGGGCGCGGACGGTGGCGTCGAGGAGGTCGCGGCTGGCGACCAGCATGCTGTGCGGATGGTCCCAGCGGGGCAGCCAGGGCCCCTGCGGGCTGAGCGACACCAGGTCGGCGAACATCGGCACGCGCCGCCCGCCCGCCGCGACCAGCGCGTCGGGGAAGCCGGGCAGCACGCTCTCGATCGCGCCGATCCCCCCGGACCACAGCAGGTGCGCGTGCCGTGCCTGCGGCAGCCCCCTGCGGGGCGCGGGCCCCTCGGGGAGGGTGTCGCGCTCGACGACGGTGACGTCCGCGTAGCGGGAGAGCGCGGCCGCGGCCAGCAGTCCCGTGAGGCTGCCGCCGATCACGACGGCGGTGGGTTCACTCATGGTCGGCGGGCACGCTCCGTCCGGCCGCGCGCAGACAGCGCGCCACCACGGCGGGCCTGCGCAGGGCCAGGGACACCGGCTCCACGGCGCGGAAGTCCTCGGACAGTGCCGTGGCGCGGGCGCCGTCGGCGGGCCCTTCGACCCGGTATCTCACCATGGCGTCGAGTATGTCGGCCGCACCGGCGATCCCGCGCGCCTCGGCGTCCGCGTGTCCCGCGCTGCGCGCCTGCGCGCGTACCCGGCCGCGCAACTCCGCGTCGAGACACGGCGCCAGCCGCAGCAGCCCGTCGCTGATCTCCGACTGGCGCCGCAGCAGCCGCAGTTCGTACGGGGACCACCAGCCGACCCGGGCGAGCACCGGTCCCGGCCCGAGCGGGCGCAGCGTCCGCCACAGCGGTCCAAGGGCCCGGTAGGAGCGCCTGGCCCGCCGGCACGCGGCGAGGTGCGGCGCCGCCTGGGGCAGCAGGAAGCCGAGCGCGACCAGGACCGCGCAGCCCGCGGCGAGCGGCGGCGCGAGCACCGTGCTGAGCCAGTCCGCGTCGCGCCCCGCCCAACGCGCAACGACCGCGGTGAACTTGGCGATGTCGTACGCCAGGCCGAGGAGTTGGCCGGCCAGCATGGCGACGAGGCCCGCGCGCAGCCGTCGGCGCACCGTGCCCACCCAGGCGGCGATCAGCCGGATCGCGGCGAGCACCCCGGCGGTGTGCCCGAGCAGGTAGAGCACGATGTGCTCCCTCGCCCATGGGGTGTTCGCGTAGTACGTGTCCAGATCGCGCAGCCGCTCCACGCGCATGTCGGCGAGGCCGAAGGTCACCCACAGGCCCGCGACGACGCACGCGTAGCCGCCCCACACCCGGCGGATCTTCCGCCGCCGCCGCGCCGACGCGCCCTCACGCCAGGTGATGAGCAGGGCGAGACAGGCCGCGTCGAAGCAGGTGAGCACGGTGTAGGTGAGGGGCGCCGCGATGTTGGGGACGCCGAGGAGCCGGTTCTCGAAGGCGAGGGCGCGCGGCGCCGCCACCACGAACACACAGAGGGCGAGCGCGAGCACCCCGGCGACGGCCCGCAGGTCACGGGTGCCAGGGTCGCGCCATGCCCGGACGATGCCGGGCAGCCGCGGCAGCAGCGCCGCGCACAGCGCGAGCGCGGGGACCGCGTAGGCGAGGAACGGCACGTGCGCGGGCACGGGTCACGGCCGGGGGCGCGGTTCGAGTGCCGAGGCGATACGGCCCTCCACGGTGTCCTGGCCGACGGGCTCCCCGGCGCCCTGCTCGCGCAGCCAGGGCCCGAACCTGCCCCTGCACAGCAGTCCGAAGGTCTCCGCCGCGGACTCGGCGCCGCCGTCGGAGACCGCGCGTGCGGCGACCGCCACCACGCCGTCCCAGCCGCCGCCGTCGTCCGTGAACGAGCGCGCGGCGGCCGCCGCGTCCGCGGCCAGGTGCCCGTGGTCGCCCTGCTCAAGGTGCCACAGCTCATGGCCCAGGATGAGGAGTTGGTGCTCGGGCGTGGTCCGCTCCTCGACGATGATGGTGGCGGCGCCGTCGAAGTCGAGATAGAGCCCGGAGGCGCCGAGCCCGTCGGGGAACGGTCTGAAGTACAGGTGCAGCGGCCTGCCCTGGCGCTCGGCCATGGCGTCGCACAGCGCCCGCATCAGCGCCTCGGGCGCCGCCGGACGCTCCAGGCCCCCGGCCGTGCGCGCCGCCAGCTCCGCGAGGAGCCTCCTCATCCTCTTGCCGCTCACCGGTCTCCCTCCGGTCCTGGTACGGGCCGCGCCCGGCCCGCGCGCCCGCCGCGTGCCCGCGCCGTGTGACGCCGCATCACAGTCTCTCGCGGACCGCCCCGCGGCACCCCGTTTGGATTTCCTGGCCGGAAAAGCACCGCGCCCCCGGCGGCCCGCCCTGGCGCCCTCACGACCGGGCCCAGGCGCGCTGGCTATGCTGGCCGCGATGTTCGCACCCCACGGCCCCACCCTGCGCGAGCTGGCGGTCCAGGCGCTGTCCTCCGTCGAGCGCGGCTACGACCTGCTCGCCCCGAAGTTCGACGCCACCCCCTTCCGCACCCCCGCCCCCGTGCTCGACGCCGTCACCGCGCAGCTTCGCCGCCGCGGCCCCTACCGCACCGGGCTCGACCTGTGCTGCGGCACCGGCGCCGGGCTCGGGGTGCTCGACGCCGTGTGCGGGGAGCTGGTCACCGGGGTCGACGTGAGCACCGGCATGCTCCGGCAGGCACGCGCCGCGGCCGCCGCCGCCCGTACGCCCGCGCACCTGGTACGGGGCGACGCGCTGGCGCTGCCGTACCGGCAGGCGTTCGACCTGGTGGTGAGCTTCGGCGCGTTCGGGCACTTCCTGCCGCGCGAGCGGCCCGCGCTGTTCGCCGCGGTGCTGCGGGTGCTCAGGCCCGGCGGCAGCCTCGCCTTCCCGCTGCCCGCCTCGCCACGCCCCGGCACCCCGGCCGATCTGGCGCTGCTCGGCTTCGACACCGCGATGCGGCTGCGCAACGCCCTGTGGCGGCCCCCGTTCGTGATGTACTACCGCACCTTCAGACCGGTGCGGATCCGCCGCGAGCTGGTGCGCGCCGGTTTCGAGGTGGACATCCGGCCGCTCACCGCGCTCGGCACCCGCGCCGACGGCCGCCCCCGCTGCGGCCTGGTCGTCGCCACCCGGCCGGGGCCCCGCTGACCCCCGCGTGGGCCGCCCGCCGCCCCGGGCGGGCCCACGCCGCGCCGCCTCAGACGTGCGGCCGTACGAACGTGTAGCCGCGCTCCAACAGCCGCGGCAGATAGCTGGAGACGGCGTCGACGGTCTGCGAGCGGTCCCCGCCGCCGTCGTGCTGGAGGATGACGGAGCCCGGCTCCACGCCCGACGTCACCGCCGCCTCGATCCGGGAAGTCCCGGGCCGCGCCCAGTCGTTGGTGTCGATGGACCAGCCGAGCGGCTCCATGCCGAGCGCGGCGCACTCGGTGAGCGAGGGCCGGTCCCAGTCGCCGTACGGGGCGCGGCACCAGCGGGGCGGGGCGCCGAGCACCTTCTCGATGACGTCGCTCGTCCTGCCGAGCTGGTCCTTGACCCCGGCCCGCGACAGCTTCGTCAACTGGGGGTGCGTATAGCTGTGGTTGGCGACGACGTGCCCCTCGGCGGCGATGTCGTGCAGCAGCCCGGGGAAGGCCGCGGCGTTCTCCCCGATGACGAAGAAGGTGGCCTGTACGCCGTGCTTGCGCAGGGCCGCGAGCACCTTCGGGGTGTACTCGGGGTGCGGGCCGTCGTCGAAGGTGAGCGCGATGCTGCGGGCCTTGCCCGGGAGGGTGAACTCGGCGTGGGTGCGCACCTCGGGGCGGGCCGCGGGCGCGCCGAGCGAGGAGTCGCCCGCGATCGGCCGCAGCCGGTACACGGCGGGCGGCCTGCCCTGCGCCGCCACCGCGGCGGGCCCCGGGTGCGGGGCGACGGGCGAGGCCGGTGCCCCGGGTGCCGCGGCCGGTGCGGGGGAGCCGGAGGAGCCCGCCGTCACCGCGAGCACGGTGCCGGTGACGGCCGCCGCACCCGCCCCGAGGGTGCCGACCAGGAACCAGCGCCGAGTATTAATCTGATTATCAGAGGAAGTGTCTGGCATGACTCTTCCTTGCCACACCGGCCACCACGGAGCCGGGAGCCGCGCCCCGCGCCACCGCCCGCACCACTCCACCGGCCGACGGCCCCCGCCCCGGCCGGGCCGTGGGCGGCGACCGCGAGACGTCGTCGGCCCCTTCCGCGGCAAGGGAGGAGTGTCAGAGGCCCCCGTGGTGGGCGATGACGGCGCCGGCCAGCAGGGAGAGCTGGGCGCGCTGCGCCTCGGACAGCCCTTCGGTGAGGGCCGTGATCCGCCGCTCCACCTCGATCTCGCCCTCGTGCGCCAGCGCGCGGCCCCGCTCGGTCAGCGACACCTGGAACGCCCGCTTGTCGTGCGGGGCGACCGTGCGCCGCACCAGGTCGCGCCGCTCGGCGCGGTCCACGAGGCCGGTCATGCTGGACTTGTCCAGCTTCAGATGCCGCGCGAGGTCCCGCATCAGGGGGGTGCGGTCGCGCAGGATGCCGATCAGCCGCAGTTGGGCGACCGACAGCTCATGGCCCGCCGCGACCCCGGCCATGACCTCCTGCACCAGGAACGACAGTTGGACGAGCCCGTCCACGATGCCCAGGTCCGAGGCGGGCGCGTCCCCGGCGTCCGGCGGTGTGCTGTGCGGGGGCGTGGTGGTCGCGGGGGTGCGGGCCGCGGTGGGGGCGTCGTCGGGCATGGCGCCGATCCTATCTTGACGTTGGTATGTGTCACCAACTAATTTGGTTTGTGTCACGTACTAATCGGGTGGCGGTCGCGGACCGCCCGCCAACGGAGGAATCACGATGTCCACAGCCGTCCCGGCCCCCGCCCCTTCCCCCGCCCCGCCCGGCGCCCGCCCGGGCCCGGCAGAACCCGACGTGCTCGTCTGCGGCGCCGGGGCGGCCGGGCTGACCCTGGCGCTCGACCTGGCACGCCGCCAAGTCCCGTTCCTGCTGATCGACAAGGCCCCGCACCCGTTCGTCGGCTCCCGGGGCAAGGGCATCCAGCCGCGCAGCCAGGAGGTCTTCGAGGACCTCGGCCTGATCGACAGGCTGGTCGCCTCCGGCGGAACCTACCCCGTCCAGCGCGTGCACACCGCCGAGGGCCACACCGACGCCGTGGACGAGGCCGCCGCGGCGGCCGCGGTGCCCACCCCCGCCGAGCCCCTGCGCGGCGCGCTGCTCGTCCCGCAGTTCCTCACCGAACGGCGGCTCGCGGAGCGGCTGGCCGAGTTCGGCCACACCGTCCACCGCGGCCACGAACTCACCGGCTTCACCCAGGACGCCGACGGCGTGACGGCCACCGTCGCCACCCCGGACGGCGAACGCACCGTACGCGCCCGCTACCTGGTCGGCGCCGACGGCGGATCGAGCCTCGTCCGCAAGAGCCTCGGCATCGGCTTCCCCGGCAAGACCCTCCCGATGCGCGCGATCGTCGCCGACGTCCACGTCGACGGGGTCTCCGCCGACGCCTGGCACCGCTGGGGCACACGCACCGAGCGGCAGATCGCGCTCTGCCCGCTGCGCGGCACCGACCTGTTCCAACTCCAGGGCCCGATACCGCTCGAAGGCGACACCGACCTGTCCGCCGACGGGCTCACCGCGCTGCTGCGCGAGCGCACGGGCGCCGACAACATCGTCGTACGCGACGTGACCTGGGCCTCCGCCTACGGCATGAACGCCCGCCTCGCCGACAGCTACCGCTCGGGCCGGCTGTTCCTCGCCGGAGACTCCGCCCACTGCCACCCCCCGACCGGCGGCCAGGGCCTCAACACCGGTATCCAGGACGCCTACAACCTGGGCTGGAAGCTCGCCGCCGCCCTCGACGGCGCCCCCGACACCCTCCTCGCCAGCTACGAGCAGGAGCGCCGCCCCATCGCCGCCGCCGTGCTCGGCATGTCCGAGCGGCTCCTCGAAGCGGCCCGCAACCAGGACTTCAGGCGCGGCCGCGAGACCAGCCAACTCGACCTCGGCTACCCCGGCTCCCCGCTGTCGCTGCCCTGCCCCGGGCGCGACGGCGGCGTCCTGCCGGGCGACCGCGCCCCCGACGCCCCGCTCACCGGCGCCGCGGGCCTGCCCGTCCGGCTCTTCCACCTGTTCCGCGGCCCCCACTGGACCCTCCTCGGCCACGGCACCGGCCTCGCAGAAGCCCCCGCGCCCCGCCGCGGCCTGCACGTCCACACCATCGGAGCCCGCGGCGAACTGCGCGACACCGAGGGCCACTTCCGCGACGCCTACGGGCTTGCCGCGGGGGAGTGGGTCCTCGTACGCCCCGACGGCTATGTGGCGGCCGTGCTGCCCACCGCGGAACTCGCCGCCGCCGACGCCTACCTCGACTCCGTCGCGGTCCGCCGCCCCGCCTGAACCCCGTCCGACGCGGCCCCGCCGCCCGGCACGCCCGGCCCCGCCGCCCGGCACGCCCGGGCCCGCCGACCGTACGGCGGGCCCGGGCCCCGTCACACCCCGCCGTGCAGGACCGACGTCTCGAAGCGGCCGAACGCGGACTCCTGCCGCCATTCGAGCGCCGCCTTCGGGCTGTGCGCCAGGAAGTCGGCGCACCGCGCGCCGGGCGAGCGCGCGCCGGGGCGGCTGTCCGCGCACTGCGGCACCGTCTCGTAGCGGCCCGGCGCCCGCCACAGGTCGCCGCCCGGCAGGAACGCGTACGCGAGCGACGCCCGCGCCAGGTCCTTCAGGTCCCGGTAGCCGAGCCCGTAGGTGCGCGCCGCACGCGCGTACTCGTCGCCGATCGTGATCCGCGCGACCCCCTGGTCGTCCGTCGCCAGCACCACCGGCACCCCGTACCTGCGGTACAGCGGGAACGGATGGTCCTGCCCGCGCACCTGGAGGATCTGGTCGTTGCTGGTGAGCGGCGTCTCCACCGCCACGTGCCGGCGCGCCATCAGCCGCAGCAGCGCGGCCGAGCCGTCCTCGCCCGCGATGTCCACCCCGTGCCCGACACGCTCCGTGCGCGCCGTGCGCACCGCGTCCGCGACATGGAAGCGCAGATCCTCCGGCTTCACCAGGCCCGGCACCAACTCCCCGGCGTGCAACGACACATGGGCACGCGGGAACCGGGTCCGCAGATACCCCACCATCCGCATCTGCAGGTGGTAGTCCCGCAGCGCCACCTCACCGTCCTCCGGCTGTACGAGGTTGATGCCCACGTACCGCGGATCGCGCTCGGCCAGCGCCATCCCCAGCGCGATCTGCGTGAACACCCGCTCCGGCGCCCCGCCCCTGCTCACCTGCGCAATGAACCGGTAGGGCACCGAGCACGCGGGCCGCGGCCGCGCCGTGTCGCAGCGGGCCACCTCGCGGAACTGCGCCACCCCCGCGTCCGCCTCCCGGCGCGCGTCGGCCACCACATCGTCCAGGGCGCCGTCCGCGCGCAGCGACGCCAGCATCCGCGGCATGTCCGCGTCCCAGCCCACCTTCGCCGCCAACGCCTTGGCCCCGCCCGACGCCGGGGTCGTCATCAACTCCTGGTAGAGCTGGTGCTGGTCGGCGGCGCGGTCCAGCACGTCGGCGAGCAGCTCGCCGGTGTGCCGCCACGTCACCTCGCCGAACTTCTCGAAGGTGGCGAAGAAGTGGTCGTGGCCCGACTCGGCGCCCGGCGTGAAGCCCTCCATCGACCACGCCCTGATCACCCGCTCCCGCAGCGCGGGATCGGTGCGCATGTCGGTGGCGGGCCGGGTGCCGGCGCCGCACGGCGGCTCCACCGTCACCATGTCGGAGGTGCGCAGGCACAGCCCGTCGCGGACCGCGAGATCGGCGAGCAGTTCGGTGGAGGCGGCGCCGGACAGATGGCTGTGCAGCTCGCCGCCCTTCGGCATGGCGCGGACGAACGCGTCGAGCCCGCCGGGCAGTTCACGAAGGGAGCGGAACCGGGACTCGACCCGGCGCTCGGCGGCGGTGGGAGCCGCGGCCGCCGCGGCCGCCGCCACCGGCGCGTGCCCGTCGGCGGGCCGTGGGGCCGCACCTGCCGGGGCGGTGACGAGCGAGGTGAGGGCCGCGGCGCAGGCGAGCGCGGCGGCGAGTGGCGCGCGTGGGCGGCGCCGACGTACACGGGGAGCAGAGTGCATGCGGGCATCCTGCTGGGGCGCCGTCCCCCGCCGCCCCACCGACAGGCGGTGACCGGGCGATCACCACCCGCACAGGGCACTGCCCGAACGCCCGCGCGGAATCGGCCCGCCCCGTGCCCGCGCCCCGTCTCGTATCACGGAACGCGATGGCCACCGGGAACATCCGCCGGGCTACGGTCCTTGCACCTGCTGTCGCCGTCGGCCCGCGCCGCGCGGCGGCAGCCGACGCAGTGAACGAGAGCGAGAGGGCACATGGCCAAGGCGTATGTGTACACCCGGCACGGCGGCCCGGAGACCCAGAGCTTCGTCGACCGCGAGGTCGCCGAGCCGGGCCGGGGCGAGCTGCTGGTCGCGGTGCGCGCGGCGGGCGTCAACCCCGTCGACCACAAACTCAGGGGCGGCTACACCCGCCCGGGCGGCACCCCCGCCGCGCTGCCCGCGGTCCTCGGCAGCGAGGCGGCGGGCACCGTGGAGCGCGTCGGCCCGGGCGTCGAGGGCTTCGCGCCGGGCGACGCCGTCTTCGGCACCACCCTCGACGGCGCCTTCACCGAGCTGACCCTCATGCCGACCGCCGTCACCGCGCACAAGCCCGAGGGGCTGTCCTTCGCGGTCGCCGCCACCCTCCCCGTCGCCGCGGCCACCGCCTACGACGCCGTGCACCAGCTCGCCCTGCCGCCCGGCGCCACGCTCCTCGTCACCGGGGCGGGCGGCGGTGTCGGCGTCGCCGCCGTGCAGCTCGCCACCGCCCTCGGGCTGCGCGTCATCGGCACCGCGAGCCGCGCCAAGGCGGACTTCGTGCGCTCCCTCGGCGACGGCGTCGTCCACATCCCCTCCGACGCCGACCTGCCCGCCGCCGTCGCGGCCGCCGCGCCCGGCGGGGTGGACGGGGTGCTCGACCTCGTCGGCGGCGACGTCCTCGCCACCGCCGCCGCCCTCCTCGACGACCGCGCCAAGCTGCTGACCGCGGCCGACAAGCAGAGCGTCACCCGCTACGGAGGACAGCCCGTCGTACGGGCGCGGAACGCCGCCGTGCTCGACGCGGTCGGCGCGCTCGCCGCCGACGGCACCCTCGACCCGCACATCACCGAGGTCCTCCCGCTGGAACAGGCGGGCGAGGCACTGCGCCTCGTCGAGGAGGGCCACGCACGCGGCAAGGTCGTCATCGAGGTGAGCAGGTGACCCACCCCCTCGACGACCCGGTGCTCGCCGCGCTGACGGGACCGCACGCCCACCTCGCCGAGCGCGCCGGACGGCTGCTGCGCTACCCCGTCGACGCCGCCCCCTGGCTCGCCTTCACGGACGGCCCCACCGACGCCGACTGGGCCGCTCTGGCCGCCCTCGCCGGCCCCGGCGCCGAGGTGTCCATGCCGCTGACCACCGCCGTGCCGCCCGCCGACTGGGAGTACACCCTCAGCCTGCCGGGCGTCCAGCTCGTCGACACCGACGTCGCCGCGGACGCCGCCGTCGACCCGGAGGCGGTCCGCCTCACCCCCGCCGACGTGCCCGACATGCTGGACCTGGTGGCCCGCACCAAGCCGGGCCCCTTCCTGCCGCGCACCATAGAACTGGGCACCTACCTCGCCATCCGCCGCGGGGGACGGCTCGTCGCGATGGCGGGGGAGCGGATGCACCCGCCGGGCTGGGTCGAGATCAGCGCCGTCTGCACCGCACCCGAGGCACGCGGCCAGGGCCTCGCCGGCAGGCTGATCACCACCCTGACGGCGCTGGCCCGGGCGCGCGACGAACGGGCCTTCCTGCACGCCGCCGCCGAGAACACCGGCGCCATACGGCTCTACGAGAACCTCGGCTTCCGGCACCGCGCCGATGTGCGCTTCCGCGTCGCCCGGGTCCCCAAGCGGTCCGCCGAGGTCCCCGTGGCGACCTGAGCCACCCGCCGCCCCGCCGCCCACGACACGGCGGCGGGGCCGCGCACCCACGGACCGGCGCCTCAGGCCAGCGTCGCCGCCGTCGGGTCCCAGTCCTCGGGCAGCGGCACCGGGGCCACCGGGGCGCCCGCCGGCTCCGTGAACTCCGCGCGCGCCGCCGACTCGTCGACCGCCGCCATCGTCCGCAGCACATGCAGCGCCAGTCCGCCCGAGGCGCGGTGCGGATGCCCGTCCCTGATCGCCCGCGCCATGTCGAGCACCCCCAGGCCCCGCCCGTCCGTGCGGCCCGTCACCGGCAGGTCGAGCCAGTCGTCCGAGCCGTTGGGCCGCACCCGCAGCGGGCCCTGGAACGTGTTGGGGTCGGGCACCGCGAGGGTGCCCTCGGTGCCCGTCACCTCGAACATGATCCGCCGTACCGACGAGTCGAAGCTGAACGTCGACGCCGCGCGTACCCCGGAGGCGAACTCAAGCAGCGCGTTCACATGCGTCGGCACCAGCACAGGAAACGGCGTGCCCGCCTTCGGGCCCGAGCCCACCACCCGTTCGAGACGCGCCCTCGTCGCCGTCGCCGCCACCCGCGACACCCCGCCGAACAGGGCGGTGAGCGCCGTCAGATAGTAGGGGCCGATGTCGAACAGCGGCCCCGCGCCCTGCTCGTAGAGGAACGCGGGATCGGGGTGCCACGCCTCGGGGCCGAGGCTGCGCATCGACGTCGTCGCCGCCACCGGGGTGCCGATGCTGCCCGCGCGCACCGCGCGCAGCGCCGACTGGAGGCCCGCGCCGAGGAACGTGTCCGGCGCGTTGCCCACCAGCAGGCCGCGCTCCGACGCCTCCGACAGCAGCTTCTCCGCCTCGCCAGGCGTCAGCGTGATCGGCTTCTCGCCGTACACATGCCTGCCCGCGTGCAGCGCCGCGGCCGCCACCTGCCCGTGCGCCGCGGGCACCGTCAGATTGACCACCAGCTCCACCTCGGGCACCGCGAGCGCCGTCGCCAGGTCCCCGGCCACCGGCACCCCGTGCGCCCGCGCCGCCGTCTCGGCCCGTACCGGGTCGAGGTCGGCCACCGCCAGCAGCCGGATGTCGGGAAAGGTGGAGAGCACGCTCAGATACTGCTGGCTGATGACCCCGGCGCCGACCACCGCGACCCCGACAGGACCCCTCGTCATACGCCCTCCCCGGCGTCCGCGCCCACGACACGCGGGCCGCCGCCGCTCACGCCGCGGCCCCCGCGCCCACCAGGTACTCCCGGCTCGCGCCCAGCTCCGCGAACACATCGCCCGCGCACGCGTCGAACTCCACGATCCGCCAGGCGTCCGCGGGCGCCGCCGCCAGCACGTCGGGCACCCGCATCACCCCGGAGCCCACCGCCACGTTCGGCTCCTCACGCACCCCGGGCCCGTCCTTCACATGCAGCGCGCGCACCCGCTCCCCGAGCCCGGCGAGCAGCGTCGGCACGTCGGCGCCGCCCACCGCCGCCCAGTACGTGTCCACTTCGAGGAACACCGCGGGCTCCAGCAGGTCCGCCAGCACTTCGAGGGCGTGCCGGCCCCCGAGCAGCGGCTCGACCTCCCACCAGTGGTTGTGGTAGCCGAGCCGCAGGCCGTGCGCCGCGGCGCGCTCCGCGAGGCCGTTCAGCAACTCGGCTGCGCGGGCGACGCCCTCGCGCGTGGTGAAGTCCTCAGGGGGAATCCCGGCGGGCACGATCGCGTCCGGCGCGCCTGCCTCCGCCACCGCGTCGAGCACCCGGTCCACATCCTCCCCGGGCGTCACGAGCGCCTTCACATGCGCCCCCGACACCGCGAGGCCCAACTCGCCGAGGCGGGCCCGCAGCAGCGCCGGGCGGTCCAGGACGTCGTACGGCTCGACCGCCCCGTATCCGAGCCCTGCGATCCTCGCCAGCGTCGCGTCCCGGTCCGCCGCCAGCTCCGCGCGCACCGAGTACAACTGGACACCGAGCGGTCGTGGCATACGGGGGCCTCCCTGAATCCACCGCCCGGGACCCGGGCGCTCCGACCTGTTGTGCCTGCCCGCCGTGGCGGCGGGTCATGCGCGGGCCCGGCAGCGTGGCCGACACCGGCCGCGCCGTCGCCGCCAGGAGCGCACCCGGGCGGCGACGGCGTACGGCAAGGAGCGAGGAGGCGGCGGGGCGCCCCCGGTCCGGGCGGGTCAGTGGCGGCGCTGGGTGCGGCGGCGCACGAGCCAGGTGCCGCCGCCGGTGGCCGCCACCACCAGCGTGGCGCCGATCGCCGCCGTCACGGGCCCGTGGTCACGGGAGCCGCCGCCGAGACCGCCGCGCACGGCGAGCGCGGTGGCGGACGGCACCTCGGTGGGCGCGGGCGAGACCGTACGGGACGGCAGGGGCGCCGACGTACGCGTCGGGGTGGGGGAGGCGGGGCGCGCGGTGGCGCCCGTGACGGTCGCGGTGCCGGTGCCCGCCGTGGTGCCGTCGGCGCACATCACGATCACCGTGTAGCTGCCGGGGCTGACGTTCCGCCACAGCGCCCTGCGCAGCCCGCCCTCCCGCGCCAGGGTCGCCTGGCGGCCCTGGGAGAAGACCGCCTGGCCGTCGGCGAGGAGGGCGGCCTCGCCGCCGTCGCGGCACGCCTCGGTGGTGGCGCGCACCGTGTCGCCCGTGGCCGCGACGGAGACGTCGGGCCCCTGGGCGTGCGCGGCGGGGGCCAGGGCGAGCGGCAGCGCGGCGGCCACGGCCGCCACGCAGATCAGTCCTGGCCCCGTGGCTATCCGGGAAGTACGCATGGTTGCCTCCGGCGCCGCGGCGGCGGGCCTTCGGATCGGCCACCGGGGTCGGCTGGGTCCGAGGCGCCTCCCCACGAGCGAACGCGCGCTCGGGCCACGGCGCATGCGGTCCTGGCCCGTGCAGGTGACCGGGTCACCCGGCCGCGCCGGCCCCGCTCGCTTCCGCCCGCCGCGCGCCCCGCACCCGGCGCGGCGCGCCGCGCCGGGTGCGGGGCGCTGCGCCGTATGGGGCGCCCCGCGGTGCCGTGGCCGTCGAGGGGGCATGGATAGGGCGCCCGACGCGGTCCCTTCGTGAGGAGCCCTGCATGCACGCGCGCCCCGTGGTGTTCCTGGCCGCCCTCGCCGCCGTCGCGCTGGCCCCCGGCGCGCTCCGCCTCGACCGGCAGGAGCCGCACGCCCCCGTGGTGGCGGCGCCGGGGCCGCCACCGGCCCGTGCGGGGGTGAGCGCCGCGGAACTCCTCGCCGCGACCGCGGACTGCGACCAGATCTCCGACGGCCGCTACCCGCGCGACGAGGGCGGCCCCGAGGACGTCCCGGTGTGCGGCACACCGCGGGCCGTCCACTGGGAGGCCGACCTCGACATCGACTGCGACGGCGAGCCGGGCGCCCACTGCAACGCCGACACCGACCCGCTGTTCGCCGCCGCCACCGCCGTGGAGCGCTCCGGCGGCGGCTACCTCAGCGCAGAACGCACTCCCTACGTCGTCGTGCCGGGCCCCGGCGGGCGCTGGGACCCGGCGGCGTCCGGCGTGCGCGGCGGTGAGGTCGCGGCCCTGGTCCACCACGGCCGTATCGTCTACGCGGTGGTCGGCGACACAGGACCCGCCGACGTCATCGGCGAAGCCTCGTACGCCGCCGCGCGGGCCCTCGGCATCACCGCGGACCCCGCGGGGGGCGGCGCCGCCGACGGGGTGACCTACGTCGTCTTCAGGAACACCAGGGTGGCCGTGCCCGAGGACCCCGCGGCGGCCGCCGCCCAGGGCCGCGGGCTCGCCCGGGACCTGGTGCGCGCCCACACCCGCCGCTGAGCCGCCCACGGCTCACGCCTTCCGGTAGTCGTACGCCTCCCTTGCCGCGGCCTCCACGGCGTCGAGCCCGGCCCCCGTGGACGCGGTGACCACGGCTGCCACCGCGCCCTCCAGGAGCGGCGCGTCCACGAGGCGGGTCTCCTGCGGCAGCTCGTCGCCCTCCGCGAGCAGCGCCTTCACGGTGAGCACGGCGCTGCCGAGGTCGGCCAGGACCGCCACCCCCGCACCCCCGTCCACCCGTGCCGCCGCCGCCGAGACCAGCTCGGAGCTGGTGCCGAACCCGCCGCCCTCGGTGCCGCCCGCCGCCGCCACCCGCACGCCCCCGCCGCCCGCGAGCGCGACCGCGAGGTCGGCCACCGACGCGGCCACGGCGGCGCTGTGCGACACCACCACGATGCCGACAAGGCCCGCGCCGTCCCCCGCTCCGCGGTCCTCGTGCCCTGGTTGCTCACTCATCGCCGCCCCCGCTCTCCTCGGCCGCGGTCTGCGCCAGCGCCTCGAACAGCAGCGCCGCCGAGGTGGCGCCGGGGTCCTGGTGCCCGATGCTGCGCTCGCCCAGATAGCTGGCCCTGCCCTTGCGGGCGAGCAGCGGCGTGGTGCCCACCGCGCCCTCCTCCGCGGCCCGCGCCGCCGCCGCGAACGAGGTGTCGAGGCCGTCGAGCGCGGGACCCAGCGCGTCGAGCATGGTCTTGTCGCCGGGCGAGGCGCCGCCGAGCTTGGCCACCGCGTCCACGCCCGCGCGCAGCGCCCGCGCGAGCCCGGCCCTGTCCACCTCGGGGACCTCGCCCAGGTCCTTGCCGGTGCGCCGCAGCAGCGTCCCGTACAGCGGGCCAGAGGCGCCGCCGACGCTGGAGATCAGCCGGCGGCCCGCGAGCGCGAGCACCGCGCCCGGGGTACCGGGGGCGTCGTCCGCCTCCAGGGCGACGCGGACGGCCGCGAAGCCCCGGTTCATGTTGGTGCCGTGGTCGGCGTCCCCGATGGCTGAGTCGAGCGCCGTCAGCCGCTCCGCCTCCCGCTCCACGAGCGCGGCGGCCGCGGTCAGCCAGCGGCGGAAGAAGTCTGCTCGAAGCAAGGGATCTCCTCGGTGTTCGGTTCCTGCCCGGGCGGGCGCACGGCGCGCCCGCCGCGGGGGTGCGGAGTCGGTCTCACATGCCCCAGCGCAGCCCCGGGGTGCTGACCGGGGCGTCCCACAGCCGCAGCAGCTCCTCGTCCACCTGGCAGAGCGTCACCGAGGCGCCCGCCATGTCGAGGGAGGTCACGTAGTTGCCCACCAGGGTGCGGGCCACCGCGACGTTCCGCTCGGCGAGGACCCGCTGGACCTCGGCGTTGAACCCGTACAGCTCCAGCAGCGGGGTGCCGCCCATGCCGTTGACCAGGGCGAGCACCGGGTTCCTCGGGTTCAGGTCGTCAAGCAGCGCGTCCACCGCGAAGTCGGCGATCTCCCGGGACGTCATCATGGCCCGCCGCTCACGGCCGGGCTCTCCGTGGATGCCGATGCCCAGCTCCAGCTCGCCGGGCGGCAGGTCGAAGGTGGGGCTGCCCTTGGCGGGCGTGGTGACGGCGCTCAGCGCCACCCCGAAGCTGCGGGAGTTCTCGTTCACCCGCCGGGCGATCTCCGCCACGTCCTCAAGCGGGCGGCCCTCCTCCGCGGCGGCGCCCGCCAGCTTCTCCACGAACAGCGTGGCGCCGGTGCCGCGCCGCCCCGCCGTGTACAGGCTGTCGGTGACCGCCACGTCGTCGTTCACCAGGACCTTGGCGACCTGCACCCCCTCGTCCTCGGCCAACTCCGCCGCCATGTCGAAGTTGAGGACGTCGCCCGTGTAGTTCTTCACGATGAACAGCACGCCCCTGCCGCTGTCCACCGCCGCGGCGGCACGCACCATCTGGTCGGGCACGGGAGAGGTGAACACCTCGCCGGGACAGGCGGCCGACAGCATTCCGGGGCCCACGAAGCCGCCGTGCAGCGGCTCGTGCCCGCTGCCGCCGCCGGAGACCAGCGCGACCCTGCCCTCGACCGGCGCGTCCCTGCGCACGACCACCCTGTTGTCCACGTCCACGGTCAGCTCGGGGTGGGCCGCCGCCATGCCGCGCAGCGCGTCCGCGACGACCGTCTCCGCGACATTGATCAGCATCTTCATGTGTGTCTCCCGTCGACAATGACTGCTCACACCTGACCAGGATCTTCCAGGACACGCGCAGGGTATGCCCGGGGATCGGGCGCGGTCGCGGCGGGCCGCCGGGGCTCGCGCCCCGCACGGACCAGTATCGGTCCAGCCGCCTTGCGGGGCACGGCGAAGGCGGGTAGCGGTACGGACGGCCGGGTGGCCGACGGGGTGCCGGGGCCGCCGCGGGGGCGACGGGGCGGCGCCGGGTGCGCGGCGGTCACGGCGGCCGCGCACCCGGCGCTCAGTAGGCCAGGCTCACCTGGATCGCCTTGCCGCCGTCCGCCAGCGGGCTGATGGTGATCTTCTCGGCGAGGCGGCAGACCAGCGGCCAGCCGTGTCCCCCCGGCAGCAGCCCGCCCGGCGCCGCGGTGGCCACCGGCACGTCCCCGCTGCGGTCCCCGACACTCACGACGACCCGGCCCGCGCGCGCCACGATCTCGAACAGGGTGACACCGCCGCCGTGCCGTATGGCGTTGGTGACCAGTTCCGACACCACCAGCAGGCAGTCGCCCACCACCCGGGCGTCCAGGCCCCGCAGTCGCTCCCGGGCCAGATCGCGGGCCAGGGCGACGTGCCCCGGCCAGGTCGGTGACCCTTGCCCGTCGGGCTCGTCGCCCGTCGTCACCGTCGTCACAGCGATCACCCCCATTTCCTGACTGCTCCGCCGTTGCGTCTGCCCGCCCCCGTGCGGTCCATGCGGGTCCCGGACCGGCCGGGGGCCGGTGGGCCCGCCTCAGTACAGCCAGCCGTCGGGGTCGGCGGGGCGGTACACGGTGACCGCGCGGGGCAGCTTGTCCAGCATCAGGTGCCGGTCACCGGCCTCGGCGACCTCGCCGTCGTACGAGAAGCGCGGGTCGCCTTCCAGTACCTCGATCCGCAGCCGCCGCACCTGCGCGGTGGTGAGCACCCGGGAGCCGTGCAGGGTGCCGGTGAGGACGGCGAGCAGCAGCCGGGTCCTGGCGAAGGCGCTGCCGCCGTCCACGGCCCGCACGTCGAGCAGCCCGTCGTCGAGGCGGGTGCGGTACGCGGGCGCGAACCCCGCGGGATGGTAGACCCCGTTGCCCGCGAACAGCAGCCACAGCCGCTTCGGGGTGCCGTTGACGGCCACCGTGACCGGGCTGCCGGTGGCCAGCACCCGGGCGAGCCCCACCGCGAGCGCGGGCCACTTGCCGATGCGCGGTTCGAGGCGCTCGCGCACGTGCACCAGGTCCGAGTAGACACCGAGGCTGAAGGTGTTCAGGAACAACTGCCCAGGACCCTCCCGCGGCTCCGCGCGGCCCGCGTCCGACACCACCGCCTCGCCCCGGCACACGGCCTGCGCCACGTCGGCCGGGGTCGCGTTGCCGAGGTCGGAGGCGAAGTGGTTGAAGGTACCGCCGGGGAACACCGCGAGCGGCACGCCGTGCCGCACGGCGGCTCCCGTGGCGGCGTTCACGGTGCCGTCGCCGCCGAACACCCCCAGCGCGCCCGCGTCCCCCGCCGCGTCCCGCGCGGCGTCCTCAAGCACCCGCGACGGGTCGTCGTCGGGGGCGAGCACGGTGACCCGGGCGCGGGGCAGCAGCCGCCGCAGCTCGGCCGCGGCGCCCTCGCCGTCGCGGGTGGGGCCGGACGACGGGTTGACCACGAGCCGCAGCCCCGCCCCCTCCGGCAGTGCGGGCGCGGGCCGCCGCGGTGGCGCCGCCGCGGCGGCGGCCTTCGGGCGCAGCGGCCACCAGCGGCAGGTCAGCAGTGCCGTGCCGACACCGATCAGGGCGCCCGCCACGAGGTCGCCGCGGTGCCGCTCCCCGGCCCTGACCCGGTACCCGGCGACCGCCCCGGCCACCGGCGCCACCAGCAGCCCGTAGCGCGGCGCCTCCAGCATGGCGCCCGCGGTGAGCGCGGCGGCCGCCGCGGTGTCGGCAGCGGCCCCCGGCGGGCGTCCAGGGCGCGCGGCGCCGCGCACCAGGGCGCGGGCGGCGCCGAACGCGAGCACCAGCGACCCGGTTCCGCGCAGCGCGGCCCTGCGCACGGTCCGCCCGTCGGGCGGCCAGGGGGCGGCGGCCCGCGGCCCCGGCTCCTCTTCCCGCTTCCCCTCCCGGTTACGGTGCAACGCTCACTCCTCGGTTCCGGGGCAGGCCGTGCGCCGCCCCTGGGCCCGGCTCTTCTACCCGGGCCCGTGGCAGGTACCCCCGGCCCGCCGCACGGCGGGGCGCCGGAACGGGGCATGCGGCAGGGGCCCGCGCCCCCGCCGCACGTGTGCCGCGCCCCGACGCCGCCCACGCGGGAGGGCGCCGGGGCCGTACGGCCCTGGTAGTGCTTGGTCATGTGCGATCTGCGATGGCGGGTCTTCTTGATCGGCCGTGTCGTTGACTGGATGTGCTGAGCGAGGAGTTGGCTGCTGTCCGGTGTGATCTGGAGGACTTCGCGGCGGAGATGTTCGAGTCGTTCGCGCGGGCGGATCAACGCCGGTGGGGCGGGGTCTATCGGCGGGGGCTGCTGCCGGACGGCACCCGGACGTGCAGAGCTACTGTCCGCGCTCCCGCGAACCGGCCGGCAACGGCGTCGGGCAGACCGGCGGCACGGCGCAGGTCGACCGGGCTCGGCACCCGCACTCGGGCGCGGCCCGCACGATGGAAAACCGTGCTGGCGGCAGTGCACAGTGCGGCGTACACGGACACGCCCTCCGCTCGGCAGCGGGTCACGGGCCGTACGCTCAGGCCGCGTTGCAGGGCCAAGGCGAAGACGTGCGGCGCCCGTCCCGAGCACCGGGTCGGCTCGCCAGGCGCGTTTGTCAACTCCAGGCAGAGTTGGAGAGGTGGCCGGGCGAAGTCGGCACACAAAGGGACGCAGCAGGTCTGAACGACGCCATGCGGCTCACGCTCTGCTGGATGCCATCCCGGCTACCCGTAGCGGCGAGCGCCGTCGGTCGGGGTAGAGGCGGGGAGTGATCTTGTCACTCGCTCAGCGCGGCTCCGCCGGGCGGGCGCCTCGTAGGAACTGTGTCACCGCTGTGCCCACGAGTCCTTCGAGCCGTGCGGGCTCGATCATGCCGCTGTTGAGCATGGAGGTGATCCCCAGGACGGTTGCGTAGATGATGAGTCCGGTCTCCTCCGGGTCATCCCCCTCCAACTCCCCGCGCTCCTGGCCGTCTTTGATCAGGTCGCCGATCTGACCGAACGTGGCTGCGGCGGCCTCGGCGACCGCCGTAGCTCCCGGGCGGTGCTTGCTGGAGTTCATCAGCTCGGTCAGCGCGGCATTCTCGGTCGCGAACCGGACGTAGGCCGACGCGAATGCGTGAAGGCGGGCGGGCAGATCGTCCTCGTCACCGATCTCGTTCACCGCGGCGCGCAGCTTCTCGCCCAGGCGCATGAAGCCCGACTCGGCGAGGGCGTCGAGCAGTGCGCGGCGGTCCGCGAAGTGCCGGCGGGGTGCCGCGTGGCTGACGCCGACGTCCCGTGCCAGGTCCCGCAGGGAGAGCTGCTCGGCCCCGTGCGCCCGCAGGCTGCGCTCCGCCGCGTCGAGCAGGTCCGTGCGGAGATTCCCGTGGTGGTAAGGCCGCCGCTCGATGGTGTCAGGCATGGGAGCAGCCTACCCAAACTGAATGTTTTCATTGACAACAATGTTGCCAGTGCCTACTCTCGCGGTATGTCCAGATTCTCTCTCGCCGACCTGCCCGACCTGACCGGTCGCACCGCTGTCGTCACCGGCGCGAACAGCGGCATCGGGCTCGTCACGGCCCGTGCCCTCGCCGAGCGCGGAGCTCGGGTTGTCCTGGCCGTACGCGATCAGGAGAAGGGGGAAATCGCGGCGGCGACCATGACGAGGCCGGTCGAGGTCCGCGCCCTCGATCTCGCCGACCTCTCCTCCGTCCGGGCCTTCGCCCGTGACCTTCCGGGCCCCGTCGATCTGCTGGTCAACAACGCCGGTCTCTCCTTGGGGCCGCCTTCCCGGACCGCGGACGGATTCGAGTTGCAGTTCGGGACCAACCACCTGGGTCACTTCGCCCTGACGAACCTGCTCCTTCCGCGCATCAGGGAGCGGGTCGTGACGATTGCCTCGCTCGGGCACCGGATCGGCTCCCTGGACTTCTCCGACCTCCAGTGGGAGCGCAGGCAGTATCGGCCCAACGCCGCGTATACGCAGTCCAAGCTGGCCAACCTCCTGTTCGCCGCCGAACTCCAGCGCAGACTCACCCGCGCGGGATCACCCGTCATCTCGACGGCCGCGCACCCCGGCATCGCCTCGACGAACCTGATGCGAACGGAGAGGAAACCCTCCCTCGGCCTGCGCTTCGAGAAGTTCCTCGTCGGGCTCGTCGCCCAAAGTGCCGAGGAGGGCGCCCTGCCCACCCTGTACGCCGCCACCGCGGACCTTCCCGGCGACAGTTATGTCGGCCCCGACCGGCTCTGGGGCATGCGCGGCGCGCCGACGCCGGTCGGACGGTCCGCCCGAGCACATGACGGCTCGGCGGCACGGCGGCTGTGGGAGGTGTCGGAGGACCTGACCGGCACGCGTTTCCCCCTGGACGCGCCCGCAACCCCTGCCTCGTGAAAGGACCCGCCTTCGTGATCCGTCCGCCCCAAGACTCGTGGAAAGACCAGCGGAAGAACCCTCGGAAGCCCGACGAACTCGTCGTCGTCTCCGGCGCCTCGTCGGGCATCGGAGCCGCGACAGCCCGTGCCCTCGCCGCGATGGGCTACCACGTCCTCGCCGGGGTACGCACCGACCGCGAGGCGGACGCCGTCCGGGCCGACGGCATCGAACCGGTCACCCTGGACATCACCGTCCCACAACATGTGGAGGCCCTCGCCCGGCGGATCGCCGACGACCCTGAGCAGCGCGCCCTGCGCGTCCTGGTCAACAACGCGGGGATCGAGATCAACGCCCCCGTCGAGGTGCTCCCTCTTGCTCTGTGGCGCGAGCAGTTCGAGGTGAACCTCTTCGGCCACATCGCCGTCATCCAGGAGCTCCTGCCCTTCCTGCGGCGGAGCCGGGGTCGAATCGTCAACATCAGCTCCGTGGGCGGAGTGGCCGCGCTGCCCGTCTTCGGGGCGTACGCGGGAACCAAGTTCGCCCTCGAAGCGGCCAGCGACTCCCTCCGCCGCGAGGTCTCGGCGCACGGCGTACAGGTGGTCGTCGTCCAGCCCGGCGGCGTCCGGACCGAGATGGCCGCCCGCAGCGGTGACCTCTCTCTCGAACTCGCCGCCGCGATGAGCATCGAACACCAGCATCTCTACAGCCGCCTCATCAACGCGACGGTGGCGTCCAACACGGCCTTCCTCGAACGCGCCCTACCGGCGGCGAAGGCGGGGGCCAAGATCGCCAGGGTGGCGACCAGGCGCCGACCGCGCGCCCGCTACACCCTCGGCACGGACGCCGCCTTCATCATCCTCCTCACTCGGTTCCTGCCGGTCCGGCTGATGGACACCATCCTCACCATGAGCCACCGACCCCGGAACCCGAAAACCGTATCCATGCCTGCACCCGAGTCCGCAGGGAGTCCTTCATGACCATGCTCGCCGACCGCATCGAACTGATCGAGCTGATGGGCCGCTACGCCGACATTGCCGACCTCAAGGACTTCAACAGCCTCCCCGCCCTGGTCTACACAGACTCCGTGGCCCTCGACTTCTCCTCGGTCACCGGCCTGCCGCCCATGACCGTGCCGCTCGACGAGTACGTCCAAGTGCTGGGCCAAGCCTTCGCCCCCTTTTCCGCCACCCACCACACCATCACAGGTCACGTCGTCGAGATCGACGGCGACCGCGCGGCCCTCCATGCGCACGTCCGCGCCGAACACTGGGTGTCGGAAGAGCGGGCGGGCGGCGGCCCGGACCGATGGCTGGTCGTCGGTTTCTACGACAACGAGGCCATCCGGACACCGCACGGCTGGCGCCTCAGCAGCGTCAAGCTCACCGCCACGCACCAGGAGAACGCCCACCTGCTGTAGCGCTTGGTCATGTTGGTGCGGGGTCCGGGGTGTCGCGGTGACAGGTGGGGCAGGCGCCGGTCCAGATCGCGAGGAGTATCTGGGGCTCGCGGACGACTCGGCAGCGGCTCAGGCCGACGCCGTCTCTGGTGCAGAAGGCGTGGGCGACTCAAGAAGACCCGCCATCGCAGATCGCACATGACCAAGCACTACTAGGTCGTGGCTTCAAGAGCCCGTCTGGTCGGGGCGGCCCGGCACGCGCTCCCCCAGCCTTCGGCCGGGAGGTGCCCCCACGCGGCGTTGTCGTCGGTCGCCGACTCCCCCACGCTCGGCTTCGCTCCCGCGGGGGCACCCCCATCGCGTCGACTCCCTCCTCCGCCTTGCGATGGGGGCACCTCCCACGCCCTCCGGGCAGTGGGGGAGCACCGGACCACCGGACCACCCCGACCCCGCCCTCCAGGCGGACGACGCTCTCTTGAAGACACTCCTTAGTCCCGGTGGATGGTGAACGTGGACGTGGTGTTCTCGATGTCCACGGCGTTGTCGTCGAGCGTGAGGCCGTGGAAGGTCACCTCGCCGACCGCGGGGCCCTGCCCCGTCTCCGGCATCGGGTTGGCCCACAGGCCGAAGCCGGACTTGGCGTCGTACTCGTCACCGCTCCTGCGGGCGCCCGTGATACTCACGTCCGTGAGGACGGTGTCTTTGATGGGGAACTGCGGCTGGCCTCCCACGTAGTTGGTCTGGAACATGATCCCGCTGTAGGTCGGGTCCGTGATGTCGACGTCGTTGATCCTGATGCCCTGGAACACCTTCGACGCCGAGAACAGCCAGATGCCGGGGAACGTCTGGGCGCCCCAGAAGTGGCCGCCCGAGCGGTCGACGGAGATGTTCTCCAGGGTGGTCGGGTCCGTGCCGAAGCCGTTCATCGGGTAGCCGAAGTCCAGCGAGCTGACGGTGATGCCGGAGTACACCAGGGTGTCCGCGATCCTGATGTTGCGGAAGGTGTTGTCGTAGCCGCCGTAGACCGCGACGCCCGCGGCCCGCCACGGCAGCAGCGCCGTCAGGTTCTCGTAGACGTTGTCCTTCTCGTCGGCGCCCCCGGCGTCGATCGCGGAGAACAGCGCGAAGCTGTCGTCGCCGGTCGAGCGTGCCTCGTTGTTGACGACGTGGTTGTCGGTGCTCCCGTTGGTCATGTTGACCCCGTCGGCGAAGGTGTCGCGGATACGGGAGTTGCTGAGGGTGACCCGGTCGGTGTTCGCGCCCCAGTAGAGGCACACCATGTGCTCGGCCCAGACGTTGTCGATGGTGATGTCGGAGATGTTGGAGAAGTCGAACACCTTCCCCGGGCCGTCGATACGGGAGGTGTAGTTGCCGAAGTAGGCGAAGCCGGAGAACGAGGACCCCGCCGCCGCGGCCTCGGCGCGGAAGCCGACGTCGGTGTTCTCCTGCGAGGAGGGCGCGTGGAACCGGGTGAACCAGGGTCCCGCCCCCGCCACCCGTACCGGCTTGCCGTAGACCTGGAACTTGCTGGAGGTCTCGTAGTCGCCCGCCGGAAGGTACACGCCCTTGAGGGCGCCGGTGGTGTCCATACGGACCCGGTCGAGGGCGTCCTGCACGTCCTGCTGGGAGAACCCGGCGGGCTCGGTGTACGCGGCCGGGTCGGGGTTGGGCAGCTCCTCGGCCCGCTCCAGGTCGACGAAGTCGATCGCGTACGCGGAGGTGTTCGCGGCGTCCTTCTGGAGCCGCACCTTGCTGCCCGCGGGCACGGTGGTGCCCAGTGGCAGACCGGCCTCGTCGTAGACGTGGCGGGGCCCGCCGGAGCCGGGGGAGTTGCCGGGCGCGGTCTCGTTCCCGTACAGCCAGGCGTACTTGGAGGTGAGGTCGACGGCCTTCAGGAAGGTGCCGTCGACATAGACGTCGAGGGTGGCGTCGGTGCCGCCGCCGCCCGCGGAGTCCGGGATGGAGAAGCGGGTCACCAGCGTGTTCGCCGGGGCCTGCGTGGTGAACTCCACATAGCTGCCGGTCCTGTCGAGCGAGACGGCCCTGCGCCCCGACGCCTCGCCCGCGAGGTCGCCGACGGTCCTGTTCGGGCCGATGGCGGTGGCGCCGCCGCCGAGCGTGCCGTCCTCGGCCTCGTAGGTGTCGTAGGGCATGTCGGCGCCGCGGCCCACGAACAGCGGCTTGCTGCTGGTGTTGTTCCCCCGTTTGACGGGGACCTCGTTGGCGTCGTCCGCGATCACCGTCCTGACGGTGAACCGGCCGTCGGTCGCCTTCCAGGTGCCGAGGGCGACCGGCGCGGTGGTGTCGCCCGCGGCGACGGCGCCGTTCGCCGCCCCGGTGAGGCGCGTGACCTCGTCCCCGGACGCGTCGAGCACGGAGAGCGTGATGCCGTGCGCGCCGCCCGCCGAGGGCCTGGTGCCCTGGTTCCTCACGGCCACCGAGAAGGCGACGGTGTCTCCGGCGGCGACCGCGGTCGGTGTCCAGGCGACAGGCGAGGCCACCAGGTCGGAGCTGTCGACCGGCTTCACCACCAGCGGATCGGGCGCGGTGTAGGCGTTGTTGGCGTCGTTCTGCTCGATCACGGCGTTGTCCGGGTCGGCCTCGGCCGACACCTCGTAACTGCCCGCGTCCCGGGCGCCGATGTCGGCGGTGGCCTCGGCGGACTCGCCCGCGGCCAGCGCGCCCACCCGGGCGGTGCCGACGTCCTCGGAGCCGAGCCGGAACACCACGTCCGTGGCGGGCGCGGCGGCCGACCCCGCGTTGGACACGGTGGCGCTCAGCGACACCCGGTCGGACTCGACGGGGGCCGCGGGGTCCGAGGTGATCCCGGTGACCGTGAGGTCGGGGTTGGGCGCCGGGGTGCCGAGCACCCGCAGCTCGGCGACCTGGCCGCCCGGGGCCCCGGTGTTGCCCGTGAAGCGCAGCCTGAGGTCCGCGACCCGGCCGCTGACCGGGACGGTGACGCTGTTGCCCGTGGCCGGATCGAAGGCGTAGTCCCTGGCGGCCACCAGCGTGGTGAAGGAGTCGGAGGACTGCCCACGGCCCTGGACCTCGAAGGTCTGGGTGCGGCCGCCCCAGACCGGGTCCGGGTTCAGCGCGACGGCGACCTGCCCGATGTCGGCGTCGGCGCCCAGCTCCACGGTGAGGGTGCTGATGCCCGCGCCGCCCTCCCAGTACGTGGCCAGGTCCCCGTCGTTGGCGTTCTCGGCGACATAGGTGAACGTGGACGAGGAGGCGCTGATCGGCTTGCCCGCCGCGAGGTCCACGTCGTCGGCCCGCGCGCCCGGCCTGGTGGCGGTGGCGCTGTCGGGGGAGCGGTTGCCCGCGGCGTCCCTCGCCCGCACGGAGTACGTGGTGCTCGACGCGGCGGAGCGCGCGCTCGCCCTGGTGTCCGTGTAGCGGGTGGTGCCCCCGGGCACGGTGGCCAGCAGGGTGCCGCCGTCGGCGTACACGTCGTAGCCGGTCACCTTGGTGTCGTCGGCCGAGGCGCGCCAGGACAGGGCGGTGCCGTGGGTTCCGGCCCGGGCGACGGTCAGTTGGCCGGGCGTGGTCGGTGCCACGGTGTCGCCGCGGCGCGCGGCGCGGGTGGCCCCGGCGGAGTCGGGGGACTGGTTGCCCGCCGTGTCGCGGGCGCGCACGGTCCAGGTGACGCGCTCGGCCGCGGGCGCGGTGTCGGTGAAGGAGGTCGCGGAGCCGGCGACGCTCGCGCGCAACTCGCCGTCGGCGTAGACGTCGTACGCCGTGACCTTCCTGTCGTCGTGCGCGGCCGACCAGGTCAGCCGGGTCCGCTCGCCGTCGGGCGGCCCCGCCCGCAGGCTCCTCGGCGCGCTCGGCGGCGAGTTGTCGCCGCCCGTCGGCCCGTACACCGAAAGCTCGCCCAACTGGGCTGCCTTTCCGGCGCTGTTGGCGGTGATCAGGGCGCGCACATAGCGGGTGGTCGTGGTGTCGAAGGGGATCTCGACGCTGCGGCGGCCGTGGGCGCCGAAGTCGTAGGAGCGCGCGGCGGTCAGGTCGGTGAAGTCCCTGCCGTTGGCGCTGCTTTGGAGCTTGAGCGTCTGGGACCTGCTCTTCCAGCCGCCGGGCAGCGCGAGCGCGATCCGGTCGACCCGGCGGGTGGCGCCGAGGTCCGCCTGCACCCACGCGGGCAGCGCGCCGCGCCCCGACTGCCAGTAGGTGGCCGCCTCGCCGTCGCCAGCCGCCGACGCCGCGCGCCCCTCCGCGGTACTGCCGGCGGTGAACTTCGCGCCCCTGGCCAGGTCCGTGCCCGACTCCTTGGCCCTGCGCACCCGCAGCTCCGACAACTGGGCTTTCTTCCCCCGGCTGTTGGCGGTGACGGCGATCCGGACGAAGCGGGTCTTCGAGGCCGGGAAGTCCACCGTGGCGGTGTTGCCTTCGCGCGGGTCGAAACGGTAGGTGCGGGAGGCCGCGAGGGTGGTGAACGAGGTGCCGTCCTCGCTGCCCTGGACGGCGAGGGTCTGGGTGCGGGCCCCGAACGAGGAGGGGACCTCAAGGGTGACCCGGTCCACGCGCGCCGTCCCGCCCAGGTCCTCCTGGACCCACTGCGGGAGGCCGCGCCCGGTGCTCTGCCAGTACGTCCCCCGGTCGCCGTCGGCCACCGCCGCCGGGCCGTGGCCCCCGGCGGCGCTGCTGGCGCGGACGGACGCACCGGCGGCGGGCGACGGGCCGCCGTCCGCGGCGTGCACGGCCGGCAGGCCCACCACGGTCAGGGCGGTCGCCGTCAGCGCGGTGAGCGCGCGGCGTCGTGAGCGTCGTCTTCCCGGTCTTCTCATCGGTCTCCTGTCCCCGGCGAGCCGATCGAGCGCGCGGCCGGCGCGCCGTTGTCGTCTGGTACGTGCGGATGGGGGGCGTACGCGGCGGTCGGGCGTACGGGCGTCCACGTGCGGGAGAGCGGAGCTGTATCTGAGATCGCATTCTTGCGTTCAGTTGTTGGAGAATTGCAGAGTCGAGTTCCCAAGTCCACCGTTTGAACAGACCTTCTTGCCGATGACTGTGGACCGGAGAGCGACTTCGCGTCACCGGACGCCGCCGCGCGGGCCACGGGCCGAAAAGCACCGCACCCCCGGCTGGTTTGCCGCACCCCGGCGGCGGCTACCCGCGCTGCATGGGACCGGGCCCAGGGGCGGGCAGCGCGGAGAGGAGAGCGGAACGGTGACGTTCACGACGAGGCAAGCGGAGGACCGCACCGATCTGGTCAGGTTTCTGGAGGAGGGGTTCGCCTGCGCGCAAGCCTGCGCCGACTGTGCGCGCGTGTGCGCGGGCCGGGTGAGTTTCGCCGCCCCCGGCGCGGGCGGCGCCGGACAGGAGCTGCGCCGCCAGGCGGTGCTGTGCACCGAGGTGTGCGACGCCACCTGCGCCCTGCTGTCCGAGCAGACCCACCAGGACGAGTACGCGCTGCGGGTCCAGGTCGAGTGGTGCCGGGCCATGTGCCTGGAGTGCGCCCACGTCTGCGACCGCTGCCCGGGCGCCGAGGACTGCGCCGCCGCCTGCCGCGCCTGCGCCCGCGCCTGCACCGACTTCCTCGCCGTCCTGGCCTGAGCGCGCCGCCGCGGCGGCGCGACGCGCGCGCTCGGTCCCGGAAGCCGCCACGCCCCGTACAAAGCGGTCCTGCCAGTCGCCATACTGGACGCTGAAGGCGGGGTGCGAGGACACGCGACGGGGGCGACTGCACGAAATGGCGGAGAGACTCCAGGGCCGCTACCAGTTGATCGAGCTCATCGGCAGGGGCGGCATGGGCGAGGTGTGGCGCGCCCGTGACGAGGCCCTGGGCCGCATGGTCGCCGTGAAGTGCCTCAAACCCGTCACTCCCCAGCGTGACCAGTCGTACATCCGCATCATGCGGGAGCGTTTCCGCCGCGAGGCCAGGGTCGCCGCCGGGCTCCAGCACCGCGGCGTCACCGTCGTCCACGACTTCGGCGAGTCCGAGGGCGTGCTCTACCTCGTCATGGAACTCCTCGAAGGGCACAACCTCGGCCAGCTCCTCACCTCCGCTGACGGCGGGGGCCTGCCCGTCCCCGACGTCGAGGACATCGCGGGACAGCTCGCCACCGCCCTCGCCTACACCCACGGCCGCGACGTCGTGCACCGCGACCTGAAACCGGCCAATATCATGCGGCTGCCCGACGGCACCGTGAAGATCCTGGACTTCGGCATCGCCCGCCTCGGCCACGACATCGGCTTCACCTCGCGCCTCACCCACACCGGCGTCGCCATGGGCACCCCCCACTACATGTCGCCCGAGCAGATCAGCGGCCTCGACATCGACGAGCGCAGCGACCTCTACTCGCTCGGCTGTGTCCTGTACGAACTCGTCACCGGGGCACCGCCGTTCGACATGGGCGACGCCTGGGCCATACTCGTCGCCCACCGGGACACCCCGCCGCGGCGGCCCACCCGGGTGTGCCCCGCGCTGCCGCCCTACCTCGACCAGATCATCCTCGACCTCCTCGCCAAGGAGCCGGAGGGCCGCCCAGGCACCGCCGCCGAACTGGCCGAGCGCATCGCCCACGCCGAGCGCGCCCCGGCCGCCGTCGCCCCGGCCGCCGCCACGGGCGGGGCCTCCGCGCCCGCCGTCGCGCCGCCCGGGCCCATGCCAGGACACGGGCCCGCCACCGCCCCCGACCTCCCCGAGCCGCCTGCCTGGGCCGCCGCGATGAGCACGGGCCCCAAGGCCGTCGCCGCGCCCGCGGCGCCCGGCGCGCCCGCCCCGCTCGCCGGCACCTGGACACCGTCCGCCCCCACGCACGCGGCCCCCACCGCCACCGCCCCCGCGGCCCCGCCCGACCCGGCCGCCCTGGCCGCCCGCCACGACGCGGCCCTCGCGCTCGGCGACCGCGGCGACTGGCGGCAGGCGTACGAGCGGCACCGCGAGGTCGCCGCCGCCAGGGCCGCCCTGCTCGGCCCCGCCCACCCCGACACCCTCGCCAGCCGCTACGAGGCCGCCTTCGCGCTCAGCCGCACCGGGCGCGCCGCCGACGCCCTCGACGAGTACCGGGACGTCGTGGACGGCCGCACCGCCGCGCTCGGCGAGGACCACGCCGACACCCTGGCCGCCCGCCAGGAGACCGCCTTCGAACTTGGCAGGCTCGGCCGCCACGAGGAGGCACACCGCGTCTACACCGCCGTCCTCACCGCCCGCGAGCGCACCGCGGGCCCCGACCACCCCGACACCCTGCGCTGCCGCCACAACCTGGCCTGCAACCTGAACCGGCTCGGCAGGACCGAGGACTCGTACCACATGGCGCACGACGTCGCCGTCGCCCGCGCCCGCGTACTCGGCGCCCGCCACCCCGACACCCTCGCCACCCTCTACGAGGTCGCCTACGCGCTCGGCCAGCTCGGCCACTGGGCCCGCGCCCTGGAGACCTACCGCGGCATCGCCAGGGCCCGCGCCGACGTCCTCGGCCCCGCCCACCCCGACACCTTCGCCGTCCACTACGAGATCGGCATCAGCCTCGGCCGCCTCGGCCGCAGCGCGGAGGCGCTCGACCTCTACCGCGGCCTGGTCGCGGCCCGCAGCCGCGCCCAGGGCCCCGAGCACCCCGAGACGCTGCGCGCCCGGCACGGCCTCGGCGTCAACCTCGGCCGCCTCGGCCGCTGGGAGGAGGCGGTCGCCGAGGCCCGCGCCGTGTGCGCGCTGCGCCGCAGGGTCCTCGGCAGGGACCACGACGACACCCTGGTCAGCCAGCGCGAGGTCGCCGTCGGGCTGCGCTGGCTGCGGCGCTGGCCCGAGGCGCTGCGCGAGTGCGAGGAGCTGGCGGCGGCCAGGGAGCGCGTCCTCGGCGCGGACCACCCCGACACCCTCACGGCCCTTGAGGACCGTGCCCAGTGCCTCGAACAGGTCGGCAGGAAGGGGGAGGCCGCGGACGTACGGCGCTCGGTCGCCGCGGCCCGCGGCGGTGCAGAGCAGGGCTGACACCCCCGCCGACGGGCGCCCGGTTGGCGGCTCGACCCTCCCGTGCTACCAAGAAATATGCCTGCTCGTAGCGCGTATGACACGGTGATTGTCGGGGGCGGACACAACGGCCTGGTGGCCGCGGCCTACCTCGCCGGAGCGGGACGCTCCGTGATCGTCCTCGAACGCCTGGGGACCGCGGGCGGCGCGGCCGTCTCCACCCGCCCCTTCGCCGGGGTCGACGCCCGGCTCTCCCGCTACTCGTACCTCGTCAGCCTGCTGCCCGACCGCATCGTCGACGACCTCGGGCTGCGCTTCACCGTCCGCAAACGCCCGGTCTCCTCCTACACCCCGGACGGCACGGGGGGCCTGCTGGTCGGCGACGAGGAGCGCACCGCCGAGTCCTTCGAGCGGCTGACCGGGGGCGCCCGCGAGCACACCGCGTGGCGCGCCTTCCAGGGCCGGCTCGCCGAGGCCGCCCGCAGCGTCTTCCCCACCCTCACCCAGCCGCTGCCGACCCGCTCCGAGCTGCGGGAGCGGGTCGGCGACGCCACCACCTGGCGGCTGCTCTTCGAGGAGCCGATCGGGCTCGGCGTCGAGGAGTACTTCCAGCACGACCTGGTACGGGGCATGGTCCTCACCGACGCCCTGATCGGCACCTTCGTACGCGCCCACGACCCCTCGCTGCGGCAGAACCGCTGCTTCCTCTACCACGTCATCGGCGGCGGCACCGGCGACTGGAACGTGCCCGTCGGCGGGATGGGCGCCCTCACCTCCGGGCTCGCCGACGCCGCGCGCGCCGCCGGGGCCGAGATCGCTACCGGGCACGAGGCCACCCGCGTCGAGACCGACGGCACCCGCGCCGAGGTCGCCTACCGCGCCGCCGCCGACGAGGGAACGCTCGCCGCCCGGCACGTCCTGGTGAACACCTCGCGCCAGGAACTGGCCACCCTGCTCGACGAGGTGCCCCCTGCCCCCGCCGAGGGCGCCCAACTCAAGATCAACATGCTGCTCGAACGGCTCCCCGCGCTCCGCGACCCCACCGTCGAACCGCACGAGGCGTTCGCGGGCACCTTCCACATCGCGGAGGGGTACGACGCTTTGGAGCGCGCCTACGCGCAGGCGGCGGCGGGCACACCGCCGAAGGCGCCGCCCTCCGAGGTCTACTGCCACACCCTCACCGACCCCAGCATCCTCGGCCCCGGCCTCGCCGAGCGCGGCTGGCACACCCTCACCCTCTTCGGCCTCCACACCCCCGCCAGGCTCTTCCGCGGCGCCAACGACCGGGTGCGCGACGCCCTCGCCGAGGCCGCCCTCGACCAACTCGACGCCCGTCTCGGCGAGTCGGTGCGCGACTGCCTCGCCAGGGACGCCGAGGGGAGGCCCTGTATCGAGGTCAGGTCACCGCTCGACCTGGAGCGCGATCTGCGGCTGCCCGGCGGCCATATCTTCCACGGCGACCTCGCGTTCCCCTACCTGGAGGACGGCGCGCACCCCGACGGGGCCGCAGGGGGCACGGACGCGGCCCACCGCTGGGGCGTCGCCACCGGCCACCCCAACGTGCTGCTGTGCGGGGCGGGCGCGGTGCGCGGCGGGGGAGTGAGCGGCATCGGCGGGCACAACGCGGCCATGGCGGTACTGGGGCGGTAGCGGGCGCGCGGGACGCCGGGAGACGGGCGGGACGAGGCTTATCCGGCCTCCCGCTCCCGGAGGTCGACGACCCGCCGGATCTTGCCGACCGACCGTTCGAGCGACTCCGGGTCGACGATCTCCACCGCCGCCGTCACCCCGGCCGCGTCCTTGATCCGCGCCGCGATCGTGCGGGCCGCCGCCTCCCGCACCCCGGCCGCCGCGCCCGCCCTGGCCTCGGCGCGCACCGTCAGCTCGTCCATCCGCCCCCGCCTGGTCAGCCGGAGCTGGAAGTGCGGCGCCACGCCCGCCGTGCCCAGCACGATCTCCTCCACCTGCGTCGGGAAGAGGTTCACCCCGCGCACGATCACCATGTCGTCGCTGCGGCCCGTGATCCGCTCCATCCGCCGGAACACCCGCGCGGTGCCGGGCAGCAGCCTGGTCAGGTCCCTGGTGCGGTAGCGCACCAGCGGCATCGCCTCCCGGGTGAGGGTCGTCAGCACCAGCTCCCCGCGCTCCCCGTCGGGCAGCACCTCTCCGGTGACCGGGTCGACCACCTCGGGCAGGAAGTGGTCCTCCCACAGATGGGGCCCGTCCCTGGTCTCCGCGCACTCCTGCGCCACCCCGGGGCCCATCACCTCGGAGAGCCCGTAGATGTCCAGCGCCCGGATGGCGAACCGCTCCTCGATCTCCGCCCGCATCGCGTCCGTCCACGGCTCCGCGCCCAGCACGCCCACTTCGAGCGAGGTGTCACGGGGGTCGGCGCCCTGCCGCTCGAACTCGTCGAGGATGGTGAGCAGATACGAGGGCGTCACCATGATGACCTCAGGCCGCAGGTCCCGGATGAGCCGCACCTGCCGCTCCGTCATCCCGCCGGACGCCGGGACCACCGCGCAGCCGAGCCGCTCCGCGCCGTAGTGCGCGCCGAGCCCGCCGGTGAAGAGCCCGTAGCCGTACGCCACATGGACCGTCATCCCGGCCCTGCCGCCCGCGGCCCTGATCGAGCGCGCCACCAGGTCGGCCCAGACCGACAGGTCGCCCGCGGTGTGCGCGACGACCGTGGGCTGCCCCGTCGTCCCGCTCGACGCGTGCAGCCGCCGCACCTCGGATCGCGGCACCGCGAGCATGCCGTACGGATACGCGTCCCGCAGATCGGACTTGGCGGTGAAGGGGAAGCGGGCCAGGTCGTCGAGCGAGCGGCAGTCCTCCGGCCGCACCCCCGCCCGGTCGAACGCCTCCCGGTAGAACGGCACCCGCTCGTACACCCGCGCGAGCGTCTTCCGCAGCCGTTCGAGCTGCACCGCCCGCAGCGCCCCCGCCTCAAGCGACTCCCCGGCATCCATCGGCATGGCCTCAGTAATCCAGCCACCCGGGGCCACGTCAAGGCACCGGTGCCACACCCGTGCCCGGGGCGCGGGCCGCGGTGCGTGGCGCCGGTGCTTCACCCGTTCGGCCCCCTCGCGCGAGTACGCTGGCGCCGGACAGCCGCATCGAGAGGAGCACGGACGTGCCCAACAGCACCACCCGGACGGGCCAGAGCACGGCACCCGGTGGCTGGAACAAGCCGGACCTCGATCTCAGCAACGCCGACTGGCAGTCGAGCAGCAACGGCCGGGGCGACGTGGAGATCGCCTTCGTCGAGGGCTTCATCGCGATGCGCAACGGCGACAGCCCGGGCAGCCCCTCGCTGATCTTCACCCCGGACGAGTGGGGCGCCTTCGTCCACGGCGCACGCGCGGGCGACTTCGACCTCACCTGACCCGCGGACGACCGGCCCCCGGCCGCGAGGCGAAGCCCTCGGCCCCCGGTGCGGACGGAACGCGCCAGGTTCCCCCCGGCCGCGGGAGGCCCGCGTGTGACCGGCCGGCCCGATGGCATCCGGGGCATTTTCCGGACACGGGAGCCGCCGCCCCCGCGCCGCGCGGGGTCGCTGGGCGACGCTGGGGGGTAGCAGCCCAGCAAGGCCACGTGCCGGAGACGAGGGACCCATGAGCAGTCTGCCCGTCATCGTCGCCGTCGACGGCTCCGACGACAGCGCGCGCGCCCTCGACTGGGCCATCGGCGAGACCCGGCTGCGCGGGGCGGTGCTGCGGCTCGTCCACGTACGCCAGTACGCCGCCTGGGCCCAGCCCGAGGTACTGGTCGCCGGGGACGAGCTGCCCGCGGAGGACCCCGTGCTCGCCGGGGCCCGGGCCCGCTTCGAGGGCCGCGGCGACCTGCCCGACCTGGAGTACCTCAGTGTCGAGGGCGCGCCCGCCGCCGCCCTGCCGGAGCTGGGGTCGAGCGCCCAGCTCATGGTCCTCGGCTCCCGCGGCCGCGGCGGCTTCGCCAGCCTGCTGCTCGGCTCCAACGGCATGGCCGCGGCCCGCGACGCGGACTGCCCCGTCGTCGTGGTGCCGCGCCCCGGGCGCCAGGCGCACGGCGAGCGGTCCCTCGTCGAGGGGCCCAGGGTCGTCGCCGGGGTCTCCGCCGACGCGCCCGACGACAACACGCTGCGGTTCGCCTTCGCCGCCGCGGCCAGGCGCTCCGCCACCCTGGAGGTCGTCTCGGCGTTCCCCTGGCCCTCGTACGTGTGGACGGCGGCGGGCGACTTCACCCCGAGCGTCGAGGACGAGCAGGCCGCCCAGGCCGCCATCGCCGACCAGATGGAGGAGATCCTCGCGCCCTACCGGCGGCGCTGCCCCGGCGTCACGGTGGAGCTGCGGGTGGCCTCGGGGGACGCCGCAGGGCACATCGTGGCCGCCTCGCAGGGCGCCGAACTCGTCGCCGTCGGCCGCCACCACCGCAGGCTGCGCAACCCCGCCAGGCTGCTCGGCTCGGTCACCCACGCCGTGCTGCTGCACGCCGCAGCGCCCGTCGCCGTCGTACCGCCGGGCGAACTCGACACGGCGGACCTCGGCTGAGCGCACCGCCCGCGGCTCACCACAGCACCTCGCAGCCACGCCCCGCCAGCTCCCGCAGCGCGGCGGGGGACGGCCGCACCCCCGTCCAGCGCAGGTCGAGCTTCTCCAGCGCGGGCAGCCCCGCCACCCAGTCCGCCACCCCCGCAAGCGGATTGGCCCGCAGGTCGAGCCGCCGCAGCAGCGGCAGCCCGCGCAGCGCGGCGGGCACCGAGCGCAGCGCGTTCTCCCGCAGCTCCACCTCCCGCAGCTCCCGCAGCGCCGCACACGACGCGGGCAGTCCGGTGAGCCGGTTGCCGCGCAGCCACAGCTCCCGCAGCCGCCCGAGCCCGCCGACGCCGTCCGGGAGCCGGGTGAGCCCGCAGCCCTGGAGCCGCAGCTCCACCAGCGACACGAGGCCGCCCAGCGTCTCGGGCAGCGCGGCCAGCGGATTGTCGCCCGCGTTCAGATAGCGCAGCAGCCGCAGCCGCCCCACCTCGTCGGGGAGCCGGGCGAGCCGGTTGCCGTGCACGTAGAGACAGCGGTCGAGCCCGGTCAGCAGGCCGATCTCGGGGGGCAGCGAGGACAGCCGGTTGTGACCGAGGTCCAGCGTGCGCAGCGCGCCGAGGCCGCCGACCGCCGCGGGCAGCGCGGTGAGCCGGTTCCCGGCGAGCACCAGCACCTCGGTGTCCCGGCCCCGCCACACCTCCCCGGGAACCGCGTCGAGCCCGGCCCGCCAGTAGTCGACGACGACGTCCCCCACCGCTCCCGCACCCTCCCGCGGATGCCGCCGCCACCGCCGCTGGCGGCGTCCGCCTTGTGAACTGCCTCGTGAGGCCGCGTGCGTCAGAGGAGTTTCGCCTTGATGGCGTCGACCGCGTCCTTGGCCTCCTTGAGGCTCGCGCCGGTGGCCTCGCGGTGGACCTTCACCGCCTGGATCGTCCTGCCCTCGCGCACGAGTGCGCGCACCTCCGCGAGGTCCGGGTCGTCGTCCTGGACGCCCAGGTGCCGCAGGACCAGGTCGAGTTTGCGCTCCACCCGGGCGAGGCGGCGCTCCAGCGTGTAATCAGTGCCGAAAAACATGCCCGGAAGCCTAGCCCCGCGGCGGCGGCCACCGCTGGGCGGCAGGTGGCGGCGCGGATCGCGGGGGCACGTACCATGGGCCCCATGTCCTTCCTCCGCCGCCGCAGCGCCGCCACCCCCGCGGGCCCGGACTTCGACGTCCTCGCGATGGACCCGGGCGACTGGCCCGGCAATCTCGGCGCGGGGCTGCTGCCCGCGCCGGACGGCAGTTGCCAGGGGGTGTTCCTGCGGTACGACCTCTTCGGCGGCCGAGGCCCCGCGATGATCATCGGCAACCTCCCCGAGGGCTCCCCGGCCCGCGAGGTCGCCGAAGGCGAGATCCCCTTCGAGGTCGGCCAACTGCTTGTCGCGCTGGAGAACGACGAGGAGATCACCGTCGTCGGCTCCGAGGACGTCCCCGTGATGCAGGGGGACAATCTCCTGGTGGTGCGCAGGGTCAAGCTCTCGGAGGACCGGATCTCCTGCGTCCAGTTCGACCGCAGCGACGGCGTGCTCGTCACCATCGCCGCCTGGGACCGGCCCATCACCGACGACCTCTACGCCCTGCTGAAGCCGCTGCCCGCCGAGCTGTTCCAGCAGCGCTGACGAACACCCGCGCCCGGCGGTCACGAGGGCGGTGGACGCCCCTCGCGTCCACCGCCCTCGTCATATGTGCGGGCGCCCTCGTCCTGTGTGCGGGTCGGCTTCCCGCGGTGCCGGCCGCCGTGGGGGTGCGGCCGGCACCACGCGCGCGAAATGCCGCCCGCGTCCTGCGCCGCCCTGCTCGATCACGCTGACGCGCCCTCAGTTCCCGCTGGACAGAAGGTTTTTGCACAGGCGCCTGACGATCGGCCGGGGGAGGTACGGGGCGCTGCGGGTCGCGGTGCTATCGGGTCCCGACGGCCGCCCGCACCGCCTCACGGGCGAGCTGGCAGTCGTCGTGCAACCGCCGCAGCAGCAGCCGCTGCTCCTCGCCGCTCGCGCCTCCGGTGGGCTGGGGGGTGCCGCGCTGCGCGGGCTGCGGATCGCGCAGGCCCCGCTGGACGGCGGTCTCGTACATCCGGATCTCCCGGGTGAGCACCAGCATCAGGTTCACCAGGAACGCGTCGCGCGCCGCCGGGCCCGCGAGCTGTGCCTGCTGGCTGATCGCGCGGCGCGCCAGCGGGGCGTCCCCGAGCACGGCCCACGCGGTGGCGAGGTCGTAGCCCGGCAGGTACCAGCCCGCGTGCTCCCAGTCGACCAGCGCCGTACCGGTGGGCGAGAGCAGCATGTTGGAGAGCAGCGCGTCCCCGTGGCAGAACTGCATCAGCCCGCCGCGGCCCGCCGCCGAGTGCGCGATGCCGTGCAGCAGCTTCTGCAGGTCGCCCAGGTCGCGGTCGGTGAACAGGCCGAGCTCGTGGTACCGGGAGATACGGGACGCGTAGTCCAGCGGCCGGCCGAACGTGCCCTCGGGCGGCTGCCACCGGTTGACACGGCAGATCGCGCCGAGCGCCGCGTGGATGTCGACGCGCGGCGGGGCCTGCACCGGGTGCCGCTGGAGCGCCGCCACCCGGCCGGGCAGCCGCTCGATCACCAGCGTGCAGGTCGCCGGGTCCGCGGCGATCAGCTTCGGCACCCGCACCGGTGGTCGGTTCCTGACGAAGGCGCGGTAGGCAGCTATTTCGTGCCGGATGCGCTCCATCCAGGCGGGGGAGTGGTCGACTAAACACTTCGCCACCGCGGTGCCCCGGCCCACGGTGCCCACCAGCAGCACGGAACGGCCGCTGCGGCGCAGCAGTTGCACGGGCGTGAACTCGGGGCAGATCCGCCGCACCGCGGCGAGAGCCGTACGCACCTGCGCCCCCTGGGCCCCCGAGAGGTCGAGCCTGCCGGGGACCGCCAACGCCCTGGCCTGGTCGGCCCGGCGGCCCGCCAGCGCCCTCGGCACCTGACCGGTGCGGGGCCCGAGACCGAGGCCCGGCGGCGACGGCGACCGCGTGGTGGCGGGGGCGTACCGCGCCCGCGACGGACCTGACACGGAGGACGGCACTACGTACATGGGCGATACAGATCCCTTCATGTGCCTGTGGTTTCGGTACGCCACCCGGGCCCGGACCCCCGCACCCTGGGGAGCGCGGCGGCAGACGGGCCGGGGCGGCGCGCTCCTACCTGACACCGGGTGCCCACTGGCACACCATCTGGCGGACCCTGGCGAACCCTGGCGAATAGTCGCCGCGCATCTGCCAGGGGGCTACTGTCGACCCAGCCGAGAACCTGGGGGCTTTACGTGAGCGGACAACCCAACACCCGCCTGGCGGACCTGTTCGGCATCGCCGGATGGTCCAAGGGCGAACTCGCGAGACTGGTGAACCGGCAGGCGGCAGCCATGGGCCACCCCCAGCTGGCCACCGACACCTCTCGGGTGCGGCGCTGGATCGACATGGGGGAGATCCCCCGCGATCCCGTGCCCAGGGTGCTGGCGAAGCTGTTCACCGAGCAACTCGGCCGTGTCGTGACCATCGAGGACCTCGGACTGGTCAGGCACGGGCGCGCCGGCAGACGGCGGGGCGGCGGGGGCGACGAGCCCTCGGACGGCCTGCCGTGGACGCCCGGGCAGACTGCCGCGGTCCTCACCGAATTCACGGGAATGGACCTCATGCTCAACCGACGCGGTCTGGTGGGCGCGGGCTCCGCACTCGCCGCGGGCTCCGCACTCAGCAGCGCCATGCACGACTGGCTGCACACCGACCCGGCCCTCACCACCCGATCCCCCCACTCCGACCCGCCCCTGCACGCCGACCCCGCTGGGTACGACCGCTATGAGGCCGCCCCCATCGGGTCGCAGGAGATAGAAGAACTCGAACGCTCCGTCGAGGTGTTCCGCGCCTGGGACGCGGCACGCGGCGGCGGACTCCAACGCAAGGCCGTCGTAGGCCAGTTGAACGAGGTGGGCGGCATGCTCACCTATCGGCACCCGGAGCATCTGCAACGCCGCCTGTGGGGTGTCGCCGCCAACCTGGCGGTGCTCGCGGGCTGGATGTCCCACGACGTCGGCCTGGAGCCGACGGCACAGAAGTACTTCGTCATCGCCGCGCACGCGGCCCGTGAGAGCGGCGACCGGCCACGCGCGGGCGAGGCCCTGTCCAGGGCGGCACGCCAGATGGTGCACCTGGGCAAGCCCGACGACGCGCTCGACCTGATGAAACTCGCCAAGTCGGGCTCGGGCGCCCAGACCCTGCCCCGCACCGGCGCCATGCTCGCGACCATCGAGGCGTGGGCACAGGCGTCCATGGGCAACGGGCAGGCGATGCGCCGCACCCTCGGCGTCGCCGAGGAGCTGTTCGCGTCCGACAAGGGGGATGTGCCGCCCCCGAGTTGGATGCAGATGTTCGAGGAGGCCGACCTCTACGGCATGCAGGCGCTGGCCTACCGCACCCTGGCGGAGCACGACCCCAAGGCGGCCTCGCTCGTACAGGGCCCCGCCAAGCGGGCGCTGTCCCTGCGCGACGAGGCCAGGTCGCGCTCGGAGATCTTCGACAACCTCTCCCTGGCGGCGGGGTACTTCATCGACGACGACCCGGACCAGGCGGACCACTACGCCCGCCTCGCCCTGGTGTCGATGGGGTCGAACTCCTCCCAGCGCACCTGGGTGAGGCTCCGTCAGATGTACCGGCTCACCCACCAGTACGCCCGCGACCCGAAGATCAGGGAGCTGCGCGAGGAGATCGAGGACTCCCTCCCGAAGCCCGTCACCAAACCGGAGAAGGGCACGAGCAGAAGGGCGTGAAGCGCGTGGACAGGGCGGGGGCGGACGGGCACGGCCCGGTCCGCCCCCGCCGTCCGCGCGTGCTGCCGTGCGGCCCTCACGCCCCGTCGTAGAAGCGGGGCCGCTCGGCCCGCGGCACCGCCACCCGCCGCCCCTCGTCCAGCGCGCGCACCCCGGCCTCCGCCGCCACCGCCATCGCGTAGCCGTCCCACGCCGAGGGGCCCGTCACCGTGCCCGCCCTGGTGGCGTCCACCCACGCCCGCACCTCGCGGTCGTACGCGTCCTCGAACCGGGTCAGATAGTCCCGCGGGACCTCCCGCGCCGCCGTGGTGCCCGACGTCACCAGCACGGCGTGGTCCTCGCCGATCCTGGCGCTGCCCCGCTCGCACACCGCCTCGCAGCGCACCTGGTAGCCGAAGCCGCAGTTGACGAAGACCTCCACGTCCACCACCGCGCCGCCGTCCGTCTCGAACACCACGAGCTGGGGGTCCTGAAGCCCCTCCGGCGCACCGGACGAGACCCCGGGACGCACCACCGTCACCGCCGTGATCTCCTGCCCGAGCAGCCAGCGGGCCGCGTCGATCTCGTGCGACACACTGCTGTTGATCATCATCGCGGAGGTGAACCCCGGCGGCGACGACACGTTGCGGTGCACACAGTGCAGCAGCAGCGCCCGCCCCAGGCCGCCCCCGTCGAGCAGCTCCTTCAGCCGCAGGTACTCGCGGTCGTAGCGGCGCATGAAGCCGACCTGGAGCAGCCGCCGCCCGGCGCGCTCCTCCGCGGCCATCACCCGCAGCGCGCCCTCGGCGTCCGGGGTCATCGGCTTCTCGCAGAGCACCGGGAGCCCCCGCTCGAACGCGGCGAGCAGCGCCGCCTCGTGGTCGGGCCCGGGCGAGGCCACCAGCACCGCGCCGACGCCCGGCGCGTCCATCGCCGCCACCGGGTCGGTGAACGCCCCCGCGCCGCGGACGGCGGCCACCGCGGCCGAGGCGCGCGCGGGGTCCGTGTCGGCGACGGCGGCCACATGCGCGCCGCCGACCAGCCGGTCGATCCGGCGCACATGGTCCCCGCCCATGCGGCCCGCCCCCAGTACGGCGATCCCCAACGAGTCACTCACGCGCGCGTCCCCTTCCTCCGTGCTGCCCATACGCCCCGGGTGGCCTGTGCTGCTCGTGTTTCCCGGCCCCGCCCCGGAGTCCGCCTAGCTGTTCAGGTACCGGATGACGGCCAGTACCCGGCGGTTGTCGTCCTCCGACACCGGGAGGTCCAGCTTGGTGAAGATGGCCGCCACGTGCTTCTCCACCGTGCCGGGGGAGACCACCAGGCCCTGGGCGATCGCGGTGTTGGAGCGGCCCTGCGCCATCAGCGACAGCACCTCGCGCTCCCGCGCCGTCAGCGACTCCAGCGCGTCCGCGCGCCGCCCCGCCCCGGCGAGCTGGGTGACGACCTCCGGGTCCAGCGCGGTGCCGCCCGCCGCCACCCGGGACAGGGCGTCCACGAACTCGGCCACGTTCGCCACCCGGTCCTTCAGCAGGTAGCCCACCCCGGACGAGCCCGCCGCCAGCAGCCGCGTCACATAGCGGGTCTCCACGTACTGCGAGAACAGCAGCACCCCGGTGCCCGGGTGGTCCCTGCGGATGTCGAGCGCGGCCCGCAGCCCCTCGTCGGTGTGGGTCGGCGGCATCCTGATGTCCACCACCGTCACCCGCGGCCCGTGCTCGGCCACGGCGGCCCGCAGCGCCTCGCCGTCGCCCACCGCCGCACACACCTCGTAGCCGTGCTCGCCCAGCATCTGGGCCAGCAACTCCCGCAGCACGGAGGCGTCCTCCGCGATCACCACACGCATGGCGGGCATGCTCTCACGCCCGCATCGGAAGCTCGACGGTGACGGCCGTGGGGCCGCCGTCCGGGCTGTCGACGTCCAGCGCCCCGTCCACCGTGCGCACCCGCTGCGCAAGACCATCGAGGCCGCCGCCCGGCGCCTGCCGCGCCCCGCCGCGCCCGTCGTCGGTGAGCCGCAGCCGCAGCAGCCCGCCCTCGGCCACCGCGCTCAGCTCGGCCCGCCTGGCGCCGCTGTGCTTGATGGCGTTCGCCAGCAGTTCGGCCGCGCAGAAGTACGCGATGGTCTCGATGGCCGCCGTGGGCCGCCGCGGCACGTCCACCGCGAGGCGCACCGGGACGGAGCTGCGGGCGGCGAGCGTCGCCAGCGCGTCCGGCAGGCCGTCGTCGAGCACCGGGGGGTGCAGGCCGCGCGCCAGGTCGCGCAGCTCCACGACGGCCTCGGTCGCGTTGTGGTGCGCCGTGTCGACCAGCCGGCGCAGCCCCGCCCGGTCGAGCGGCCCGTCCGCGGGCCCGAGACGCTCCCTGATCATGTCCAGACTCATCGCCAGCGCCACCAGCCTGACCTGGGCGCCGTCGTGCAGATCGCGCTCCACCCGGCGCAGTACGGCCGCCGCGTCGTCCACCGCGAGCGCCCTGGTCTCCTCCAGGTCGCGCACCCGCTGCGCCAGTGTCCCGGGGCCCAGCAGCTCCCTGGCCAGCCTGCGGTCCGCCATCACCACGAGCCGGGTCAGCCAGGGCGCGAGCACGAGCAGGCCGAGGCCCACCGCCGTCGTGAGGACCGCGCTCGACGCCACCGGGAACTGCGGCGGCTCCCCGAACGGCAGCGGGGTCAGCGGCGGCCCCACCCGCGCCCCGCCCTCGGCGCGTTGCAGCGCGAAGGCCCAGCGCGGCAGCGCCGTCAGGTCGAACAGCGCGATGGCCCAGCACATCACCGCGTACCAGCCGAGCGCCGCGAGCGGCAGCTTCAGCAGGACGTACGCCAGACACCGCCAGCCGTGCCGGTCCCGCAGCCGCGCGTCGAGCCGGGAGAACATGCCGCCCGGGCGCTCCACCGGCGGCGGCGCCGGAATCCGCTCCCGCAGTAGCAGCGCCGTGAGCCCACGGTGCGCCGCGCCGAACCCGCGGGACAGGCCGAGCGAGGCCGCCATCAGCAGCGCCCCCAGCACGGCGCCGACGATGGACACCAGCAGTCCGAAGCCCGCCGCGAGCAGTACGAGCACCGGCGCGAAGCCCAGCGCCGCGAGCGGCAGCCCGGCGAGGCAGTGCGCGGCCTCGGCCCAGGCGCGCCCCGTCAGCGGGGTCCGCAGCACGGTGCGCGCCCCGGCGAGCACGGTGCCCGCCGGGGCGGCGCGCCGCGGCCCGGCGGACCGCCGGGGCGCGGGGGAACGGGTCTCGGGCACGCACACAGTCTCGCGCCCCGTGCCCGTCTCAGGCATCCCGTCGGCCGATCACCACCGCCCCGGCGGCCAGCGCGAGCGCCGTGTAGAGGCACATCAGGCCGAGGCCGGCCCAGGGCGACAGCATGTCGTGCAGCGGCCTGCTCACCGCCAGGGAGTTCCCGGCGATCAGCGTGGGGAAGAACCTCGCGACGGTGGTCCCGGTGAACCCGGCGGCCATGGCGGGCAGCACCAGGGTGACCCCGACCAGGCCGGCGAGCGCCCCCGCGGTGTGCCGCACGAGCGCGCCGAGGCCGACCCCGATCAGCCCGATCATCGGCAGGTAGAGCCCGGAGAGCAGCACCGCCCGCAGCACACCGCCGTCGCCCAGTTCGGGCTTCGGCACGTCGGGCGAGAGCACGGCCCTGCCGACGAGGAACGTCACCACCGTGACCACCTCGCCCACCACCAGTGAGAGCCCTCCGAACACCGCGGCCTTGGCGCCGAGCAGCAGCGGCCGGTTGGGGACCGCGGCAAGCGTGGTCCTGATCGAGCCCGTCGTGTACTCGCCGGTGACCACCAGCACCCCTACGGCGCCGACGACGAGCTGCCCGAAGGCGATGCCCGCCAGTACGTTGTTGGTCGGGTCGAAGCCCGCGCCGCCGCCCCCGCCGCCGGGCGCCTCGGTGTTCGCCATGGTGACCACCCCGGTGCCGATCATGGTGACCACCACGAGCAGCAGGGCCCACAGCGGCGAGCGCAGGCTGCGCAGCTTGATCCACTCCATCCGGGCCGCGTGCCGCAGCCCCACGCCCCCGGCGCGCGTGCCCGCCGGTGCCGCCGTCGTCGCGCTCATCGCCGCCCCCGTCCGCCCGCGGTGGACCCGGACTCCCGGGTACGCCCCGGCGCAAGGCCCCGGTACTCCGCCCCGTCCCCCGTCAGCCGGAGGAACGCCTCCTCCAGGGTGCCGCCGTCCGCGGTCAGCTCCGCCACCGACGCGTCCGCGACAAGCCGGCCCCGGCCGATCACCAGCAGCCGGTCGGCGGTCAGCGCCATCTCCGCGATGAGATGGCTGGACAGCAGCACCGTCCTGCCCTCCGCCGCCAGCGACCTCACCAGCGTCCTCACCCAGCGCACCCCCTCGGGGTCGAGCCCGTTCACCGGCTCGTCGAGCAGCAGTACCCCGGGGTCGCCGAGCAGCGCCGCCGCGATACCGAGGCGCTGCGCCATCCCCAGCGAGAACTTCCCCGCGCGCCGCTCCGCCACCGAGGCGAGGCCCACGGTCTCCAGCACCTCGTCGACCCGCCCTGCCGCGATGCCGCCGCCCGCGGCCAGCGCCGTCAGATGCGCACGCGCGGTACGCCCCGGGTGGAAGCCGCGCACGTCGAGCAGCGCCCCCACCTCGCGCAGCGGCCACCGCAGCCGCCGGTAGGGGCGGCCCCCGATGTGCGCGTGGCCGGTGTCGGGCCGGTCAAGCCCCATGATCATCCGCATGGTCGTCGACTTGCCCGAGCCGTTGGGGCCGAGGAACCCGGTGACACCGCCGGGCCGCACCGTGAAGTCCAACGCCTCCACGGCCACCTCGGGCCCGTAGCGCTTGGTCAGATTCCGTACGTCGATCATGAGGCTCCCCGTGGCGTTCCAGGCCGTGTCGTCACCGTGCGGGCCGCACACCGCGGCCCCCTACGGCACCTCACGCTAGGCACGCCGTGGCCCCGGCGGATCGCGGCCGACCCCCGTCTTTCCCTGGGGGAATTCCCCCAGGACCGGCAGGCCGCCCGGCCCGGGGCCCATGACATGCTTGCTCACGACACGCACCTCAGGACCACTCACCTCTCGCAGGAGCGCCGTTGTACACCGCACATCCCGACCGGTACGCCGCCATGCCCTACCGCCGCGTCGGCCGCAGCGGTCTGAAGCTGCCCGCGCTCTCCCTCGGCCTGTGGCAGAACTTCGGGCCCGACCGCCCCGCCGAGCGGCAGCGGGACATCCTGCGGCGCGCCTTCGACCTCGGGATCACCCACTTCGACCTGGCGAACAACTACGGCCCGCCGCCGGGCGCCGCCGAGGAGGTCTTCGGCCGGGTGCTGGCGGCCGACCTCGCCCCCTACCGCGACGAGCTGATCGTCTCCACCAAGGCCGGGTACCTGATGTGGCCGGGGCCCTACGGGGAGTTCGGCTCGCGCAAGTACCTGCTGGCCTCCCTCGACCAGAGCCTCGCCAGGACGGGCCTCGACTACGTCGACATCTTCTACTCGCACCGCTTCGACTCGGACACCCCGCTCGAAGAGACCATGGGCGCCCTGCACAGCGCAGTACAGCAGGGCAAGGCGCTGTACGTCGGCGTGTCCAACTACACGCCTGAGCAGACCAGGCGGGCCGCCCGCATCCTGGAAGGACTCGGCACCCCGCTGCTGATCAACCAGCCCCAGTACTCGATGCTCAACCGCACCATCGAGGACGGCCTGGTGGCGGCGCTCGACGAGGTCGGCGCGGGCTGCATCGCGTACTCCCCGCTGGAGCAGGGCCTGCTCACCGGCCGCTACCTCGACGGCATCCCGGCGGACTCCAGGGCGGCGGGCGCGAGCCCCTTCCTCACCCCGGAGCGGCTGACCGGCGAACTCCTCGGCAGGCTGCGCGAGCTGAACACGATCGCCGAGGGCCGCGGCCAGACCCTCGCCCAGATGGCGATCGCCTGGACGATGCGCACCGTGACCTCCGTCCTGATCGGCGCGAGCAGCACCGCCCAGCTCGACGACGGCATCGCCGCCGTCACCGCCCGGGAGTTCTCGGACGAGGATCTTGGCCGCATCGACGCGGTGCTCTCCGGGGCCTGACCCCGCACCGTCGCCCCGGGGCCCGACCCACCCCCTCGGCCGACCGCGGTACTTCGGACGGACCCGCCCGGGCGGCGCCCGCGCGGGTCCGCTCCTAGCGTTCTTCGCGTCGGGGCATCCGCACCGGGTGCCCGTGGTGACGAGCCAAGGAGCGATGCGATGCGGGCGAAGGAGCGTGCCGCCGCGGCGGTGCTCGGCGCGATGGCGATCGCGGCGGCCGCCGCGGTCCCGGCCGCCGCCGCGGCGCCCGCGGGGGACTGCGGGGGCCGCACCGCGGCCGACGGCGCCCGCCCGGTCGCCGCGGTGCGCTGCGCGGGCCCTGCGGCAGGCCCGGACAGGGCCGGGGAGCAACGGGAGGGCGAGGGATGGCGCGAGGAGCCGCCCTCGGGACTGCCGCCCGCCTCCGACTCCGGGTCGGCCGCGGCCGCCGCGGAAGACGCAGCCGACGCAGCCGACGCGGACGACGCGGACGCGTCGGACCCCTACCGCGAGCCGGGCGCGGGCAAGGACCTCGGCTGGGGCGAGTCGCCCCAGTGGGACACACCCCCGGGGCACGACGGCGACGAGGGCGGTGACGGCGGTGGAGGCGGCGGCGAGGACCCGGGCCGCGACCATGGCGCAAAGCCCCCCGGCCACCCCGAGCCCCAGGACCAGCACGGCACCGCGCCGGGCTACGCGGACCACCATCCGCAGGACCCGGCCGAGGACAAGGGCGTCAAGGCAGGGCTCGGCACCGCCGAGAACCCCCTGAGCACCCCTCAGCTCGTGCTCGGCGCCGCGCTGCTGGCGGGCGCCGTCGGCGTCGCCGGCTACCAGGGCGTACGCGCCGGGCGCGCGCGGGCCTGGGGGCGCCGGGCCTGAACACCGGCGTTCGCGCGGGCGTCACGGTCCGGTGCGCGCCGGGGCGCCTCAGGCGTCCGCGCCCGGGCGCACGCGCGCCATACGGCGTCGTACCGGCGCGTAGTGGTCGGCGACCGCCCGGGTGAAGCCGTCGACGTCGCCCGCGCGTGCCGCGTCCACGATGCCCTGGTGGGCGTCGGCCGTCGCCCTCTCGTCGATACGCGCCAGCGACCGCAGCTCGCCGGAGACCACCGCGTACACGTCCCAGAACGCGAGCGAGAGCTGCCCGATCAGCTCGTTGCCGAGCGGCGCCACCAGCAGCGCGTGGAAGGCGCGGTCGGCCTCCACGAAGCCACGCCCCTCGCCGTCGGGGCGCTCCCGCATCCGGCGCACCGTCTCGTCGAGCGCGGCCAGCCGGGGGGCGTCGAGCGCGGCCACGATGCGTTCCGCCATGCCGCGCTCGAACAGCTCCCGCACGTCCACCAGGTCCGCGAGGACGCGCACGTCGTCGCCCGGGCTGAGCAGACCGCGGAAGGTGAGGCTCTCGACCAGCGCGGAGAGGCTGAGGCGGCCGACGTACGTGCCGTGTCCGTGCCGCACCTCGACGATGTCCAGCGCGTCGAGGACCTTCACGGCCTCCCGCACGCTTGAACGGCTCGCGCCGAGCGCGGCGCACAGCTCGGTCTCGGTGGGCAGCGGATCGCCGGGGCGCAGGCGGTTGTCGAGGATGTAACGCTTGATGCCGTCGGCGACCTCCTGGCGCAGGAGCTGCCGCACCATCCGGGGACCGTGCCTGGACGAACTCTCCACGTCTCTGCCCCTCTCGCAGACCTCGCCTACGCTACCAGGGCATCGGACGTCAGATGTATGGTCGGGCGCGCTCACCGGCAACGGGGCGCGGCCCGGGGCCCCGGCCGTGGTGTGCGCGGTCGGCGCCACCGTGGCCGAGACCCGTCGGCGCCGGGGGCGCGGCGCCGGGCCGCCGGGGCGGCCGGGAGGAGCGGCGCGGGGCGCCGCCCGGCTCAGGTGCCGGTGGAGTAGGAGTGCGCGCCCGCGCCCGCGAGCCGTCCGCCGTCCACGATCAGGTACTCGTCCCTGATCGGGGTGCCGGCGAGCCAGGACTCCAGGATCTCCCGGGTGCCCGCCGCGTAGCGGGCCTGCGCGGACAGCGTGGAGCCCGAGATGTGCGGGGTCATGCCCTGGTGCGGCATCGTCCGCCACGGGTGGTCGGCGGGCGCGGGCTGCGGGTACCAGACGTCGCCCGCGTACCCGGCGAGCCTGCCGCTCTCCAGCGCCCTGACCACGGCGTCGCGGTCGGCGATCCTGGCGCGCGCGGTGTTGATGAGGTAGCTGCCGCGCCGCATGCTGCCGAGCAGCGCGTCGTCGAAGAGCCCCTCGGTCTCGGGGTGCAGCGGCGCGTTGACGGTGACCACGTCGCAGTGCGGCACCATCGCGGCGGCCGACTCGTGGAAGGTGAGGTTCAGTTCGCGCTCGACCGACTCCGGCAGCCGGTGCCGGTCGGTGTAGTGCAGCCGCACGTCGAAGGGGGCGAGCCTGCGCAGTACCGCGAGCCCGATCCGGCCCGCCGCGACGGTGCCGACGTCCATGCCCTCCAGGTCGTAGGCGCGCGCGACGGCGTCGGCGATGTTCCAGCCGCCGTCGAGGACGACGCGGTGCGCGGGCAGGTAGTTGCGCACCAGCGACAGGATCATCATCACCACGTGCTCGGCGACGCTGATGCTGTTGGAGTACGTCACCTCGGCGACGGTCACGCCGTGCGCGATGGCCGCGTCCAGGTCGACGTGGTCGGAGCCGATGCCCGCGGTCACGGCGAGCTTCAGCCGGGGCGCGCGGGCGATCCGCTCCGCGGTGAGGTAGGCGGGCCAGAACGGCTGGGAGATCACGACGTCCGCGTCGGCCAGCTCCCGGTCGAAGGCGGAGTCGGCGCCGTCCTTGTCGGAGGTGACCACCAGGGTGTGCCCGGCGGCCTCAAGGAACGGACGGAGACCGAGCGCCCCGGAGACGCTGCCGAGCAGATGGCCGGGGGTGAAGTCGACGGCGCTCGGGGTGGGGGCGGTCTGGCCGTTCGGGTAGTGGTCGATGACGGGGATCGCGTCGCGGGCGTAGGCGGGGGGAAACCCGTCCGCCGGGTCGTCGTAGAGGACGCACAGGATCTTGGCCATGGAGGGCGGCTCCTCAACCGGTCGGATGTCGGGTGGTGCGGGAGCGTGTGCGTCCACGCTCGCCCCGCCCGTGCCCCAGGGTCAAAACGAACGTTTCTATGGGCCGATAGCGATCGGCTATCGACCCCTGCGGGCCCGCGTGCCCGGCCTCCGGGCCGCGGGCGGACCGTGCGAGGCGCGGCCGGGGCCGCATTATTCGAGAGACAGCCGCATTACCCGAGGCAGCCGCATTGCCCGGGAGGTGGTCGCCCGCCGGTACGGGGGCGAGCGCGTCCGGGGTGCTTCCTTCCGGTACCCGGTGCTCAGCCCCCGGCACCCGGGCCCGTGCCGGGGACGGCGGCCTGCCCGGAGTCCGCCGCGAGATGGCTGCGCAGCAGTTCCTCAAGCGCCTCCCGCACCCCCGCCTCCCGTGCCACCGCCAACAGGGCCCGGGGCAGCGGCGGTTCTGGCGTCCGGGCCACCGTCACGAGCCCGACCCGCGCACCGTGGGCCGGACCGGCGAGCGGCAGCACCCGCATGCCCTCGGGCACCCCGAACATGTGCAGCCAGGCGTGCGAGACCACGCTCGACCAGCGGCCCGCCGCCAGATGCGCGTACAGGCCCGCCACGGTGTCGGTCTCGATCGCGGGCCTGGCCGTGACCCCCTCGGCGGCGAAGCACTCGTCGACGATCCTGCGGTTGCGCATCCGCGACGACAGCAGGCACAGCGGCAGCGCCGCCACCCGCGCCCACCGCACCCGCCCGCCCTCGTCCGCGGCGCCCGCACCGCCGAGCGGCCCGTCGACCGGGGTCAGCAGCACATACCGCTCCTCGTACAGCGGGATGGCGCGCATATGGCGCAGCGCGTCGTCGTCCAGGTACGTCATTGCGATGTCGATGTCGAAGTCCCCGAGCCGGCGCACGATGTCCCGGGACGACAGCGACTCCACCAGCGTCACCCGGGTCCCCGGATGCCGCGCGCAGAACGGGGTGGTCAGCAGCGAGGCCACCGTCAGCGCCGTGGGGATGGCGCCGAGCCGCAGCACCCCGGTGAGCCCGCCGCGCAGCTCCGACAGCTCCTGGCGCAGCGTGTCGCGCTCCGCGAGCACCCGGTGCGCCCAGGCGAGCACCCGCTCGCCCTCGGGCGTCAGCCCCTCGAAGCGCTGCCCGCGCCGTACGATCGCCACCCCCAACTCGGCCTCCAGTCTGCGGATTCCGGCGGACAGCGACGGCTGGGACACGTAGCAGACGGCGGCGGCGCGGGCGAAGTGGCGCTCTCGGGCCAGGGCGGTCAGGTACTCCAACTGGCGAAGCAGCATGGCACACCATGGCCCGCCCCCGACGCGCCCGTCCAGACCCGGTTCGCGGCGCAGGCCGTGGCCCGGCGGGGGCCGCCGTGGCGGCCCGGCGGCGGGGGCGTCGGGCGGTGTGTTCTTCCACCGCCGTGACCTGGGTGTTCCGCGGTGCGGCGGCCGAGAACCCATTGCGGTCACCGATCCGAACACACATCCTTACGGGGGCCCGTGCACACCGGGACCGGAGCCGCGGCACCACCGGGGCGGGCCCGTACTGCGACACGAGATGGGAGCGTGCAGCGATCTTGACCAGCAGCGCCCGACGGGCCCTCGTCGTCCGCGGTGGGTGGGAGGGCCACCACCCCGTGACGACCACCGACTCCTTCCTGCCCTTCCTGGAGAGGGAGGGTTTCACCGTGCAGGTGTCCGACTCCCTCGACAGCTACCTGGACGCCGAACTCCTCGCCGCCACCGACCTGGTGGTGCAGTGCTGGACCATGGGCGCCCTCGCCCCCGAGGCGACGGCGGGCCTCGCCGCCGCGGTCCGCGCGGGCACCGGCCTCGCCGGGTGGCACGGCGGCATCGTGGACTCCTTCCGCGGCGACGTCGACTACCACCAGCTCACCGGCGGCCAGTTCCTCATGCACCCGCACGGCATCCACGAGCACGGCGTCACCATCGTGCCCGGGCGCGCCGACCACCCGGTGGTGAAGGGCCTCGGCGACTTCCGCGTCACCACCGAGAAGTACTGGATGCTCACGGACCCGCTCATCGACACCCTCGCCACCACCACCTTCCCCGCCGAGGACACCCGCGACCGCGAGGTCGTCATGCCCGCCGTGTGGACGAGGAACTGGGGCGCGGGCCGGGTGTTCGTGTCCGCCATCGGCCACCGGCCCTCGGACTTCGACGTGCCCGAGGTGCGCACACTGACGGAACGGGGGCTGCTGTGGGCGAGCCGATGAGGGTGGGCCTGGTCGGCGCGGGGAAGATCAGCGGCGCGTATCTCGACACCCTGTCCCGGCTGGACGGCGTGCGGCTGACCGCCGTCACCGACCTCGACCCGGCGCGCGCCGCCGCGGTCGCCGAGCGGGCCGGGGGCGCCGCCGTCGCCGCGTCCGCCGCCGATCTGGTGGCCAGGGACGACGTGGACACCGTGCTGAACCTGACGGTGCCCTCCGCGCACGCCCCGGTGGCGCTCGCCGCGCTCTCCGCCGGCAAGCACGTGTATGGCGAGAAGCCGCTCGCCACCACCCGGGAGGAGGCCACCGCCGTCCTCGGCGCGGCCCGCGCCGCCGGGCTCAGGGTGGCCTGCGCCCCGGACACCGTCCTCGGCACCGGCACCCAGACCGCGCGCGCCGCGGTGGACGAGGGGCTCATCGGCGCCCCGGTCGCCGCCACCGCCTTCATGACCACCCCGGGGCACGAGGCGTGGCACCCCGACCCGGAGTTCTACTACCGGCCGGGCGGCGGCCCGCTGCTCGACATGGGGCCCTACTACCTGTCCGCGCTCGTGCACCTCCTCGGCCCCGTCGTCCGGGTCACGGGGGCCACCGCGAGGCCGCGCTCCGAGCGCGCCGTCGGCAGCGGGCCGCGCGCGGGCACCGTCTTCCCCGTGACCGTGGACACTCATGTCACCGGGGTGCTCGAACACACCGGGGGCGCGCTCACGACCCTGGTGATGAGCTTCGACGTGCACGCGGCCCGGCTGCCGCGCATCGAGGTCCACGGCACCGAGGGCTCCCTGTCCGTGCCCGACCCCAACCGGTTCGACGGGTCCGTCGAACTCTTCCGTGACGGCGAGTGGAGCCCGCAGCCCGTGACGGCCGGATACCGCGACGCGGGGCGCGGCACCGGGCTCCTCGACCTCGCCGCCGCCCTCGCGGACGGCCGCCCGCACCGCGCCTCGGCACAGCTCGCCGCCCATGTGCTGGACGTGATGCTCACCCTGCTCGACGCGGCCCGCCAGGGCCGCTCGCTGCCGGTGTTCAGCATCTGCGAACGCCCGGCCCCGGTGATCTGACCGGGAACGGCCCGGCCGGTGGCCGCGGGACACCCCCCGTGGCCACCGGCTTTTCCACCCCGGACGAGTCAATCGACTTCCTTTACGTACTCGCCTCCCGCCGTGGCCGAAATCCCCTGACGATTCATCCGATGACCGATCCGCGTCCGGGCCCCACGGCTCCAACGATGGAAAACGCGCGGGGCGTTGACGCCGTCACACCGGTGGTTTTACATGGCGGCAGCCGATCGCACCGGAGGGGCCGCCGATGCACGACCACGAGACGTCCGATGGAAAGCGCCCGTCCGCCGAGGGTCACGGCCGACCGCGCACCCACGGGGCGTGCCATGCCTGAGGCGCCCGCAGTCGGGGCCGGGGACACCCGCGCGGTGCTGCGCCGCTGGGCCGCCGCGGACGGCCCGCTGGCCACCAGGGCCCGGGTGGTCCTCCTCGCCGATGAGGGCGTCAGGGACGCGGAGATCGCACGGCGGCTCGGGGTGTCACGGCAGACCGTCGGCACCTGGCGGCACCGCTGGCGCACCGCGGGCCTCGCCGGGCTCGAACAGCGCCCCCGTACCGGAAGGCCCGTCACCGTCGACGAGGCCGAGGTCGTCACCCGGGGCCTGCTCGCGCCCGGCGGCGGCGCGAGCCGCACCGTCGCCCGCGAACTCGGCCTGTCCCACGCCACGGTGGCCGCCGTACGGCGCCGCTGGCGGCTGGTCCCCGGCGCGCCGCCGCGCCCCCGGGTGCCCACGAGACCCCCGCTGCCGGACGCCGACACCTGGGTCATCGGGCTGTACGCGGACCCGTACCACGGAGTCCTGGTCCTCGGGACGGCGCCCGACGAGCCCGCAGCCGGCGCCGCCGACCCGGCGCTCGGCGCCGACGTCCTCGCCTGCCTCGACGGCGCCCTCGACGCCGTACGCGCCACGCCACACGGCACACCGCCCGCCCCCGGCCGTGGCCCCGCCGCCCACCTCGCCGCGGTCGCCGCCCGCCACCCCGGGCTCGCACCGCACGCCGTCACCCTCTGGGGAGACGAACCCCCCGCCACCGACGGCGCGGTGCGCCACCGGCTGCCCGCACGCTCCACCTGGCGCGGGCTGCTGCACGCGCTGGTCGCGCTGGACAGCGCCCGGCACCCCGAGTCGTCCCGCCGGGTCTACCTCGACCTGCTCGCCGCCCTCGAACGCGCCCCGGGCGAGGGCCCGCTGCGCTGGCTGCGCGAGCCAGTGCCCGGCACCGCGCCCCGCGGCGCGGTGCCGCACCCCGGGCCCCCGGGCGGCGACCACCACCCCGATCCCGGCTCGTACAACGAGTGCCTGGTCATCGAGAGCGTACGGCTCGCGGGCGGCGCCACCCGCGGCGAGATCGCCGAACGCACCGGGCTCACCCAGCAGTCGGTCTCCCGCATCGCACGCACCCTGCTGGACCGCGGTGTGCTGATGGAGACCGGCAGACAGCGCACCGGTTCCGGCAAGCCGCGCACCCCGGTACGGGTGCGCCCGGGCGCCGCCCACGCGCTCGGCCTGCATCTGGACCCCGAGGTGCTGACCGCCGTCGTCACCGACCTCGACGGCGCCACGGTGGCGCTCGCCACCCGCCCGGTCGACCCCGGCGCCGCACCCGCCGCCTATGTCGCCGAGGCCGCGGAACTGGCCCGCGAGACACGGGAGACGGCGCGCGGCGCGGTCCGCCCCGACGGGTTCCTCGGGATCGGCGTGGCGGTGCCCGGACCCGTCGACATCGCCTCGGGCACCGTGCTCGGCCCCCCGCTGCTGTCGTCCTGGCGGGACCTGCCCCTGGTGTCGATGCTCAAAGAACACCTCGACTGCCCGGTCGCCGTGGAGAAGGACGCGCTCGCAGCCGCGGCGGGGGAGCGGTGGGTGGGCCGCGACCGCAGGGCACGCGACTTCGCCTACCTCTACCTCGGCACCGGTGTCGGCGCCGGGCTCTGCCTCGGCGGCGACCTGTACCGCGGGGTGAGCGCCAACGCGGGCGAGTTCGGCCAGCTCTGCGCGCTCGCCCTCGGCCGGGTCGACGCGGACGGCCGCCCGGAACTGCTGCCCGAGTGCAACCCGCCCGCCTATGTCGCGGGCCGCGCGGCCTTCGGGGGCCCCGGCGCCTACCACGCGGCGGGCCGGGCCGCGGCGGCCGGGGACCCGGCCGCCCGCGAGACGCTGCGCACCCTCGCGCGCGCCATCGGCCGGGGCGCCCTCGGGCTCGTGGACCTGCTCGACCTCGATCTGATCGTGCTGGGCGGCCCGTTCTTCACCGACGACGTCGCCGGTTTCTACCTCACCGAGATCGCCACGGTCGTCAACGAGTTCCCCACCGCCCGCCGACTGCGCCGCGTGGAGGTGGAACGCGCCCTCCTCAACACGGAGGCCGCCGCCACCGGAGCCGCCTCCACCCTCTTCCACGCGGCGTTCGGCCCGCGGGGCAGGGCGAGGGGCGCACGGTAGCCGCGCACCGCGGCCCGCCCCCGCAGGTCGGGCGGCGCGGCGGTCGCCGGGCGGACGGCGGCGGAGGGCGGGGTCGAGTACGGCGGGCGGTGTGTAGGCCACGTCGTTCGGCCCCGCCTCGGTACCGGGGGGGGTGCGATCTCGTCGATCCGGTCGAGGACGTCGTCGCCCAGCGCGACCTCCGCGCCCGCGAGGAGGCCGTCGAGCTGGTCCATCGTGCGGGGGCCGATGATCGCCGAGGTGACGCCGGGGCGCGCCACGGCGAATGCCATCGCCAGATGGGTCATCGCGTCACAGGAAGGACCTCGCGCTCGATGACGCGGTTGACGATCGAATACGGCGGCTGCTCCGTGCGAGCCCGCGGCGCTCGGCGACCCACGGCGCCTCGACGATCTCGGCCGCGGGGAAGGTCGACGTGCCGATGGCGCGGACCTTGCCGCCGCGGACCGGATCGCGGACAGGGCCGGGCCCCGGGCCCTGGAAGCTCCGCGCGGCTGCTGCCGGCCCGTGGCCTCCATGACACCAGTGGCCACGGCGCCGGGGACAGCACGACCGTGCCGACTCCTTGCCCGATCCTCCCGCCCATGGCAGTGCCGGTGCGGACCCCGACCACGGAGCCGGGAGAGTCTTACGAAGCTTGGCGGGACGGAGCCTCAGCCCCCGATCCCGTCCAGTTCGGCGAGATCCGTGGCGGAGAGCGGGAGTGCCGCGCCCGCGACGTTCTCCCGCAGGTGGGCCACCGACGAGGTGCCGGGGATCAGCAGGATGTTCGGCGACCGCCGCAGCAGCCAGGCCAGTGCCACCGACATCGGTGTCGCGCCCAGCCGGGAGGCCACCGCGGACAGCGCCGTGGACTGTAGCGGGCTGAAGCCGCCGAGCGGGAAGAAGGGCACGTAAGCGACGCCCGCCGCGGCGAGTTCGTCGATCAGCCCGTCGTCCTGGCGGTGGGCGAGGTTGTACATGTTCTGCACACACACGATCGGCGCGATCGCCCGCGCCTCGGCGACCTGCTCCGCCGTCACGTTGCTCACCCCGAGGTGCCGGATCAGGCCCTGCCGCCGGAGTTCGACGAGGGCCCCGAAGGGCTCGGCGAGCGAACCGGGCCTGGTGCCCTGGGCGTCGCCGAGCCGCAGGTTGACCACGTCGAGCGCGTCGACGCCCAGGTCCTCCAGGTTCTCGTGGACGGCGCGCCGCAGGTCCTCGGGCCTGAGGGCGGGCGGCCAGCCGCCCTGCGCGTCGCGGTCGGCGCCGACCTTGGTCACGAGGTGCAGCGCCTCGGGGTAGGGGTGCAGCGCCTCGCGGATCAGCCGGTTGGTGACGCGCGGGCCGTACGCGCCCGCCGTGTCGACATGGGTGATGCCGAGGGCGACGGCCTCGCGCAGGACGGCGAGCGCGCCGTCGTGGTCGGCGGGCGGGCCCATCACCCCGGGTCCCGTGAGCTGCATGGCGCCGTAGCCGACGCGGGTGACGGTCAGATCGCCCAGGTTCCAGGTGCCGCCGGGGGAGGACGCCATCGTCGTTTCGTTCATGGAGCCGATGTTCGCCCGCGCACCGGGGCCGGGGCCAATACCGATGCGGTTCCGTGTGATACCCGTTCGGTATCACCGGGCGGTACGCTGCGGGGATGGACGCCCTGGACGTGCTGGAGACCCGTGAGCTGAGGTACTTCGTGGCCGTGGCCGAGGAGCTGCACTTCGGCCGCGCCGCCGACCGCCTCGGCATGGCCCAGCCGCCGCTGTCCCGGGCGGTCCAGCGGCTGGAGCGGCGCCTCGGCGTCTGCCTGTTCCGGCGCAACCGCCGCGGTGTCCGGCTGACCGGCGCGGGCGAGATGCTGCTGCACGAGGGGCGCGCGGCCCTGGACGCGACCGCGGCGGCCGCCCGCCGCACCCGCCGCGCGGGCGCCGCCACAGGACCCGGCGGCTCCCGCGACCGCCTGGTGCTCGCGGTGAAGGCGGGCGCCTCCCACGAGCTGCTGCACAAGCTCCTCGACGCCTACGCGGCCGAGCCGGACGCCGCCGAGGTCGAGGTGCTGCCGAGCGGCATGTGCGAACAGGAGGGCATGTTGCGCGACGGCCGCGCCGACGTGGCGCTGATGCACGCGCCGTTCAACTCCCTCGCCGGTTTCGACAGCGAGGTGCTGATGACCGAGGGGCAGAGCGCCGTCCTTCCCGCCGGGCACCCCCTCGCCGCACACCCGAGCCTCACGCTGGCCGACATCGCCGACGTCCCCGGTCTGCCGCCCGCCCGCTGGCCCCGCCACGGCGGCTACCCGCCGGGACCGGGACCGGAGGTCCACGACCTGACCCAGCTCGCCCAACTGATCGCCCTCGGCCGCACCATGGCCGTCTTGCCCGACTCCGCCCAGACCTGGCTGTGGGCCGGGCACACCGCCGTCCCCCTCGCCGACGCGCCCCCCGTCACCACCCACATCGCCTGGCCCGCCCACAGCGGCTCCCTCCCCCTCGCCGCCCTGATCCGCACGGCCGTACGGCTCTGACGAGTTGGGCCCGCGCCGCTCGGGTACGCCCCGCAGCCGTGCCCGCCGCGGCAGCGGTGCGGCGGTGTCCGACTCGGCCTCCCTGCCCCGATACCGAACACACGGTCACAAAACCATCACCTCTCTTCACTGTTCCCCCATATCTCCCCGGACGGCGCTAGCGTCGGCGTCCCTCACATCGTCGAGGGGGGAGCAGATGTCGCATCCGTACACAACTCCGGGGCCGCCGGGGCCCGTTCCGAGGACTCCTGACAGCAGGCCGCTGTACCGGCGCAAGCGGGTGTGGGCCGGGGCCGTGGTCCTGGTGGCGGTCGGGGTGCTCATGGGGGTCGGGGGCTCCGGGTCCGACTCCGGGTCCGGCAGCGCCCAGGCGGCGCCCGCCGAGGCCACCGTGACGGCCACCGCCACCACCACAGAGACGGCCGAGCCGGAGCCCGGCCCCACCGTGACACGTACCGTCACGGCGAAGCCGGAGCCCGCGCCCACCGTGACCGTCACCAGGGCGGCGCCCGCAGGGAGCGGTTCCGGATCGTCCGGCGGCAGCGGCGGCGGCAGTAGTGGCAGCGGCGGCAGCAGTGGCGGCGGGGGAGGGGGTGCCAGCGTCTACTACCGCAACTGCGACGACGCCCGGGCACACGGAGCCGCGCCCGTCCATCGGGGCGACCCCGGATATGCCCCGCACCTCGACCGGGACGGGGACGGCGTGGGCTGTGAATAGGCCCCGCGGCGAGGGAAGTTGAGCCGCGCCCCCGGGCATCCACACCCCGGGGGCGTACCGCGGGTCCGCACGTCCCCGTATGCCGGACTGGGAGTTTTGGGCAAGAGGTCGAGAGGATCGTTCTTTCCGCGGCCCCGGCGCGGCGGTTGTCTGGGAACAGCACGTTTTCGGTACGGGGTTCCCGGACTCCGCAAGCTCAGGAGGCACGTCATGAAGGTAGCCGTCGTCACGGGCGCCAGCTCGGGCATCGGTCGGAGCGCGGCTCTCCATATCGCACGGCGAGGCGTCGGCGTCGTCCTCACATACAGCTCCAACGAGCGGGGCGCCAAGGACACCATCGCGAGGATCGAGCAACAGGGCGGCACCGCGGTGGCGCTCCGGCTCGAACTCGGCGACACCGCGCAATTCCCCGCCTTCCAGGAGGCCGTGGCCGCCGCATTGCGCGAGAACTTCCAGCGGGACTCCTTCGACCATCTGGTCAACAACGCCGGATTCGCCGGCATGGCGATGATCGAGGACACCCGCGAGGAAGAGTTCGACCGGCTCACCCGTGGGCTGTTCAAGGGACCGTTCTTCCTCACCCAGGCCCTGCTGCCGCTCATGGCCGACGGCGGCGCCGTCGTCAACCTGACGAGCAACGCCACGCTTCCCCAGGTGACCGCGCCGGGATACGCCGTCTACGCGGCCCTCAAGGGCGCCGTGGTGGTGCTCACCCGCTATATGGCCAAGGAGTTCAGCGCCCGCGGCATCCGGGTCAACTCCGTCGCCCCGGGGGCGACGGTCACCCGTTTCGCCGACGACGCCTTCAGCAGGAATCCGGAGATCATCCCGGAGCTGGCGAAGACGTTCGCCCTGGGGCGGGTGGGCGAGCCCGACGACATCGGCGCCGTCATCGCCATGCTGGTCTCGGAGGAGGGCCGGTGGATCACCGGCCAGGACCTGGAGGTCTCCGGCGGCCAGAACCTCTGACACCGGCCCCCGCGGTGGGTGGGGCCACCCGCACCGCGGCGTACGGGCGGCCCCAGCCCCATGCACGATCCTGCCGCCATCAAGGCAGCGGCGGGTGTTCCGTGCAAGACTGGCGCCATGTCTCCGCTGGACGAGATGCGTGAGTTGCTGCACCGGCACGCGCGCGCCGACATGACCACACCGATCGACGGTGTCCAGGCATGCAGGTTCGACCGTCCCGACGCCGCGACGGCGGGCATGTCAGGGACCGTGCTCGCGGTGATCGCCCAGGGCGGCAAGCGACTCGCCCTGGGCGAGCGCCTGTATGAGTACGGGCCCGGCCAGTACCTCGTCGCCTCCGCCGACCTCCCCGTCACCGGGCACGTCCTCGACACCGGACAGCCCACCCTCGGCTTCGGCATGACCCTCAGCCCCACCGTCATCGCCGAGCTGCTGTGGGAAGCCGACCCCCGGGACCTGCCGGCCCCGGCGCGCGCCGCGCCACCCGGCATCGCGGTCTCCACGGCCCCGGCCCCGCTGCTTGACGCCATCGTGCGCCTGCTGCGGCTCCTCGACCGGCCCGCCGACCGCAAGATCCTCGCCCCCATGGTCACGCGCGAGATCCTCTGGCACCTCCTGCGCGGCGAGCAGGGGCCCGCCATCCGCCAACTCGGCCTCGTCGACAGCGGCCTTGCGCACATCAACCGCGCGGTGCAGCAGATCCGGGAGGACTACGCCCACTCCTTCCGGGTGGCGGAGCTGGCGCGTACCGCGGGCATGAGCGTGTCCGCCTTCCACCGCAACTTCCAGGCGGTGACGGGCATGAGCCCCATCCAGTTCCAGAAGCGCATCCGCCTCCAGGAGGCCCGGCTCCTCCTGGCCGGCCACCCCTCCGACATCACCGGTGTCGGCCTCAGCGTCGGCTATGAAAGCCCCTCCCAGTTCAGCCGCGAATACCGCCGCATGTTCGGCGTACCGCCCAGCAAGGACAACAACGTCGGGACCCCCTCGCCCCCACACGCCACAGCCCTGCCCTGACGGTCTGCCCGCCCGACGCCCCCGCCCCCCCGGGGCGACCGCCGGACGGGCGGAGAGCGGCCCCGCAGCGCACCGGTGGGGGTGACGTGACGGCCTCGGCAGGACCCCGGGCCGTGGGTCAGGGCGAGGAGAGCGGGTCGCGACCGTATGTGAGGGCCCGGTAGATCGGGTACTTGTCGGCCAGCACCGCGACCCGCTTGCGCAGCACGCGCGACGACTCGTCGTCGAAGCCCGACAGCAGCGCCTCCGCGAGCACGTCGGCGAGCAGGAGGAAGTCGTCCCGGGCGAAGCCCCGGGTCGCCAGCGCGGAGGTGCCGAGACGCAGCCCGGAGGTGACCAGGGGCGGCCGGGTGTCGAAGGGCACGGTGTTGCGGTTGACGGTGACCCCGATGGCCCGGAGCCGGTCCTCGGCCTGCTTTCCGGTCATCGCCGAGCCCCGCAGGTCGACCAGCAGCATATGGACGTCCGTACCGCCGCTGAGGACCGTGATGCCCTCCGCCGCGACGTCGGGACGCGAAAGCCGCTCCGCGATGATCCGTGCGCCCTCCACCGTACGGCGCTGACCGTCCCGGAAGTCCGCACTTGCCGCGATCTTGAACGCCACCGCCTTGGCGGCGATGGTGTGGGCCAGCGGGGCCGCCTGCTGCCCGGGGAACACCGCCGTGTCGATGCGGTCGGCGAGCGCCCCGGCGCAGAGGATCATGCCGCCGCGCGGGCCGCCGAGCGTCTTGTGCGTGGTGGAGGTGACCACGTGCGCGTACGGCACCGGGCTGGGGTGCACACCGGCTGCCACAAGCCCGGCGAAGTGCGCCATGTCGACCATCAGACTGGCCCCGACCTCGTCGGCGATCGCACGGAAGGCCGCGAAGTCGAGCCGGCGCGGATAGGCCGACCAGCCCGCGACGATCAGCCGGGGGCGGTGCTCCCTGGCCAGCCGCGCGACCTCCGCCATATCGACCGTGGAGTCCTCCCGACGCACGTGGTAGGCCACACACCGGTAGAACCTCGCGGAGAAGTTCAGCCGCATGCCGTGGGTGAGATGGCCGCCGTGCGCGAGGTCCATCGCGAGGATCGTGTCACCGGGGTCGAGGAGCGCGTCGTACACGGCGGCGTTCGCCTGCGCCCCCGAGTGCGGCTGTACGTTGGCGTGGTCGGCGCCGAACAGGGCCTTCGCCCGCGCCACCGCCAAGTGCTCCACGGCGTCGACGTGTTCGCAGCCGCTACAGTAACGCCGCCCGGCGTAGCCCTCGGCCAGCTTGTTCATGAACACCGACCCCTGCGCCGCCATGACCGCCCCGTGCGTGTAGCTCTCCGAGGCGATCATGCTCAGGGTGGACCGCTGCCTGTTCAGCTCGCCGGAGAGTTCACCTGCGACCTCGGGGTCGACCTCCAGCAGCGTGCGGTCGACGACCGCCGTCGGAGAGTGCGCGAGACTCATCATGGGGCCTTTCTTGAACAGTCGTTGAGGGTGTGGTCACAGCAGTGCGCCGTTGACGCGGGCGAGTTCGCGCACCGTCTGTACGAACTCGCCGAGGACCGGGGCGGTGAACACCGCGTCGTCGGGCAGGGGCAGCGCCAGTCCGGCGCGCAGCCCGGCCGCCAGGCCGACCGCGTCGTCCGGTGTGCCGCCCCGCTCGAAGAAGTGGTCGTCGGCCCGTGGCTCCGCGGTGTCCAGGGCCGCCGTCCAGGCGGTCGCCACCGCCTTCTCCACCGGCCCTGCGTCGGCACGGAACCCGTTACGGGCCTGGTGGGCGGCGAAGACGTCCCGCAGCCTCGCGCGGTCGAGCTTGCCCACGGCGGTGACGGGCAGTTCGTCCAGCTCCAGGATGTGCGCGGGCAGCGCGGCCGCGGGAAGGTGCGCGCGCAGCGCGCGCCGCACCTCCCCGGCGGCGCCGCCGTGCCCGTCCTCGGGCACGAGGAAGGCGACCGTGCGCGGTGGCCCCCCGGGGCGCGGCGTCGACACGACCGCCGAGGCCCGCACCCCGGGCTGCCGTGACAGCAGCGCGTTCAGCCGCGCCGAACCGGCCGCCGTACTCGGGTCCTTCGCCCCGTCGGTCACCCGTCCCAGCACCTCCAGGGTGCCGTCCGCGCGGCGCCGGGCGAGGTCGTCGGTGCTGAACACCGCGTCGTGGGCGCTCCCGTGGAAGGGGGAGCAGACGGCGCCCGGGCCGCTGCCCCCGAGGTAGCCGTGGGTGGGGTGGGCGGTCCGAATGGACACCCGGCCGACCTCGCCGGTGCCGCAGGGCGAGCCGTCCGGCGCCGACAGCAGGAGCCCGGCGCCCGGCATGCCGGTCCCCGCGGGGTGCACCAGGTCGTCGCAGCCGTGGTCCACGCGGTGGAACGCCTGGATCATCGTGCATTCGCTGGTGCCGTACAGGTTGACCAGGTGGGCGTCGGGGGCGAGGCGGTGCCATGGCCGGGTCAGCCCGCTGTTCAGCGGCTCGCCCGAGAAGAACAGGCGGCGCAGCGCGGGCAGCCGCCCGACGCGCCCCGCCTCCCGCAGCCAGCGGGACGACAGCGAGGGCATGGTGTGCACGGAGGCGATCGCGGCGTCCCGCAGCCACCCCAGGACGGCCGCTCCCGTGGGCTCCAGCGGGGGCGGTGGCACGTACAGGGTGGCTCCGCTGATGAGCGGGGTGACGATGTCGCGCAGCACACCGTCCGTGAACAGGCTGGTGAGCTGGGCGCATCGGTCACCGGGCGCGAACCCGAAGGCGTCGCGCTGCCACAGCACGAAGTGCGACAGGCTGTCGTGCCGCCCCAGCAGGGCCTTGGGGGCGCCCGTGGTACCCGAGGTGAAGTTGATGTAGGCGGCGGACGGCTCGGCGAAGGAACGGTCGGGGCCACGGCCCCGGCGCAGGACGGCGAGACCGGCGTCGGCCGAGTGCACCACCACGTTGTCGACGGCCTCACCGGCCGCGTCCAGGTCCCGTGCCGACGGTGGCCCGCCGACCACGAGCAGCGTCTGCGCCCGCGACACGGTCAGCCGTGCGGCGCTCTCCCCGGCCGACAGCGCGGCGTCGACGAGGACCGGAATCCCACCGGCCTGCCACACCCCGAGGAGGGTCGCGTAGAGCGAGAACCCGCGGTCCGCGGTGCGCACGGCGACGACCTCGCCGGGGCGCACGTCGAGCGCCCGCAGGGTCCCGGCGACCTCGCAGGCACGCTCCGCCAGGGCGCCGTACGACCAGGACCGGTCGCCCCGTACCACCGCCGCCGTGTGGGGCGCATCGGCGGCCGCCTCCCGGAACAGATCCACCACCTGCGGATACCGGGACCGCGGCCGCCTGAGGTGTGCCGCGGCGGCGTCCTGTCGCGGCGGCTCCAGGGGCCCGGGGCCGGGACGGCCCGCGGTGCGGGCGAGCAGGGTCAGGTACGCGGAGAGGAAGGTGTCGACGAACCCCGGGCTGTACAGCTCACCGGGGTAACGCACCTCGACGCGGAAGTCGGCCCCGTCCGGGAGCACCCGCACCGCCAGCGGGCACTCCGCGAGCGGCCGCGCGATGTCACGCACCACCATCCGCAGGCCCGCAGCGTCGCGGGCCGGTGGCATGTCGCTCCCGACATCGAACGTGACACCGGCGAGCGGGGCGCGGTCGGCGTAGCTCTCCGGCGCCCGCGCGGCCACCAGGGCGTCCACCGGTATGTGCCGGTGGGCCACGGCGGCGCGCACCTCCTCGTACTGGACGCCGAGGAACTCGCGGAAGGCCAGGCTCCGCAGCGGGTCGGCGCGCACCACCACGGCGTTCTCGAAGGGGCCCACGCGCCCGCGGTCGTCCGGGCAGCGGCCGGACACCGGGAGCGCGACGGCCGTCTCGTCCTCGCCGGTGAAACGGGTCAGCGACCGTACGAAGACCGCGAGCAGCACCACCGGCAGCGGCGCCACGTCAGCGAACCGCGCGGCCAGAGCGGCGACGGTCGCGCCGTCCAGGGGGAGGGAGCGCCGCTCCTCATGCGTCGGGCCCGCGGGGCCCGGCCTGTCGGGCGGGGGGATGCTGCCGCGGGGAGTACGCCGCAGCCGGTCGGCCCAGTGGCCGGGGGCGGCGTCGTGGGCGGCGCGGTCCGGAGGACGGCGCACCGGAGCGGCCGTCGGCTCCTCGCCGCCCGCGAGCGCCGCGTAGCCCGCCGACAGGGCCTCGAACAGCAGCCCGGCCGACCGGACGTCCGCGAAGGACCGGCGGCACACCAGCACCAGCACATGCTCGGCCGCGCCCACCCGCAGCAGCGTGGCGCGCACCGGGGGGCCGTCGAGCGGCGGCAGCGGCCGGGACAGCGCCTCGCGCGCCCACGCCCACGTCTCCTCGGGTGCCGGTGCCGGTGCCGGTGCCGGTGTGGGTGTGGGTGTGGGTGCGGTGTGCGGCCCGGCCCGGTCGGCGACGTCGAACGCGACCGGGCCCCGGCCCGCGGTGTCCGCGCTCCCGGCGGGCGCCTCGGCGTGTGCGGTGACCGCCAGGTCGAGCGCGCGCCGCAGGAGGGGTACGTCGAGCGGCCCCGTCAGGTCCACTACGAGATGGGTGCTGTCCCATACGTCGTCGGGCCGCGCCCGCGCCAGGAGAGCGCACCGGCGCCGGCCGTGGGGGCCGCTCGCGCGGTGCGCGGCGGCGGTGTCCCCGGTTGGCCCCTCCCACACGGTGGTCGCGGCGTCGGGCGGGCTTTCCGCGTTCATGGTGCGGTAACTCCCTTCCGTTCGCGGTCAGTTCTTCAGCCGGCCCTGGACGAGTTCGTAGGCGCAGTTCAGCACCAGGTCGAGGTCCGCGATGATGTCGTCCACGTCCTCGCAGCCGACGCCGACCCGCACCATGTCGTCGGGGAGCAGCGCCTCAGCGAAGGCCCTCGGCGGCAGCCCGCTCAGGTGCCGCGCGTTCGACGCGAAATGCTCGAACGTGGTCATACAGCTCCCGTACGTGCAGGCGAGATGGAGCCCCGAGCGGGAGCGCAGCGCGTTGTGGCCCACCAGCCGCTCGGCGACGTGCGCGACGTCGGACGAGGCGGTGTGCACCACGATCTGGCCGCCGGTGAAGCCGCCGCTGCGCGCGCCGTCGGCGATCCGTACCGCCCGGACGCTGGTCAGACCGGTGAGGTGGGCGGCGATCCGCTCCGTCTTCGCGGACACGCTCGCCATACGGTCGCGGAGCGAGACGGCCTGCGCCCAGATCGCCATGGCGTTGTCGCCGGACAGCATGACGGTGCGGTCGACGGCGGCGCGGTGGACGGCGGTGTGCACCATCTCCCGGTCGGTCAGCACCATCCCGCCGAGCGCCATCCCGAGGCTCGGATACTTGCTGAGGGACACGATGACCGCGTCCGCACCCCGGCCGAGCAGATCCTGGAGGGGCTGCACCGAGGAGTCCACGGCGAGCAGGGCGCCGACGCTCCCGCCGATGCGCGCCAGGCCCTCGATGTCCAGTGACTCAAGCCACCAGTTGCGCGGCGAGTCGCAGAAGAGGAGGTCCACGCCGTGTCCCCGGCGCGCGAGTTCCGCGCATGTCTCCTCGACCGCGCGCAGGTCGGTGAAGTCGGCCTCCGCCAGGTGCCAGCCGAACACGTCGGCCATCGCGATCAGCGAACGCTCTATCTCGTAGTAGCAGTAGCGGTCGTAGACGACGGTGCCGCCCGGGGGGACGAGCGCCTGGAAGGCCGCGAGGCAGGCGGCCGAGCCGCTGGACGTCGCGGTGGCGTACCGCGCGGGGCAGCACACCGTGCGCATGTAGTCGTTCAGCGCGGCCACGGTGGGGTTGCTGAAGCGGGAGTACAGATGCCCCGGTGCGGCGTTCATCAGCGCCGCCGCCCGCTTCGCGGGGTCGCTGAAGACCTGCGTCACACTCATGTAGCCGACCGGCTGCCGCAGCGGGAGGGTGAAGGCGGACGTCGCCGTGTCCGAGACCCGGGGCTCGTCCAGCATGTCGCGCAGCAGGGCGGGCTCCCCGGTGTGGGCGGCCCAGCGGTCGGTGCCCCACTCGAAGTGCCACCACTCCTTGTCGAGGACGACGAATCCGGCGTCCTCCATCGCGGCCCGCAGTATCTCGCGGTTCTCCGCCGCCTCCCTGTCCTCCGCGGCGACGGGCGGATGCTCGCGGTACCAGTCGGCGGCGGCGCGGTCGACGAACGCGTCGAAGTCCGTTCCCATGCACGCCGGTTGGCCGTCGAGGAGGAGGGTGACGTCGACGGCGCCGCCCGTACCGTGCGGGTGGTCGCCGTCGGGAGGCGTGATGAAGGACCTGGCCTTCGCATACGCCTCGTCGTACGGAATGGCCTCGCTGTCCGACAGTTCGCGCGCGTAGCGGCCGTAGATCGCGTGCTGTGTCGGACGCGTCCGGTACGCGTCCCAGATCAGCAACTCGGTCCGGGGGCCCTCCCGTCGCCGCAGTGAGCGCGCGGCCTCCTCCAGGTGCGGAAGCATCTCCGCGGCGACAAAGGGGTGCCGCATCGCCCCGGAGAGGTCTTCCAGGCTGTAGATGAGGGCGCTCTTGACGCCCTCGACAGGTACCAACTGTGTCATGTCATCTCCCCGTCATCCGGGTCGTCAAGGCCAGTCGGGTCGTCCGGTTTCCCCACCCGCGCACGCCCGCTGTTTCCGCTCCGCAATTCCGCTGCCCGACCGCCCGGAATTCCGTTTCGGGGGAGAGAGAAACGGACCGGGGAATACGTGACATCGGGCAGGCTGCGGTCCGCTGTCACTATGCCGATGCGTGCGGAGCGGAAGAACGTCCATCAGTACGGACCGCGCGGGCAGCAGCACGGCGTCCGCTGGGGGCGCAGAGCCGAGGGGGCCGCGGCCCGGCGGCGACCGGGACCCCTTCGGCCGCTGCCGGGCGGCGACCGAGGTGGGCATCCGCATCCGTCCGGCGCGCCACTGGTTCCCCGTACCCGCCCGTGGGCGGCCCCGCGGCCGTCAGCGGTGGCGGCCCGGCCGCGTGACGCGCCCCAAAAGCCAAGAGACTGTGCCCTCTTGGCCGGCACGGCTAAGCTTCCGGAACATGCAGTTCAGCGTATTGGGGCCGCTCAGGGCCTGGCGAAACGGGCGGGAAGTCGAACTCGGCCCACCCCAGCGGCGCGCGATTCTCGCCCTTCTCCTCGTCCGCGCCGGTGCTCCCGTCGACCGCACACAGATGGTGGACGTCCTGTGGCCGACACAGCCGCCGAAGAGCGCCTTCAATGTGATCCACCGTCATATGGGGGCGCTGAGAAGGCTCCTGGGCAGCCCGCCGCAGCAGTCAGGGGCCGAGGTGATCAGCAGCGGGGTCGGCTCCTACCGGCTCCCCCTCGACACCGACGCCCTGGACCTGCTGCGCTTCCGCACACTGACGGAGCAGGGGCAGCGCGCGTACGACAACGGCACCCACGAGGTCGCGGTGGACCTGCTCACCAGGGCGCTCGGCATGCGCCAGGGCGAGACCGCCGGAGGCATCGCCCTGGAGGCCCGGTCGCACCCCGCGTTCACGGCAGTTGAGCGGGAGTACATGGACGTGCTCAAGAAGACCGCGGACATCGCCCTGGCACACGGGGCAGCCGACCTGGTACTCGCGGCCCTCCGGGAGAGCGCGGAGACGAACCCCCTCGAAGAGGGCGTACAGGCGCGGCTGATCACCGCACTCGCCCAGACCGGACAGCGGGCGGAGGGCCTGAGGACCTACCGGGACGTGGAGCACCGCCTCGCCGAACAGATGGACGTGGAACCGGGCCCCGAACTGCTCGCCGCGCGGGAGGTCCTGCGGGCCCCGGCCACGGCGGGCCGACAGCGCCACGAGCCCGCCGAGGCGCCGCACCGGCGCTTACCGCCGGAACGCGGCGGCGCACCCGCCAACCCCGCCATCGGCGGCACCCGCCCCTCCCAACTCCCCTTCTCCTCCGGTATCTTCACCGGACGCACGGAGGAGATGGCCAGCCTCACCGGGCTGGTGCCTGGGCCCGACGACGCGGTGTCGGGCATCGTCGTCAGCGGCATGGCAGGAGTCGGCAAGACCACGCTCGCCCTGCGCCTCGCCCGGCAGGCGGCGGACCGCTTCCCCGACGGCCAGCTCTACACCGACCTGCGCGGCTTCAGCGCCGACGGCGAGGCGGTGAGCCCCACCGAGGTGCTGCGCATCTTCCTGCACGCGCTCGGCATACCCCCGCGGTACGTCCCCTCCGCCCACGAGGAACGCGCCGGGCTCTACCGGAGCCTGCTGGCCGGACGCCGCGTGCTCATCCTCCTCGACAACGCCAGGGACGCCCAGCAGGTGCGCCCGCTGCTCCCGGCCGCGACCGGAAGCATGGTGGTGATCACCAGCCGCAACCGGCTCGACGGCCTGGTGGCCGTGGAGGGGATGCACCACCTCTCGCTGGGACCGTTCAGCATCCCGGAGGCACGGGAGGCCGTCATCCAGCGGATCGGCGCCGCCCGCGCCGCCCGCGAGCCCGAGGCGCTGGACACCATCATCAGGGAGTGCGGCCAACTGCCCCTCGCGCTCTCGGTGGTGGCCGCGCGCATTCTCACCGGACGCGATCTGAAGCTCTCCGCGGTCGCGAAGGACCTGGCCGAGGGCCGCAGGCTCAACGCGTTCTCGCTGGGCGACCCCGCCACCGACCTGCGTACCGTCTTCTCCTGGTCGGTCGACGCCCTGAGCCCGGCGGCACGCGGCCTGTTCTTCCTGCTCGCCGACTTCGCCCACCCCCACGTCACCCCCGAGGCCGCGGCCAGTGCCATGGCGCTGCCCCTGCACGCGACCGAGGTCCTGCTGGACGAGCTGACCCGCGCCCACCTCGTGGTCAGGGAACGGCACCACCACATCGCCCTGCACGACCTGATGCACGCCCTCGCCGTCGAGTGCACGGACCGGCACGGCGACGAGGCCGCCCGGCACGCGGCCCGGCACCGCGTGGTCTACCACCAGCTCCACACCGCCCGACGGGCGGCCACCCAGCTCGCGCCGCACAGCGTCGAGTCCCTCGGCATCCCGGCGCCGCCCCCGGGCACCACCGTGCGGGACCTGCCCGACCGTTCGCAGGCAGCGGCCTGGCTCGACGACGAACTGCCGGTGCTGCTCGCCCTGGTGGAGAAGGCCGACACCTGGGGCCTGCCCGAGCTGGCATGGCGGCTCGGCCAGACCGTGGCGCACCATCTCGACAGGCGCGGCCAGTGGCGAACCCAACTCACCGTGCAGCGGGCCGCCCTGACCGCCGCGGGACATGCCGACAGCGCACTGGGGCGGGCCCACGCCCTGCGCGCCCTCGGCTTCGCGCACGGCAGGCTCGGCGAGTCCGCGGCGGCACACAGCCTCCTCGGCGAGGCACTGGCGCTGTTCGAGGAGCTGGGCCTGCCGGACAACCAGGCACGCACCCACCGCCTCCTCGCCTTCTGCGCCAACAACGAGGGCTACCACACACGTGCGTTGCGCCACTACGAGCGGGCGTTCGCGCTCTACCACGCCACCGGGACCGTCAGCGGCCAGGCCAGCGTGCTCAACGAGCAGGGCTGGACCGAGATCCTGCTCGGCCACCACCAACAAGCCCTGACCCTCTGCCGGGAGGCCATCGAGCTGCATGAGGGCATCCGGGACGCGAACGGGGCCGCGGCGGCCTGGGACAGCCTCGGCTGCGCCCAACACGGCCTCGGCCGCTACGCCGAGGCCGCCGAGAGCTTCGAACGGAGCCTGGCCCTCTACCGCGCCATCAGCGACCGGACGCTGGAGGCCGACACGCTGATCCACCTCGGTGACACCCACGCCGCCAGGGGCGCACGCACCGAGGCCGAGGCCGCCTGGCGGGAGGCACTGGCCCTGCTCTCCCGGCTGAACCACCCGGACGAGGAGGGCGTCCTGCGCCGCCTCGGAGAGGAGGCGGGCTAGGCCCTGTCTGGCAATTCCCGCCGGGGTCGCGACGCCTGGCACCGCACCTCGCCGCGTTGTCGGGCACGCCCACGTACGTCCAGTACGCGGACGACCCTCCGCCTTGCGATGCACGGCACCAGACGCCGCGACCTGATCCGACGCGAATTACCAGACAGGACCTAGGGGGGCGCCCCGGTGCTGCGCGGGTGCGCGGTTCTGCCGGTGGGACCGGATGTCACCCCGCGTCCCCCGTGTCCGCGGCAGTCACACTTTCGGCACCTGGTTGGTCACTACGGCCGACCTAGGCTCGCGAACCGTGTACGGGGGCAAGGCCGGAAGCAACGAGGAACGATCATGATTGTGCACGAGGTCACGCCGTGTGACGACGGACAACAGGGGCCCGAGGCGGCCGGGGAGGCGGCCCACGGACACCGCCTCACCGGACTGCCCGTCTCCAGGACGAGGATCGCGATACACGAGGGCGACCCGCTCACCCGGGCCGGGGTGGCCCACCACATCGCCCAGGAGCGCGACATGACGGCGGTGCGCCAGCCCGCCGGAGTCCCGGGCGCCTCGGCGGCGGCCACGGTGGCCGTCGTACTGTTGGACCGGCTCGACGCCGCCGCCGCGGTCCGCCTGCGGAAGCTGGCGGCGGAGTGCGACCGCAGAGTCGTCCTCGTGGTCGACGAACTCGACGAACGGCAGGTCGAGTTGGTGCTGGAGGCCGGTATCCACACCATCGTCTGGCGCCACCAGGCCACTGCGGCACACCTGGTCAAGGCGATCCGCGCGGCCAGGCGGGACGAGAGCGACATCCCGGCCGACCTGCTGCGGCGGCTGATGGCCCAGTTGGGGCGCCGGGCGCACGGCACGGAACTGAGCACCCTGGCCCCCGGCCGCCCCACGGCGCGCGAGCTGAGCGTCCTCGAATACGTGGCACACGGCCTCGGCACCAAGGAGATTGCCGCCCGCCTCAGCTACTCGGAGCGGACCGTCAAGGGCATCCTCCACGACGTCATGATGCGCCTCAACCTGCGCAACCGCGCCCACGCCGTGGCCTACGCCATCCGGGAGGGCTACATCTGATCTCCCGGAGGGCCCTATCCGATCGGGGCCCGCCGCGCCGGGCCGCCGGGGACGGGTCAGCTCCGTGCGGCGGCCCGGTCGGGTTCGATGTCGAGGGTCACCAACGACCGGACGGCGGCCAGGGTGGAGAGCACCGCGCCCTCGTCGGGGCCGCTGACGAACACGCTGACCGGGATGTGGAGGCTGTCCCGGGTGAGCGGCAGACGGTCCCCGGGGGCGCATTCCACCATGACGCGGTCGATGCCGGGCAGCCCGGCCAGCTCCGCCACCCCGTGCACCGCCTTCAGCGTGCCGGGCGCCTCGTCGTTGCGGATGGCCACGGAACCGAACCGGGCCCTGAACCCCAGCGGTTCGTCCATGAGGGCCGGTCTGCGTCCCAGGTAGCACTCGATGGAGTCGTGGTAGGGGCGGATGACGTCGCTGTGCCTGCCCCACATCTCCGTGGCCGGGCCGCCCGGAGTCCGCGCGCCGAGTTCGATGAGGTACACGCCCTCCTCGTCGTTGCACTTCACCTCGGTGTGGCTCGGGCCGCGCCGGATGCCGAAGGCGTCGAGCGCATGGCGGCCGAACCGCAGCAGCCGCTCGAACCGGGGGTGGGTGTCGTCGAGTTGGAGCGTGTCCCACACCGGAAAGTCGTAGTCCCTGCCGTCGGGCTGACGGTACTCCCAGATGTCGACCAGCCGGTGTTCCCCGTCGGCGCTGTAGAAGTTGAGGGCGTACTCCGTGCCCCGGACATACCGCTCGACCAGCCATTCGGTGACGGGGGCGCCGAACGCGTCATGGGTGACCAGGTCGTCGAGGACACCGAGGTCCCCGGCGTCCGACAGCACCACCACACCCTGGGAGCAGGCGCCCATGGTCGGTTTGACAATCGCGGGAAAACCGGTCGCCTCGACCGCCCGCCCGATGTCCTGCCTCCGGTGCACGACGCGGAACTCCGGGACGCGCACACCGGCGGCCGCCGCCCGCTCGCGCATGGCGGCCTTGTTGCGCCGCGCCCAGGCGAGCGAGTGTTCGTTGCCTGGCAGCTCCAAGCGGTCCGCGATGACGTCCGACAGATGGACACCGGCCTCCATCGCCGGGACGACCGCCCTGATGTCGAGCCCCCGCGCGGCGATCCGGCGCGCCACCTCGTCGGGGTCCGTGCCGTGGAGGGACACGTCGTCGCCCGCTTCCCCGGCGGCCGCGTCCGGGTAGTCGAGGGTGTAGAGCGAGACGACGGAGAACCCCAGCTCGCGGGCCGCCGGCTTGTACCTCGCACCGCTCTGCACGGGGTCGACCAGCAGGACCGCGGGCTGTCCTGTCTTCATCCGGGGATGTCCTTCCGCAGGGCGGCACCGGCCAGTTCGCGTGCAGGAGCGGACTGTTCGAGGCCGGTATCGGCGAGCACGAACCAAGCAGCACACCGACCACTATGCCGAGGGCGTCGGCGCGTCAGAACGTCCGTCGGGACGGACCGGGAGGGCAGCGCCCCCGCGGGCGCCGAGGGCGCACAGGGCCGCGGCGGCGCCCGCGACGGGGGAGAAGAACAGGAAGGCGGGGGCACCGTGGGCTCCGGCGAGCGCCGCGCCCGCCGAGGAGCCGACGGCGAAACCGACGGTGGCCATGCTCGCCGCCCAGCCCTGGGCCTCGTTCTCGTCCCCCGGCGGGGTGCACACGGCGATGACGGTGTAGAGGCGGGAGAACGTCGAGCCGACCGCAAGCCCCGTCACCGGGCACACGAGGAGCACGGCGAGCGGCGCCGCGCCCATGGCGAGCCCCAGCAGACAGGCGCCCGCGACAAACGTGCCGAGCAGCACCGGCAGTCCGCCCCTGTCCAGCGTCGGTGCGGCACCGAGCAGCAGGGCGCCCACGATGCTCCCGACCGAGAGCGCGGCGAGGAACCACCCGCTGTACCCGCCCGCGTGATGCTGCTGGGCGAAGACGGGCAGTGCCACCTCCACGCCGGACAGCGCGGCGCAGAAGAGCAGTTGCGCCCCGTACACCGCGGCCAGCGACCGGGACCGCAGCGGCACCGGCCGACCCCGGCCCCGGCCGCCGCCGCCCGCCCCCGTGCCGGACCCGCCCCGGACGGGGGCCTTCTGACGCGCCGTGAGTATGAGCGCGACGGCGGCCCCCATGCAGGCACCGATGACCGCGAACGGCAGGAGGGGCGTGGCGCCGGTGCTCAGCCAGGCCGCGAGCACGGGCCCCGCGATGAGGCTGACGTCCATCAGCGCCGCCTCAAGGGAGTTCGACGAGGAACGGCGGCGGGCCCCCGCCACCGCGGTCCAGGCGCCCCGCAGCAGCATGCTCACCGGAGGGAAGCACACCCCCGTCACGGCCGCCGACAACACGACGAGCACATACGGCAGGTGGGCCGCGGCGGACAACGCGAGACCCGCGAGCCCGGTCAGATAGCCGACGAGGCAGAACCGGAGCACCACGGAAACGGAGTACCGCGAAAGGAGGCGCGCCCGCAGCGGATTGCTCACCGCGGTCGCCACCAGCAGGGCGCTGACGGCGGCCCCCGCCGCCGCATAAGAGTAACGCGGGGACAGCAGCAGCACGGCGGTCACGGGGAACATGCTGACCGGGAACTTGGACACCAGGCTCGCCGCGGTGAGCCGCCGCGCTCCCGGCGCGGCCAGCAGCTCCCGGTAAGTGGTCAGTACGGGGGTGTCGGTCATGTGTCAGTCGGCCTCGGCACGCTTCTCGGGGCTCGGGGCTCGGGTACGTCAGGGGAGCGGGAAGGGCAGCGGCAGGCCGTCGAGGGCGGTGGCGCAGCCGCAGCTCCGCTTCTCCTTCTCCGGCAGGAGCGCCACGGTGCCCAGGACGAGGGCGCGCATCCGCTCCGTATTCCGCGCGAACACCTCGAACACCGCCTCCTGCTCGACGCTGTCCTCGGCGCCGACGCCCGCGTCCAGGTCGGTGACGAGGGCGAGGGACGTGTAGCACAGGGCGAGTTCCCTCGCGAGGACCGCCTCGGGGTGCCCCGTCATGTTCACCAGGGACCAGCCCGCGGCGGTGAACCACCGGGACTCGGCCCGCGTGGAGAAGCGGGGCCCCTCGACCACCACCATGGTGCCGCCGTCGTGTGCCGCCTCGCCCGCCTCTGCGGCCGCGCGCAGCGCCGCGGCACGGCCGTCGGCGCAGTACGGGTCGGCGAACGAGGCGTGCACGGCGCCCACGTCGTAGAACGTCTGGACGCGCCCGCTCGTGCGGTCCACCAACTGGTCGGGCACCACGATCGACCCGGGCCCCAGCTCGCCGCGCAGGGAGCCCACCGCGCAGGGCGCCAGGATCTGCCGCACCCCGAGGGAGCGCAGCGCCCAGAGGTTGGCACGGTAGTTGATCCTGTGGGGCGGCAGTGCGTGGTCGCTGCCGTGCCGGGGGATGAAGGCCACCCGGCGGCCGGCGACCGTGCCGAGCGACACCGCGCCCGACGGTGCTCCGAAGGGGGTCCCGACCTCTGCCGTGCGGTGGTCGTCGAGCAGCCGGTAGAAGCCACTGCCCCCGATGACGCCGATCTCCGCCCGGTCGCCGTCGTCCGTGTCGCTCACGTGTGCTCCGTTCCGTCGTGCCGGGCGGCCGGTACACGCGCCGGGGGTGTGCGCGGTGGCCGGGCGGGGGTCCGCGGCGGTGCGGCGGCCGTCAGCAGCACCTCGTCCAGGGTGCCCACGGTCGGATGCCCCGCGACGGTGGCTCCTCGCGGGTCACCGCCGCGGCGCACCCCGACGCCCTGCCAGCCGGCCAGCACCGCGGCGTCCAGCTCCGCGCCGACGTCGCTGAGGAAGACGATGTCCCCGGCCGGGACACCGAGGGTGTCCGCGATGCGCAGGTACGAGTCCTGCCGCCGCTTGTCACCGCCGTTCGTCAGGTCGAAGCAGCCGCTGAGCAGTCCGGTCAGATCGCCGCGACCGCTGTGCGCGAACCAGTCGTACTGTGCGGAGCGCGCCCCCGACGAGTAGACGTGGCAGGCGATCCCCGCCCGCCGCCAGCGCTCCAGCGCGCCGGGGACTTCGGGAAAGACATGGCCTTCGAGGGTGCCGTCGGCGTAGCCCTCGGCCCAGATCAGCGCCTGGAGCGCCTTCAGCGGCGGGGCCTTGACGTCGCCGTCCGACCAGGCGAGCAGCAGGGCGACGGCGCCCGTCTCGTCAAGGTCCGGCGCGTCGGCGAAGGCGCCCACGTCCCTCAGGAGCGCGGTGTGCGCGTCCGTGCCGCGCTGCCGGGCGACATGGCGGGCCAGACGCTCCCGGGCATAGGGGAAGAGCACGTCACGCACATGGGAAAGCGCCCCGACGGTCCCCTCGATGTCGAGGACGACCGCACGGGCCCGCCGCCGCACCCGGCCGGGCGCCGCGCCGCCCCCGCCCGTCATGCGGGCACCTCGCACAGGGTCAGCAGCCGGTGGGCCGCGAGCCGTTTCGCACCGCCGAGACCGGCGAGCGCCACCACCGCGGCCAGCCCGGCCACGCGTGCGCCGCTCGCGGCGACGAGCCGGGCCGCGGCGTCGAGGGTGCCGCCGGTCGCCAGGACGTCGTCGACGCACAGCACCCTCGCGCCGGGAGCGATCGCGCCCTCCCGCACCTCCAGCCGGTCGGCGCCGTACTCCAGCGTGTAGGAGGCCTCGTGCACACGGCCGGGGAGCCTGCCCGCCTTGCGGGCCAGGGTGAGCGGGAGCCCCGTCCGTGCGGCCAGGGCGGCGCCGATGACGAATCCGCGGGACTCCACCGCGAGGACCCGGTCGAACTCCCCGTGGAACGCGGCGGCCAGGTGGTCGGCCAGGCGGCCGAGCATGCCCGGCCGCGCGTAGAGGCGGCCCAGATCGCGGAAGACCACGCCGGGGGCCGGGAAGTCGGGGAACTCGTCCAGCAGCGCCAGTATCTCGGACGGCCGGGGAGCGGCGGGCCCCGCGGCAGCGCCGCGGGCCCGGCCGGTGCGCACGGTGGTGTCCTCCGAGACCAGGGCGGTGATCAGCTCGGCGGGGGTGACGTCGAAGGCCGGGTTGAGCGCGGGGGCGCCGGCCGGGGCGACCCGGGCGCCCGCGAAGGCGGTCACCTCGTCCGGGGAGCGGTCCTCGACGACGATCCCCGAACCGTCGGACAGCTCCCTGTCCCAGGTGGACTCGGGCGCCACGACGAGGAAGGGGACGCGGTGCCGGGCGGCGGCCACGGCGAGCCCATAGGTGCCGATCTTGTTGGCGGTGTCGCCGTTGGCCGCGATACGGTCCGCGCCCACCAGCACACAGTCCACCAGGCCGCGGCTCATCGAGGAGGCCGCCGCCGAGTCCACGCACAGCCGGTAGGGCACGTCCGCCTGCCCCAGCTCCCAGGCCGTCAGCCGGGCGCCCTGCAACAGCGGGCGCGTCTCGTCGACGAGTACTTCCTCGATCCTGCCGCGGGCGGCGAGTTCCAGGACGGCGCCGAGCGCGGTGCCGACGGCCGCGGTGGCAAGACGGCCGGTGTTGCAGTGCGTCAGCACGCGCAACCGCCCGTCGGGGAGCAGCGACTCCACCAGGTCCGCGGCGCGCCGTGCGGCCGCCCTGTTGGTCGCGGCGTCCTCGTGCAGCATGGCGAGCGCCTCGGCGAGTACGGCCTCGGGCCCCGCGTCGAGTCTGGCGAGCGCGCGCTCTACGCCCCACCGCAGATTGACCGCGGTGGGCCTGGCCCCGACGAGCCGTGCGGCGTCGGCCCGTACGGCCGCCGTGCCCGCGGGGGCGCCCCGGCCGTGGACGCGGGCGGAGAGTGCGACCCCGAGGGCCCCCGCGAGACCGAGGGCGGGAGCGCCGCGTATCGCGAGACCCCCGATGGCGTCGATGAGTTGGTCGACGTCGGACAGCCGCAGCAGACGGTGCTCGTGCGGCAGGGCGCGCTGGTCGACGGCGACGAGGACACCGTCCTCCCACCCCAGGGAGAACGGGCCGGAGGGCGGGTTCACGCCTCCGCCAGGATCTCGTCGAGTGTCGGGAAGCGGGAGGCGATCGACTCCGCGCAGAAGTCGCCCACCCAGCCGTCCTCCTTCTGGAAGAAGCGGACGGCGACGAAGTCGGGCTCGCTCCCCATGTCGAACCAGTGCACCGTCCCGGCGGGAACCGACAGCAGGTCGCCCGCCGTGCAGACCACGGCGTGGACGTGATCGCCGAGGTGCAGATAGAAGCAGCCGCGGCCGGTGAGGAAGAAGCGGACCTCGTCCTCGGCGTGCCGGTGCTCCTCAAGGAAGGTGGCGCGTGCGTCGGCCGCCTTCCCGCGCCACTCGGGGTCCTCGGGCCGCGGGCGCATGCGGACGACGTCGATGAAGCGGTAGTCGTGGGCGGCGCTGAGTGCGGTGACCTCGGCCCGGTACGCCGCCAGGATCTCGTCCTGCCCGGCGTCGTCCGCCACGGCGCGGTCGGTGTCCCAGCGGGTGAAGCCGATACCGAGCGCGGCCAGCCGCGCCGTGATCTCGGCGGTGTCCCGCGTGCGGGACAGGACGCCCGCGGGGTCCCCGGCCGACATGGTGCGCAGGAGCGTCATGATGTCCTTTCCTTTCCCGGGTCCTTCTCCGGGTCCTTCTCCGGTTCCGGGTCCTTCTCCGTGCGGGGCGCGGGGGAGTGGTGGAGCCCCGACAGGACGAGGAGCCGGCAGATGCCTTCGAGGCATTCGAGACGGTTGCGGGCCGCTTCGAGCGTGGGGCCCCAGACGGTCGCGCCGTGGTGGGCGATCAGCAGGAGGGGCGGGGCGCCGGGCGCGGAGCCGTAGTGGGCCTCGACGTCCGAGCCGATGCGCGCCACCTCACGCCAGTTGGGGAAGACCGGCACGGTGACAAAGGACGGGTCGTCGAGGCCGAACCCCTTGATGAGTTCGAAGTCGGCGAAGCGGACCGCGTCCTCACCGCGGTCGGCCGCGCGCGAGGCGACCGCCGTCGCATAGGGCGCGTGCGCGTGGATCACCGCCTCGCACCGCGGGGCCGAGCGGTACAGCGCCACATGGACGGCCGTCTCGGCGGAGGGCCGCGGACCCCCGGGGCGCAGTGGCCGCGCGGTCGACACCGCGACGGGCACGACGTCGCTCCCGGTCAGCTCCCCCTTGGACCGCCCGCTCGCGGTGACCAGGGCCGTACCGGGGGAGGCGGCGGGGCGGACGGAGAGGTTGCCCGACGTGCCGTCCAGCCAGCCGCGCCGGTAGAGCGCGCGTGACATCGACAGCAGGTCGGAGACGAGCGGGGCGTGGTCTTCTGTCATGGTGGTCCTCGTTCACACCTCTCCGGTGGGTGTTGCGCTGAGCGCGATGTGGACCCGCACGAGTCTGTCCGCCCGGTGTCCGCAGCGGACCGGCCGGACGGACCGAGCTTTCGTGCAGGGGGTGTCCGGCCCGACGGCCGCGCGGGCTCCCCGAGTCCGACTCCCGTCCCGTTCCCTGGTGCTCCGCCGGGCCCCCGGCGGCCCGGAAGGGGCCCGAACGTCCCGGTGGGTACCGTCCGTTCGGACACGGGGGCCCGGCCGCCCGGGCGCGGTGCGACCGGCGGGCCCCCGCGCACCGCCCTCCGGTCGGTCCCCACGGACGTTCTTCGCCCGCACCGCGCTGCCCCACGATGGGCGCAACGGGCGGCCGGCCGCGCCGCCCGTGCTCACAGGTCTCCCAACTCCCCAGGTGAAGAGGGCACGTGACGATGACTATTGCGGTGGTGTCGGGTGGCATCGACTCGGTGACCATGGCGTACCACCTGCGGGCCGAGGGGCACCGGCTGCACGTGGTGTCGGTCGACTACGGGCAGCGCCACCGCCGCGAGCTGGCGTGCGCCCGGCTCGCCGCCGAACGCCTCGGCGCCCCGTACGAGGAGGTGGACCTGAGCGCCGCCCGCGGGGTGCTGCGCGGGTCCTCGCTCACCGACACCTCCGTCGACGTGCCCGTCCCGGGGGCGGCGGAGCGTGGAGACGCGGACCGGCGGGCCAACATCGTCCCCAACCGCAACGCCCTGATCCTGTCCGTCGCCTACGCGCTCGCCGTGGTGGAGCGGGCGGACGCCGTGGCGTTCGGGGTCATGGCCGAGGACGTCGGCCCCTCCGACACCTCCCCCGCATTCCTGCGCGCCTTCCGCGACATGGAGCGCATCGCCACCCGCGGCGACGCCAAGCCGGGTCTCGACCTGCTCGCCCCCCTGATCGGCCTGCCCAAACGCGAGGTCATCGCGCTCGGGGCCCGGCTCGGCGTGCCGTTCGAGGACACCTGGACCTGCTTCAGGGGACAGGAACTGCACTGCGGCAACTGCGCCGCGTGCACCGAGCGGCGGGACGCGTTCGTCGACGCGGGTGTCCCCGACCCCACCCGCTACGCACACACCGCAGAGCTGGACGGCACACGATGAGCGTCTTCGAGGAGCTGGAGTCCGAGGTCCGCAGTTACAGCAGGAACTGGCCGGTGGTCTTCGACCGCGCCACCGGCAGCCGCCTCCACTCCGAGGACGGACGCGGCTACCTGGACTTCTTCACGGGCGCCGGGGCCCTGAACTACGGGCACAACCCGCCGGTGCTGAAGCGGGCGCTGCTCGACTACCTCGCACGCGACGGCGTCGCGCACTCCCTGGACATGCTCACCGTGGCCCGCCGCCAGTTCCTTGAGACCCTCCGCGACACCGTGCTGCGCCCCCGCGGCCTCGACCACCGGGTGGTCTTCCCGGGCCCCGGCGGCGCCAACGCGGTCGAGGCCGCCCTGAAGCTGGCCCGCCGGGTCACAGGACGTACGACCGTGGTCTCCTTCACCGGGTCCTTCCACGGCATGACCCTCGGCGCCCTCGCCGTCAGCGGCAACGCCGCCAAACGCGCCGCCGCCGGTGTCCCCCTCGGCCACGCCGTGCCGATGCCCTACGACGGCTGGGGCGGGGACCCGGGGCACTTCGGGAGGATGCTGGAGAACCCCGGCAGCGGCCTCGACCTGCCCGCCGCGGTCATCGTGGAGACGGTGCAGGGCGAGGGCGGCGTGCACACCGCGTCCCCGGAGTGGCTGCGGGCGCTCGCCGCGACCTGCCGCCGCCACGGGGTGCTGCTGATCGTGGACGACGTCCAGATGGGCTGCGGCCGCACCGGCCCCTTCTTCAGCTTCGAGGACGCCGGGATCGTCCCCGACATGGTCTGCCTCTCGAAGGCGATCAGCGGGTACGGGCTGCCGCTCGCCCTCACCCTGGTACGCCCCGAACTCGACGTGTGGCGCCCCGGCGACCACAACGGCACCTTCCGCGGCGTCGGCCCGGCGTTCGTCACCGGGGCCGCCGCCCTGCGCGCCTACTGGTCGGGCCCCGACCTGGAGAAGGCGGTACGCGGCGCCGGTGAGCGCCTTGCCGCGGGCCTCACGGAGCTGGTGCGCGCCCATGCCGACGCCGGGCTGCGCGCCAGGGGCCGCGGCCTCGCCGCCGGGCTCGACTTCGGGGCCCTGGGGAAGGGCGCGGGCGAGACCGCTTCCCGGGTCGCCGCCGGTGCCTTCCGGCGCGGCCTGCTCGTGGAGACCTCCGGCGCGGACGGCTCCGTCGTGAAACTGCTGCCGCCGCTCACCGTGACCGACGAGGAGCTGGAGGAGGGGCTCGCCGTCCTCGCCGCCGAGACCGCCCACGCACTCGCGCGCTGAACCGCGCCCCGCCACCGGCGGTACCGGCCACCCGTCGCCCCGCCCCTCCTGTCGTCCCCGCCCGCTGCCCACCCACACGCCACCCACTCGCCCCCTCCGCCCACCGACTGGAGCCCCAGTGAAAAGCGTCATTCCCACCGTCGACCTCGGCGCCTACCTGACCGCCTCGCCACTGCGGCGGCAGACCGTCGCGGCCGAACTGGACCGGGCGCTGCGCGAGACCGGCATGTTCCTGCTCAGCGGCCACGGTGTGCCGCGCCGGGTCGGCGACGAGTTCCGCGCCCGCGCCAGGGAGTTCTTCGCCCTGCCCCGGGAAGTGAAGCAGCCGTACGCGATCGAGGCGCCCTACGACAGCGGCTGGCTGGAGATGCACCCGGGAGGCGGCGTCGGGGTCACAAGGGCCGAGGGCGAACCACCCCCGCCCACCGCCCCCGACCTGCACGAGTCCTTCTACGCAGGACCCGCCCACCGCACGGGGCACGCCGCGCTCGACCGGTACTGCTACCCCGCCAACCGGTGGCCGGAGGAGCTTCCGGCGCTGCGCCGCGCCGTCGACGCCTACACCGCCCACATGGTGCGCATCGCCGGGCGGATCAACACCCTGCTCGCCGAAGTCCTCGGCCTGCCGGGGGACTTCTTCACCCGGCGCGCCACCCGCGCCACCTGGACCCAGAACGCCAGTTGGTACCCCTCGCTCAACACCGTGGGCGCCGTGCAGGGGGGCCAGCTCCGCAACGGCCCCCACACCGACCTGGGCACCTTCACCGTGCTCAGCAGGCAGCAGGGGGTCGGCGGCCTCCAGGCGTGGAACGAGGCCGACGGCTGGTTCGCGCCGCCCTTCGACCCCGACGCCCTCGTCGTCAACCTCGGCGACCTCATGGAGCGCTGGACCGACGGCCGCTGGCGCGCCCTGAAGCACCGCGTGCTGGCGCCCAGCCCCGACGCCCCCGACGAGGAACTGCTCTCCCTCGTCTTCTTCTACGAGTCCGACCCCGCGACCCTGATCGAGCCGCTGACCCCGCCTGCCGGGGGCGGGGCGGGCTTCGCGCCCGTCGTCTCCCGCCACGCGATCCTCACGAAACTCGGCGTCACCGAGGACGAGATGGCCGCGCTCGCCACCCCCGCCGCCCCCTGACCGCGACCGCACGCCCCGCGGTCCGGGCGCGTGCCGAAAGGACCCCTGCCGTCATGACCCTGCGCATCACCAAACGGTTCGAGTTCTCCGCGAGCCACCGGCTCTCCGGGCTCGCCCCTGAGCACCAGTGCGCGCGCCTGCACGGCCACAACTACGTGGTCGAACTGGAGCTGAGCGCCGACCGCACGGAGCTGACGCCCACCGGGTTCGTCCGCGACTACGGCGACCTGGCCGTCTTCAAGAGGTGGCTCGACGCGATCGTCGACCACCGCCACCTCAACGACCTGGTCGACACCAACCCCACCGCGGAGAACCTGGCCGTGTGGCTGTACACCCGGTGGTCCAAGGAGTTCCCCGAGCTGAGCGCGGTCCGGATCTCGGAGACACCCAAGACCTGGGCCGAGTACCGCCCTTGACCCCGGCGCGGCCGCCCGGCGCGCCGCCCGCCGCCGTCCCCGTCACGCCCGCGCGGGGCTCCCACGACAGCCCGCCCCCGCACCGGGGCCGTACGAAAGAGGAGGTGATGCCCGTGGAACCGGAACTCGTGGTGAGCGAGATCTTCGGCCCCACTTGAGGCCGTCCAGGGAGAAGGCCGCTCGCTCGGCCGCAGATGCGGCTTCCTGCGGCTCGGCGGCTGCAACCTGTCCTGCCGCTGGTGCGACACGCCCTACACCTGGGACTGGCGGGGTGTAGGCGACTCCGGGATCAAGTACGACCCCCGGGTGGAGCTGCACCGCCGCGACGTCGCGTCCGTCGCCCGCGAACTGCTCGCCCTCGACGTCGGCCTCGTGGTCGTCTCCGGCGGCGAACCCCTCAGCCAGCAGGCCCGCCTCGTCCCGCTCGTCGGCCTCCTGACCGAGGCCGGTGTCGAGATCGAGGTCGAGACCAACGGCACCCGGGTCCCCGACGGCCGTCTGGCCGACGCGGGGGTGAGGTTCAACGTCTCGCCCAAGCTGGCGCACTCCGGGGACCCGGCGAGCCGGCGGATCGTACCGGCGGCGCTGCGCCGGTTCGCGAGGACACCGGACACAGTGTTCAAGTTCGTCTGCCGCGACCTGGGCGACCTGGACGAAGTCGCCGCCCTCGCCGAGGAGTTCGCCCTGCCATCGGTATGGATCATGCCGGAGGGCCAGAACCGCGACGACATCGACAGGCACATGGAGTCCATCGTCACCTCGGTGATCGACCGAGGGTGGAACGTCACCACCAGGCTGCACACACTGGTCTGGGGCCACAAGAGAGGCGTCTGAATGCCCGTCAACCCATCCTCCGCACCGGCCGCGGCCCAGCCCCGCACCGCCCCCGCAGCAGCCGTGGCGTACACCGCACCCGAGGCGGGGGCGGCCGACCCGCTGGTCGACCTCGCCCAGCGGCTGCTCAAGGAGATCGGCGAGGACCCCGAGCGCGACGGCCTGCGGGACACCCCCGACCGGTTCGCCCGCTGGTGGCGGGAGTTCGTCGACTACGACCCCGGCACCACCGACACCCTCTTCGAGACGACGTCCACCAGCCAGATGGTCGTGGTCTCCGACATCAGGGTGTGGTCGCTGTGCGAGCACCACCTGCTGCCGTTCAACTGCTCCATCACCATCGCCTACCGACCCGACCGGGCACTGCTGGGCCTCTCCAAGTTCGCCCGTGTGGCACAGCGCCACGCCCACCGGCTCCAGGTGCAGGAACGCCTGGTGGCGGACATCGCGCGGGAGGTGTCGCAGATCACCGGCGCCCCGGACGTCGCCGTCATCGCCAAGGGCGAGCACCTGTGCATGACCATGCGCGGCGTCAAGGCCGGGGCGACGATGACGTCCACCGCGTTCCTCGGCGAGTTCGGCGCGGACAGCGGGCTGCGCGGCGAGCTGATGGCGCTGCTGCGGAGCTGACCCCGGCCGGTCACGGCCCGTCCGGGCCGGCTCCCCAGCCGGGAGCCGACCCGGACGTCTGTCGGCCGGCGCGTGTCACGAAGCCCCCGCGTGGTGCGCGCCGGTCACGGCCCCTACGGGCGGCGCACGACGGTCACCAGCCGTCCACGCGGGCGTGCAGGACGAACCAGTGGCGCGCCAGATGGACGCCCTCGTCCGTCGTCGCCAGCGCCAGATACCGCTCGAAGGCGTCCCGGTCGCCCTGCGGACTGTAGTCCTCGAAGATCGGCACCATCTGGAGGAAGGTGTCCAGGTCCCGCGGGGTGTGGAAGTACTCGTCGTAGGCGAAGTCCCGCTCGCGCACCACCGTGAAGCCCGCACGCTCCAGCCGCTTCCGCTCCTGCCGCGCCACCGGCACCCCGTCCCAGCGGCCGTAGAGCTGCCCGCGGCCGAACGTCTCCTTGAGGGCGCGCACGTCCTGTTCGCCGATCCCCAGGTACACGAGGGAGCCGCCGGGGCGCAGCACCCGGCGAAACTCCTCGGGGAACAGCGGGCCGCGGCGTGACGTCAGCACGTCGAAGGCGGCGTCGGGGAACCCGGTCGCGGACGCGTCGCCCGCGGCGAACACCACATGCGTCAGCCCCGAGGCCGCCAGGTGCCGCCGCGCCGAGGCCACCATCTCGGGGGCGAGGTCGAGGCCGTCCACCCGGGCGAAGTCCGGTGCGAGCGCCAGCAGGTTGCGGCCGTCCGCGCACCCCACGTCGAGCAGCCGCGCCCCAGGACCCGCCACGGTCCGTGCCACCGTGTCGAAGACCTCCTCCGGGTCGCCCTCGGGGAAGCGCGTGGTGCGGCGCGCGCCGCTGGAGTACCCGCCGAACTTCTCGGCCACCCTGGAGTAGAAGTCCGGCTGCCGTGTCCTGTGCCGTTGAGTCATGTCCCGCCTTCCGCGGACGCAGTGATCGGACAAGCCATCGTGTCCGCGCACCGCCCGCCCGCGGCAGGGCCGCCCGCCCGTCCCCCCCGCCCCCGTGCCGCCGGCCGTCCGGGACGGTGCGGCGTCCGCACGGGCAGCCGGGCCGCCCGTGCGGACGGTCCGGCCGCGGCACACGCCCCGCCCGCGCCGACGTCAGACCATCGGCTGGGTGGGGCGGCTCTCCGTCACGGGGATCTCCTGTTTCAGCATCCGGCCGCCGTCGCCCGTCAGACGGAGGTAGTAGTCCGCGGAGCACGCCGTGCCGTCCTCGTCGAGGGCGAGGATGCCGGAGCCCGCCGGGACGTCCGCCGCGGTCTGCGCGGTCTTGGCGATCTGGTTGCCCTCGTTGTACTCGTCGAACATCGAGATATAGATTCCGGCCACTCCGAGGCGGACCATGTTGTAGAACTGCCGCCACATGAAGTCGCCGTGCGCCCGGTCGCCGCCCTGGAGGTTGCCCGGCATCACACACGGCTGGTAGTCGATGCCGTGCGCGTCGCAGTCCGCCTTGTCGGGCGTGTTCACGTCCCGGTAGAACTGGTCGGCCTGTTCGACGGTGCCCATGCGGCCCACCATCCACGGCGAGATCATGTCGAACGCGTGGTACACGTCGAGAAAGCCGGGGCGGGAGTCGTCGCTGCTGGTGCGCCAGTGTGTGGGGACCCCGCCGATGACGTAACAGCCCTGGCCCTTGAACCAGTTGATGACGTCGATACACGGCTCGGGGGTGAACGGCCGCTTGTCGTCGCTGAATCCGAAGCCCCAGATGCACACCACCGGTCTGCCGTTCTGCGTCGCGTACGCGCCCGACGCGGTGTGCGCCTTCATCTTCGACGTCCAGTCGTCCTTGATCTGCGACTGCATCTCCAGCCAGTCCGTGACGTCGTACATGATGTAGAACTTCCGGCCGTGCGCCTCCGCCGCGGCCCGCACCTTGTCCGCCATCGCGTCCCGCGTCGGGCCCTCACCGCCCACCGGGTCGAACCGCTGGAGCGCGGCGGTGTCGCAGTTGTTCTCCGCCATCCAGCGGAAGTGCGTGTCCACCGTCTGCTCGTCCCAGGAGGAGAACAGCGCCGCGGGTCCTCCGCCGTTCAGATCCGGGTAGTCCGTCGGGTACGTGTGCGCGTACTCGGCCATGTCGGGCCAGGACACCAGGGTGGTGTTCGAGGGCGAAGGGGGCTGGCCCCCGTTGGCGCTCCAGTGCCACCAGGAGTCGATCGGGGCGCCGTCGCCCTTGCACGCGAACCAGCCCTGGTAGCCGACGGTGATCTTGCCGACCACGTCGCCTGCCGGGCTCGCGGCACCCGCCCCGGCGGCCTTCACGACGGGCGACGCGGTCGCCCGGGTACCGGCGAGCGCGCCCGCCGCGCCCGCGGAGACGGCCAGTGCGGAGGCGAGCAGAGTACGGCGGTTGACACTCACGGGAGAATTCCTCCAGGAACATAGGAAGGCCGCGCGGCCGATATCACGGGACCTGCGGGAAACGGTGCGGGTGCGCGGCCTCGGGGGTGGGGGGAACGCCGGTGGTCCGAAGCGGCTCGAACCGCCGTCGCGCACAGCGAAAATAGAGCCGGGGAAGCCCCGTGGGCAAGGGGCCGGAATGCGGAAAGAAAGTCGATTACCCGTCCCGTAAACGCGCCCGGGGAAAGGGCGGTGTCAGGCCCTTTTTCTTACACGCGCCGCTTTCCCGCGCCGACGTCGGAATTTCGGAAAGCGGCGCAAGCGCCACGCAAAACACGGCATCGGGACGGCACTACGGCACCAGGACGGCAGCGGGGCGGCGGCGCGGACACGTACGCCCGCACCACCGCCCCCGACGGTGCCGCCACGCCCCCGACACCCGGCCGTGACGGCGCCGCCCCGGCCTCAGCCCGTGAAGCCCGCCGCGATCTTCGAGAACTGCCACGCCTCCTGGTCCACGCCCGAGCACGTGTCGTCGTTCGGGTACTCGCCGGGGCACGGCCTGTCCCGGTTCGCCGACCAGAACGACAGCCGCGCCAGGTGGTGTTCGCCCGCCCAGTCGGTGATCGTCTGGAAGTTGTCGGTCGTCACCGTCTCGTCGTTGTCGGTGATGCCGTTCATCGACGAGAGGCCGCTGTGCCGGTACGCCTCGTCGTCGCCGTAGCCGTACGCCGACGCCACCGTGTCCTTCAGGCCCTCGGTGGCCTGAATGGTCAACTGCGCCATGTCCTGGCCCGCGCCGCCGAAGTCGAACGGCATGATGGTCCAGCCGTCCACCTCAAGACCCGAGTCGGCGGCCCGCTGGATCATGCTGTCGTCGGGCCCGCTCTGGTCGCTGGGGAAGGTGACATAGGTGACGAGACCCGGGTTGTCCGCCTTCACCTGCTTCAACGCGTCGACGGTCTTCTGCTGCACCGCACCGTCGTTGTACGCGTCGCCCTCGATGTCGATGTCGATCGCCTTGAGCCCGTACGCGTCGATCACCTTCTGGTAGGCGCCCGCGAGCGCCCCCGCGTCGGCGCAGGACTGCTCAAGCTTGGCGCCGCTCGCCCCGCCGAACGAGGGGACGACGTCGCCGCCCTTGGCGCGCACCGCGTCCACCGTGGCCTCGTCCTGACCGCCGTTCAGCGGCCGGGAACCGTCCCACTGCGGGTCGCAGCCGCCCGCGTCGAGGACGAACGCCAGCGTGAACCAGTTCACCCCGGTGGCGTCCATGACCTCGCCGGGGTCGGGCGGGTTGCCCCAGCCGTTGTACAGGTAGGGCGCCACCGCGGAGGGCGCCGCCTGCACCCCGGTGCCGGTGCCGTCGGCCCACGCGGCGGCGCTGGTGCCGGCCGCCGCCGCGGCCACCGCCGCGCCGAGTGCGATCCACCGGACGCGGCGGCTCTTTCCGTGCCGTGCTGTGCTCACTGGCTCAGCCTTCCTGTCGCTGGTAGGCGGCGCCCAGGGGGGCCGCCGCCGGGGAACCGCCGTCGTGGTGCTGCCGGGCGCCGCCCGAGACCGCCGAGCCGTCCCAGGTGAACGTGGCGGAGGCGTGCGCCGGCAGCTCGTAGGTGAAGTGCTCGCCGCCGACGCCCACATCGGCCGTGCGGGTGGCGTCGGTGTCGTTGTAGGCGATCAGCACGTCGCTGCCGTCCGGGTTCTGCCAGGCGACGTTCGGGACCGACGAGTCGGCCGTCGAGTCGATGCGGTGGGCGCCCTGCCGGACGAACTTGGTGAGGTGGCCCATCGTGTAGTACTCGACGGTGTAGTCGACCTGGCCGCTGCGGTCGTCGCCGTTGTGCACCGTGATCAGCCCGGTGCAGTTGTCGCAGCCGCCGTTGTGGGGGCCGTGGTCCTGGTCCACGGCGAGCGACCACTTCACCCAACTGCTGCCCCAGTTGCGGGTGTAGTCGATGAGGTTGTGCATGTCCTCCTGCTGCTGGTTGCCGATCCAGCCGCCGCCCGAGTGCTCGGTGTCGAACACCCCGAGGTCCGGGTACTGGTCGTGGACGCGGGACTGCTCCGTGACGTCGCCGACGTAGCCGTGCCAGGCCATGCCGCCGAAGTTGGGGTGGTCGCGCACCTCCGCGTCGTCCACCGTGGGGGAGGCGTACTCGCCGTACGAGTCCCAGTTCCAGTCGAGCGCCAGCACCTTGGTGTCGAGGCCCGCCGCCTGGAGCTTCGGCAGCAGCTCGCTCTTGGTGAAGTAGGCGAGTCCCGAGCCGTTCCACTGCATCGACGGATAGCCCGAGCAGCAGGTGGGCTCGTTCTGCACCGACACGTAGTCCACCGGCACACCGTTGTCCTGGTACGCCTGGAGGTACTTGACGAAGTAGTCCGCGTAGGCGCCGTAGTACTGCGACTCCAGCCAGCCCTGGTCGAGGCTGTCGTTGTCCTTCATCCAGGCGGGCGCCGTCCAGGGCGAACCCATCACCCTGAGGCCGGGGTTGAGCTGCCGCGCCTGCCTGGTCAGCGGCAGCACGTCCGCGAGGTCGTGGTCGAGGGAGAAGCTGTCGAGATCCGGGTCGGTCTGCCCGGCCGGCACGTCGTCGAACGTGTAGCCGGTCCTCGCCAGGTCGGAGCCGCCCATCGGATTCCGTAGGAAGCCGAGCCCGATGCCGTCGTCGGGGTCGAACAGCTTGCGCATCGTCTCGTCGCGGGTGTCCTGGCTCAGCGCGCCGCTGCTGTTCATCAGCCAGGCGGCGGTGTCCGTGAACGACGCGCCACCGCCCTCGAACACCTGGTACTGGGTGGCCGGGTCGACGGTGAGGGTCCCCGCGCCCGAGGTGAAGCTCACCGGGTCCTGCTGCTCAAGGCCCTTGACGACATGGCGGCCGCCCGCGTCGTCCGTGGTGGTGAGGTAGACCTGTACCGCCGCGCCCGCGGTGCCGTCCGCGCTGGCGAGGGCCGGATACAGGACCGAGGCGGCGATCGCGGAGAGCGCCGCCGTCCAGAGCACACCGCGGCGGTGTCCGCCGAGCGGGCCCGATCTGCGATTTCTCATCGTGGGGGGATGCCTTCCTGGTTCGCGGACGCACCGCGGCGCGGGACCCGCCGGAGGGCGCGCCACGAGCAGCCGCACATACGGCCCCGGCCGGAAGGTCACGGCCGGGTTCTCGGGCCACATGCTTCGGGAGTTGAAGGTGGTTCGTCAATAGGTATGCACCATTGACCGGGCGGTGGGGCGGGAGAATCGATCTGTGTTCAAAAGGTGAAGACGGTGAACGGTATCCCTCAACCCCACGTCAGGTAGTGGACGCACGAGTCCCGAGGGCATCGCGCCCCAGCCCGACGCTCCGTCAGTCGACGGCGCCGCGCGCCTGCCGCTCGCCGTGCTCCCCGTCCCTGGCCCGTGCCTGGTCCCGTACCGCCTTCTCCAGCAGGGCCCGCATCGCGCTCGCCGCGCCCTCCGCGTCGCCCGCGCGCACCGCGTCGAGCACCGCGCGGTGGCTCGGCACCGGGTCGTCCGCCTCGCCCGTGCCGTGCACAAGACGGTCCCGGTGGGCGAGGCCCGACTCGATCACCATCTCCATCCGCTGGAGCAGCTCGTTGTGGGTGGCGCCCAGCAGGGCGCGGTGGAACGCCAGGTCGGAGGCGACGGCGTGGGACGCGGCCGCGCTCGCCTCGCCCATGGCCGCGAGCGCCGCGTCGAGCGCCGCCAGGTCGTCGTCGGTGCGGCGGCGCGCCGCGAGCCCGGCCGCCGCGGGCTCCACGATCGCCCGCACCTCGTCGAGCTGGTGCAGCAGCGTCGTGTCGTCGTCGGGCGCACTGTGCGCCGCGAGCTGCCAGCGCAGCACGTCGGCGTCGAGGAGGTTCCAGTCGGAGCGGGCCCGTACGAAGGTGCCGCGCTTCTGCCGCGCGTCCACCATCCCCTTGGCCGCGAGCACCTTGAGCGACTCCCGCAGCGCGGTCAGACTCACGTCCAACTCGGCCTGGAGCGCCACCAGGTCGAGCGTCGTCCCCTCGGGGAACTCGCCGCTGAGCACCCGGCGTGCCAGCGTCTCCACGGTCTGCCCGTGCACCCCACGGCGTGCATACGATGACATGTCGACCCGTCCCCAATCTTGTCGTCCCGCCGCCCCGCCGCACGGCGCGTGCCTTCTCCTGGCCGTGCAGTGCGCCGCCCCCTCAGGACGACGCCTTGACGACGCTCCAGCCGCCGTCCACCAGCAGGCTGGCCCCCGTGACGTACGAGGCGTCGTCCGAGGCGAGGAACGCGATCGCGGCGGCCACCTCCGCGGGGTCGCCGAAGCGGCGCGCCGCCGTCTCCGCCACACTGCGCCGTCTGTCCTCCTCGCCGATCCCGTCCCACGCCGCCGTGAGGATCGGCCCGGGAAGCACCGTGTTCACCCGCACCTCGGGCCCGTACTCGACCGCGAGCTGGCCGCCGAGCGAGAGCAGCGCCCCCTTGGACGCCGCGTACGCGGGGCGGCCCGGCAGCCCGCGGTGCGCGTGCACGGACGACGTCAGCACCACCGCGCCGCGCCGCTCGCGCAGATCCGGCAGCACGGCCCGGAAGCCGAGGAAGGCGCCGGTGAGGTTCACCGAGATCTGGCGCTCCCAGGAGGCGAGCGTCATCTCGTGCGCGGGCCGCACGTCGACCGTGTAGGCGTTGGACACCAGCACGTCCACGGGGCCGAACCCGTGCGCGGCGTCGGCCACTCGCTGCCAGTCGTCGGGGTCGGCGGCGTCGGCCCTGACGAACACCGCGCGCCCGCCGTCCTCGCGCACCGTGCCCGCGGCCTTCTCCCCGGCCTCCTCGGCGACGTCCGCGAGGACGACCGCGGCGCCCTCCGCGGCGAGCCTGCGCGCCGTGGCGGCCCCGATGCCGGAGGCCGCGCCGGTGACCACGGCCACCCGGCCGCCGAAGCGCGCGCCGGGCTGCGGGATGAGCTGGTTCATGGGCGGTCCACTCCTCGGGGCCTCGGGAAACGGTGCGGCGGCCCCACACGGGCCGGGCGGGACACCGTAGCGCCTCCCATATTAATTATGAAGTTATGTCTGGTGTGGAGGTGGGGGGCCTCGGGGTCCTCGCACGCCCCCGGAACTCCGCCACCACCGTCGCGCCCCGCCGCACCCGCACGTCGTACAGGCCGCCGCGCCCCGCGCGGTGCCGCTCCTCGGCCTCGGCGACCAGTACGTCGCCCTCCCGGGCCGGGGCCAGGAACTCGATCGCGGCGCCCGCGGCCACCGTCAGCGGGCCGTGGCTGTTGCAGGCGCACGCGAACGCCGTGTCCGCGAGCAGGAAGAGATGGCCGCCGTGCGCGGTGCCATGGCCGTTGAGCATGGCCGCGGTCACCGCCATCCGCACCACCGCGCGCCCGGGGCCCGCCGACACCAGCTCCATCCCCAGCCCGCCCGCCACCCGGTCGCCCGCGAAGTACGCGCGCGCCGCGGCGCCCTCCCCAGCGTCACCCATGCCCCGCCCCGCCTCGTCGCCCGTACGCGCGCACCGCCCGCGCCCGCCGCGCGCCGCCCCGGGCGCGCCCGCGCCGGTACCGCTCCCGCGCGCCCCGGCATCCGGGAAACTCTAACGCGGCCCGTTCCGCCCGAAGGCCCCCGGCCTTACTCTGTGTGGCCACGCCGTGCCCCGCCGGAGCCTCCCCCGCGGCCCCCACCCACTCCCGCACGTGTCCCAGCACCCCCACCGAGCACCCCCACCGCGCGCCCCCGCACCGCGTTCCCCATTCCCCGCACACCCGCCCCCCGCTCCAACTCCGGTCGCACCGCCGCTCCCTCCCCGCCCGTCTGTGCGCCCCACCGCAAGGAGCCCCGATGACCTCCCTCCCGGGCCAGAATCCGGCGCCCTCCCCACGCCCCGCGCCCGCAGGACCCGACACCCCCGCGGCCGGCCGCACCGGCCGCAGGCTGAAGCCCTGGCACGGGCTGTGGCTGCTGCTGATGCTCGGCTGGACGGTCAGCGCCGCCGACCGCTCGGTGACGGGACCCGTCGTCACCTGGATGATCGACAACGGCGTCGGCTTCATGGCGCACGCCGACAACCCGCACGCGCTCGGCGGCCTCATCGGGGGCCTCTTCTTCGCCGGGTACATGCTCACCCAGTTCCCCGGCGGCTACCTCGGCGACCGCTACGGGCACCGCACCCTCATCGTGGTCAGCCTGCTGTGGGCCGGTGTCACCACCGTCCTCACCGGCTTCCTCGGCGGACTCGTCGCCTTCATCGTGGTGCGCGTCGTCACCGGGCTCGGCGAGGGCGCCTTCTACTCCAACGACCGCACCCTCATCACCCGGCTCACCCCCGAGCGCGACCGCAGCCTCGGCATGGGCGTCGTCATCACCGGGCTCGCCTTCGGCATCACCATCGCCACCGTCTTCACCCCCGACTTCATCGGCTTCGGCAGGGACTTCCTCGACGGCGACGAGGCATGGCGGATGGCCTTCTGGGTGCTCGGCGCCGCCACGCTCGTGGTCGCCACCGCCGCCACCTGGTACTTCCGCGCCCACCTCAGCGCCCGCACCGTCGGCCGCGCCGCCCTCCACCTCGGCGGCTACGCCGCGGTGTCGCTCACCCTGGTCATGGCCGTCTACTTCGTCGGCGACGCCACCGGGCTCTCCGACCTGTGGATCGCGGTCCTCGAAGTCGCCCTCGCCGTCGGCCTGGTGCTGTACGCGCTGCGCCGCAAGGGCGAGGAACTCGGCCCCGTGCTCAAGAACCGCGACCTCTTCCTCATCTACCTCGTCAACATCGCGATCCTCTGGAACCTCTGGTTCTTCAGCTTCTGGTCGGTCTCCATCGTCACCGGCGCCACCCACTCGTCCTTCACCAGCGGCGCCCTCACCGCGGGCTTCAACGCCGGTGCCGGGCTGCTCGGCTTCCCCGCGGGCGGCTGGCTCTCCGACCACGGGGTGCGGCGCGGCCTCGGCCGCAGGGAGATGATGCTGGCCTTCACCGCCGCGCAGGCCGTCCTCACCGTCGCCTTCGCCTGGTACCTCAGCGCCGCCGACCACCCCTCGCTGTGGACCATGGGCGTGCTGCTCTTCACCGCCAGCCTCTTCTTCAACGCGCTCCAGCCGGTCGGGCACGCCCTCACCGCCGACCTCGCCCGCCCCGACCTGCGCGGCTCCGCGTTCGGCATGGAGAACCTGATCGGGGAGACCGGCGCCGTGCTCTCCCCGGCGGTCGGGGGAGTGCTGCGGGACTCCACCGGCAGTTGGAACGCCGCCGTCTGGCTGGACGCGGCCGTCGTGGTCGCCGGGCTCGCCGTGCTCTCCTTCGTACGCGGCCCGCGCCCCGGCGCCGCCGTGCCCGCGCCCGCCGCGCCCGCCGACTGACCCGCCCCCGGAAGAGAGCACCCCCGTATGCGCACCGTCCGTGACGCCGCCCTCGACCAGCTCAGGCGGCTCGGCCTGACCACCCTCTTCGCCAACCCCGGCTCCACCGAGGTGCCGCTGCTCGCCGGGCTCCCCGACGACCTGCGCTTCGTCCTCGCGCTGCACGAGGGCTCCGTCGTCGGCGCCGCCACCGGGCACGCCCTCGCCACCGGGGAGCCCGCGCTCTGCCTGCTGCACACCACCGCGGGGCTCGGCAACGCCGCGGGCGCCCTCGCCACCGCGCGCACCGGCCGCGCCCCACTGGTGGTGCTCGTCGGGCAGCAGGACCGCCGCCACCTCGTGCAGGAGCCGTTCCTCACCGGAAGGCTCGCCACCCTCGCCGGTGACTACCCGGTCGCCGTGGAGACCCCGCCGCGCGCCCAGGACGTGCCGGGCGCCCTCGGCCGCGCCGCCGCCGCGGCCCGCACCCTGCGCGGCCCCGCCCTCGTCATCGTCCCCATGAACGACTGGGCGGAGCCCGCGGAGGACCTGCCGGAGCCCGCGCCCGCCACACTGCTGCACGCCGCGGCGGCCGACCGGGGCGCCGTCGAGGCCGCCGCGGAACTGTTCGCCGACGCCGCCGCGCCCGTCTTGGTGGCGGGCGCGGGCAACGACAGCGCCGAGGGCTGGCACGCCCTCACCGCCCTCGCGGAACGCCTCGACTGCCCCGTCTGGCAGGAGCCGTACGGGGCGCGCGCCGGGTTCCCCCAGGACCACCCGCGCTTCGCCGGGCACCTGCCCGCCGACCGCGCCTCGCTGCGGCGCGCGCTCGCCCCCCACGACCTGGTGTTCGCCGTCGGAGCGCCGCTGCTGCGCCAGTTCGGGTACGACACCGGGCCGCTGGCCGCCGAGGGCACCAGGCTCGCCCTCGTCACCGACGACCCCGCCGAGGCCCACAGGGCCCCCGCGGAACTCGCCGTCGTGGCGCCGCCCGCCGACTTCTGCGCCCGGCTCGCCGCCCTGCTGCCCGCCCGCCCCCGCACCCCCGCACCCCCGCGCCGAAGCCCCCGGCCGCGTGCGGCCCCTGGCCCGCTCACCCCCACGCGGGTGCTCGAAGCGCTTGCCGCCCGCCTGCCCCCGGACACCGTCGTCGTCGAGGAGACCCCGTCGAGCCGCCCGCTGCTGCACGCCCTGCTGCCCGCCCGCGCCCCGCTCGGCTTCGTCAGCGCCGCCATGGGCGGGCTCGGCTTCGCCCTGCCCGCCGCCGTCGGCATCCGCATGGCGCTGCCCAGGCGCCCCGTGGTCGCCGTCGTCGGCGACGGCTCCGCGCTCTACCAGATCCAGGCCCTGTGGACCGCCGCCCACTACCGCGTCGGCGCCGTCTTCGTGGTCCTCGGCAACGGCGGCTACGCCATCATGGACCGGCTCGCCGCCCGGCACGGCGCCCCGGGGCCCTGGCCCGGCTTCGAGGACGTACGGGTGCACCGCCTCGCGCTGGCGCTCGGCTGCCCCGCCGAGCACATCACCGACCACGCCGCGCTCACCGCCGCCCTCGACGGCCTCGTCCCCACCCTCGCCTCCCGGCGTACCCCGCTCCTCCTCGACGTGGCCCTCACCGGCGACGACGACACCGCCTGAGGCGAAAGCCCCGTACCAAGACTCTTCCACTGAATGGAAGCAGCCCTGTTCAAAGCACCCTCCGCCGGTGCAGTCTTGCCCCGGCCGCACCCTCGGGGGAACCCCACGCCCCCACCCGTCCGCGGCCGGCGGTACGGGGAGGCACTAGGAGGCACGATGAGCACCGCGACCCGACCCGCGACCCCGTCAGGTGTCTACCGCATCCGCTGGGTGCCGGGCACCGACCGGCTGCTCGGGGTCTGCTACTGCGGCGCCGAGCGGGAGTTCGAGGACCCGCTGGACGCCTGGGACTGGCTCCTCACCCACCCGGGGGCGCTGCACACCGCCGCCGACCGCCCCGCGCCGCACCACGGGTGAACGCCGCGCCAGGGCCGTGACCGCCTCCTGACGGCGGCGCCGCGGCGCGCGATGATGAGGGCCCCTCCGCACCGCGGGCAGGCACGCGGACGCGGCGGAGCGTGCCGCGGCCGGGTGGCCGCGGCCGGAACGACAGAGAGGCTTCAAGAGATGGCACAGCAGGTGCAGGGCGTGATCGCACGGGCGAAGGGCGAGCCGGTCTCCGTGGAGACCATCACGGTGCCAGAGCCCGGCCCGGGGGAGGCGGTGGTCAAGGTCCAGGCATGCGGGGTGTGCCACACCGATCTGCACTACCGGGAGGGCGGCATCAACGACGAGTTCCCGTTCCTGCTCGGGCACGAGGCGGCGGGCGTCGTCGAGTCCGTCGGCGACGGCGTCACCGAGGTCGCGCCCGGCGACTTCGTCATCCTCAACTGGCGCGCCGTGTGCGGCCAGTGCCGCGCCTGTCTGCGCGGGCGCCCCTGGTACTGCTTCGACACCCACAACGCCGGGCAGAAGATGACACTCGCCGACGGCACCGAGCTGAGCCCCGCCCTCGGCATCGGCGCCTTCGCCGAGAAGACCCTCGTCGCCGCCGGGCAGTGCACCAAGGTGGACCCCGAGGCGTCGCCCGCCGCCGCGGGGCTGCTCGGCTGCGGGGTGATGGCAGGGCTCGGCGCCGCGATCAACACCGGCAACGTCGGCCGCGGCGACTCCGTCGCCGTCATCGGCTGCGGCGGCGTCGGCAACGCGGCCATCGCCGGTGCCAGGCTCGCGGGCGCCGCGAAGATCATCGCCGTCGACATCGACGACAAGAAGCTCGCCAAGGCCAGGGAACTCGGCGCCACCCACACCCTCAACTCCGCCACCGCGGACGCCGTCGCGGGCGTCCAGGAGCTGACCGGGGGCTTCGGCGCCGACGTCGTCATCGAGGCCGTGGGCCGCCCGGAGACGTACAAGCAGGCGTTCTACGCGCGCGACCTGGCCGGCACGGTCGTCCTGGTGGGCGTGCCCACCCCCGAGATGAAGCTCGAACTGCCGCTGCTGGACGTCTTCGGGCGCGGCGGCTCCCTCAAGTCCTCCTGGTACGGGGACTGCCTGCCGTCGCGGGACTTCCCGATGCTGATCGACCTCTACCGGCAGGGCAGGCTCGACCTCGACGCCTTCGTCACCGAGACCATCCCCCTCGGCGACGTCGAGAAGGCGTTCGCGCGCATGCACCACGGCGACGTGCTGCGGTCCGTGGTGGTCCTGTGATGGCCGCCAGGATCGAGCACCTGGTCACCTCGGGCACCTTCTCCCTCGACGGCGGCACCTGGGACGTCGACAACAACGTCTGGATCGTCGGCGACGACACCGAGGCCGTCGTGATCGACGCCGCCCATGACGCCGCCGCGATCGAGGCGGCGCTCTCCGGCCGCCGGCTGACCGCCGTCGTGTGCACCCACGCCCACGACGACCACGTCGGCGCCGCCCCCGACCTCGCCGACCGCACCGGCGCGCCGATCCTGCTGCACCCGGACGACCTCACGCTCTGGAAGCAGACCCACCCCGAGCGGCTGCCCGACGGCGAACTCGCCGAAGGACAGGAGATCACCGTCGCGGGCACCGCGCTGCGGGTGCTGCACACCCCGGGCCACTGCCGGGGCGCCGTCAGCCTGCACGCCCCGGCGCTCGGCACCGTGTTCACCGGGGACACCCTGTTCGCGGGCGGGCCGGGCGCCACGGGACGCTCCTTCAGCGACTTCCCCACGATCATCGACTCGATCAGGGACCGGCTGCTGACCCTGCCGCCCGCCACCGTGGTCCGCACCGGGCACGGCGACTCGACGACCATCGGCGACGAGGCGCCGCACCTCGACGAGTGGATCGCCCGCGGGCACTGACCCGGGCCCCCGCGCACACCGACCCCGGGAGTGGAGCGCGCCCCGGCACCGAGACCTGCCAGGTGCCGGGGCGCGCGCCCGTGGGGGGCCAGGGGGCCAGGAGGAGGGGCCCGGCCGCGTGCCGCGCCTCAGGCGGCCCGCAGCGCGAGGTCCCGGTGCGCCCTGATGATCTCCGCGTACCGCCGCCCCGAGGTCTTCACGGTCCGCTTCTGCGTCTCGTAGTCGACGTGCACGAGGCCGAACCGCTTGTCGTACCCGTACGCCCACTCGAAGTTGTCCATCAGCGACCAGGCGTAGTAGCCGTGCAGCGGGGCGCCCCGCCGCACCGCACGCGCGCACGCCGCCAGGTGGTCCTGGAGGTAGCCGGCCCGCTCGGGGTCGTGCACGGTGCCGTCGGAGCGCACCACGTCGGGGAACGAGGAGCCGTTCTCCGTCACGAAGATGCTGCGCGCCCCGTACTCCTCGGTCAGCCGCATCAGCAGCGCCTCGATGCCGCCCGCGTCGACCTCCCAGTCCATGCCGGTGCGCGGCACCCCCGGCCTGCGCACCGCGCGGGCGTACGGCAGCGGGCCCTTGGGGTCGTCCACCACCACCGCGGGGAAGTAGTAGTTCAGGCCGAGGAAGTCCAGCGGCTGCGCGATCGTCGCGAGGTCGCCGGGGCGCTCCGGCAGGTCCACCCCGTACACCTCCCGCATGTCCGCCGGGAAGCCGCGCCCGTGGACCGGGTCGAGCCACCAGCGGTTGGTGTGCCCGTCGGCGCGGCGCGCGGCGGCCACATGGGCCTCGGAGGTCCCGCCGGGCTCCACCGTGGACAGGTTGTTCACGATGCCGACCGACGCGCCGGGAGCCGCCGCCCTGATCGCCTGCGCCGCGAGGCCGTGCCCGAGCAGCAGGTGGAACGACGCGGGAACGGCCGCCTCGATGGAGGCGAGGCCGGGCGCCATCCGCCCCTCCAAGTGCCCGATCCAGGCGGAGCACAGCGGCTCGTTGAGGGTCACCCACTGGGGCACCCGGTCGCCGAGGCGCCCGGCGACCACCGACGCGTAGTGCGCCAGGTGCTCGGCCGTGTCGCGGTTCGGCCAGCCGCCGCGGTCCTGGAGCACCTGCGGCAGGTCCCAGTGGTAGAGCGTGGCGCTCGGGGTGATCCCGGCCGCGAGCAGCGCGTCCACGAGCCGGTCGTAGAAGTCGAGGCCCGCCTGGTTCACCTCGCCGTCCCCGCCGGGCAGCACCCTCGGCCAGGCGATCGAGAAGCGGTACGCGCCCGCGCCCAGCTCCTTCATCAGGCCGAGGTCCTCGGGCCAGCGGTGGTAGTGGTCGCAGGCGACGTCGCCGTGGTCGTCCCCGTCGATCTTGCCCGGGGTGTGCGAGAACGTGTCCCAGATGGAGGGGGAGCGGCCGTCCTCGTCGACGGCCCCCTCGATCTGGTACGCCGAGGTGGCCACGCCCCACAGGAAGTCCTTGGGCAGGGCGGCGAGGTCGATGGGCTCGGGCGCTGAGGGCACGGGGGTCCTTTCCTGTGGTGTCACTTGACGGCTCCCGCCGTGAATCCCGCGACGAGATAGCGCTGGAGCAGCAGGAATCCGGCCACCACGGGCACGCTGACCACCAGCGAGGCGGCCATGATCTGGTTCCAGTACACGTCGTTCTGGGTGGAGTAGTCCTGGAGGCCGATGGCCAGGGTCCTCGTGGTGTCGTTGGTCAGCACCGACGCGAACAGCACCTCGCCCCACGCGGTCATGAAGGCGTAGATGGCGACGGCGACGATGCCGGGCACCGCCGCCGGGATGATGACCCGGATCAGCGCCTTGATGGGCCCGCAGCCGTCGACGAGCGCGGCCTCGTCCAGCGCCCTGGGCACCGAGTCGAAGTATCCGATCAGCATCCAGATCGAGAACGGGAGCGAGAAGGTCAGATACGTGAGGATCAGACCGCCGCGCGAGCCGAAGAGGGCGATCCCGGTCGCGTTGCCGATGTTGACGTAGATCAGGAACAGCGGCAGCAGGAACAGGATGCCGGGGAACATCTGGGTCGAGAGCACCGCGACCGTGAACGCCCGCTTGCCGCGGAAGCGGTAGCGGCTGACGGCGTACGCGGCGAACACCGCGACGGCCACCGAGCACACCGTCGCCGCGCCGGCCACGATCAGCGAGTTCACGAAGTACTTGGCGAGCGGGACGGTCTTCCAGATGTCGATGTACGGGCGGAACGTCAGATTGCTGGGCAGCCAGCGGAACTTGTGCGAGACGTCCCCGAGCGGCTTCAGCGAGCTGGACACCATCGCGTAGATCGGCACCAGCACGAAGACGCTCAGCACCGTCAGGAAGATCCGCCGTGACCAGAGGAAGGACCGGGGCGGCGCGGTGGGGGAGCGCCGCGCCGCGGTGCGCCGCGCCCCTTCGGCGCGTACCGGCCCGCCCTTGGCGACGGCGGGGGAGGCGCTAGACATCGGCGGTCTTCCTTCCCCTGGAGGTGAGCAGCAGGTAGACCGCGGTCACCAGCAGCAGGAACAGCAGCAGCAGGACCGACATCGCGGAGCCGGTACCGAAGTTCCAGGTGACGAACGACGCCTGGTAGATGTGGATGGACACCAGGTCGGCGGCCTCCGGGGCGGCCTTGCCGAACAGCACGAACGGCGTGTTGAAGTCGTTGAACGTCCACAGGAACAGCACCAGGACCAGTACCTGGTTGACCGGCCTGAGCGAGGGCAGGGTGATGCGGCGGATCTGCTGCCACACCCCGGCGCCGTCGATGGACGCGGCCTCGTACAGCTCCTGCGGGATGTTCTGGAGCCCGGCCATGATGATCAGGAAGGCGAACGGCCAGCCCTTCCACACCGACACGGCCAGCAGCGCGTAGAAGCTGTTGTCGCCGATCAGCCAGAACGCCGGCTTGTCGGTGAGCCCGAGCTGGTCGTGCAGCACGTGGTTCACCAGGCCGTTGTCCCGCTGGAGCATGAACACCCAGGTGATCACGGCCGCGTACACCGGCAGCGCGTACGGCGTCAGGAAGATCGCCCGCAGCAGGCCGCGGCCGCGGAAGTCGTCCTGCATGAAGACGGCCGCGGCGGTGCCGATCAGCCAGCACAGGCCGACCGAGAGCACCGTGAACAGGCACGTCACCCAGAACGAGTGCAGCAGGGCCTTGCCGACGGGGGCGTCGAAGTCCACCGAGAGGCGGAAGTTGTCGAGCCCCGTCCAGGGGGCGGCGCCCCAGTCCCGCAGGTAGAACTGGGTCAGCTCCTTGAAGCTCATGAAGATGCCGACGACCATCGGCACCAGGTGGACGAGGAGTTCGAGCAGCAGCGCGGGGAGCAGCAGCAGGTAGGGCAGGCTGACGCGGCGCAGCCGGTCGGGCAGCCGGAGCCTCGACCGGGGCTTCCCGCCGCCGCCGGGCGGCGGCGCGGGGACGCCGTCCGGCGGTGCCTGCTCGTGAGCGGCGACGGTGGAGGGGGGTGTCATCGGATCAGCTCTTCGGCATCTGCTGTTCGGCCTTGGCCAGCTTCTCCTTGACCGAGTCGGTCGTCACCGCACGGCCCGCCGCGACGTCCGCGAACAGGTCCTTCATGGCGGTGCCCACCGCGGTCTCGAACTGGCCCTCGTTCGGCACCTGCGGCAGCGCGGTGGCGCTGCTGGACAGCGCGTCCCTCAGCACCTGGGTCTCCGGCTTCGCGAACGCCGGGTCCTCCTGCGCCGCCTTCACCGGCGGCACCGAGCCGTACGCCTTGTTGAGGACCTTCTGCTCCGCGTCGCTCGTCATGAACTTCACGAACTGGGTGGCGCCGTCGATGTTCTTGGTGTTCTTGAAGACCGAGATGTTGATCCCGGCCACCATCGAGTTGGTCTGCTTCCCGGCGCCCGGCTGCCCCGAGGGGACGGGGACCGGCGCCACGCCCCAGTCCGAGTCCTTCATCCCGTGGGCCTTCAGCGAGGTCCCCGCGGCCTGCCACATCACCATGGCGGTCTTGTTCTGCGCGAAGTCCTGGAGGGACTGGTTCTGCGCGTACTCGGCGTTGCCGGGGGCGACGATCTTGTCCGCGCCCATGAAGTCGACGAACTGCTTCACCGCGGCCACCGCGCCGGGCGAGGTGAAGGTGGGCTTGCCCTGCGCGTCGAAGAAGTCGGCGCCGTGCTGCTTGCCGAGGACGAAGGCGTGGTGGATGTTCTCGACCAGGTTGGAGCCCTCGACGCCCAGGCCCCACTTGCTGTCCTTGGAGATCTTCTTGCCGTCCGCGACCAGCTCGTCCCAGGTGGTGGGCGGCTTGCTGAGGCCGGCGTCGGCGAACATCTTCTTGTTGTAGTAGAGGCCGTACGCGAGCGAGTACAGCGGCACCGCAGAGGGGTCCTGGCCCGCGGCGCCCGTGGAGGCGACCGCCGAGTCGACGAAGCGGTCCTTGCCGCCGATCTTCCCGTAGTTCTTGCTGTCCCACGGCAGCAGCGCGCCGGTCGCCTGGAGCGAGGCCGACCAGGTGTTGCCGATGTTGAGCACGTCGGGGCCCTGCCCCGAGGTGGTCGCCGCCAGGATGCGGTTGTAGAGGTCCGACCAGGGCACGACTTCCAGCTTGACCTTGATCCCCGTCTGCTTCTCGAACTTCTTCAGCTCGGGCGTGAGGATCTTCTTGTCCGCGGAGACGCTGGGCCCCTGGTTGGAGGCCCAGTAGGTGAGGCTCTTGGGGTTGTCGTTGCTGCCCCCGCCGCCGGAACTGCCGCCTCCGCAGGCGGCCATGGTCGCGGCCAGTGCGGTGACGGTGGTGAAGGCGGCCGCGGCTCGGAGTCTGCGCATGTCGGATACGCCCCTTTCCGGGGAGGTCCTGGAGACGGTGTGTTCACTTCTTGAAGTGCGCCAGGGCTTAATTTAGGACGTGAGTTAAATCCTGAGGGAAGGTCGCGTCAAGGGGTTGTGCAGGGGTATCTTGCGGACAGGGAAGGAGCCACATGGCGGAGCGGAACAGAAGAACCGTGCGTGACCTGCGCCGGGCCAACCGGGCGGCGGTATTGCAACGGTTGTATTTCGACGGGCCGATGAGCCGCCAGGCGCTGGGGCCCGCGACCGGCCTCAGTTCGGGTTCTGTCAGCAACGTGGTCTCCGAACTCACCGCGGACGGCCTGTTGGAGGACGCCGGGGTCGTCGACTCGGACGGCGGAAGACCCCGCACCCTGCTGCGGGTCGCCCCGTCGAGCGGCGGCCTCATCGGGGTGGACGTGGGCGAGACCCGCGTCAGGATCGAGGCGTTCGACGCCGCCCTCGTCGAACTGGCCCGCACCGAGCGTGCGTTGACCGACGACCGCTATGACGTCGACCTGATCGTCCGTCATATCGCCGAGGGCGTCGCGGAGGTGATGGGCGAGGCGGGCATCGACCCCGGTGTCCTCGTCGGCGTCGGCGTCGGCGTCCCCGGCATCGTGGACCGCGGCGGCGCCCGGGGCACCGTCGTCCACGGCCAGACCATCGGCTGGCGCGACGTACCGCTGGAGGAGCGCCTGCGCGCCGCCGTCGAACTCCCCGCGGAGATCCCCTACTTCATCGACAACGGCGCCCGCGCCCTCGGCCAGGCCGAGATGTGGTTCGGCGGCGGGCGCGGCGCGCGGGACGCCGCCATCGTGTTGTTCGGCTCCGGCGTCGGCGCCTGCATCGTCACCGACGGCACCATCCATGGCGGCCCCGGCGGCAGCCCCGCCGAGTGGGGCCACCTCACCGTCAGCGTCCGCGGCAGGCGCTGCCGCTGTGGCGCCCGCGGCTGCCTGGAGGCGTACGCGGGCTCCGAGGCGCTGTTGCAGCGCTGGAGCGAGGCGGGCGGCACCCTGCCCGAGGGCACCGACGAGGAGCACGGCGTCACCGCCCTGCTCGCCGCCGCACGACCGGCCGACGGCTCCGAGCCCGACCCGGTCGCGGTGCGCGTCCTCGACGAGACCGCCGAGTACCTGGGCGCCGGAATCTCCGACCTCGTCAACCTGTTCGGCCCCGAGCGCGTCCTCATCGGCGGCTGGGCCGGGCTCCAGTTGGGCCCCTACATGCTTCCCGCCGTCCGCCGTTACGCCGACGGCTACGCGCTGCGCCACCCCGGCGCCCGCGTCACCATCGAGCTGGGCAGGCTGGGCCCCGACGCCGTCACCGTCGGCGCCGCCACCCTCCCGCTCGCCGACTTCTTCGCCCGCGGCGGCCGCCGCGCCAGGACCGCCAGGACCGAGGGCGCGCCCGAGGCCCGCGCCGACTGGCGCGGCGTCCTGGAGGGACGGGTGCGGGGCGCGGCACACTGAGCCGCAGAACCGCCCGTACGGCCTCCACCCCCACGCGCGCCCAGGGAGCACCGGGCCACGGCTGCACGTACCGGAACACCGCGGCCCACGCCCGGACTTGACGTACCGTCAGCCACGTCGGCCAGCCCCGTCCTCAGCCGTGCTCCACCGACAGCGGCTCGAAGGCGACCGTGGTCCGCGGACCGGCCGACCACTCCACGGTCAGGGTGTCCGAGCCCTGGAGGACCCGGGCGACCGCCTCGGACAGCGGCGCGGGATCGGACTCCGCGGTGAGCGTGGCGAGCGACGCCAGCAGCACCGTGCGCGCGGGCCGCTCCGCGGTCAGCCTCGGCACCAGCGCCCAGCGGGTGAACGCCGTCCCCTCCGGGGCCCGCACCCGGTCCGACGCGTCCCACCCCACCAGCGGATGCAGCGCCGACACCAGCGCCTGCTGCTCGGGACCCGTGGCCCAGCCCGTCTGCCGCACCCTCGCACCGTCCGGCAGTCCCACGACCCGGTACACCCGCAGCTCATGGCGGCCGTGGACCACCGTCACCGCCGTCACCGCGAGCCCCGGCACCAGCGGCGCGCCCGCCGGGAACACCGGGCGGTGCGACGAGGCCGCCCAGCCCCAGCCCGCGCCGCCGCCCGCGCCCAGCGGGGTCAGCCGGCCGCGCCCGCTCGCCACCCCGGCCAGCTCCACCCACAGGTGATTGTCCGGGACGTTCAGCGCCGCGGTGGGGCCCGTGCGGGTCGAGTACGCCTGCCGGTCGTAGTGCGGCGCGGGGCCCGAACCGGCCTCGCCCTCGTGCGGGCGCACATGGTCGCTGCCGTGGTTGTGCAGCCGCACCACCCCGTCGGCGCCCGTCGAGTGCACCAGGAACCCGGGTCCTGGCAGCGCCAGCACCCGGTCGGGGCCCTCGCTCGGCGCGGGCTCCTCGCGCGCCGTCCACAGCGGGTGCTCCCCGGGCGCCAGCAGCGCCACGAACGCCTTGCTCGCCCAGTACGGCGACGCGGGGCCCGAGTAGCGCTGGAGCGTCCCCGGGTGCGGGCCGTGCCACCCCAGGCTCAGCAGCCCGTCGGAGCCGCCCGCGCCGCGGTCCATGAAGTACCGCAGCGTCCCGCTGATCAGCCGCCGCGACACCCCCGGCGCCAGCGGGGTGTGCCCGGTGACCGCGCCGAGCGCCACCGCAGCGGCGGTCGCGAAGCGGTAGGTCAGCGAGCGGCCGTAGTGCACCGGGGCGCCGTCGCCGCCGAAGAAGAGCCCGTAGCTCTCCAGGTGTGCGCGAAGGCGCGCCCCGTACCGCTCCAACAGGGCGGTGTCGCCGCCGAGATGGGCGTCCAGCACCGGATACAGGTGCAGCGCCCAGCCGTTGTAGTGGTCGAAGGCGCGGCCGTCGCCGTCCGAGTACCAGCCGTCGCCGAGGTACCAGCCGTCCAGCAGGCCGAGCGCCCGCTCGCGCGCCCGCGCGGTCTCCGCGTCGCCCAGCCCCACCGCGTCGAGGAACCCGGCCACCGTGAACGGGAACAGGTACCAGTTGTTCGGCGCCGGGACGTGCCGCAGCGCCCCGCGCAGCCACTCCGCGGCCCGCTCGCGCACCCCCTCGTCGAGCCGGTCCCACAGCCACGGCCGGGTCATCCGCAGGCCGAGCGCCACCGAGGCGGACTCCACCATCGGCTGCCCGGACACGGTGTGGTCGCGCACCGGCGGCCAGGACTCGGGACCGTCGTCGCCGGGGGACGCGGTGCCCGCCGCGAGCCCCGCCGCATACCGCTCAAGCAGCCCGTACGGGTCCTTGCCGCCGGCCCCGCGGACCCGGAAGGCGGCCGCGAGGAACGTGCGCGCGTACCCTTCGAGCCCGTCGGAGCGCACCCCGGAGACCGACGGCGGGCCCGGCAGGTCGAGCAGCGCGCTGCCCGGCGTCGCCCACCGCCACGCGGCCCGCAGCAGCCCGTCGGCCGCCGCCTCCCAGTGCACCCGCGAGTAGCCGGTGTGCGGACTGATGTCCCGTTCGTCGCCCGGGAGTTCGAGAGGGGAACTCATGCCAGGTACGCCAGCCTTTCGCGTCGTACGGGGTGGGCGAAGTCCTCGCCCGCCGCCCACCGTGCCAGCTCGCCGATCGCGGCGTCGGCGAGCCGCTGCCACTCGTTGCCCTGGGACCCGGCCAGATGCGGAGTGATCAGCGCGTCCTCACACTCCCACAGCGGATGCCCGGGCGGCAGCACCTCGGGCTCCGTCACGTCGAGTACGGCCCTGAGACGGCCCGCGCACACCAGCTCGGTCAGCGCGTCCTGGTCGACGACGGCGCCGCGCGCCGTGTTCAGCAGCAGCGCACCCGGCCGCATCGACTCCAGCAGCGCCCTGCTCACGAGGCCCCGGGTCGCGGGCAGCAGCGGGGCGTGCACGCTGACCGTGTCGCTCGCCGCGAACAGCTCCTCGATGCCCACCGCGCGCACCCCGAGACGCTCCGCCTCGCCCGCGGCGAGATACGGGTCGTACAGCAGCACCCGCAGGTCGTGGGGGCGCAGCAGCTCGATGACCCGGCGGCCCACCAGCGAGGCGGACAGGACGCCCACCGTGGCGCCGTAGTTGCCGAGGTCCCCGTGCGTGTCCAGGCGCCCGCCGCGGCGGCGCGTCGCCCGGTAGTCACGGGCGCGCTCCAGCACCCGCTTGCCGCCGAGCAGGATCATCGCCACCGCGTACTCGGCCACCGGCAGCGCGTTCGCCGCCGCGGCCGACGACACCTCGATGCCGCGTTCCCAGCAGGCGTCGGTGACATGGCCGCGTACCGTGCCCGCGGCGTGCACCACGGCCCGCAGCCGGGGCGCCGCGTCCAGCACGGACGCGTCGATGGGCGGGCAGCCCCAGCCGGTCAGCAGCACCTCCACCCCGGCGAGCACCTCGGCGGCACGCGGCGCCGCGAAGTCGTCGAGCACCGGCGGCGGCACCAGGTCGCACACCTCGGCCAGGGCGGTGAGGGAGGCGGGGGAGACGAGGGCCGCCGCCGCGTCCCGCTGCATGGCGAGCGCGGTGCGGGGGCGGCGGGGGACGTTGGGCATGGCGCTCCTGTACGGCGGTGCGGCGGACGGACGCGGGAGCCGCGGTGGCGGACCCCAGAAGAGTCTGGCTGCTGCGGGCGCGGGCAAACTCCGGTGCGACACGGCTCACGTGCCGCCCGGCCCGTCGCCGCGCCTCACTTCAGGGCCCCCGCGGTGAGCCCCGACCGCCAGAACCGCTGGAGCAGCGCGAACGCCACGATCAGCGGCAGCACCGCGAGCAGCGAGCCCGCGACGACGACCGGATAGTAGTCGGGCGTCACCGAGGCCGAGCTGTTCCAGGTGTACAGGCCGAGGCTGACCGGATAGAGCTTCTGGTCGGACAGCATCACCATCGGCAGGAAGAAGTTGTTCCAGATCGCCGTCAACTGGAAGAGGAACACCGTCACGAACCCGGGCGCCAGCATCCGCAGCGACACCCTGGCGTAGGTGGCGAGTTCGCCCGCGCCGTCCACCCGGGCCGCCTCCAGCACCTCGTCCGGCACATAGCCCTGGCTGAAGATCCGCCCCAGGTACACCCCGAACGGATTGAACAGCACCGGCACGAGCACCGCCGCGTACGTGTTCACCACCCCGGCCTCGGACGCCATCAGGTACAGCGGCAGCGCGAGCACCGTCTGCGGCACCATCACCGCCGCCAGCACCAGGCCGAACAGCTTCTCCTTGTGCCGGAACGCGTACTTGTCGAAGGCGTACCCGCACGCCACGCTCACCAGCGCTCCGACGGCGGCGCCGACGACCGCGTACAGCAGGCTGTTGGCGTACCAGCGGCCGTAGACGCCGTCGTCCATGGTGAACAGGGCCCGCAGATTGGCCAGGAGCGAGAAGTCGCCGAACGACAGCAGGTCGCTGCGGGACAGCGCGTCCCGGTCCTTCGCCGACGCCAGCACCAGCCACAGCACCGGCAGCAGCGTGTACAGCACCGAGAGGCCCACCACCACCCGTACGGCGGCCCTGCCCAGGGTGCGCGGACGGCGCCCCGGCACGGCGGCGGGGGCGTACGGCGCGGTCGCGGTCACCTGGCGGCCTCCTTCGGCAGGTCGGCGCGGCTGGTCCAGCGCGTCACCCCGTACGACAGCGCGATGGTGCAGACCAGCAGCACCACCGAGGCCGCCGCGGCGAGGCCGTAGTTGTTGCGCGTGAACGCGGCGTCGAAGATGTACATGCTCGGCGAGAACCTGGAGCTGATCATCGGCGTCGACTGGCTCAGCAGCATCGGCTCCGTGAACAGTTGCAGCGCCCAGATCAGCGTGAACATCGCCACCATCACCAGCGAGGGCCTGATCAGCGGCGTCTTCACCTGGAGCGCGGTGCGCACGGGACCTGCGCCGTCGACCACCGCCGCCTCCACCACCTCGCGCGGCACCGCCTGCAACGCCGCGTAGAAGACGACCATGTTGTAGCCGAGGTTGCTCCACAGCGCGATGTTCACGATCGACGGCACCACCGTGTGGATGCCGAGGAAGTCCACCGTGATGTCGGCCCGGTTCAGCAGGTCGATCACCGGGCTCAGCCCCGGCGTGTACAGGTAGAGCCAGATGATGGCCGCGATGATCCCGGGCACCGCGTGCGGCAGGAAGAGCCCGAACTGCGCCCAGGCGCGCAGCCGCACCACCCCCGAGTCCAGCAGCAGCGCCAGCGCAAGCGCGCCCGCCACCAGCAGCGGCAGATAGATCACGCAGTACAGCAGGACGATGCCGAGGCCGCCGAGGAAGGTGGGGTCGGTCAGCACCGCCGCGTAGCTGCGCAGACCGACGAACACCGTGTGCTCGGGGCCGAAGCCGAGCCCCGGCTCGTCGGCGCCGAAGAAGCTCAGCCACACGGCGGTGCCCACCGGGATCAGGAACACGGTCACCAGCAGGGCGAAGAACGGGGCCATCAGGACGCCGCAGGCGCCGAGGCGGCGCCGCCGCGCCGAGCGCACCGTGCCGCGCGGCCGACGTACGGCCGCCGGGGCGGTGGCACCCGACGCGGCGTGCGCGGTGGTCGTGGCCATGGAAGTCACCTGCCTCTCGGCTGTGGGGAATTGGGGGTCGCGGGGATACGGGGGACGCGCCGGATGCGCGGGGGTGGGGGTACGGGCGCTTCGGGGGAGTGGTGCGTGCGCCGGGGGCGGGGGGTGTCCTCGTGCCGCCGCCGTGCGTTCAGGTGCTGTGCTCCGTGGTGGCGAGGCCCAGCGCCCTGAGGTCCGGCATGGTGCCGCGCTGGGCCGCGCGCACCGAGTCGATGAGGGTGCCCTGGCCGCCGCTCACCCGGGCGAAGCCGTCCTGCATCACGGCCCCTGTCGAGAGCATCCGCGGCCCCCAGAGCCAGCCGTCCCTGATCCGGTGCGCCTGTTCGTCGTAGAGCCGGTAGATGTCCTGGCCGCCGTAGTAGGCGCGGTCGAACGCCGCTCGGTCCACCGGCACGAGCCCGGGCGCCGCCGGGTACTGGCTGCTGGCCCCGCTGGAGAGCCGGGCACGCGCCGCCGCCGGGTCGGCGACCTGCCAGGCGATGAACTCCATGGCCGCCTCGCGGTCCCGGCAGTCCTTGGTGACCGCGAAGGTGGAGCCGCCCTGGGTGGGCACCGCGGGCCTCGCCGGGTCCCACTGCGGCATCGGCGCGATCCGCCACCGCCCCGTGAGCCCCGGGCGGGCGCTCATCTGCGCCCCCGCGTCCCAGGCGCCGCTGAAGCGCGCCAGGATCAGGCCGCCCGCGATCTGGGCGTCGCTCTCCTTGCTGCTGCCCGGGTTCACGAAGACCAGGTCCTCGTCGATGAGCCGCTGCCAGTAGCGCGCGACCTCGCGGGTGGGGGAGTCGGCGAGCGACACGTTCCAGGCGCCGCCGCGGGTGTCGAACCACTGGGCGCCCGCCTGCCAGGCGTACGCGGCGAACGTCTCGGCGCCGTCCGTGGGGAAGATCGCGATCCGCCGCTCGCGGTCCCGGGCCCGCACGGTGCGCGCCGCCGCCTCGAACTCCTCCCAGGTGCGCGGCGGTCGCAGCCCGGCCTCCTCGAACAGGTCGCTGCGGTAGAACATCACCATCGGCTCCACGTCGAGCGGCACGCTGAACACCCGGCGGTCGAAGGTGGTGAGCCCGAGCGCCTGCGGAAGCAGCTTCGCCCGCAGCCCGTCGCCCACCAGGTCCGTGATGTCGGTCGCGACACCGTCGATGGCGAAGCCCGGCACCTGGGGGTACTCAAGCGTGGCCACGTCGGGCGCGTTCCCCGCCCTCGCGGCGTTGCTGAGCTTGGTGTAGCCGCCCTGGGGCCCCGCCGGTATCTGCTGGAAGTCCACCAGGATGCGGTCCTGGCCGCTGTTGAAGGCGTCCACCACCTCCTGGCTGCCGCGCAGCGCCGACCAGAAGGTGAGACGCCGCCGCCCGCCGGCCCCGCCGCCCGCGCCACCGCCCCCGCAGCCGCCGAGCGCCCCGGCGAGCGGCACGGCGGCGAGCGCGCCCAGGGCGCCGCGTCGGGTCGGGCGGACGGGGCGTGGGAAGGGTGACGCCTCGTGGGACGGCCCAGGAAGTCGGCCAGGCATGGAGGTCTCCCGCGGCTCAGACGGCTCCGGTTCGGGACACGGGAATACTGATCGGCCGACCGTATGGGGTCAAGACACCGATCAGAAGAACTGTGAATCGGTCAAACGATCGCCCGGAGTCCGCCGTTACGCCCCATTCCCGCACCCGGCCGCCGCCCCCGCCGTGGCCCGCCATCGCCCCTCCACCGCGTCGCCCTCGCCTCCGCTACCGCCCCGGCTCCCGCGTCGAGCCCCGCCGCTTCAGCTCGGGCAGCAGCTCGACACGGCGCACCGGGGCCGCCGGGCCGGCGCCCGCCGCGAGGCGGTGCAGCAGCAGTTCGGCCGCGGCACGGCCGATCTCCGTCTTGGGCGGTGCCACGGCCGTCAGCGGGGTGCTGCCGAGCGCCGCCACCCCGTCGTCGTACGCGACCACGGAGCAGTCCTCCGGCACCCGCACCCCGCCCGCGACGAGCCGCTGCACCAGGATCAGCGCGTCCACGTCACCGTGGAGCACCGCGGCCGTCGCCCCGCGCCCGCGCAGCAGCGCCGCGAGGTCGAGCGGCTCCCGGCCCACGTCCCCGGCGGCCGTCGCGTCCTCGGTGCCGGGCGCGGCCCCCGGCGACGACAGCGCCACCGACCAGTCCTCCACCTCCGCGCGCGCCGCCGCGATCTCGGCGAAGGCCGCCCTGACGGCCCGCGCGGTCGGGCTGTCGTCGCGCGCGGCCAGCACGATCCTGCGGTGCCCAAGACCCACCAGGTGCTCCACCGCGAGATGGATGCCGTACCAGTGGTCGGAGCAGACCGAGTCCAGCGCGTGCAGCGCGCTTCCGGCCCGCGGCCTGCGCTCCATCAGCACCGTCGGCACCCCCACCCCGGCGAGCCAGCCGTAGTCGGCGCGCTCCATCGCCGCGCTGCGCCACCGCGGCGCGATGATCAGCCCCCGCGCGCCGTCCGCCAGCGCCCTCTCCACCAGCGGCCGTTCCGCGCCCGCGGGCGGCGGCGCGATGTGCAGCGCGATACGCAGCCCCGCCGCCTCGCACACGGAACGGGCCCCGTGCAGCGCCTCGTAGAGGTACGAGTGCCGCTCGGGCACCACCACCGCGACGGCGCCGTCACCGCGCGCGGGCGCCCGGGGCGCCGGGACCTCGGCGGGCGCCAGGGACCGCGCGACGCCGTGCGCCCTGCGCAGCCTGCCCTCCCTGGCCAACTGCTCCACGTCGCGGCGGAGCGTCACCACCGACACCGCCAGCTCCGCGGCAAGCTCCGTGACCCGCACGGCCCCCCGTGAGTCCACCACGGAGAGAATCCTGCGGCGCCGCGCGTCCACCGGCTCCCGCACCCCGACCGCCCCCTCGCCACCCCGGATGTTCGTTTGAACGTTTGGGCCGCAGCATAACGATCGCCGGGCGGCCGCCTCCACCGGGCTGCGCCCCCGCGTCCCGGGGCGCCTCAGGACGAGGAGCGCACCACCAGCTCCGTGGGAAGCGTCAGTTGCCGCCTGGGCAGCGCGGGGTCCGCGATCTCGTCGAGCAGCACCCGGGTGATCGTCTCGCCGATCTCCTCGACCGGCTGGCGGACGCTGGTGAGCGGGGGATCGGTGTGCCGCGCCAGGATCGAGTCGTCGAACCCGACGACCGCCACGTCGTCGGGCACCCGCCTGCCCTGGCGGCGCAGTTCGAGCAGCGCGCCCGCCGCCATCACGTCGGAGGCGACGAGGACCGCGTCGAGGTCCCCCGCCCGCGCCAGCAGGGCGCGCATCGCCGCGCGCCCGCCGTCCTCGGTGAAGTCGGCCGCCGCCACGAGCCGTTCGGCGTCCCGCGGCCCGGCCGCGAGGGCGTCCCGCCAGCCACGCAGCCTGGCCCTGCCCACGTCCATGTCCTGGGGGCCGGCGACCGTCGCCACCGTGCGCCGCCCGCGCTCCAGCAGATGGCGCACCGCCGCCGCGGCGCCGCCCACGTTGTCCGAGTGCACATGGCTCAGCGTCTCGTGCGGGGAGCGGCGCCCCGCGAGCACCGTCGGCAGCCCGAGCCCTTCGAGCAGGCCGGGCAGCGGGTCGTCCTCGTGCACCGACACCAGCAGCACCCCGTCCACCCGGCGGGCCGCCACCGCCCTGGTGAGCTGGTCGAGTTCGCCCTTGTCGCGCACCAGCACCAACTGGAGCTGGGTGCGCGTCGCGGCGAGGCCACCGCTCACGCCCCTGATCACGGCCGAGAAGTACGGCTCGGAGCCGAGCCTGCTCTCCGACTCCGGGATGACGAGCGCGACCGCGTCCGTCCTGCTGGTGACGAGGCCGCGCGCCACCGAGTTGGGCACGTCGCCCAGCTCCGCGATCGCCGCGAGCACCGCCTCTCTGGCCCGGTCGCTCACCAGCTCCGAGCCGTTGACCACCCGTGACACGGTGGTGCGCCCGACCCCCGCGCGCGCCGCCACGGTCTTGATGGTCGGCCGCCGACCGCCTCCCATGGCCCCTCCCGGGCGGCCATGGCCCGCGCATGGCCCCTCGGCGGCGCATTCTGCCAGATCCCGGAAGCCCTGGTCCTGCCCCTTGGGAACGCTCCCACTCTCCCGTAAGGTGCAACAGTGGGAACGTTCCCAACCGCGGTTTCGCGCCACCTCGACGCGCGGCGGCCGATACCGGGGGGCGCCGCACGGGAGGGGAACGGCATGCGACGAGTCCGCGGGGCCCGGCGGACCGTGCGGTCCGGGTTCGTGGCGGCGCTCACCGTGCTCGCCATGGCGGCCGGACGCGGCCCCGGCCCGGCGGGGCGGGCCCGCAAAGGCCGCGGCGAGCCCCCGGCCGAGCGCTCGGCCGAGCCCCCGGTCGCCCCCTGCCACGCCCCGTGGACGCACCCGCACACGGTGCCCCGCGGCCCGGCCCGCCCCGTCGCCCGCTCCGCCCACACCACCCCGCGCACCACCCCGCACTCCGCCCGTCGCACCCCCGGTGCCCGCCACCGTACGGCCGCAGCCGGAGGCCGCGAGGAACCGGTCCGCGCGGTCCGCCGCGCCCGTCGCCCGTCGCCCGCGGCGGCGCCCAGGCCCGCCGCCGCGGGCCCGCACCCCGGGGCGCGGCGCCGCCACGCCACGGCGCCCCGCACCCACCGCCGCACCGGCGCCCCCGCACCCCGCGGGGGCCGGTACGCCCGGTTCCGCGCGGGCCTCGCCCGGCTGCTGGCGGCCCTGCGCCGCATCCCGCGTGAGCGGGCGCGCCGCCCGGCCCGTCCCCTTCGCCCCCATACGCCGGTGGCCGCCCACACCCGCGACGACGCGTCCCTCTTGGCGGGCGCCCGCGCTGGGCAGTACACCCATGGCCGCACCGCCGCCCGCCGCCCCCGGCAGCCGCAGGCGCCGGACCCGCGCCGCCGCGCGCCGGGCGGCAGGAGCCGACCCGTCCCGCCCGCCGACCCACCCACCGGAAGGACCCGTAGATGACCACCGTGACCCGGCCCCCAGGCACCGCACCGGCCCCCGCCAGCCCCGAGGCGCGCGTCTTCCCGCCCGGCTTCACCTGGGGCACCGCCACCGCCGCCTACCAGATCGAGGGCGCGGCCGCGGTCGACGGGCGCACCCCCTCCATCTGGGACACCTACAGCCGCACCCCGGGGCGGGTGCGCAACGGCGACACCGGCGACATCGCCACCGACCACTACCACCGGTGGCGCGAGGACGTCGCGCTGATGAAGGAACTCGGCGTCGGCGCCTACCGGTTCTCCGTCTCCTGGCCCCGGGTGCAGCCCACAGGACGCGGCCCCGCGATCCAGAAGGGCCTCGACTTCTACCGGCGGCTCACCGACGAGCTGCGGGCGAACGACATCAGGCCCGTGGCCACCCTCTACCACTGGGACCTGCCGCAGGAACTGGAGGACGCGGGCGGCTGGCCGGAGCGCGCCACCACCGACCGGTTCGCCGAGTACGCGGGCCTGGTCGCCGAAGCGCTCGGCGACCGGGTGGAGAGCTGGACCACCCTCAACGAGCCCTGGTGCAGCGCCTTCCTCGGCTACGCCTCGGGGGTGCACGCGCCGGGCCGCACCGACCAGGTCGCCGCCCTGCGTGCCGCCCACCACCTCAACCTCGCGCACGGCAAGGCCGCCCAGGCGGTGCGCGCCGCGCTCGCCCCCGACACCCCGGTCTCCATCACCCTCAACATCCACCACGTCAGGCCCCGCACCCAGGCCCCCGCCGACGTCGACGCCGCCCGCCGCATCGACGCCGTCGCCAACCGGGTCTTCCTCGGGCCCCTGCTCGACGGCGCCTACCCCGAGGACCTGCTCGCGGACACCGCCCGCCTCACCGACTGGTCCTTCGTCAGGGACGGCGACACCGCCACCGCCCGCCAGCCCCTCGACTTCCTCGGCGTCAACTACTACTCGCCCACCCTCGTCTCCGCCGCCGACGACACCGCGAGCCACACCGCCGACGGCCACGGCGCCAGCGCTCACAGCCCCTGGCCCGGCGCGGACCAGGTGGGCTTCCACCAGTCCCCCGGCAGCACCACCGCCATGGGCTGGTCCGTCGACCCCAGCGGCCTGTACGACCTGCTGCACAGGATCGGCGACGACGCCCCCGGGCTGCCGCTCGTCATCACCGAGAACGGCGCCGCGTACGACGACTACGCCGACCCCTCGGGCGAGGTGCGCGACCCCGAGCGCATCGCCTACCTCCACGGCCATCTGGAGGCGGTGCACCGCGCCATCGCGTCGGGCGTCGACGTCCGCGGCTACTTCCTCTGGTCGCTGCTGGACAACTTCGAGTGGTCCTACGGCTACAGCAAGCGGTTCGGCGCCGTCTACGTCGACTACCCCACCGGGCGGCGCACCCCCAAGTCGAGCGCCCGCTGGTACTCCCGGATCGCCCGCACCGGCACCCTGCCGGCCACCCCCGAGGACGAGTAGCCCCCCGCCCCGAGCGAGCGGCGAGACCACGCCCCGGCCCCCGCATACCGCGCGGGGGCCGGGGCGCGCGCGATGATGACCATAATGACCATGGGCTGGCCGATCATCACAACACGGGGAGCGGGCACGTTTGAACACCTTCTACGAGGCCCTCTCCGCGGTCCTGCTCGTCGCGGTCCTCGTGGCCGCGGTGGTACGCCCCTTCGGGCTGCCCGAGGCCGCCGTGGCCGTACCGGCCGCCGCGGTGGCCCTCGCCTCGGGCGCGATCGGCCTCGGCCACGCGCGTGAGGAGGCCGCCAGGCTCGGGCCCGTCGTGGGCTTCCTCGCCGCGGTGCTCGTACTCGCCCGACTCTGCGACGACGAGGGCCTGTTCCGGGCCTGCGGGGCGCTGATGGCACGGGCCGCGCGGGGCTCGCCGCACCGGCTGCTCGGCGCGGTGTTCGTGGTCGCCTCGCTGACCACCGCGGTGCTCAGCCTCGACGCCACCGTGGTGCTGCTGACCCCGGTGGTGTTCGCCACCGCGGCCCGGCTCGGCGCCAGGGCCGCCCCGCACAGCTACGCCTGCACCCACCTGTCCAATACGGCGTCCCTGCTGCTGCCGGTGTCCAACCTGACGAACCTGCTCGCCTTCGCCGCCAGCGGACTGAGCTTCACCCGCTTCGCCGTCCTGATGGCGCTGCCGTGGGCCGCCGCCATCGCCGTCGAGTACGTCGTGCTGCGCCGCTTCTTCGCCGCCGACCTGGCCGCGGAGCGGCTGCCGCCCGCCGTGGAGGAGCGGCCGCGCTTCCCGGTCTTCGCCCTCGTCACGGTGGCGCTCACCCTGGCCGGGTTCACGGTCGCCTCCGCTGTCGGCGTCGAGCCCGCCTGGGTCGCCGCCGCGGGCGCCGCGGTCCTCGCCGTACGGGCGCTGCTGCGCGGCCACATCACGGTACGGGGGCTGGTGAACGCGGCGGCGGTGCCGTTCCTCGCGTTCGTGCTGTCCCTGGGGATCGTGGTGCGCGCGGTGGTGGACCACGGCCTGGAGAGCGCCCTCGGGCACCTCGTGCCGGGCGGCAGCGGCCTCGTCGAGCTGTTCGCGGTCGCGGGGCTCGCCGCGCTGCTCGCGAACTGCATCAACAACCTGCCCGCGGTGCTCGTCCTGCTGCCGCTGACCGCGGACGCGGGCCCGGGCCCGGTGCTCGCGGTGCTGCTCGGCGTCAACATCGGGCCGAACCTGACCTACGCGGGCTCGCTCGCCACCCTGCTGTGGCGGCGCATCTCGCACCGGCACCACCACCCCGTCGGCATCCGCCGCTTCACCGTCCTCGGGGTCCTCACGGTGCCTGCCTCGCTCGCGGTGGCCGTCGTCGGGCTCTGGGCGTCGCTGCACACCCTCGGCACCTGAGACGCCGCAAGCGCGCAGGAGCCGCCCCGGCCCTCCCACGGGGCTGGGGCGGCAGTTCGACGGGCGCGGCGCGGGCTCGCCCGCACCACGCCCGTCAGCCACCCACCGGGCGCCGCCGTCCGGCGCGTACGGCACCCGGTGGGAGACACCTGGGGCCTCTCGTCCGAGCCCCGCTCCCTGATGCGGCGTCAGTGCTTGAGCGCCGCCGCGCTGTCCGCGGTCGTCACCGACACCTCGTCGACGACCAACTGCTGCGGGAAGGAGGTGCTGCCGTCCGGGTCGCCCGGCCAGTAGCCGCCCACCGCGAGGTTGAGGATGAGGAAGAACGAGTGGTTGAACACCCACTCGTTGCCGTTCACGTCGGCGGGCGTACGGGTCTGGTAGACGTTGCCGTCCACCGACCAGGTGATCGAGTCCGGCGCCCAGTCGATGGCGAAGGTGTGGAAGTCGTCCGCGAACGCCGCGCCGCCGGGCAGCGAGTAGCCGGCGCCGATGCCCGCGTCGCCCGAGTAGCCGGGGCCGTGGATGGTGCCGTGCACCGTGTTCGGCTCGAAGCCGACGTTCTCCATCACGTCGATCTCGCCCTGCTGGGGCCATCCGGCGCCGCCGTCGCCCAGCATCCAGAACGCGGGCCACATGCCCTGGCCCCGCGGCACCTTCATGCGCGCCTCGACGTGTCCGTACTGCGCGGAGAACTTGCCCGAGGTGTTCATCCGGGCCGAGGTGTACTGGCATGTGCCGTACCAGCACTGGTAGTTGTCCGGGTTCTCCTGCTTGGCGGTGATCACCAGGTGGCCGTCGCCGTCGAGCGCCGCGTTGTTGGTGCCCGAGGTGTAGTACTGCCGTTCGTGGTTGTTGACGTTGTCGCCGGTCTCCAACTGCCACTTCGAGCCGTCGACTCCGGAGCCCGCGGGCCCGTCGAAGGTGTCCCTGAAGACGTCGGCGCGCACCGCGGGCGCCGGGGAGTGGGAGCCGCTCGCCGTGGCCGGGACGGCGACGGCGGGGGCCGCGAGGAGTGCGGCGATGGCGGCGATCAGCAGCCGCCGCTTCGAGCGCGGGGAGTTCATGACTCTCCCTTCGGTGTGGGGGGTTCGCTGTTGCGTGGGGTGTGCCGTGGGGGGAGGTGCGGGTGTGCCGTGCGTGGTGCTGCCGGTTCTGGCCGGGCCGTACGCGTGGTGCGGTGGGGCACCGGGCTCCGCCCTCACCCGCCCGGCCGTACACACGCCGGACGCGGAAGGCGATCCGACGATCCGCGCGTGTTGCGGCGCGCGGCGCGGGTGCCCGGTTCGACTCTTGAGTTAAGAAGTGAAGTAAGGGAGTGTCAAGCCCCGCGACGGCACCGGGCCGTCCGTGCGGCACCGGCGCGGTACGAAGCCCGACGTCACGGCGGCACTCACGGGTTTCTTTCATGTCTTGATCACAGGAAGGCGGAGCGATGGCGATAACCGCAAGATCCTGAACTCGGGCAAAGCGGTGATAGCCGTCAAACACCGGTATTCGGCCCCGGAGTTGCCCGCCGATGCACCGAGGACCCCGCCCCTCGCCGACGCCAACGGCTGTTCCGTGCACAACTCTTGACGCGGCGCCCAAGGGGGTACAAGTATCCCACGGCAACGGAGAGCGCTCTCTCTCCGTGGGACACACGGCAAGACGCAGCCCTCTACACCAGGAGATCCCCCATGCCTTCTCCTCCCACGCGTCCGGCGCCCCCTCGCCGGGCGCGTCCGCCTGCGCGCGGGCGCAGATCCCTCGTCGCCGCGCTGGCGGCGGCCGCCTCGGCCGCGCTGCTGGCCCTGCTGCCCGGGCTGCCCGCGAACGCGGTCACCGCCGATGTCCCGGGCGGCGGCGACCTCGGTCCCAACGTCCTGGTCTTCGACCCGTCGACGCCCAACATCCAGGGACAGCTCGACGACATCTTCAGCAAGCAGGAGAAAGCCCAGTTCGGCGACGGCCGCTACGAGGTGATGTTCAAGCCCGGAACGTACAACGGGCTCAACGCACAGCTCGGCTTCTACACCTCGGTGGCGGGCCTCGGCCTCTCGCCCGACGACGTCCAGATCAACGGCGACGTCACCGTGGACGCCGGCTGGTTCGACGGCAACGCCACCCAGAACTTCTGGCGCAGCGCCGAGAACATGGCCCTCACCCCGGTCAGCGGCGAGGACCGCTGGGCGGTGGCGCAGGCCGCGCCGTTCCGCCGCATGCACGTCAAGGGCGGGCTCAACCTGGCGCCGAACGGCTACGGTTGGGCGAGCGGCGGCTATATCGCCGACAGCAAGATCGACGGCACCGTGGGCCCCTACTCGCAGCAGCAGTGGTACACCCGCGACAGCTCGGTCGGCGGCTGGCAGAACGCCGTGTGGAACATGGTGTTCTCCGGGGTGCAGGGTGCCCCCGGCACCTCGTTCCCCGACCCGCCGTACACCACGCTGGACAGCACCCCGGTCTCCCGGGAGAAGCCGTTCCTGTACCTGGACGGCGACACCTACAAGGTGTTCGTCCCGTCGAAGCGCACCAACTCCTCGGGCGTCACCTGGGACCACGGCGCGCCTGCCGGTGACTCCATCGACCTCGACCAGTTCTACGTGGTCAAGCCGGGAGCCACCGCGGAGACCATCAACCAGGCCCTGGACCAGGGCCTGAACCTGTTGTTCACGCCGGGTGTCTACCACCTGGACCAGACGATCGACGTGCAGCGCGCCAACACGGTGGTGCTGGGCCTCGGTTACGCCACCCTGGTGCCGGACAACGGCGTGGACGCGATGCACGTCGGCGATGTCGACGGTGTCAAGCTGGCCGGATTCCTGATCGACGCGGGTGCGACGAACTCGGACACGCTCCTTCAGGTGGGCCCCGAAGGGGCGTCCACGGACCACGCGGACAACCCGACCTCCGTGCAGGACGTCTTCGTCCGGATCGGCGGCGCGGGCCCCGGCAAGGCCACCAACAGCATGGTGATCAACAGCGATGACACCCTCATCGACCACACCTGGATCTGGCGCGCCGACCACGGCGACGGCGTCGGCTGGGAGACCAACCGCGCCGACAACGGGCTCATCGTCAACGGCGATGACGTCCTCGCCACCGGACTGTTCGTCGAGCACTTCAACAAGTACGACGTCCAGTGGAACGGCGAGAACGGCCGTACGATCTTCTTCCAGAACGAGAAGGCGTACGACGCGCCCGACCAGGGCTCCATCCAGGACGGTGACACGCGGGGCTACGCGGCCTACAAGGTCGCGGACTCCGTGAACAACCACGAGGCGTGGGGCATGGGCAGCTACTGCAACTACACCGCCGACCCCTCGATCATCCAGGACCACGGCTTCGCGGCGCCCGACAAGGCGAACGTGAAGTTCCACGACATCATGGTGATCTCGCTCGGCGGCATGGGGCAGTACGCGCACGTGATCAACGACACCGGCTCCGCGACCTCGGGCACGGACACCGTCCCGTCCGTGGTCACCTCCTACCCGTAGGACAGCGGCGCCGCGGCCCACCCCGACGGGCCATGGCGCCCCGGCCCTCCGGAGCGAGGAGCGGTCCCGCGCGTGGCGACGCCGCGCGCGGGACCGGGATGCACGAGGCACCACCCGGGCGGTCACCGGCTCATCCGGTGGCCGCCTTCCGGCGTTCCCGGCGCTGCCACCAGTGCCGCCGCGGCGGGTGCATCGCCCGCCCCATCCTGCGGCCGAGCAGCAGATAGCCGACGAGGGCGCCCGCGGTGTTCAGGATGACGTCGTCGATGTCGAAGGCGCGCCCGGTCAGCAGGGTGCCCTGCACCGCCTCGACCAGCAGCATCACGAGCGCCGTCACCAGCGGCACCCGCAGCAGCCCGCGCGCCTTGGGGAACAGCACCGGCAGCAGGAGGCCGAAGGGCACCCCGAGCAGGATGTTGCCGCCCACCTGCTTGACGGTGTCGCGCAGCGCGGGCTGGTCCACGTACGACCGCAGCGAGTTGCCCGGGTGCAGGTTGGTGTGCGTCAGCGACTCGGACCCGGGGGAGTCCGTCAGCGTGAGGCGGGCCAGCGCCACCGCGAAGGCGACCATGGCCGCGAACGCCACGAGCGACACCAGCGCCCGTACCGCTCGTGACAGCCGGGGCCTCGCGGGCACGTCCGTCGGCGGCCTCGGCTCGCGTTCCGCCGCGGCGGGGCGGCGCTCGGGCCGCCGCTCCCGTCGTCGCGGCGCCTTGAGGATGCGCGGCAGCGTGCGGTTCATGGGACCCCTCTCCGGAGCCGGCTCGGCCTGACAGTGCGCAGTTACCCTCGGTCCGCTCCGCGATGCCAGGCGTTCTCGGCCGGGCACGCGCCCTTCTGAGGCCGCCCGCGCCCCGGCCCGGCCCGGTTCGCGCGCCGTTTCCCACCCTCTCCGCCCTTGCCTCGTCTTTACCCGGCACGCCGGTCCGAATGTCATATTTATATGCTTATCGGACATATGGTGCGGTCGTATCGGGGGGACGGGTTGTCGGATCGACGCACGTGTCCGCGCAGGTCACGGGTTGGGATGGCGAGTGAGCGGGATCAGCCGGAGAAACGCAGTCGGACTCGGAATCGGCCTCGGTGCGGCGGCCGCGGGACTCGTGGCCTGCGGCTCGGAACGCGAGCCCGTGGGCAGGGCCAAGGACGCGGGCCGCAGCGCGGCCCCCGGAGCCGCCCCGGCGCACAAGAACGCGCCGCGCCTCATCGGGGACGGCTCCACCGCCTATACGGGCGGCCAGCCGCGGCAGCCGGCCCGGCCGGTGGCCCTGGAGCCGGGGGAGACGCCCCCGCAGTTCGTGGTCTTCTCGTGGGACGGCGCGGGCGAGGTGGGGAACGGGCTCTTCCCCCGCTTCCTCAAGCTCGCCAAGGACCACGACGCCCGGATGACGTTCTTCCTCTCCGGGCTCTACCTCCTCCCCGAGGGAAAGAAGCGCCTCTACCGCCCCCCGAACAACACCGTGGGCGCCTCCGACATCGGCTACCTCAGCGACGCCCACCTCAAGGAGACCCTGAAGAACGTGCGCCAGGCATGGCTCGACGGCCATGAGATCGGCACCCACTTCAACGGCCACTTCTGCGCGGGCTCCGGCTCCGTCGCCCGCTGGACACCGGCGCAGTGGCGCAGCGAGATCGAGCAGGCGCGCGGCTTCATCAAGACGTGGCGCACCAACACCGGCTGGCACGAGGACCAGCCACTGCCCTTCGACTACGACAGGGAACTTGTCGGCGGGCGCACCCCGTGCCTCCTCGGCCAGGACAACCTGCTGCCCGCCGCCCGCGAACTCGGCTGGCGCTACGACGCCTCGTCACCCGGCGGCGTACAGCGCTGGCCCGACAAGCGCCACGACCTGTGGGACCTGCCCTTGCAGGGCATCCCGTTCCCGGGACACACCTTCGAGGTGCTGTCGATGGACTACAACATCCTCGCCAACCAGTCCGTCAACTCCACCAACGCGCCCTCGTACAACTACCCGGCCTGGCGCACTCAGGCCACCGCCTCCTACCTGGCGGGCTTCGACCGCGCGTACCAGACCAACCGCGCCCCGATGTTCATCGGAAACCACTTCGAGGAGTGGAACGGCGGCATCTACATGGACGCCGTCGAGGAGGCGCTGAAGCGGATCGCGGACCGGGCGCACCACGGCGCGCGCGATGTGCGGCTGGTCTCCTTCCGCCAGTTCGTGGACTGGCTCGACGCCCAGGACCCCGCGGTGCTCGCCAAGCTGCGCAGCCTTGAGGTGGGCCAGAAACCGCCGGGCGGCTGGCGCGCCTTCATGGCGGACCGGGGACCGAGCCCCAGCCCGTCGGTGCCCACGAGGTCCGGCACGTAGCGGAGGGGCCTGGGGTGCGGTGGCGTCCGGTGGGGCGGTGCGGCCGGAGGGTGTACGTGCCCTCCTTCGGCCGCACCGCCCCACCGGCCCCGGGCCGAGAGGTCAGGAGGCGTCGGCCGCGCCCGCGTCCTCGCCCTTCGCCGCGGCGTCGTCCGAGCCGCCGACGGCCGAGTAGAACACCGACTTCTGCTGCTTGGAACGGTGCGCCCGCCCCTTCGCCACCAACGCCTCAAGGGTGTTGCGCACCACGGTGGCGCTCGCCTTGCGGTCCGGGTGGAGGGTGGCGAGGGCGCTGGTCACCTCGGCGGCGGAGCGCGGCTCGGCGGCCGAGGTGAGCTGCTCGCTGACCAGGTCACGCAGGGTGGGAGCGGCGGCAGCGGGCGCCGCCTTCTTCGCCGCGACCGGCTTCGGGGCGGCCTTCTTCGCGCCGCCCTTCGCGGACTTGGCGGGCGCCGCCTTGGCGTCCTTGGCGGGGCTCGCCTTCGCGGTGCCCGCGTCCTTGGCGGCCGGCTTGGCGGTGTCCTTGGCACCCTTCTCCGCCGCCTTGGACCGGGCGGCGGGCTTCGCCGTCGCGGACGCGGAGGAGGGCTTGCGCGCCTTCGGCAGCTTCGCCGAACGCGGGGCCGCGGTGGCCGCGGGCGCCGCCGCGGGGGTGGCGGCGGGTGCCGACGCGGTGTCACCCAGCGCGCTCTGCACCGTCTCCAGCAGGGAGTGGTCGCGCTCCAACTCCTGGAGCCTGCCCTGCAACGCGGTGATCTCCGAGCCGATACGTTCCTGCTCAGCGGTGTTGTTCTGGAGGTCGGCGGCGACCTGTGAGGAGTACTGGTTCTTGAGGCCGGTCTGTTCCGACACATCGTCAGACATCGCATCCCACTTTCCGAGTGGCAAAGGTGTGTTGGAGCGGGATGCTACCCACTTCGGCGGCGCAACACCGCACCAATGGGTGATCGGGGTGTCCACGGACACGCTTCGAGGGCCGTTCGACGCGGAAAGACACCCGTACGAGTGGTGTCACGCCCGCCTCCCGAGTGGTGTCCCACCCCCGCCCGGAGGAGGGACACCACCCGTACGGTTCCCTGCGCGAAGGGCGCGGCGTACGGCCGTTCGGCTCAACACTGGCGCGCCACCGGGCCGTTCGCGCCCGCCTCAGCCCTTCTGCTCGACCTTCACCCAGTCCACCTCCAACTGCACGCCCCCGGCGGCCACCTTGTCCACACTGGACTGCGGCAGGCCCCAGTAGGGGTCGGTCACCTGGTTCCACCCCGCCGGGTAGGCGCCGCCGAGGGCGAGGTTCAGGATGAGGTACTGGTCGTGGTCGAACACCCACTTGCCCCGGGTGGACTCGGCCTGCTGCCGCAGCACCTCCGTCACCAGCCGGTCGTCGACGAGGAAGCGGATGCCGGTGGGGGTCCACTCGGCGGTGTAGGTGTGCCAGCCCGACACGTCCTCGCCCGCGGGGAAGTCCTGGGTGGCGCCGATGTTGCCGTCTGCCGAGTAGCCGGGCCCGTGCAGCGCGGAACTCGTCCAGTCGGGATAGCCGATGTTCTCCATGATGTCGGTCTCACCGCTGGCGGGCCATGACACCGCGGGGTCGTCGACATCGCTGCCCAGCAGCCAGAACGCGGGCCAGAAGCCGTCGCCCACCGGCATCCTCAGCCGCGCGCTCACCCGGCCGTAGGTGAAGTCGAGCTTGGTGTGGGTGTCGACGCGCCCCGAGGAGAAGTCGAAGACCTGGCCCTTCGGGGTGGTGGTGCAGCCCTTGCAGTAGCCGCCCTTGAGCTTCAGCGTCCCGTCCCCGACGGCGATCGTGTCGGGCGAGTCCACGTACGCCTGCGACTCCCCGTTGACCGGGTCCATGGTGGCGCCGGTGGTGACGGCCCGCCACTTGCCGCGGTCGAGCGCGGCACCGTCGAAGTCGTCCTGGAAGACGGTGCGGTAGTCGCCGCCCTGGCCGGAGGGGAGCGCCGGGTAGGCCGCGCCGCCGTCGCCGCCAGTGCCCCAGACCTGGAACTCGTAGAGCGAGTAGCCAAATTGGGCGGTGGCGGGGGCCGGGTTGTAGAAGGACCTGCGCTCCACCCCGAGCATGCGCACATAGCGTCCCGTGGCGGGCGACGGCAGGTCGATGTGGTCGTGCAGGCCCGTCGCGTCACCCGGCGACTGCACGTTCGCACGGCGCTGCTCGACGTCGGTGGCCGACGGCTGCCACACCGTGGTCCAGTTCCGGTTGTCGTCGGAGACCTGGATGCGGTAGTCGACGGCGTAGGCCGCCTGCCAGTAGAGGTCGAGGTCGCTGATGGTGGAGGTGGCGCCGAGGTCGACCGAGATCCAGCGGTCGGCGCTCCAGTCGCTGGCCCAGCGGGAGGCGTCGGCGCGCAGGTCGTCCGGGTAGCCGCCGTCCGTGGCGCGTGCGGGGTTGGTGTTCGCGTCCTGGTAGACGTTGCTGAACGCGGGGTGGTTCAGGGCCAGGTCGGTGCGGGTGGTGGAGGCGGGCGCCGGGGTGCCGCCGAAGACCTGGAAGGACTTCAGGGCGTAGGTCCGGCCGTTGGTGGGCTCGATGCCGCGCAGCCGCACATAGCGGCCGACGACGTCCTGCGGGTAGGTGTGCACGGCGACGTCGCCGCCGGTCCCGGCGTTCTCGGTGTAGAAGGTCCGCCAGTCGTCGCCGTCGTCCGACACCTCCAGTACGTAGCGGGTGCCGAAGGCGGTGTCCCAGGAGAGGCCGGCGCCGGTGATGCGCAGCTCTTCGCCGAGGTCGATGGCGATCCAGGCGTCCGCGGCGGCCTCGCTGGTCCAGCGGGTGCCCGCGTCCCCGTCGAACGCGCCCGCGGCGGTGTCGCCGCCGGTGGCGCCCGAGGAGGTGGCGGCGCCGGGGTCGGCGGTGGCGGCGCCCGCGGCGAGGTCGGTGTCCCAGGCGGCCGCCGCCGCGCGCGGCGCGGCCTCGGCGACGGGGGTGAGGGTGGCGGCGCCGAGGGCCGCGGCCGCCACGGCGGCGGCAGCGGGCAGCAGCAGTCGGCTACGGGTTCTGAAGGCGGGGCGGGAGTGCGCGGTGGGCATGAGTGATCCACTCCGTCGGTGATTACGGCACGGCGGGAAGGAGAGCGCTCTCTCTGGGGGTGATGGTTCCCGCTGTGTTCGGGACACGTCAATACCTGGCACCGACTTTCTTCACGGCGTGAACTCTCCGCATGCCGCAGCCGGATGGGCCCCCGGAGGGTGCACCACCGGGTGCCTCGACCGGTGCGGCCCGCCCGGTCCCCGGTGATCAAGTTCTGAAGGCTTCCGCCACCTCGGGCACCCGGTCGAGTTCGATACCGAAATGGTCGCGGTAGGCGGCGAGCACGGCGGTGTCGTCGGCGAGCTCCTCGGATACGGAGGTGTCGGCGGTGGTCCGCTTGAGGGTCCTGCCGCCGAGGGTGATCCGGCCGTCGGGGGTGCGCAGCGAGCACACCAGGGAGCGGGTGAAGCCGGAGTCGGGGCAGGTGCGGTGGTACCAGGCCGCCGCGGTGAAGTCCCGTAGCCTGCGCGGGCGTTGTTCGAGCCGGTAGCGTGGCCTCTCGCCCGCGTACACGTCGAGGTCGTCGGTGCCGTCCCCGGCGGGCGCGACGGTGAAGGTGCCCGCGGGGTCGTGCTGCTCGCGCCCCGGGGTGTCCAGGGCCAGCGGGTGGTCGCTGAGGTCGCCGAAGCCCACGTCGGCCAGCAGGGCCCGCCCGTCCCCGGTGTCCACCCGCAGCGCCATGTGGTCGTACGGGATGCCGAGGCCGCCGTCCCGCCCGTACACCCGGGCCTGGAGCGGGGTGGCCCGGTAGCCGAGCGCCCCGAGCAGCGCGAGGAACGCACCGTTCAGCTCGTAACAGAAGCCGCCCCTGTGCCGGTCCACGACCTTGGCGACGAGCGCGTCCCCGGTGAGGGTGAGGGGTTCGCCGAGGTGGAGGGAGAGGTTCTCGAACGGGACCGTGCGCTGGTGCGCCAGGTGCAGTTCCCGCAGTGCCTGCGGCGTGGGTCCTTCCGGCCGCGGCACCCCGATGCGGCGCAGGTAGGCGTCGGTGTGTGTGGTGTCCATGGGGCCAGTCTGCGGTCGCCCCGCGGGCCGCACCACGGGCCGGGGGCGGAGGCGCGGTGCGGCTTGTGGCCTAGGGAGTGTCTTCAAGAGAGCGTCGTCCGCCTGGGGGCGGGGTCGGGGTGGTCCGGTGCTCCCCCACTGCCCGGAGGGCGTGGGAGGTGCCCCCATCGCAAGGCGGAGGGGGGAGTCGACGCGATGGGGGCACCTCCCGCGGGAGCGAAGCCGAGCGTGGGGGAGTCGGCGACCGACGACAACGCGGCGTGGGGGCACCTCCCGGCCGAAGGCTGGGGGAGTGCGTGCCGGGCCGCCCCGACCAGACGGGCTCTTGAAGACACGACCTAGGTGCCGCGGGGTCGCCCGCCGTAGGTGGCTCACGCCGCGAAGAGCAGGCACGCGCTGACGAGGACGGCCACCGCGGTGGCGAAGTGGATGCCGAAGGCGACCGCCTTCGAGCCGCCGTTGCGCAGCACGATGAGGGTGTCGCCGAGCGGGAGCAGCGCCACGACGAGCATGAACCACGCCTCGGCCGTCGCCCCGGCGAGCGCCAGCAGGACGAGGCCCAGCACCCCGTAGGTGCCGTCCCGCAGCCCCTTGACCGTCAGATAGGCGCGGTCGCCGCGCTTTTCGGCGGGCACCCCGTAGCCCGCGGCCGCGGGGACCGGCCGGAGCAGGAAGCGCGCCCCGATGAACACCACGAACAGATCGAGGACGACGGCGAGGGTGTACGCGGCCACGGTCATGGGAGGACTCCGTTTCTAGCGCTGCTAGCGAATACGTCGAAGCTAGCATGCCATCGGCAGGATTCCTAGCGGCGCTAGAATCGGGGCGTGCCCGCCTGCGCGCCGACACCGCCGCGCGCCGCGCCCGCTCGCCGACCGCTTCGTACCCTGCGAGAACCCGGCCCGGGGGCGGGAACGCGGAAAAGGGCCACCGGGCGGCTCGCGCGCGCCCGGTGGCCCCTGTGGGGGGTGTGCCGTGGTCCGTGTCAGCAGGTGAGGTTGCCGCCGGGGTCGACCCCGAGGACGCCCGCGAAGTTCTTGTACGCGTCCACGCGGCTCTGCACCTGGCCCGGGTTGCCGCCGTTGCACTCGATGCTGCCGTTGATGGAGCGGATCGTCTCACCGAAGCCGGCGCTGTTGACCATGGCGTCGTGCGGCGTCATGGTGCCGGGCCCGGTCTGGGTGTTCCAGTACCACAGGCCGGTCTTCCAGGCGACGGCGGAGTCGTTCTGCACCAGGTCGGGGTTGTTCAGCAGGTCGATGCCGAGGGCGTCGCCCGCCGCCTTGTAGTTGAAGTTCCAGCTGATCTGGATGGGGCCCCTGCCGTAGTACTTGTCGGTGCCCGCGGGACAGCCGTAGGGCTGCGACTGGTCGCAGTACGTGGGGTAGTTGGCGGTGTTCTGCTCGACCACGTACACGAGGCCGCCGGTCTCGTGGCTGACGTTGGCGAGGAACGCCGCCGCCTCCTGCTTGCGCACCGTGTCGCTGCCGGAGTTGGTGAACCCCGGATACGCGCTCAGCGCGTCCGTCAGGCCGCTGTACGTGTAGAAGGGGTTCCTGTTCGGGAACATGCTGTTGAACTGGGCCTCGCTGACGATGAAGTCGGCGTCCACGGACGCCTTCTGGGCCGAGGCGGTGGGGGCCAGGGTCAGCGCGGAGAGCACGGCGGCCGACGCCGCGGCGACGACCATGGCGGGGATGCGCATACGCACGGGGGTTCACTCCTCTGCCTGCCGCGCTCGGGCGGCGTACGGCGTGGTGGGGGGTGGGGAAGGAGGGGGCGAAGAGGCCGGGGCGCGCGGCGGGCCCGGGCACGGGTGCGCGCGGCGGCGCACCCGTGCGGGGCGGGGCGGTCAGCCGATGTTGACGTCGATGCAGGTGTAGAACGCGTTCGAGGTGTCCGCGATGTTCCACACCGCCAGCACCTTCTGCTGGCCACGGAAGTCGCCGAAGTTCACCGAGTGGGTGACGGTGGCACCGGGGATGGCGCCGCCGTCGTTGAACTCGGCGACCTTGGTGCCGCCGATGAAGTACTGCCAGGTGCTGGTGGAGTGACGGGCCGTCAGCGTCCACTGGAAGTCCGTGGTGGTGCCGACGCTCGTCACCTGCCAGCCCTTGGAGTCGTCGTCCAGCTCCGCGAACCTGGAGTTGCCGCCGCTACAGCTCGTGAGCCCCTTCGGGCCCTCCACGCTCTGCGGCTCGTACTTGATGTCGCCACAGCTCACCGTGCCCGCGGCGCACTGCGCCTGACGGCTCGGCGGGGTGGAGATGTAGCCGTGGGCGCTCGCGGAGCCCGCCGGAAGGCTGAGCGCGACCACGGGGGCGAGAATGGCGCCGATCGCGGCGGCCAGTTTTCTCTTGGAACGCATGCGTACTCCTCACGGAGGCGCGTCCCCGGTCGAGGCCGTGGGGGGCCGTGGGACCGACCAGACGTGCCTCTATCTGGTGTGGGGCCTGGAGGCGCGAAACGTACGGCGGCGCGCACCCGCCGCCCACCGCCGTGGGAGAGCGGTGCCCGAGCGGGGCTCGCTGCTTGGACTAGACCATACCGGCGGACGCGTACGCGTCAAGAGATGCGGGGGAGCGGGGACTTGGGATGGCCGAAGCGCCACCCCCGGGAAACGCCCCTGTCGTCACGGTTCGTACGGCATGGGCCAGGGCCCGTGCGAGCCGGCGCGCGCGGGGCGCGGGCGCCGGAGGTCTGGACCTCCGGCGGGACGTCGGCGCACGGTGGCGCCGGGTCAGTTGTCCCGGGCCCGCAGGAACCTGTCACGCCCCGCCTCCAGGTCCACCACGGGCGCCGGGTAGCCGAGGTCCGCGCGCTCCCGCTCGTCGAGGCGCCACGGCTGGTGCACCGCGGGCCGCCGGACGCCGCGCAGCTCCGGCACCCAGCGGTGCACATAGCGGCCCTCCGGGTCGAACCTGCGCGCCTGGGTGAGGGGGTTGAGCACCCGGTTCGGCCGGGTGTCGGTGCCGGTGCCCGCCGCCCACTGCCAGTTGAGCTGGTTGTTGGCGACGTCGCCGTCCACCAGCAGGTCCAGGAAGTGCCGCGCGCCCACCCGCCAGTCCACGTACAGCGTCTTGGTGAGGAAGCTCGCCACCAGCAGCCTGGCCCTGTTGTGCATCCACCCCTCGTGCCGTAGCTGCCGCATCGCGGCGTCCACCAGCGGGAAGCCGGTCGTCCCGGTGCGCCACGCCTCGGCCTGCTCGCGCGCGGAGGCGCCCGCCCGCCAGCGGTCGGCGTGGCCCCGGTAGTCCTCGTGGGACGCCTCCGGCCTGGCCGCCAGCACCTGGTGGTGGAAGTCCCGCCAGGCGAGCTGCCGTACGAACGCCTCGGGCCCCGGGCCCTCGCGGCGCCTGGCGCGGTGCAGCACCTCCACCGCGGACACCGTGCCGAAGTGCAGGTGCGGGGAGAGCCGGGAGGTGCCGTCCACCGCCAGGTCGTCGTGCAGGTCCGCGTACCGCTCGATGCCGTCCCTGCACCAGGCCGCGAGCCGGGCCCGCCCCGCGCGCTCGCCGCCGGTCTCCAGTCCGGGCGAGACACCGGCCACCCGGCGCCGCCGCGGCAGCGCGAGCGACCGCGGCCCCGACGGCACCCGCACGGACCGCGGCGCCCCGAGCACGTCCCGTGGCGTCAGCCCGGCCCAGCGGCGGAAGTACGGGGTGAACACCGCGAAGTGGTCGCGCCCCGAGGGCGTCACCTCGCCAGGGGGGACCACGGTCACCGACGCGTCGTGCACCCGCAGCGCCACCCCCGCCTCCCCGAGCGCGGCGCCCAGGCGCTCCTCGCGGCGGCGGGCGTAGCCGCTGACCCCCGCCGACATGTGCACCTCACGCGCCCCCGACTCGCGCGCGGCTCTGCACACCTCCTCGACGGCATGGCCGCGCCGCAGCACCAGCCGCCCGCCGCGCTCCCGCAGCGCGGCGTCCAGGTCGGCGAGGCAGTCGGCGAGGAAGGCCAGGCGGTTCGGGGCGGCGAACCCGGCCTCCCGCACGCCGTCGTCGTCGATGAAGAGCGGTACGACCTCGTCGGCCGACGAGACGGCGGCGCGCAGCGCGGGGTGGTCGTGCACCCGCAGGTCGGAGGTGAAGAGCACGAGTGAGACGGACATGGACGGCGCTGTCCTCCGCGTCGGGGCGATGGGCCCCGAGGGTATGCGCGGTGCCCGCCGCCCGGCGGTACCCGCCGCGGAGTGTCGCCCCCACCACCGCCGAAACCACCCCCGCCGCCCCACGGGGGAGGGCCCCGGCAGACGCGGGGCGCGCGACGGAAACCGGCCGGTCCGCCTCCCGCGGACCGGCCGGACGCCGACAGAGGGAGCGGGCGCCTACGTGCGGGCGCGCCGACTCTTGAGGGCGGCCCTTGCCGCCGCCGCGGTGCACACCAGCCCCAGCAACACCGTGAGACCACCGATGATGACGTTGGTGATGATCACACCGTTGTCCGGACTGCTGCCCACGACCCAGGGCGAGATGATCAACCAGACGCCCATGGCGCACATCGCCCAGCTCAGGCCGTACATCCTGCCCGGCATCACGGTGAAGCCCAGCGCCAGCAGGCCGAGCGCGATGCCCATGATCACGTTGTGGACCACGAGCGACGGCTGGCTTGAGGTGAAGTGCAGCACCCACGGCGAGATGGCGCAGAACAGGCCGACCAGGAACACCGGCCCGTCCACCAGCGCCACGTCGCGCCCGCCGAGGACGCGGTCGTACCGCGCCCGCATCTCCGGGACGTCCGGGTGTGTCGCCAGGTCTTCCTTATGGGAGTGAGACACATCGGCCATCGGAACCTCGACTCCTTCACTCTAGAGTCCGACCGAGTCATACGGCCTTGAGCCGTACACTCCCATTCTGCTCTTATAAATCCTTTATGTGTAGCGGATGACCGTTTTATCTGGAAAAGCGATCAGCGGGCCAACCGGGCCAGCAGCGACGAGGCGGCGACGATGCCGAGCGCCGCCGCCAGCACGAGCACCCCGTAGTCGAGCGCCAGGTGCGCGGGGGTGCCGAGCAGCAGCCCGCGCAACGCGTCCACCTGGTAGCTCAGCGGGTTCACATGGCTGACGACGCGGAGCCAGCCCGGCATCACCGCCACCGGGTAGAGCGCGTTGGAGCCGAAGAACAGCGGCATGGTGATGGCCTGCCCGATGCCCATCAGCCGGTCCCTGGTCAGCACGATGCCCGCGATCGTCATGGACAGGCACGAGAAGAACGCGGAGCCGAGGATCACCGCGGCGGCCACCCCGAGCAGCCGCAGCGGGTTCCAGGTGAGCGCCACACCCAGGAGTGCCGCGATCACGACGACCACGACCGCCTGGATCAGCGCCTTCAGGCCCGCCGCGAACGCCTTGCCCGTGATCAGCGCGGCCCGCGGCGTGGGCGTCACCAGCAGCTTGGTGAGGATGCCCGCGTCCCGCTCCCAGATGATCATGATCCCGTAGAAGATCGCGATGAACATCGCGGACTGGGCGATGATCCCGGGCGCCAGATAGTCCAGGTACGGGGTGCCGCCGGTCGGGATGGCCCTGATCCTGGTGAACGTCTCGCCGAAGATCAGCAGCCAGAGCGCCGGCTGGATGGCGCGGGTGTACAGCTCGGTCCTGTCGTGCCGCAGCTTCTGCAACTCGACGGCGCACAGCGCCCCGACCCGCGCCGTCAGCACCCGCCACGGCGGCCGTACCGGGGGCGGCACCAGGAGCAGGTCGAGCGCGCGTGCGGGGGCCTCAGCCGACCCGGGTCGCGGTGCGGCGGGTGCGTCGGACATCGCGGAAGTCTCCTGACTGGTCGTCGAGGCCGCTGCCCGCGATGTCCCGGAAGACATCCTCAAGCGTCGGCCCGCCGGGGTCCTCGCCCGCCGCCGCACGGCGTTCACGCAGCTCGGACCTGAGGGTCCCGGGGGTGCCGAGCGCGCGGACGCGCCCGCGGTGCATCAGCGCGACCCGGTCGCAGTACTGGTCGGCCTCGTCCATGTAGTGGGTGGTGACGAGCACGGTCATGCCGGTGGCGGTCCGCACCTCGTTGATCCGCTCCCAGACGCTGGTGCGGGCGATCGGGTCGAGGCCGATGGTCGGCTCGTCGAGGATCAGCAGCCGGGGCGCGCTCACCAGCGCCTGCGCCAGTTCGAGGCGGCGCACCATGCCGCCCGAGTAGGTCTTCGCGAGCCGGTCGGCGGCCTCCGTCAGGTCGACGGCGGCGAGCGCCTGCGCCACCCTGGCGGCCCGCTCCCGCCGCGGCACGTCGAAGACCCTGGCGAACAGCGACACGTTCTCCCGGCCGCTGAGCCCGGCGTCGGCGGAGAGCTGCTGCGGTACGTAGCCGAGCAGCCGCCGCACCGCCATGCGCTCGCGCGCCGGATCGTGCCCGAACACCCGCACCATGCCGGGCGGGACCGGAAGCAGCGTCGTCAGACAGCGGATCGCGGTGGTCTTGCCCGCGCCGTTCGGACCGAGCAGCCCGAAGACCTCGCCGGCGCCGACCGACAGGTCGAGCCCGTCCACCGCCCTCGTGGTGCCGAAGGCGTAGGTGAGCCCCTGGCAGCCGATGGCCTCGTCGCGGTCGTCGGGCGCCGCGGCCTCCGCCGCCGCGGGCGGGGCCGGGCCCTCCGGGCCCGTGGTGTCCCCGTCGAAGGCCGTGGCCCCCGCGGGCGCGGGTGCGGCAGGCTCGGGTCCGCGCCCCGCGTCCGTGTCCTCGGTGTCCCCGGTGTCCCCGGTGTCTCCGGTGTCCCCGGTGTCGGTCATACGCCCTCCACTTCCTCCCGCAAGCCGTCGGCCAGCCGCCGCAGCGCGGGCACCGCCGCCGCGAGCGCCGCCTGGTCCGCCTCGCTGAGCAGCGCCACCCGCTCACTCACCAGCGCGGCCCTGCGCGTCTCCCAGTCCCGCACCCGTGCCTCGGCTGCCGCGCTCGGCATCAGCCGGGCGGAGCGGCGGTCGTCGGGGTCGGTCTCCCGGGTCAGGAATCCGGCCCTGCCGAGCTGGTTGACGAGCGTGGAGACCGAGTTGCCCGCGAGGTACAGCTCCCTCGCGGCGTCGGAGACGCTGATGCCCGGCCGGTCCACGACCAGCCGCAGCAGCTCGATCTGCGCGCCGCGCGCCAACGGCCGCTCGTGGTTCGAGCGCAGCCGCCGCCGGATCAGCCGTTGCAGCCCGGCGAGCAGCGGTCCCAGCGAGTCGGGAAACCCCTCCGTCGTCATACGAAAAGCTTAGCTCTGACAACGAGGTATTCCCAGAGGCGCGCACCCGCCTCCCGCGAGCGCCCCCGGGGCGCCGTCTCCCGGGCGACCCGCGGCATGGAACGCGCCATACTGGGACGCATGGACGCCACCGACGACGGGGGAGCGGCCCCGGGTACGCAGACCTCGGTCTTCGTGCAGGGCTCGCCCGACCCCGGCGGCCTCGTGGTGTCCGCGGTGGGGTACCGCACGGTGGGCGCGACCCCCGGCGTGCACCGCGGCCTCCCGTCCCCGTACCTCACGCTGATCTTCTCGCTTGAGGGGCCCGTCGTCGGCAGCTTCTCGCGGGAGCAGGCGCTCGGGCCGGGCGCCGCAAGCCGGGACATCGTCCTCGGCGGGCTCCACCAGGCCCCCGCGTACGTACGCCAGCCCCCGGTGCAGTCCGGGCTGCAACTGGCCCTGCACCCGCTCGCCGCCCGCGCCCTGCTCGGGCCGCCCGCCGGTGCCCTGAGCACCGACATCGGCTCGGGCGCCGACGTCCTCGGCCCCGGCGCCGTCGAACTGCACGAGCGGCTGAGCGCGCAGCCCGACTGGGAAGCCCGCTTCGCCCTCCTCTCCGGCTACCTGCGCCGGCGCGTGGCCGACCGCCGCCGCGACCGGGTGCGCCCCGAGGTCGTCGAGGCGTGGGCCCACCTCACCCGCCGCCGCGGTCAGGTCACCCTGGAGGACCTGGCCCGGCACGTCGCGCTCGGCCCCCGGCGGCTCACCGGGCTCTTCCGCGCCGAGACCGGCGTCACCCCCAAGCAGGCCGCGCGGCTCATCAGGTTCCAGCACGCCCGCGACGCCGTGGTGCGCTCCGTCACCGCGGGCGCCCCGCCCGACCTCGCGCGCATCGCAGCGGACGCGGGCTACTACGACCACTCCCACATGGTCCGCGACTTCCGTCAGTACACCGGGCTCAGCCCCACCGCGTGGATCTCGGAGGAGTGCCAAAATATCCAAGCCGGTGGCCACCGCTACGGCGAAGAGTGGGACACATGAACACCACACACGACACAGCGACCACGACCACCCACACCCCGGCGACCGGTGAGCGCCCGCCCATGGTCTGGCCGAGCTTCAAGGCGAGGAACGCCCTCAAGCTGATCGACTTCCTCGTCGACACCCTGGGCTTCCAGCGCACCGCCGTCTACGCCGAGGGCGGCGTCGTCCTCCACGCCCAGCTCGACTGGCCCGAGGGCGGCGGTGTGATGCTGGGCGACGACCGCGAGGGCGCCCAGTGCCATCTGCCGCCCGGCAAGTTCAACGCCTACGTCGTCACCGACCGGGCGCGGGAACTCAGCGAGCGGCTGGCCGCCGCGGGTGTCGAGTTCAGCAGGGACTACCAGGAGATGGACTACGGCGGCGACGGGTTCAGCATCCTGGACCCGGAGGGCAACCAGTGGTCCTTCGGCAGCTACCGCGGCGAGTCCCCCAAGCCCTGAACACCGCGCACCCCCACCGGACACCGCACACCACCACACCCCCACCGGCCCCGCGACCCGGCGCCCCCCCGGGGCGCGCGCGAGGACCCTTCCCGGGCGCCCGGGGCGCACGGCACCGCGCACACCGCCGCCCCGCGCCCCGGTGGGCGGCAGCCGTGCGCAGCGGGCGCACCCTGATCCCCCGGGGCCCCGTACCGCCCCCGGGCACCTGGTTGGTACCGTGGACTCCATGCCATCCCTGAATGTGTCGTTCACCGACGAGGAACTCGAAGGAGTGCGCGCGGCGGCGGCCGCCGAGGGAAAGAGCCTCAAGCAGTATCTGCACGACCTGGGCGTACGGGAGCACCAGCGCAAGCAGTTCGTGGCCGGGGCCCTGACCTGGGGTGAGAAGCTGCGCGCCGAGTTCGACGAGGCGTTCCCCGACGAGCTGCCGCCCTCCCGCGGGGGAGCCGCGGCGGCCTGATGCCTCTCTACGTCGATGTCTCCTGGCTCCTCGACATCCAGGAGCGCGCCACCCCCGAGGACGTCACCGTCGGCGACTACTCGGCGCTCGTCGCCGCCGTCGCACGGCACAGGACCAAGATGCCCACACTCGCCGCCTCCGACCCGGACGCGGCCTGGCGGGCCGCCGCCCTGCTGCACACCATCGTCAGACTCGAACCGATGCCGCACCTCAACTCGCTCTACGCGGCCCTGGTCGCCGCCCAGTACATGGGCCAGTCGGGCGAGGGCATAGACCCGCCCTACGGTGCGCTCTCCGGGCTCGTACGCAAGGTCCGCGAGGGCTCTGCCGACGTCTTCACCGTCGCGGAACAGCTCAGGGCCTGGCGCATCTGACCCACCGCCCGGCGGGCCGCCGTACCGCTCACAGCCCCGGCGCGCCCCACACCGGGAACCACCGCGACAGGTCGCCCTCAAGCCGCAGGTCGTTGCCGAGCGCCGCCCTGGCCTCCAGCTCCAGCGCGTTGTCCCGCCGTTCCCCCGGCAGCGGCGCGAACGGGTAGAAGCTGCCGCGCTTGTACAGGTACACCAGCGCGAGCGACTGGCCCTCGGGCCCCGTGAACGCCGCGAGCGAGCACAGGAGCTGCGGGCCGAAGCCGGTGTCCTGGAGCGCCGAGTTCACCGCGTGCAGATCGCCGACCAGTCCCGGCAGGTCCTCGGGGGAGCGCCGCGACACCAGCCACGAGTACCCGTACGCGTCGCGCTCGCGCTCCACCGGCGGCCCGGTGCGCTCCCGGTCCGCGTCGAGCAGGTCACGCACCTCCTGGTGGACCCGGGCGAACTCGGCGCCCTCCACGCTGGAGAAGCACACGGAGCCCACGCCGGTCGGTACGAAGCCCGCGGCGGCGCGGAGTGTGACCGCCGCCGAGGGCAGTCCGAAGAGCTGGTCGAGATCGGGCTGCGCCGGCCTGCTGCGGCCGAACAGGGTGTCGAGGAAGCCCACGCGGCCTCAGCTCCTGACGTCCGGGGTCGGTCCGAGCTGCGCGGAGATCCGCGCCAGCCGCTCCAGGCGCTGGTCGAGCGGCGGATGGGTGGAGAACAGCCGGGCGCCCGGCATGGCGCCCATCGCCGGGGTGAACCAGAACGCGTTGAACGCCCGCGCGGTGCGCAGGTCCCTGCTGGGGATGCGGGCGATGTCGCCGCTCAGCTTGGTCAGCGCCGACGCCAGCGCCGACGGCCGCCCGGTCAGCAGCGCGCCCGCCCGGTCCGCCGCCAGCTCGCGGTACCGCGACAGCGCCCTGATCAGCACGAAGCTCAGCGCGTACACCACCACCGACACCCCGAGCACCGCGCCGAGCAGCGCCACCGTGTTCTGGTCCCTGCGGCCGCGGAAGAGCTGCGAGTAGATCGCGAACCGTACGAGCAGGCCCGCGATGACGCCCAGGAACGACGCGACGGTGATCACCGCCACGTCGCGGTGCGCCACATGGGACAGCTCGTGCGCCAGCACGCCCTCCAGCTCGTCCCGCTCAAGGCGGCGCATCAGCCCCCTGGTCACACAGATCACCGCGTGGTCCGCGTTGCGCCCGGTGGCGAAGGCGTTGGGCAGGTCCATGTCCGCCACCGCGACCTCGGGCTTCGGCATGTCGGCGGCGGCGCAGAGCCGGTCGATGATGCCGTGCAGCACCGGCTCCTCCTCGCGGGAGACGATCCGGCCGTGCATGGCGTACAGGGCGATGCGGTCGGAGAACCAGTACTGCGCCAGCAGCAGCCCCCCGGCGACGACGACGATCAGCACCCATGACTTGAGCAGTACGACGAGCGCGGCCACGAAGGCCACGTAGAGGAGTCCGAGCAGGAACAGCGTCACGCCCATGCGGGCGGTGAGCTGTCGGTCGGTCTTGAAGCGGCTGTGCATCGCCATCTCCCCGAATCGGACAGCGGGTGGTGGCCCGCCGCCGGGACGGCAGGAGGGCCGTTGCCTCCATGGTCCGTCATCGGGGGCTGAAGCGGACATAAAGCCGGTGGCCGATTCCGTACGGGCGCATGGCACACGGGACCCGAGCACACCGCGCATCACTCCCACCGAGTTCTACGCAGAGTGACCTTTTCCGATCAAGGCTTCCGGGGCCTCCGACGCCCCGACCGGCGGCGAATTCGCGGAAGGGAACACTTCACGCGGCCTCGGCCGGCTCCGGGGTCTGTGTCACGTTGTGCACATCGCGGACACAGAGGTTCAGCAGCGTGGTGACGAGAATCACAGCGGAGCACACCAGTATGACGGTGCGGTCCTCCCGGAGCCCCGCGGCCCAGCCCGCCGCCAGACAGCCCGCGGGCATCGCGAGGCGCTCCCCGGGTAGCCGAGCGCCGCGGCCACAGAAGCAGGCGGGGCAGCCCCAGCGGTCCTGAGCGTGCTTTCTGCGGGCGTGCAGCGGTCTTCATGGTCTCTCCCCCGCTCGACGGAGCGGGCAGCCGAGCCGGGGCGGGGCGCGCGGTGTCCTCCGCCCGTTGTGGAGGGGGGCGTTCGCGTGCGTCGGCGTGGTGTGGGCGTCGGTTGCTGCGAAGGCGCCTGCTGCGGAGGCGACCCTGGGGGAGGGCCGTCAGCCGCCGGGGGCGGAGCCCGCGAGGAAGGGCATCGCCCGGTGCATCCGCATGGCGTCCACCGACTCCGCCATGAACTCGTACTCCGTGGTGTCGTCACAGGTGGCGAAGCGCATCAGGTGCCCGGCCGCCAGCACCTCCGCCACCCGCTCCTGCCGCCCGGTGTCCGCGCACCAGCCCCGTAACTCCGCGGGGACGTCGGGTACGGTGTCCGCCACCGGGCACAGCGCCCCCGGGGGCCAGCGGGCGTCACCGGGATCGGGGTCGAGGCGCTCCGCGATCCAGGCCGCCCTGTCGCGCAGCCACCACAGGGCCAGCGGCAGCGTGGGGGCCCGGTAGGTGCCCAGCGGAACACCCACCCGCTGCCCGCCGCAGATGCCGTAGGCGGTCACATGGCACAGGATTTCGTCGTGCACAGCCCGCCCTCCACGGTGCCGTCCGCCGGATGAGCGGAGCGTCACCTTCGTTGATGCTCTCGTGATCGACGAATATCGATTTCGCCCGGATGTGTCACGACATGGTTCTGGCCAATGGGTGGTCCTGGACGATTCCCGGTCATTCCTGGCCGGAAGCGGGGCGCCGCCGACCGGTCCGCGTGGCGTCCGCGCAGGTGGGCGCCGTGGCCGGAGGCGGGCATCCGCGACACGGGGGAGCGAAGCGGCCGAAACGTGTCGGCGCGGGCGGCCGCGCGCCCGGCCGGGCGCACAGGGGCGCATCGGCCGCCCGCGACGCGCCCTCCGTGCGGTCACACTCCGTCACACCGGGGGCGCGTCGCGGCCCGCCCAGGGGACCGGGAGGTGTGGACGGCCGCGACATGGATACGCGGCCAGTGGCGGCCGCGGCCGTGACACCCGCCGGGGTCGCCGAGCCGACGAAGCCGATGAAAATGCAGCCGACGAGGCGGACGAAGGGGAGAGCGATGGCGAGCGACGACGTACCGGGCGACACGGCACGCGGCGACGACGTCTACCAGCCCGACGCGCCCGACGACGGCGAGGTGGCGACGTCCGAGGGCATCAGGGACCCCGAGGACACCCTCGTCGACCGCGGCGCCGACCCCTACGACGAGGGCGCCTCCCCGCCGGAGCGCCCCCTCGCCGTCGAGGACGAGGGCACCACGGGGGAGGAGGGCCGCGAGGGCGAGACCCTCGACCGGCGCCTCGGCGAGGAGGAGCCGGACCCCGCGCTCGCGCCCGCACCGCCCGACGACGGCATCGGCGACGCACCGGACACCGACGGCGAACCGCTCGACGACGAGGTCGGCGGCGGGCGCGCCGGACGCCTCGTGGCCCCCGACGAGGGCGCCCACGAGGACGCGGAGAAGGACCTGATCGCCGAGGACGTGGGCATCGACGGCGCCGCCGCCTCCGCGGAGGAGGCCGCCGTCCACGTCGTTCCCGAGGAGGAGCCCTAGGAGGGACCAGGGGGAGTGACGGCCGGGCCGCGCGGGACGCGAACGCCCGCGGGACACGGGCCCGGATGCCGGCCTACCGCGAAGGGACGCACCACGATGACACCGCCCCCGGGAGCCTCGCGCACCGCGCACCAGCACCGTGACCGCACCGCCCCGCACACCGGCACCGGCTCCACGGTGACCCTGCGGGTCAACGGCGCCCCGTACACCCTCGACCTCGACCACCGCACCACCCTCCTCGACGCGCTGCGCGAGCACATCGGCCTGACCGGCGCCAAGAAGGGCTGCGACCACGGCCAGTGCGGCGCCTGCACCGTCCTCGTCGAGGGCCGCCGCGTCAACAGTTGCCTGCTGTTCGCCGTCGCCCTCGACGACCACGCCGTCACCACCGTCGAGGGCGTCGCCACCCGGAAGGCCGGGACGGGGCCCGCCGACACGGCCGACACCACGAGCCCCGCCGACACCACGGGCACCGGCCACGCCCACGACACCGGCACCGACGGCGACGGCCTCCACCCGCTCCAGCGGGCCTTCGTCGAGCGGGACGCCTTCCAGTGCGGCTACTGCACCCCCGGCCAGATCTGCTCCGCGCTCGGCGCGCTCGCCGAGGCCGCCGCGGGACACCCCTCGTACGTCACCGACCCCGGCCACCCACCGGGACGCCCCGTCACACCGACCCCCGAGGAGATCAGCGAACGGCTCAGCGGCAACCTCTGCCGCTGCGGCGCCTACCCCCACATCCTGGCGGCCGTCGAGGACGTGATCGAATGAAACCGTTCGGCTATGTGCGCGCGGCCACCGTCGAGGAGGCCACCGACGCCTACGCCCACCACCCCGGGGCCCAGTACCTCGGCGGCGGCACCAACCTCGTCGACCTGATGAAGCTCGGCGTCGCCGCTCCCGACACCCTCGTCGACATCGCCGCGCTGCCCCTGGACACCGTCGAGGAGCGGCCCGACGGCGCGGTGTGGATCGGGGCCACCGTCCGGGGCAGCGACCTCGCCGCCCACCCTCTCGTCAGGGGCCGCTGGCCCGTGGTCTCCCAGGCGGTGCTCGCGGGCGCCTCGGGCCAACTGCGCAACGCGGCCACTACCGGCGGCAACCTGCTCCAGCGCACCCGCTGCCCCTACTTCCAGGACACCTCCAAACCCTGCAACAAGCGCACCCCGGGCAGCGGTTGCGCCGCGCTCGCCGCCTCCCACCGTGACCACGCCGTCCTCGGCCACTCCTCCCACTGCATCGCCACCCACCCCTCCGACCTCGCCGTCGCCCTCGCGGCCGTGGACGCCACCGTCGAACTCACCGGCACCGCGGGCAGCCGCTCCGTACCCGCCGCCGAGTTCCACCGGCTGCCGGGCGACCGGCCGGAACGCGACACCGTCATCGAGCCGGGCGAACTCGTCACCGGGGTGCTGCTGCCCCCGCACACCGCGGGACTGCTCTCCGTCTACCGCAAGGTGCGCGACCGCGCCTCGTACGCGTTCGCCCTCGCCTCCGTGGCCGCCGTCGCGGACGTACGGGACGGAACGCTGCGGCACGTCTCCCTCGCCTTCGGCGGCCTCGCCCACCGCCCCTGGCGCGCCCGCCGCGCCGAGGCCGCGCTGCGCGGTACCGCACCCACCGCGAGCGCCGTCGACCAGGCGCTCGACGCGGAACTCGCGCGGGCCAGGCCGCTCGGCGACAACGCCTACAAGGTGCCGCTCGCGCACGCCGTCGCCGCCGACGCGCTCGCCCGGCTCACCGCCGCCCCCGCCCGCGAGGACTGACAAGGAAGGACCGGCGATGTCCGACACCGTCACCCCGCACCGCGCCCTCGGCACCCCCGCACCGCGCAGGGAGGGCCACGCCAAGGTCACGGGCGCCGCCCACTACGCCGCGGAGCACACCCCACCCCGCTGCGCCTACGCATGGCCCGTCGGCGCCACCGTGGCGCGCGGCCGTGTACTCTCCGTCGACGACTCCGCGGCCCGCCTCCTGCCCGGCGTGCTCGCCGTCCTCACCCCCTTCGACGCGCCCCGGCTCGACACCGCCGCCGACCCCGACGTGCCGGTACTGAGCAACGCCGCCGCCGACCCCACCCTCCACGTCCTCCAGGACACCCGCGTCCCGCACCGCGGCTGGCCCGTCGCGCTGGCCGTCGCCGAGACGCCCGAGGCCGCCAGGGAGGCCGCCGAGGCCCTGCACATCCAGTACGCCGCCGAGCCCTTCGACGTCACCCTCACCCCGGGGCACTCCGACGCCCGCATCCCGCGGACCGCCAACGGCGGCCACCCGGGGGAGCGCACCCGAGGCGCCCCCGAGGACGCCTTCGCCGCCGCCCCGGTGCGCGTGGACACCGCCTACCGCACCCCGCCCCAGCACAACCACCCCATGGAGCCGCACGCGGCCGTCGCCGCATGGCACGGCGACCTGCTCACCGTCCACGACTCCAGCCAGGGCGCCACCGTCGTCGCCACCACCCTCGCCACCCTCTTCGCACTGCCCGAGAAGAACGTCACCGTGCACGCCGAGCACGTCGGCGGCGGCTTCGGCGGCAAGGGCACCCCACGGCCCCACACCGTCCTGGCCGCGATGGCCGCCCGGCACACCGGACGCCCCGTCAAACTCGCCCTCGCCCGCCGCGACCTGCCCGCCCTCACGGGCCACCGCTCGCCCGTCGCACACCGCGTCAGGCTCGCGGCCGAGCCCGACGGCACCCTGGTCTCCGTCCTCCACGAGGCCACCGCGCACACCTCCCGCATCAAGGAGTTCACCGAGCAGGCCGCGGTGCCCGCCCGGGTCATGTACGGCTCCCCGCACGCCCGCACCACCCATCGCGTCGTGCCCCTCGACGTGCCCAGCCCCTCCTGGATGCGCGCGCCCGGCGAGACACCCGGCATGTACGCGCTGGAGTCCGCCATGGACGAACTCGCCGAGGCCCTGGACATGGACCCGGTCGAGCTGCGGCTGCGCAACGACACCGCCCACGAGCCGGACAGCGGACGCCCCTTCAGCAGCCGCCGGCTCGCCGACTGCCTGCGCGAGGGCGCGGCCCGCTTCGGATGGGCGGGCCCGCGCGCCCGGCAGCGCGGCCCGGTGCGCACCGGCACCGGCGTGGCCGCCGCCACCTACCCCGTACTGGTGCAGCCCGCGAAGGCGACCGCCCGCGCCCTGCCGGACGGCCGCTATCGCGTGGCGGTCGACGCCACCGACATCGGCACCGGCGCCCGCACCGTGCTCGCACAGATCGCCGCCGACGCGCTCGGGGCGCCGCTCGACGCCGTCGACACCGAGATCGGCAGCTCCGCGCTGCCCCCCGCGCCCGTCGCGGGCGGCTCCTCGGGCACCGCGTCCTGGGGCTGGGCCGTCCACGAGGCGTGCACCGCCCTCGCCGACCGGCTGCACGGCCGGCAGGGGCCGCTGCCGCCCGGCGGCGTCGAGGCCGCCGCGGACACCACCGACACCGCGGACCGCCCCTCCCCGTACGCCCGGCACGCCTTCGGCGCGCACTTCGCCGAGGTCGCCGTGGACACCTCCACCGGCGAGGTACGGGTGCGCCGGCTGCTCGGGGTGTTCGCGGCCGGGCACATCCTCAACCCCCGCACCGCGCGCTCCCAGTTCATCGGCGGCATGACGATGGGCCTCGGGATGGCGCTGACCGAGGGCAGCACCATGGAACCCGCCTTCGGCGACTTCACCGAGAACGACCTCGCCTCCTACCACGTCCCCACGCACGCCGACGTCACCGGCATAGAGGCCCACTGGCTCGACGAGGACGACCCCGAGCTGAACCCGATGGGCAGCAAGGGCATCGGCGAGATCGGCATCGTCGGCACCGCCGCCGCCGTCGGCAACGCGGTCCACGACGCCACCGGCAGCCGCTACCGCGAACTGCCCCTCACCCCCGACCGGGTCCTCGCGGGCCTCACCTGACCCGCACACGCCGAAGTCCCCGGCACCGCCGGGGACTTCGAGGCGCTGCGGCGGACCGCCCGCCGCGCCGCGGGTGCGGCGGCTCAGTGCCCGCCGGGCGCCCGCTCCAGCACGAACACCGGGATCTGACGGTCCGTCTTCGTCTGGTAGTCGGCGTAGTCCGGATACGCCTCCACGGCCCGGGCCCACCACAGGTCCCGCTCCTCGCCCTGGACCTCACGCGCCGTCATGTCCTGGCGCACCGCGCCGTCCTGAAGCTCCACCCGGGGGTCGGCCGCCACGTTGTAGTACCAGACCGGGTGGCGGGGAGCACCGCCCTTGGACGCGACGACGGCGTACGCCCCCTCGTGCTCCACCCGCATCAGCGGCGTCTTGCGGATCTTGCCGCTCCTGGCGCCGCGGGTGGTGAGGACGATCACCGGCATGCCGCGCATGGTGTTCCCCTCCCTGCCGCCCGAACTCTCGAACAACTCCACCTGATCGCGGACCCACTGCTCGGGGCTCGGCTCGTACTCACCACTGAGGGGCATGGTGACCGCTTCCTCTCGTACGTTCGTATGGCGCCTTCACCCGGGCTCAACACGCCCGGACCGGCCGATCATCCCCGCGCGGCGGCGCCACGCCCGGTTTCCCCGCCCCGGCGCGCCCCGTCCCGCGCCCGCGGACCCCCGCGGCGCGGCCCGGGACGCTCGGGGCTGCCGTCGGGCGGCGCCTCCGTGATGTCGAGGAACACCTGGTCGGCGGCGGGCTCGGCGCGCGCCAGGGCGCGCTTGATACGCACCGACACCAGCTCCACCTGCTCGCTGTCCATCCCGGGCACCAGGTCGACGCGCGCCGCCACCAGCGTGGAGTCCATGCCGAGGCGCATGGTCAGCAGCGAGGCCACATTGTCGATCTCCGGCTCCGCGGCAAGCAGCTCCCTGATGCGCCGCTGCAACGCCGGGTCCGCGGCCTCCCCGATGAGCTGGTCCCTCGCCTCCCGGCCGAGCCGGTACGCCACGTACACCAGCAGCAGCCCGATCGCGAACGACGCGGACGCCTCCCACGCCACCTGCCCGGTCGTCATGTGCAGCGCCATCCCGATGATCGCCAGGGTGACACCGAGCACCGCCGTGCCGTCCTCCGCCACCACCGTGCGCAGCGCGGGGTCGCGCATGCCCTCGGCGTCGGGGTCGTTGCGCACCTGGTGCAGCGCCCGCAGCAGCGACGCGCCCTCGAACACGAGCGCGAGCGCGAGGACGACCAGCCCCACCACATAGCCGTCCGTGGACTCGTGGGCGCCGCTCGACAGCGCCTCGAAGCCCTGGAACACCGAGAAGCAGCCGCCCATCACAAAGATCCCCACGGCGGCGAGCAGCGACCAGAAGAACCGCTCCTTGCCGTAGCCGAAGGGGTGCCTGCGGTCGGGCGGCTTCTTGCTGCGGCGCAGCGCGGCCAGCAGGAACACCTCGTTGCAACTGTCGGCCACCGAGTGCGCCGCCTCCGAGAGCAGCGCGGGCGACCCCGCGAACAGGCCGCCCACCAGCTTCGCCACCGCGATCAGCAGGTTCGCCGTCAGCGCCACCAGCACCGTCAGCCGGGTCCTCCCGTCGGAGGAGTCCTGGTCCACGCCCGCCTCCCTCCCTGTCGTCCGGCCGCGGCGCCTGCCGACGGCCGTCCTCCCGGGTACCCCGCATCGGCCGCGCCACCGCGGCACCCCGGTGTGTGCGCCTGCCCGGCCCCGTGGTAACCGTCCTGGTGAGATGTGTGGCGGCATGACGGTGAGGTGGCGTGTGACAGCACAGAGCGGTACGGACCAGGCACAGGGGCGGGCGGGACGCGGCGTCGGCTCCCTGGGCGCCGCCACGGTGTTCGCGGTGGGCATGGCGGGCACCACCCTGCCCACCCCGCTCTACGGGCTCTACCGGGAGGAGATCGGCTTCTCCGAGCTGATCGTCACCGTGATCTTCGCCGTGTACGCGCTCGGTGTGATCGCCGTGCTGCTGCTCGCCGGTGACGTCTCCGACCGCACGGGGCGCCGCCCGGTGCTGCTCGCCGCGCTGGTGTTCTCCGCGGGCAGCGCGCTCTGCTTCCTCCTGGAGTCCGGCCTGCCGCTGATGTTCCTCGGCCGGGTGCTGTCCGGCTTCGCCGCCGGGCTGCTCAGCGGCGCGGGCACCGCCGCCGTCCTGGAGCTGGCCGGGCCGGGGCGCACGGCCAGGGCCGGGCTCGCCGCCACCGCGGCCAACATGGGCGGCCTGGGCAGCGGTCCCCTGCTGTCGGGGCTGCTCGCGCAGTACGCGCCCTGGCCGCTGCGGCTGCCCTACCTGGTGCACCTGGCACTGGTGTGCGCCGTCGCGCTGATCGTGTGGCGGCTGCCGGAGACGGTGCGCACCGAGCGCGGCGGGGCGCGGGCACTGCTGCGGCCGAGCGGGATGCGGGTGCCGCCCGAGGTGCGGGGGGTGTTCACGCCCGCGGCGTGCGCCGCCTTCGCGGGCTTCGCGCTGCTCGGCCTGTTCACCTCGGTCTCGTCCGGCTTCATCACCGGCACGCTCGGCGAGAGCAATCTGGCGGTGGCGGGCGCCGTGGTCTTCACGGTGTTCCTCGCGTCCACCGCGGGGCAGAGCCTGATGCCCAGGCTCGGTGTGGCCAGGGCGCTGCCCGCCGGGTGCCTGCTGCTGCTCGTGGGGCTGCTGCTCGCCGGTCTCTCGCTGCTGGTGAAGTCGCTGTGGCCGCTGGTGGCCTGCGCCCTCGTCGGCGGTGCGGGACAGGGCCTCGGCTTCCGGGCGGGGCTGACCGCCGTGAGCGGCGCCGCGCCCGCCAGACACCGCGCGGGAGCGATCTCGGCGTTCTTCGTCGTCGCCTACCTCGGCATCTCGGTGCCCTCCGTGGGCGTGGGCGCCATCAGCCTCGCGCTCGGGCTGCGGGAGGCGGGCATGGTCTTCACCGCGGTGGTGATGCTGCTGACCGCGGCGGTCGGCGCCTATGTGTGGCGCAGGCCGCTGACGCCCGCCCCCGCGTAGCGGCCCCGGGGCACCGCGCCCGGGAGGCGGCGTCGGGCGCGCCCCGCCCGCCGATAAGCTTCAGGGGTGGAGAGCGTGCGCAAGGCCTTGGTCGTCCTGGAAACGGTCGCCGACATGCAGCCGGTCGGTGTCGCCGAGGTCAGCCGGGCCCTGGGCCTGCCGAAGTCGAGCGTGCAGCGCTCCCTGCTGACCCTGAAGGACGCCGGGTGGATTCGCCCCGTCGGCAGCGAGGTCACCCGCTGGGAGATCACCTCGAAGGCGCTCCAGGTCGGCCAGTACTTCCGCGGCGCCGACGACCTGCGCCAGGTGGCGCTGCCGATCATGAACGAGGTGCGCGCGGAGACCGACGAGACGGTGCACCTCATGGTGCCCGACGGGCAGGCCATGGTCCTCGTGGAGCGCCTGATGACGCACCGTCCGATCCGGGTCGACATCCCCGTCGGCCGCTCGATACCGATGCACACGGTGTCCAACGGCAAGGCGTACCTGGCGCTGCTGGACGAGACGGCCGTCGAGTCGTACATCGCGCACGGTCTCGACCGCTCGACCACGCACACCATCACCGACCCCGAGACGCTGCGCGCCGAGCTGAAGGCCATCAGGGCGCGGGGCTACGCCGTCAACCACGGCGAGTGGCGCTCCGACGTGCGGGCCGTGGCCTCCGCGATCGAGGGTGGGACGGGCGGCCCCGTCGGCAGTATCAGCATCTCGACACCGCCCGACCGGATGCGGGCCGCGGAGGAGCGGCGCTACGCCGCGCTCGTGGTGGACGCCGCCCGCAGGATCGGCGCCAGCCTCACGGGCCCGGCGCGGCGGTGAGCCGATCCGGCGGGCGGGGGCTCAGCGGCCCTGCCAGACGGGCTTCTCGCCCGCGGCGAACGCCGCCACGGCGTTCCTGAAGTCCGCCGACCCGAAGCAGCGCAGCAGCACGTCCCGGTCGTCGGCGTCCGGGGTGCTCGCGCGCCGGATGCGGCGCAGGTTCTCCTTGGTGGCGGCCACCGTCAGCGGCGCCATCGACGCCAGCCGCTCCGCGAGCCGCGCAGCCGCGCCGTGCAGCGCCTCGTCCGACTCGGCGAGCTGGGACACCACGCCCCACCCGAGCATCTCGTCGGCCGGCAGCAGCCGCGCCGTCATGATCAGCTCGCGCACCCGCGCCTGGCCGAGCACGGTCACCAGACGCACGTAGTCGTCGGTGTTGAGGCAGTTGCCGAGGGTACGGGCGACCGGGACCCCGAAGCGCGCGGAGGGCGCGGCGATGCGCAGGTCGCACGTGGCGGCGAGGACCGCGCCGCCGCCCACGCAGGGGCCCGCGATCGCCGCGAGCGTGGGCTGCTCGGTCTCGTCGATCGCGGCGCCGACCCGCCGGTACAGCTCCTGGTAGCCGAGGATCGCCTCCTGTGTCGTGAGCGCGGCGAACTCGCCGATGTCGCCGCCCGCCGCGAAGGCCGGCCGCTCGCCGCCGCCCGCCCCGGTCAGCACGACGGCCCGTACGTCGCGCCTGCCCCGCAGCCGCTCGAACTCGACCGCCAGGCGGGTGAGCGAGTCCATGTCGAGCGCGTTGGCGACATGCGGCCGGTCGATGAGCACCCAGGCGACCTCGCCGCGCAGCTCCGTCCTGACCGGCGCGGGGGAGCCCCCGGTGCCGCTCACGCGGTCAGCCGCCCGTCCGCGACCGGGCCCCCCGTCGTGCCCCGCGCCGCGAAGGCGGCGATCCGCTCGGGACCGAAACCCAGGTCGCGCAGGATCTCGCCGGTGTGCTCGCCCAGCAGCGGGCCGCTGGCGCGGCGCTCCGTGCCGCCCGCGGAGAAGTGCATGGGCGAGCCGAGGTGGCGCACCGTGCCCATCACCGGGTGCTCGGCGTCCCAGAAGTAGTCGGCGGCGAGGAGCTGTTCGTCGTGGAAGACCTGCTCGTAGCGCTGGATCGGCGCACACGGCACCCCCGCGCCCGACAGCACCTCGATCCAGTGCTCCTGCGGCTGCCCCGCGGTGACCTCCTCGACGGCCGCCATGAGCGCGGCGCGGTGCCGGAACCGGCTGTCGACGTCCGCGTAGTCGGGGTGGTCCGCGAGGTGGCCGAGCCCGAGCGCGGCGCAGAAGGACGCCCAGGTGGGCGGGGTGGTCGCGCCGACCGCGAACCAGCCGTCGGCGCAGGCCACCGCCTGGTAGGGCGCGAGCGACTGGTGCGCGGAGCCCATCGGCCCCGCCACCTCCTCCCCGGCGAAGTACCGCCCGGCCTCCCAGATCGCGAGCGAGGCGCCCGCCTCGAAGAGCGACACCTCCACCCGCTGGCCCCGCCCGGTCCTCGCGCGCTCCTGGAGCGCGGAGACCGCGCCGAGCGCCCCGTACAGCGCGCAGACCATGTCGCAGATCGGCACGCCCACCTTGACCGGCTCCCCTTCGGGGGTGCCCGTGATGCTCATGATCCCCGAGCGGGCCTGCGCCATGACGTCCAGTCCTGGCTGCCGGGCGAGGGGGCCGCGCGAGCCCCAGCCCGAGGCGCTGACGTAGACGAGCCGCGGGTTGAGCGCGGAGGTCTCCTCCCAGCCGTAGCCCAGCTTGTCCATGGTCCCCGGGCGCAGGTTCTCGATCAGCACGTCGGCGGTGGAGATGAGCCGGGTCAGGACCTCGCGGCCGTCCTGGGATTTCATGTCGAGCGCCAGCGAGCGCTTGTTGCGGTTGAGCCGGGCGAACGGCGAACTCTCCCCCCGGACGAAGGGGCCGCTGCTGCGCACGTAGTCACCGGTCCTCGGGTTCTCGACCTTGACGACGTCCGCCCCGAGATCCGCGAGCTGCGCCCCGGCGAAGGGGGCCGCCAGGTAGTTGCCGATCTCGATGACCCGAGTCCCCTTGAGGGGCGCTGACATGGGGGTACCTCCATGGCGTCGGTGCCGGGGGAGCGGACGCCCGCCCGGCCTGTGGGAAACCCCTGCTCAAGAGCGTTCCACGATGCGGCACATGTGCTGTAATGCGGCACAGTCTTGACGGGGGGCGGGCGGCGTGTCAAGCATTCGTGCGCGAAGCGTCCGCCTCCCTTGACAGCGCCTCGGAGGGCGTGACACCTTGCGGCGACCTGCTCAAGGCATCGCGTTCCCACACGTTCGGCGCACCGACGCGCGGAGGAACGATGGTGGGGAAGTTGGCCGGGGCCGAGGTGAAGCCGCCCCGCGGCGCCGCTCGGCGGCGCTGGACACAAGTGACTCTGATCGCTGTGGCGACCGTGGCCGCAGCCAATCTCCAGTACTGCTGGACGCTGTTCTCCGACCCCCTGGCGGACGGCTACGACGTCTCGCTGGCACACGTCCAGATCGCGTTCTCGCTGTTCATCATCGCCCAGACCTGGCTGCTCCCGGTCGAGGGATGGCTCGTCGACCGCTACGGCCCCCGGCTGACCTTCCTCGCCGCCGGCGCCCTCGTGGGCCTGAGCTGGATCGGCACCGCGGACTTCGCGCCCTCCATCGAGGCCGTCTGGGCGTGGTACCTCGTCGGCGGCGCCGGCGTCGGCATCATCTACGGCGGCGGCCTCGGCGTCGTCGTCAAGTGGTTCCCCGACCGCCGCGGCCTGGTCGCCGGCATCTCCGCCGCCTGCTACGGCTCGGGCACCCTCCTGACGATCACCCCGATCTCCCACATGATCGACTCCACCGGCTACCGGCACACCCTGCTGGTCTGGGGCATCGTCCTCGGCGCCGTGTGCTGCGCGTGCGCGGTGTTCCTGCGGGCACCTGACCCGGCCGCCACCGGCGCCGAGCCCGGCGCGGCCGTCCGCGCCGCCCAGACCCGCCGCAACCTCGGCCCGGCGAAGGTGCTGCGCACCCCCACCTTCTGGGCGCTCTACCTCGCGACCACCCTGATGTCCTTCACCGGCCTCGTCATCACGGCCCAGATCGGCCCCATCGCCAAGGACTACGGCGCCGACGAGACCACCGTCGCCTTCGGCCTCACGGGACTGACCCTCGCCATCCAGCTCGACCGCGTGCTCAACGGCATCTCACGGCCGATCTGGGGATGGGTGTCGGACCGCATCGGCCGCTACACCGCCATGACGATCGCCTTCACCTTCCAGGCGGCCGGCATCGTCATCTGGATGGCCTTCGTCGACTACCCCGTCTTCTTCATCATCTGCTCCGGGTTCGTCTACATCGGCTGGAGCGAGATCTACTCCATGGGCGCCGCGATGGTCGCCGACCTCTACGGCCCCCGCTTCGCGGCCACCAACTACGGCGTCCTGTTCACCGGGAAGGGCTTCGCCTCCATCCTCGCGGGCCCCGTGACCGCGTGGCTCGTCGAGGGCAACGGCGGCAACTGGATTCCAGTGTTCGCGACGATGGCGGCCTGCGCCGCGGCGGCCGCCGCCCTCGTCTTCTTCTGGCTGCGGCCCGCCGCGGCCAGACTGCACCGCGAGGAGGACCGGGTCGTGGACCAGGTGGCGCATGTCTCCGCCTGAGGGCCTGTTCGACGTCCACGTCCACAGCGGCCCCGACATCCAGCCGCGCTGGGGCACCGACGCGGACGTCGCCGCGGCCTACGAGGCGGCGGGAGGCCGCGGCGTGGTGCTGAAGAACCACTACGAGTCCACCGTCGGCAGGGCGCTGGCCGCGGGCACCGGACGGCGCCTCGCCGTGTACGGGGGGATCGTCCTCAACGCGCACACCGGCGGGTTCAACCCGGCCGCGGCCGCCGCCGCCCTGCTGGCCGGGGCACGGGTGGTGTGGATGCCCACGCAGGACGCCCACACCCAGCACGGCACCGGCCTGCCCGCGCTGCGCACCCGCTGCCCCGCGCTGCCCGCCGTCGGCTACGCCGCCCCGCCGGTCGACCCGACGACGGCGGACGCCCTCAGGACCATCCTGCGGCTCGTCGCCGAGCACGACGCCGTCCTCGCCACCGGCCACCTCGGCCCGAGCGAGTGCGCCTGGCTCGTCGACGAGGCACACACCGCCGGGGTGCGCCGGGTCCTGGTGACCCACGCGGGGTGGGTCGTGCCCCGCCTCGACACCGTGCTCGCCCGCCGCCTCGCCTCCCGCGGAGCGCTGCTGGAGATCACGGCCCACCAGCTCACCGGCTCCCACCCCATGCGGGCCGAGGACGTCGCCCGCTTCGCACGCGCCGTCGGGCTCGACCACGTCGTCCTCTCCTCGGACGCGGGCCAGCAGGACGCGCCGCCCCCGCCCGAAGCCCTCGGCCGCCTCGTCGGCGCACTCGCGCGCACGGGACTGCCCGAGGCCGCGCTGCTGCGCTCCGCGTCCACCCTCCCCAGGGACCTCGTCACCCCGTGACCCCGCCCCGTCGGCGCCCCGACCGGCCGTACGCCGGGCGCCGACCGGACCCGTGAACCCACCGACAAGAGAAGACCCTCCCGCCCCATGACACACACCACAGGCCGCACGGCCGACTCCGACCTCGCCCACGAGCTGCGGGCACGCGGCGTCGCCCACGTCGACGGCTCCGACCTCGCCCGCGCCCTCCACAGCTCCGACGCGAGCCTCTACCGGGTGGTACCGCAGGCGGTCGTGCGGCCCCGGCACATCGAAGAACTGCTCGCCGTCCACGAGGCCGCACGCGACCTCGGGGCACCCGTGACGATGCGGGGCGCGGGCACCAGCATCGCGGGCAACGCCGTGGGCCCCGGCATCGTCGTCGACACCCGCGCCCTGAACCGGATACGCGACGTGGACCCCGGGGCGCGCACCGCACGGGTCGAGCCCGGCGTGGTCCACGCCGACCTCCAGCGCGCCGCCGCCCCGCACGGACTGCGCTTCGGACCCGACCCCTCCACCCACACCCGCTGCACCATCGGCGGGATGATCGGCAACAACGCGTGCGGCTCACGCGCCCTCGGCTACGGCCGCACCGTCGACAACGTCGTGGCCCTCGACGTCCTCCACGGCAACGGCGAGCGCGCCCTGCTCACCGAAGACGCCGCCCCCGGCCCCACCGCGGCCGCGCTCCTCGCCCTGGCCCGCGCCGACCTCGCCCACATCAGGACCGCCTTCGGCCGCTTCGGACGCCAGGTGAGCGGCTACGCCGTGGAGCATCTGCTGCCGGAGCGCGGCGGCCGCGTCGACCGCTTCCTCACCGGCACCGAGGGCACCCTCGCGACCGTGCTCGGCGCGACCGTCAGGCTCGTCGCCGACGAGCCGGGACGCAGGCTGCTGGTGCTCGGATACGGGTCCATGGCCGAGGCCGCCGACGCCGTGCCCGCCCTGCTCGCCGCCGCCGGGGGCCGCCTCGTCGCCTGCGAGGGCATGGACGCCCGCATCGTGGACCTGGTACGCGGCGGCGGCAGGCCGGTGCCTGAGCTGCCGGCCGGCGCCGGATGGCTCTTCGCCGAGGCCGCGGGCGACGGCGCCGCCGACGTCCTTCGCCGCCTCACGGCCGCCTCGGGCGCGACCGGCTCCCGGCTGGTCGCCGACCCGCGGGAGGCCGCCGCACTCTGGCGCATCAGGGAGGACGGCGCGGGGCTCGCCGGGGTCAGCCTGCCCACGCCCGCCTACTCGGGGTGGGAGGACTGCGCCGTACCGCCCGAGCACTTGGGCGCCTGGCTGCGCGACTTCGAGGGCCTGCTCGACGCCCACGGCCTGCACGGCTACCCGTACGGGCACTTCGGGGACGGCTGCGTCCACTGCCGTATCGACTTCCCCTTCCACCCCGGCGACCCCGCCTCCGCCCGGGTCTTCGGGGACTTCATGGCGGCGTGCGCCGAGCGGGTCGCCGTCTACGGCGGCACCCTCTCGGGCGAGCACGGCGACGGCAGGGCCCGCTCCCCGCTCCTGCCCGCCATGTACGACGACACGTCGCTGCGGCTGTTCGCCGAGGCCAAGCGGATCTGCGACCCGCGGGGGCTGCTCAACCCCGGCGTCATCGTCGACCCCGCACCCCTCACCACCGACCTACGCCCCGTCCGCCCCCGTACCGCGCCCGCCGCACCCGGGCTGCGGCTGCTGGACGACGGCGGCGACCTCGGCGCGGCCGTGCACCGCTGCACCGGCGTCGGCACATGCGTCGCCCCCCGCACCACGGGCGTCATGTGCCCCTCCTACCTGGCCACCCGCGACGAGAAGGACTCCACCCGCGGACGGGCCCGGGTGCTCCAGGAGGCCCTGGACGGCGGGCTGCTCAGGGGCGGCCTCGCCGACGGCGCCGTCACCGACGCCCTCGACCTCTGCCTGGCCTGCAAGGGCTGCGCGTCCGACTGCCCCTCGGGCGTCGACATGGCCGCGTACAAGTCCGAGGCGCTGCACCAGATCCACGAGGGCCCCGGCGCACGGCGCAGACCGCGCACCCACTACACCCTGGGGCGGCTGCCCCGCTGGGCACGCCTCGCCGCCCCCGTGGCGCCGCTCGTCAACAGGGCGGCGCGCTGGCGGCCCGCGGCCGCGCTCGCGCGGTGGGCCGCGGGCATCGACAGGCGGCGCGCGCTGCCCGCGTTCGCCCCCCGCACCCTGCGCCGCTCGGCGCCCGCGGCGGCACTCGGCAGCGCGCGCCCCGACGTGTGGCTGTGGGCCGACTCCTTCACCGACCACTTCCTGCCCGGCTCGGGACGCGCCGCGGTCCGCTTCCTCGCATCCCAGGGCCTCGCGGTACGCGTCATCGAGGAGGACGCCTGCTGCGCCCTGACCTGGATCACCACGGGCCAGCTCGACCGGGCCCGCATCCTCGTCGAGCGGACCGTGCGCACCCTGGCGCCCTACGTCGACTCCGGGACACCGGTGATCGCCATGGAGCCCTCCTGCCTCGCCGCGCTGCGCGGCGACGCCACCGGGCTGACCGACGCGCCCGAGGCGGCCGCCGTGGCCGCCGGCCTGCGCACCTTCGCCGAACTGGTGGCCGACCTGGCCGCCGCGGGCCGGGTGACGCTGCCCGACCTCTCCGGGACCGAGATCGTCGCGCAGCCGCACTGCCACCACCGTGCGGTACTCGGCTGGGACACCGACAGGGAACTCCTGCGTGCCGCGGGCGCGCGTGTCACCGAGGTCCCGGGGTGCTGCGGGCTCGCCGGCAACTTCGGCGTGGAGAAGGGGCACTACGAGGTGTCCGTCGCGGTCGCCGAGACCCATCTGCTGCCCGCCGTGCGCGCCCACCCCGGCGCGGTCCTGCTCGCCGACGGCATGTCCTGCCGCGTCCAGCTCGACGACCTCGCCGGAGCACCCGCCCTGCACCTCGCAGAACTGCTCGCCGCCCGCACCGCGCCCCGGCGGGACGCGACCTAGGTGTATTGACCCGCAGGGTTGTTCACGCGGGTGATCGGTGGGTGGCCGCCGAGTGCGGTGTGGCAGCGGTGGTGGTTGTAGGTGTGCA